>NZ_JBHYTT010000013.1:45548-220866 GCF_042749285.1 Streptomyces sp. NPDC059499
CCTCCTCCTGTTTGACCGCAACCCCCCGAACCTTCGGACCCGGCGGCGGGGGGGGCACAGATATTCCGGGCGGTTTTCCCGGGGGGGCCCCCCGCCGTGCAACCGCACCACCGATGGAAGGGATCCACGAAGGATGACGACGCGCGGCAGATGGAGGCGGGGTCACGGGCGAGCGGCCGCGCGGGGCGGGGCCGTTCTGGCCGGGGTCCTCGTCGCGGGGATGATCCCGGGTGCGCAGGCATCCGCGGGCAACCGCGAGATCGATGTCGAGCTGGCCTATGCCTGTGCCTTTCCCTCAGGGGAGAGGACGATCGAGGCGCGGATCTCGGCCGTCGCCCCCGAGAAAGGCCGTGCCGGCGAAGCCGTGCAGATCAGTGAAGTGACCACGGAGTTGACCCTGCCCGCCGACGCCGTGGCGGATCTGATGACGGCTGCCGAAAGTACCGATTCCACGCCCGGGGCCGAACCCCCGGTTGGTGACGTGGTCGCCGACGGGGTGGAGAGCGTCGCGGCGGAGACCCGACTGACGGTCGACGTGACGCAGGAGGACCATTCCGCGGAGGCCGTGTGGATCGGCACCACCGAGGGCCTGGTCGCCGTCCCCGCGACGGGGGACCTCACGCTCCCCGCCTCCGGCGCGGTCCCCTCGGTGACGGCTTCCGCCGCCGGAGGTCTGACGTTCACCGCCGAGCGGTTGGCCGTGAAACTGACTCCGGTCGGTGCGGACGGAGCCCTGGCCAGGCCTCTGCCTCTGGACCTGACCTGCACCCCGGTGGCCGACCAGGATCAGCTGTTGGCGAGCGTGGCGATAGGCGCCGGCGCCGAGGAGACCACGCCCTGGCCGTCGGAGCCGGGTCAGGAAGAGGGCGAGGACGGCGACGGAACCGATCCGGCGGCGCCGAGGGTAGGGGCCCGAGAGGCCGTGCCCGCCGCCGAGGCACCGGAGTGCGTGGGTGACAGGGAGAACTGGGCTCATCTGGTCGCCTACATCACGGGGTACGCGAACGTCACCAAGCTCAAGGGTGCGGCGAAGTTCCCGGTGGCCTGCGCGAAGATCCTGCAGGGGCCGCAGAGAATCGTGCCACCCGAGGAGACCGCGGACGGACTGGCGCATCTGATCCAGGACTCCACCGCCGTGGTCGACCACTTCGGCCGACCGCAGCTGCCGCCCGCCACCGCGACCTTCCTGACCTTCGGCTTCATGCCCACCACGGCCACGATGGAAATGACGCAACAGCCGGTGGAGAAAGATGCCGACGGTAACCCGATCTACAACGTGCATTCGGATTTGACCCTCAACGGCCTCGACACCTTCGGGTCGACCGTCATCACCATGGACTTCTCGCTTCGCCTCTTCGACGTCAAGGTCAACGGAGTGGGATTGGACGTCGGCCCCAACTGCCGTACGAGTAAGCCGTTCCGGCTCACTCTGTTGGGGAAGGTGTTCATGAAGGACTTCATATTCACCGGGTACACCCTCACGGGAGGGGGCCCACTCACCTCATCGGTCACCGTGCCGCCTTTCTCCGGCTGTGGAGTCGGGGAAGACCTCGACGATCTCTTCACCGCCTCCATTTCCGGGGAATCCGGATATGTGAAGCAGATCCAGGGTCCGCCCTGCGCGGCCCAGGTGTACGACGAGAGCGTGTGCACCGAAGACCGGCAGCCTCTGAAGATTCCTGTGGCGGAACGCTGACAGTTCCTCCGCCGTACAGCACTTCACCCGGCCCTCATGCCGATTCAAGAAATTCCGTGAAGCTGACCAAGAATTGAGGAAGCAATGAGATCTGTCCCGAAGAGATGGCGCGCCGGACTTGCCGTCACCGCCATCGCGGTCGCCCTTCCGCTGAGTACCACACCCGCCTCGGCGGCGTCCGCCACGGCGACTCTCAACGGGGACTGGGCACCCTTCTCCCGCTGTCCGGTCGACGCTCCCGCCATGCTCGCGGCCGACGGGCAGGACCTGGTCGCCTCCTGTGTGTCCTCCTACTCGCCCGGCGGTTCCATCAAGCTCGGCAAGACCGAGGTCACCACCGGCTTCAACGACCTGCAGTTCGGAGTCGTCCAGAACACGGGGGCCGAGACCTTCACCGTCGTCCCGCCGGCGGGCGGCGCGCTGGTGGGTGCCCCGGCGGAGATCCCCGGTGGTCTGCTCGGGCTGATGTGTGACGACACCCCGGTGATCTCCATCATCTGCGGCCAGATCACGAACGCGAGCCTGAACAGGATCACGGCGACGGTCGAGTCGGCAGGCACGCCCACGGAGTTCAACCTCATGGCGGGACTCACCACGGACATGCAGATCGTGAAGCTGCCGATCCGGATCCACCTGCAGAACCCGCTCCTCGGCTCCAACTGCTACATCGGATCGGCTGCCGACCCGATCGTCCTGCGCCCGCAGAACATCTCCGCCCCGAACGTCGCCGTACAGCGGTTCGACGGGAACGGTACGCGCAACGAGGAGGGTGACATGCTCAGGTTCGCCCTCACCGGGAACCAGCAGGGCGACAGCACCTTCTCCGTGCCGAAGGCGACCGGCTGTGGTCTGGCCGGGAGTCTCAGCTGGGCCGTGAACCTGAAGACCGGCCTGCCGTCCGCCACGGGGAACAACAGCCTGGTGCTGAACAACGCGTCGACCCACAGTGCCGCTCTCACCGCCCCCGGCCTGTTCCTGCCCAACGCCGGCAAGGTGCTCGCGCAGAACTGGCACTCGGCGGTCAAGTAGTAGATCACCCCGGCGCCCGGACCGCAGCACCCCGCTTTTGTCAGTTCCCGCGTAATTGCCGCACGACGCTTCCCCACGCCCGCTCCGGTCGGATCATTCCTGATCGGGGCGGGCTTCGGCATGCCGACAACACCGATACCGATGCCGGCGCCGCATACGGAAGGCCTCACTTTTCGACAGGTTTGGCAGGCCGACTACTCAGTCGTCAACAAGAAATCAGCGATATGAATTCAGGGTGCAGAAACTTCATGAACTCCTATTGCGCAGTCAGGTTACTGGCCCGTAGCGTCCCATCTGAGCGGCTCGGGAACGCGTCCGTACCTGCTTGTTCGGCGTACGTGGAGTCCTGGTCGCGCCCCCCTTGACCGGGACTCCTCCGGGAGTTCCTCCGGCAGCGGACCGTCCCGACGGGACGAGGTTCTCCCGCCATCGGGGTCTCGTGGTTCCGGCCCCCCGGAGCCGCGGGGTCCCGGTGCACCCGGAGAGCTTGCTCAGAATCCGACAAACCCGGGAAGCGGGTTTGTCACCTGGTGACAAGTGATCCATCCAGAGATCGAAGTCCGACGATTTCCGCTGTTCAACGGCTTGTCCCGGCGGTTTCGGCGGACATAACGTGCGCCTCCTGGTGCATGCGTGACGAGCCGCCATTGGATTTCTCAGAGCCGGAGCGATGACAGATGACTTCGTTCACCGACATGTCGAAGGAGGGCCGATGGGAATCGAAGTAGTCGTCGAGGGCCTGACGAAATCCTTCGGCAAGCAGAACATCTGGCAGGACGTCACCCTCACGCTCCCGGCCGGTGAGGTGAGCGTGATGCTCGGTCCGTCCGGAACGGGAAAGACCGTCTTCCTCAAATCCATCATCGGTCTGCTCAAGCCGGAACGGGGCCGTGTGCTCATCAACGGCGTCGACATGGTCAACAGCCCCGAGCGCGAGATCATGGAGACCCGGAAACTCTTCGGCCTCATGTTCCAGGACGGCGCTCTCTTCGGGTCCATGTCGCTCTTCGACAACATCGCTTTCCCCCTGCGTGAACACACTCGCAAGAAGGAATCCGAAATCCGCCGCATCGTCATGGAGCGGATCGATATCGTCGGACTGCTCGGCGCGGAGGAAAAGCTCCCCGGCGAGATATCCGGCGGCATGCGCAAGCGCGCCGGCCTCGCCCGGGCCCTCGTCCTGGACCCGCAGATCATCCTCTGCGACGAACCGGACTCCGGACTCGACCCGGTCCGCACCGCGTTCCTCTCCCAGCTCCTCATCGATCTCAACGCGCAGATCGACGCCACGATGCTGATCGTCACCCACAACCTCGACATCGCGGCCACCGTCCCCGACAACATGGGCATGCTCTTCTGCCGCAACCTCGTCACCTTCGGTCCACGCGAGGTCCTGCTCACCAGTGACACGCCCGTCGTCTCCCAGTTCCTCTCCGGACGCCGCGAAGGCCCCATCGGCATGTCCGAGGAGAAGGACGCGGCCACCCTCGCCGCGGAACAGGTGAACGGATACGGCTACGCCCCGGTGCCGCGCACCGTCGTTCCGCAGCTGGAACCCTCACCCGGAATGCCCGTCCGGCAGGGCGCGTTGCGCCGCCGGGAGCGGGTCGTCTCCATGATGGGCCAGCTGCCGGAGGCGGCCCGCACGGCCATCATGAACAGCTACACGCCGACAGCGGGCGGTGCGCGCCCATGACGGCACCGCTGCCCGTGCGGCCGTCCGAGCCGCCCCCGACGACACCGGTACCCGAGGACACCGCGCCGCGGCAGCGGCAGCCCTCACGGCTGCTCGCACCGCTGCGCGAGACCGGGAAGCTGTTCGCGCTCGCCGCCGCCGTATCCCGAGCGATCTTCCGCAGGCCCTTCCAGGTGCGGGAGTTCATCGAACAGTTCTGGTTCGTCGCCAGCGTCACGATCCTGCCCGCCGCTCTCGTGTCCATCCCGTTCGGCGCCGTCATCGCCCTCCAGGTCGGCTCGCTCACCGAGCAGCTCGGCGCACAGTCCTTCACCGGCGGCGCCAGCGTCCTCGCCGTCATCCAGCAGGCCAGCCCGCTCATCGTGGCGCTGCTGATCTCCGGAGCCGCCGGCTCGGCCATCTGCGCCGACCTCGGATCGCGGAAGATCCGCGAAGAGCTCGACGCGATGGAGGTCATGGGCGTCTCGCCCATCCAGCGGCTCGTCGTCCCGCGGGTCCTGGCCACCATGCTCGTCGCCGTCCTGCTCAACGGCCTGGTATCCGTGGTCGGCACGCTCGGCGGCTACTTCTTCAACGTGATCATGCAGGACGGCACGCCGGGCGCCTACCTCGCCAGTTTCTCCGCCCTCGCGCAGCTGCCCGACCTGTACATCGGCGAACTCAAGGCGCTGATCTTCGGCTTCATCGCCGGCATCGTCGCCGCCCACCGCGGGCTGAACCCGCGCGGCGGCCCCAAAGGCGTGGGCGACGCGGTCAACCAGTCCGTCGTCATCACCTTCATGCTCCTGTTCTTCGTGAACATGGTCCTCACGGCGATCTACCTCCAGATCGTCCCCCCGAAGGGGGGCTGACCGGTGTCGATGCTCAGTTGGCTCGATCGGTCGGGCGACCAGCTCACCTTCTACGTGCGGGCCCTCATCTGGATCCCCAGGACCCTGCGCCGCTATCTCAAGGAGGTCCAGCGGCTCCTCGCCGAGGTCGCCTTCGGTAGCGGCGGCCTGGGCGTCATCGGCGGAACCATCGGCGTGATGATCGCGATGACCCTCGCCACCGGTTCGGTCGTCGGCCTCCAGGGCTATGCGGCGCTCGACCAGATCGGCACCTCCGCGTTCACCGGCTTCATCTCCGCGTACTTCAACACCCGTGAGATCGCCCCTCTCGTGGCCGGGCTGGCCCTCTCCGCGACCGTCGGCGCGGGCTTCACCGCCCAACTCGGCGCGATGCGGATCAACGAGGAGGTCGACGCGCTCGAAGCGATGGGTGTGCGGTCCATGCCCTACCTCGTCACCACCCGGATCATCGCCGGCGTCGTCGCGATCATCCCCCTGTACGCGATCGGGCTGCTCTCCTCCTACCTCGCCTCCCGCTACATCACGGTCCTGTTCAACGGTCAGTCCGCGGGCACCTACGACCACTACTTCAATCTCTTCCTCTCCCCGGACGACGTGCTCCTGTCGGTGCTCAAAGTGCTGATCTTCAGCGTGCTGGTGATCCTCGCCCACTGCTACTACGGCTTCCACGCCACCGGCGGCCCCGCCGGCGTCGGCGTGGCCGTGGGCCGGTCGGTACGCAACGCCATCGTGCTCATCAGCGTCACCGACTTCTTCCTCTCGCTCGCCATCTGGGGCGCGACGACAACGGTGAAGGTGGCCGGCTGATGCCCTCGTCCAAGGCGCAGACGGTGCGCCGCAGAACCGCCGGCGTGGCCTTCGTGCTCGTGCCCGCCGTGCTCGTGTGGGTGTCGGTCTCGGTGTACGAGAAGGACTTCAGCGACGACGCCACCGTGACCGTACGCACCGGGAGCGTCGGCAACGAGATGCACGACAACGCCGACGTGAAGCTGCGCGGTGTCGTCATCGGGCAGGTGCGCGACATCGCGGCCGACGGCGACGGGGCGCGCCTGACCCTCGCCATCAAGCCCGACAGGCTCGGGCAGATACCGGCCGACGTCACCGCGCAGATGCTGCCGACCACCCTCTTCGGGGAGCGGTTCGTCGCTCTCGTACCGCCGCCCGTCCCGTCCGCACAGACCCTGCGAGCGGGCTCCGTGATCCCCCAGGACCGCTCCAGCAACGCCATCGAGCTGGAGGAAGTCCTCGACAACGTCCTGCCGATGCTGACCGCGGTCAAACCGGAGAAGCTCGCCGCCACCCTCAACGCCGTCTCCCAGGCCCTGGAGGGACGCGGCGACAAACTCGGCGACACGCTGGTCACCCTCGACGCCCACCTCAAGGAGTTCAACCCCCAGCTCCCCACGCTCAACGCGGACATCAAGGAGCTCGTCAAGGTGAGCACCCTCTACGCGGACGCCGCCCCCGACGTCCTGGACGCGCTCACCGACTTCACGACCACCAGCGGCACCATCGCCGAGCAACAGGCGGAACTCGCCGATCTGTACGGCTCCACCACCGCGTCCGCCCAGGACGTCACGTCGTTCCTGCGGCGGAACAAGGACAACCTCATCCGGCTCTCCGCGACGGGCCGGCCGACGCTGGAACTCCTCGCCGAGTACGCGGACGCGTTCCCCTGCACCCTGCGCACGATGGCGGGATTCGTCCCCGCCATGGACAAGGCGCTGGGCAAGGGCACCGGTCAGCCCGGCCTCCACGTCACCCTCAAGGCCGTGAAGTCGAAGGGCAAGTACGTGGCGGGCAAGGACACCCCGGTCTACAGCGCGACCGGCGGCCCGCACTGCTACTCGGTTCCCTACGTGGGCAGCACGGTCCCGACCGCCGACGCCCGCGGCGTCGGCAACGAAACCGCCCCGGCGGCGGGGGAGGAGGCCGCAGCGCCCGCCGCCACCGACAGCGCGCTGGGCATCCCCAACTCCCCCCAGGAGAGCCGGCTCGTCAACGAACTCATCGCCCCCTCACTGAAAGTGCAGCCGCAGTCCCTGCCCGACTGGAGCAGCGTGCTCATCGGTCCGGCCTTCCGCGGTGCGGAGGTGAAGCTCAAGTGAAGCGCCGCTCCCTCGCGGGACCGCTCGCGAAATCCATCGTCTTCGTCGTGGTGACCGTCCTGGCCACCACCGTCCTGGCCCTCTCCATCGCCAACACGGGGGTCGGCGACACGACGACGTACAAGGCGAGGTTCACGGACGCCACCGGGCTCGTCGTCGGTGACAGCGTCCGGATCGCCGGAGTCGAGGTCGGACAGGTCGAATCGATCGAGGTGGCCGACAGACGGCTGGCCGAGGTCGCCTTCGCCGTCCGCAAGGGCCGCAAGCTGCCCGCCTCGGTGACCGCGTCGATCAAGTACCTCAACATGGTCGGCCAGCGCTACATCGACCTGGACCAAGGCGCCGGGCCCGTCGGCAGGAGCTTTGCCGCGGGGGCGACCATCCCGCTCTCCCGTACGACCCCGGCGCTCGACCTCACCCAGCTCTTCAACGGATTCCAGCCGCTCTTCGAAGGGCTGTCCCCACCGGACGTCAACCAGCTCGCGGGCTCCATCGTCCAGGTGCTCCAGGGCGAGGGCGGCACCGTCGACAGCATCCTCTCCCACGTCGGATCGCTGACCGGCACCGTCGCGGCCAAGGACAAGGTGATCGGAGAGGTGATCAAGAACCTCAACACGGTCCTGAAGACCGTCAACGACCGTGAGGCGGGCTTCAACGACCTCGTCGTCACCCTCCAGAAGCTCGTCACCGGGTTCTCCGGCGACCGCAAGCCCCTCGGCGAGGCGGTCACGGCCATGGGCGCGCTCACGACGGTCACCGCCGGCCTCCTCGAGGACGGACGCAAGCCGCTCAAGGAGGACATCAAGCAACTGGGACGTCTCACAGTCCAGTTGGAGAAGGGAACGCCGCAGATCGAGAGCTTCCTCGCGAAGACCCCCGCCAAGATGGAGGCGATCACCCGCCTCACCTCGTACGGATCGTGGCTCAACCTCTACCTGTGCGAGGCCAAGGTCTCCGGAGTGAGCACCGAGGACGGCAGCGCCCCACCCACCGGCATCGCGATCACCCGACCGAGGTGCCTGGCATGAGAATCAAGCCCGTACGGGAACGCAACCCCGTGGCCGTCGGCATCGTCGGACTCCTCGTTCTGACTCTCCTGGGCCTGGCCGCCTACCGCGCCGACGCGCTGCCCTTCATCGGCGGCGGAACCACCTACAGCGCCGACTTCACCGAGTCGGCCGGACTCGACAGCGGCGACGAGGTGCGGATCGCCGGCGTGAAGGTCGGAGAAGTCACCGGCGTCTCGCTCGACGGCGCCAAGGTGAAGGTCGACTTCAAGGTGAAGGACGCCTGGATCGGCAACTCCTCCACCGTCGGCATCGCCATCAAGACCCTCCTCGGTGAGAAGTACCTCGCAGTCGACCCGCTCGGCGACGCCCCGCAGGACCCCGGCACCCGCATCACCGCGAGCCGCACGACCTCCCCGTACGACGTCACCCAGGCGTTCGACGGACTCGGCGAGACCATCGGGGAGATCGACACCGCCCAGCTCGCCCGGAGCTTCGAGACGATCTCCGAGACCTTCAAGGACTCCCCGCCCGACGTGCGCAGCGCGGCGAACGGTCTCTCCGCACTCTCCAGGACCGTCTCCGAACGCGACGCCCAGCTCGCCACCCTGCTCAAAGGCAGCAAGCAGCTCACCAAGACACTCGCCAACAAGAAGAGCAGCTTCGAAACCCTGCTGGAGGACGGCAACCTGCTCCTCGGCGAGATCCAGGCCCGTCGCGACTCCATCCATCTGCTGCTCACCGGAACCCGGAATCTCGGCACCCAGCTCACCGGGCTCGTCACGGACAACGACAAGCAGCTGAAACCCACCCTGGACTCGCTCGGCCGGGTCACCGCCGTCCTGGTGAAGAACCGGAAGAGCCTCGACAAGGTGCTCTCGATGGCCGGCGCCTACAACCGGCTCGTCGGCAACACACTCGGCAACGGCCGCTGGTTCGACAACTACGTGTGCGGCGTCGTCCCGAAGGACTACCTGCCCGGGGGCACCCTTCCCGAGGACGACTGCATGCCGCCGAAGCAAGGGGGCCGCTGACATGAGACCCGCACGCATCATCGGTATCGGCGCCGGACTCGCCGTCGTCGCCGTGGCCGCCACCTCCGGTGTGATGGCCATGGACGACGCCGGAAGGACGACGGTCACCGCCTACTTCGACCGGGCCACCGGGGTGTACGCCGGCTCGGACCTGCGGATCCTGGGCGTGAAGGTCGGCACCGTCGAATCCGTGGAGCCGAGGGGCAAGGAGGTCGCGGTCACCCTGCGGCTCGACGAGGGCGTCAAGGTGCCCAAGGAGGCCCACGCCGTGGTCGTCGCCCCCAGCCTGGTCGCCGACCGCTACGTCCAGCTCGCGCCCGCGTACAGCGGAGGGGCGCAGATCGAGGACCACGCCGTGCTGCCCGCCGCGAACAACGCGACACCCATCGAGGTCGACCAGCTGTACGAGTCGATCACGGAGCTCTCCACGGCGCTCGGCCCGGACGGGGCCAACGCCGACGGAGCCCTGGCCGGACTGCTGGAAACCGGCGCGAAGAACCTCGACGGCAACGGAAAGGCCATCGGGGACTCCATCGAGCAGTTCGGAAAGGCGACGAAGACGCTCGACAGGAGCAGCGGAAACCTCTTCGACACCCTCTCCTACCTGCAGACCTTCACGACGATGCTGAAGGAGAACGACGGCAATGTGCGCGCCGCCGAGCAGCAGCTCAACTCCGTCACCGGATTCCTCGCCGACGACAAGAAGAACCTCAGCGCGGCCCTGAAGGAGCTCGGCAAGGCGCTCGGGCAGGTCAAGGGCTTCATCCAGAAGCACCGCGGCGCACTCAAGGAGAACGTGGACCTCCTGGTGCCGCTCACCCAGACCCTGGTCGACCAGCGCGCCTCGCTCGCGGAGTCCCTCGACACGCTGCCGCTCGCGGCAACCAACGTACTCAACGCCTACGACCCGGCGAACCGCACCCTCAACGGCCGTACGAACCTCAACGAGCTGTCCATGGGCGGACCGCTCACCGAGGCCGACGCCGCAAGACTGGAAGGGCTGGCGCCGGTGGACGCCACCCGGCAGAAGGCGCTGCCCGTGCTGCCGCTGCCCGCGATCGGCACCGTCTACGGCACCCCCGGGAAGACCGCCACTCCCGGGAAGACCGGCACCCCCGGGAAGACCGGGACGGACAGGAAGACGGAGGCGAACCGATGAGCCGTGTCCTGCGCAGACCCGGAGCCCGCGCGACCACGGGCCTCGCCGCCCTGCTCGCCGTCGGCGTCGGCCTCGCACTCGTCGCCACCGGCGTCGGCATGCCCTCCTTCACCGGCATCGACCAGGTGCCGCTGCCCGGCGGCGCCGACCTCGGCGACCACCCGTACGAGATCACCGCCGAGTTCGGGGACGTCCTCAGCCTCGCTCCGCAGTCCTCGGTCAAGGTCAACGACGTCGCGGTCGGCAGGGTCACCAAGATCTCCCTCACCCCCGGCGGCTGGACCGCGAAGGTCACCATGCGGGTCAACGGGAAGATCAAGCTGCCCGGTAACGCGTACGCCCACCTCGAACAGTCCAGCCTCCTCGGCGAGAAGTACGTCCAGCTCTCACCGCCCGCCGCCGGCACGGCCGAGGGCGACCTCGCGGACGGCGACCGGATCCCGCTCACGCGCACCAACCGCAACCCCGAGGTCGAAGAGGTCTTCGGCGCCCTGTCGATGCTCCTCAACGGCGGGGGCATCAACCAGCTCAAGACCATCACCACCGAACTCAACAAGGCACTGGCCGGACAGGAACCCCAGATCCGTTCGATGCTCAGCCGCGTCGACACGCTCGTCACCAACCTGGACGACCACAAGGAAGACATCACCGAGGCGCTCGACGGCGTCAACCGCCTCTCCGCCACCCTCGCCACCCGCAAACAGGACGTCGGCACCGTACTCACCGGGCTGAGCCCCGGAATGAAGGTCCTGGAGAAGCAACGCGGTTCGCTCCTGACCATGCTGCGCTCGCTCGACACGCTCTCCACCGTCGCCGTCGGGACGATCAACAAGAGCAAGGCCGACACGATCGCGGACCTCAAGGCGATCGCCCCCACGCTCCGGGCCCTCGCCGACTCGGGCCAGGACCTGCCCGACTCCCTCCAGGTGCTGCTCACCTACCCGTTCACCGACGAGGTGCTGCGCGGGGTGAAGGGCGACTACCTCAACGTCTACCTGGATGTGACGGCCGTGCCCGGTACCCAGATCATCCCGGCACTCACGCCGGGCGGCACCACGCCGTCTGCCCGGCAGAAGGCGGCGCTTCCCCTGCCCCTTCCCTCGATCACGACACCGGGCACGGAGGGCAGCAGCCGATGATCACGCTCGCCACCCGGCTCAAGAACATCGCCTTCCTCGTCATCGCCGTGCTCGTACTCGGCTACCTCGGTGTGCGGTACGCCGACCTCGGCCACTACGTCGGCCTGCGCAGCTACTACACCGTGACCGTCCAACTGCCGCAGACCGGCGGCCTGTACACCCACTCCAACGTCTCCTACCGGGGCGTGTCCGTCGGCAGGGTCGGCCCGATCGAACTCACCGACGACGGTGTCGAGGCCGAGCTGCGCATCGAGAACGACGCACCGCGCATCCCTGACAGCCTGGAGGCAGTCGTCGCCAACCTCTCCGCCGTCGGCGAGCAGTACATCGACCTGCGGCCCACCCGTGCGGACGGGCCCTTCCTGGAGAACGGCTCGGTCATCGACCAGGCCGACACCACGATCCCCGCCCCCGTCACCAACGTCCTCACCAGCGTCAACGACCTGACGGCGTCCGTCGACGCGGAAGCGCTGCGCACCGTCGTCGAGGAATTCGGTGCGGCCTTCGACGGGCGCGGTGACGACCTCCAGGTCCTGCTCGACACCGGCAGCGAGTTCGTCGAAGCGGCGGACGAGGCACTGCCGACCACCACGAAGCTCATGGCCGACGGCGAGACCGTGCTGCGTACCCAGGCCGAACAGGGCGACGCCCTCAAGGGCTTCGCCTCCGGTGCCGAGGAACTCGCCGCCGAACTCAAGGGATCGGACGGCGACCTGCGCCGGCTGATCTCCGCCGCCCCCGACGCGACCGCACAGATCAGCGGGCTGCTGCGTGACGTGGAACCAGGCTTCGGCGTCGTCGTCGCCAACCTCCTCACCACCTCCGAGGTAGCCGTCACCCGGCAGCGTGGACTGGAGGAACTCCTGGTGAAGGTCCCCGCGGTCGCCGCAGCGGGAGCGAGTGCGGTCGACGAGGACGGTGCCCGGTTCGGTATGTCGGTCACCTTCTTCGAACCACTGCCCTGCACCGCCGGATACGGCTCCACGACCTACCGCGAGGGCACCGACCTCTCACCGGCGCCCGCCGTCAACACCAAGGCCCGCTGCGCCTCCTCGCCCGGCACCGGGATCAACGTCCGCGGCAGCGCCAACGCCCCCAGGGGCGGGCCCGTACCCGCACCGGCCGTGCCCGGCCCGCTCCTCACCGGCACCGGCACCGACGGGGACCGGCTCCCGGGCGCGTTCGGCACCGCCGGCGACACGTCGTCGGCGCCTCGGGGCATGGCCGGACTGCTGGGCCTCGGAGGTGGTCTGTGAACGCCCGGACGAAGCGCCTGAGCGGCTGGGCCGTGCTTGTCGCCGCCGTACTGATCTGCGCGCTCGGCGGCTGGTCGTACGCGCAGGCGCGCGGCGACGACACCCTGTCGTACGCGAAGAGCCGCGACGCCGCACTCGGCGAAGGGAAGCGGCACCTCGCCCGGCTGAACACCATGGACGGCAAGGACGGCACGACCGTCGCGGCGGGGCTCGACGCCTGGCTCGCCTCCTCGACGGGTCCGCTGCACGACGGGCTGAGGAGCAGCCGCACGAAGGATGCGAGCGAGCTCACGAAATCCGGGGCCACGGCACGCGGGAAGGTCACCGACGCCGCGCTCACCGCGCTGGACGAACGCGCCGGGACCGCCGCGATGATCGCGACCGTCGACGTCGAGGTCACCCCGCGCACCGGAAAGGGCGGCACGGAGCGCAAACGCTTCGAGGTGAGCCTCGCCCGGACCGGCGACGGCTGGAAGGTCAAGGCACTCGAGGCGATACCCGTCGGGAGCGGCACATGAGGCAGCCCGGAGGGACCACCGTGCCGAGCACCACGATCGACACCGGCCCGGATGCGGGGACGGCGGAGCCCCGGGCCGACGAGAAGGCGGCACCGAACCGCCGACGCCCGGCCCGAACCGTCGCCGCGTTCCTGGTCGTCGTCCTGCTCGTGTCCGGCGGCGCGTTCTTCGTCGCCGGCCGGCAACTCCGCGACACCCCCGCCACATCCAACCGCGCGCTGACCGACACGGCGGCGACCACCCGGGTCGCGGGCGATGTCAGCAACGCTCTGGGCAAGGTCTTCTCGTACAGCCCGCAGGCCACCGCCGTGACGAAGGAGTCGGCGAAGCAACTGCTGGCGGGCAAGGCGCTCCAGCAGTACGCGGCACTGTTCGGCCAGGTCGAGAAGCAGGCCGCCGACCAGAAGCTGACGCTCACCACCCACGTCGTACGCGCGGGAGTGACCCGGCTCAGTGGCAGCAGCGCCCACCTGCTCGTCTTTCTCGACCAGGTGTACGAGCGCGAGGGGAAGGCCGCCACCACCGCGGCAGCCCAGCTGTCCGTCACCGCCGAACTGCGGGACGGACGCTGGCAGATCGTCGAGATCACCTCCAGGTAAGGGGAGAGGCACCGATGGCACGGGTACGGACGACGAGGAATCCGCTGGTGACGGCAGCGATCGCGCTGACCGCCGTGGCGGCGGTCGCGGCGGGCTGGGGCGGCTGGTCCCGGTACGACGCCGCTCACGACGACTCGGCGGCCTACGCACAGGCCCGCGACGACGCGCTGGCCGCGGGGGAGCAGGCCGTGCAGAACATGAACACGCTCGACCACGCGAAGCTCGACCAGGGTCTCGACAGCTGGGAGGACTCGACGACGGGCGACCTCCACAAGCAACTCGTGGACGGCCGCGACGGGTTCGCCGAGCAGATCGAGGCGGCCCGGACCGTCAGTACGGCCGAGGTGCTGTCGGGGGCGGTGACCGAGCTGGACGAACGGGCCGGTAAGGCCGGGGTGATGGTCGCGCTGCGGGTCACCGTGACCGCGCCGGAAGGCAAGCCCGCGGTGAAGGAGAGCCGGATGCTCGGGCAGCTCACCCGTACCTCCGAGGGGTGGAAACTCAGCGCCCTCGGCCAGGCGCCCGTCGGCAACACCGCAGGCTGACACCGCCGCCCCGGAACGCACCGCCTTCGAGAGGATCCCCCCAGATGTCGACGACCCGTCACCTCGTGAACCGCCGGCGCCGGTTGGCCTCGGCCGTGACGACGAGCGCTCCGCCCCGCGGGCGTGCCGCCCCCGACCGTCCGGCCGTGGGGAACGGGCCGGACACGGACGACACAGCCGTAGGCCCAACGGTGCCGGAAGAAGAGACCGTTGAAGATCCGGACGCGGCGCAGGAGTCCGCGGAAGAGGACCCCGGGACCCGGCGCGAGCGCCCGCCCCGGCTCCGCATCCGGCTCCCCGCCGTCCTCTGCGCCGCCACCGTGCTCCTCGGCGCCTTCGCGGCATGGGCGTTCGCCTCCGCCGGCACCCTGCGCGACGACCCGAGCCGGCAGAACACCGCACTCACCGACATCAGCCGGACCAGCGAGGTGAAGGGCCAGATCACCGAAGCGGTCGGTGCCGTGTTCTCGTACGACTACGCCTCGCCCGCGAAGTCCGACCGGGCGGCACGGACCCATCTGGTCGGCCCGGCGGTGCAACAGCACAAGGACATGCTCGCCGAGGTACGCGCGCAGGCGCCGAAGCAGAAGCTCGTGCTCACCACGACCGTCACCCAGAGCGGCGTCGAACGGCTCGACGGCGACCGGGCCCGGCTCCTGGTCTTCGCCGACCAGAGCAACACCCGTACGGGCAAGGCGGAGGAGACGACCTACGCGGCGGCCATGTTCGCCGTGGACGCCGTGCGCCGCGGCGACACCTGGCGGATCTCCGCCATCGACACGTTCACCCGGTGACCGGGCGGGAGAGGGAGCACGCATGAGGTTCAACGGAACGATGCGCCGCGGACTCACCGGCACGGCCACGGCCGTTGCCGCCATGGCCGCGCTCACCGCGTCCCAGGCACCCGGGCTCGTCGGCAGGTCCGACGAGGAGAAGGCCGCGGCAGCGGACGACGTGGTCTGGACGCAGGTGCCCAACGACGACAGCTACCACACGGAGCTGCCGCCGCTGAGGACACCCGAGCCGCCGAAGTCCGGCGCGAAGCCGAACCCCGTCGTCGCACTGGCCTGGGCCGAAGCGGGCATTCCGGCGACGGTCTTCTCCGCGTACCGCAAGGCCGAGAACTCGGTGGGCCGTACCGACCCCGGCTGCCGGCTCCCCTGGCAGTTGCTCGCGGCGATCGGCAAGGTCGAGTCGGGGCAGGCGCGCGGGGGGCGGGTCGACGCCCGGGGCACCACACTCTCCCCGATCCTCGGCCCCGTCCTCAACGGTGCGGGCTTCGCCCACATCCCTGACACCGACGGCGGTGCGTACGACGGCGACACCCGCTACGACCGTGCCGTCGGACCGATGCAGTTCATCCCCTCCACCTGGGCGCACTGGGGGAAGGACGGCAACGGCGACGGGCGCAAGGACCCCAACAACATCTTCGACGCCGCACTCGCCGCCGGGCACTACCTCTGTGCGGGGACGCGCAACCTGTCGGTGCGGGGCGACCTCGACCGGGCGATCCTCAGCTACAACCACTCGGACACCTACCTGCGCACGGTGCTGTCCTGGCTGGAGTTCTACCGCAAGGGCACCCACCCCGTCGCCGACGGCAGCGCTGTGATCCCGGGGAGCCCCGGTGCGGGAGGCCGGACCCCGCCCGAGGCCCCCGTCGGCGGCCCCGGCCGCCCGGACGACGACGGCATCATCGTCGGCCCCCAGCCCACCCGGACACCCGGTCCCTCGACCTCGCCCGGCCCCTCACCCTCGGACTCGGGCAGCCCCGACCCCAGCGGCTCCCCGACGGACCCGGGCCCCAGCCCCGACCCGACCGACACCGGGCCCACGGACCCGACCACCGATCCGGATCCCAGCACGTCGCCCGACCCGACCACGGACCCCGGCACGTCACCGGACCCGGATCCCAGCACCTCCCAGCCGGGCTGCCCGACCGAGTCCGCGGAGCCCGGCCCTTCGCCCACCACGACGCCCTCCGACGCACCCACGGACGACCCCTGCGCCACCCCCGTCGCCTGAGCGTCAGCCCGCCGGGAGCACCTCGGACAGGTCGTACCGCACCACTTCCTCCAGTTGCCCGTAGGTGCAGCCGGCGGGGGTGCGGTCCGGCCGCCACCGCCGGAACTGGGTGGTGTGGCGGAAGCGGTCGCCCTCCATGTGGTCGTAGGCCACCTCGCAGACCCGCTCGGGGCGGAGCGCCACCCAGGACAGGTCCTTCTTTCCCGACCAGCGGCTGGGTGCCCCCGGCAGCCGTGACCCCTCGTGCGCGGACGCGTCCGCCCAGGCCGCCCAGGGGTGCTCGGCGGGAGCGATCCGCAAGGGCTCCAGCTCCTCGACGAGTTCGGCGCGCCGCTTCATCGGGAAGGCCGCGCAGACCCCGACGTGCTGGAGCACGCCCTCGGGGTCGTACAGCCCCAGCAGCAGGGATCCCACCACCGGGCCGCTCTTGTGGAAGCGATAGCCGGCCACGACGCAGTCGGCGGTCCGCGCGTGCTTGATCTTGTACATCGCGCGGACGTCGGGCCGGTAGGGCAGGTCGAGCGGTTTGGCGACCACCCCGTCGAGCCCCGCGCCCTCGTATCGTTCGAACCACTCCTGGGCGACGACGGGATCCGTCGTCGCCGGAGCGAGGTGGACGGGAGCGGACGCCCCGGAGAGCGCGGTCTCCAGCAGGGCCCGCCGTTCGGTCTGCACCGTGCTCAGCAGGGACCGGTCGTCCAGCGCGAGGATGTCGAAGGCCACCAGGCTGGACGGAGTCTGCTCGGCCAGCATCCGCACCCGTGAATCCGCCGGATGAATGCGTTCGCTCAGCCGGTCGAAGTCAAGCCGCCCCCCGTGCGCGACCACGATCTCCCCGTCGATCACACAGCGGGGCGGGAGGTTCTCCCGCAACGCCGTGACCAGCTCCGGGAAGTAGCGGGTGAGCGGCTTTCCGGTCCGGCTGCCGATCACCACCTCGTCGCCGTCCCGGTGCACGATCGCCCGGAAGCCGTCCCACTTCGCCTCGTACTGCATCCCCGGGGGAATGGCGGACACGGACTTGGCGAGCATCGGTTTCACCGGAGGCATCACGGGCAGGTCCATGCACCGATTCTGGACCGTCCCGCGAACCACGTCTCCCGATATGCGGCATATGTGGGCCCGGCCTACGGTGGCCGACATGGGAGCAGCGGTGGAGCTGGAAGCGGACGGACGGCCCGTGCGGCTGTCCAATCCGGACAAGGTGTACTTCCCCGAGAAGGGCTACACCAAGAGGGACGTGGCCGAGTACTTCCTGGCCGTGGGGCCCGGCATCCTCCGCGCCCTGCGCGAGCGGCCGACCACCCTCCAGCGCTTCGTGGACGGTGTGGAGGGCGACTTCTTCTACCAGAAGCGTGCGCCGAAGAACCTCCCCGACTGGACCCCCACCGCCCGCATCGAGTTCCCGAGCGGCCGTCACGCCGACGAGATGTGCCCCACAGAGCTAGGCGCCGTCCTCTGGGCGGCCAACCTGGGCACTCTGACCTTCCACCCCTGGCCGGTGCGCAGGGCCGACACCGACCACCCCGACGAGCTGCGCATCGACCTCGATCCGCAACCCGGCACCGACTACGCCGATGCGGTGAGGGCCGCCCACGAACTGCGGTCCGTCCTGGACGACCACGGGCTGCGCGGCTGGCCCAAGACCTCGGGCGGGCGCGGCATCCACGTCTTCGTACCCATCGTGCCCGAGTGGACCTTCACCCAGGTCCGGCGTGCCGCGATCGCCGTGGGGCGGGAACTCGAACGCCGAATGCCGGACCGGGTCACCACCGCGTGGTGGAAGGAGGAGCGCGGCGAGCGGATCTTCGTCGACTACAACCAGACCGCCCGCGACCGGACCATCGCCTCGGCCTACTCCGTACGCCCCCGTCCGCACGCCCCGGTATCGGCTCCGCTGCGCTGGGAGGAGATCGACGACGCCGAGCCGCGCGACTTCGACATCCGGACCATGCCCGTGCGGTACGCCGAGGTGGGCGACCTGCACGCCGACATGGACGACCACGCCTTCCGGCTGGACCTGCTCCTGGAGCTGGCCACGCGTGACGAGCAGGAGCACAAGCTCGGCGATCTGCCCTATCCGCCGGAGTACCCGAAGATGCCCGGTGAACCGAAGCGGGTGCAGCCCAGCCGGGCCCGGCACGACGACGGCAACGAGGCATGAACGCCGGACAGACGACTGAGCACGGAGCGCACGGCAGGCCCCCGACACGGCGCGAGAAGTGGGAGGCGTACAAGAAGTCGCCGTACTTCCCGGCGGTGGTCCTGCTCTTCATCCTGGCCGCCGCGGCCGGGCTCTTCGCCGGCTCGTACACCTATGCGATGGCCAACCCCACGCCGCACCGGATTCCGGCCGCCGTGCTCAGCGGTGCCGACGTGGCGCGCGGCAGGGCGTTCGTCGACGGCATGGAGAAGGCGCTCGACACCTCCCTGGAACTGCACAGGTACGGGACCCGGGCCGAGGCACGCCAGGCGCTGGACGAACAGAGGGTCTTCGTGATCCTTCGGACGGTCGGTGACGGGGTGGCGATGGACGTCGCCGCGGCGTCCGGCGCCACTGTCGCGGAACTGCTCGCCGAGACGGGGGCGAAGGTCGCGGACACCCTCGGCATCCCGCTCGCGGTCACGGACGTCAAGCCCCTGCAGAGGGGTGACCCGCGCGGTCTGGCACTCTTCTACATCTCGCTCGCCGCCGTCATCATCGGCTTCCTCGGGGCGATCCAGCTCAGCGTGCACGCCCGCGAACTGCTCCCGCTGGAGCGGATCGCGTTCACCCTGGGCTACTCGCTCCTGGGCGGCTTCGCCATCGCGTCCGTCGTCGACTGGGGACTCGGGGCGGTGGACCTGCCGTTCGTCCAGTCCTGGCTGATCCTTTCGCTCACGATGTTCACCTCGGGCATGGTCTTCACCATGTTCAACACCCTCATGGGGCGCTGGGCGATGATCCCCACCTGGGGCGTCATGGTGCTGATCGGCAACCCCTCGTCGGGCGGCGCGGTGTCCTGGCCGCTGCTGCCCTCACTGCTCGGGCACATCGGCCGCTGGCTGCCGCCGGGTGCCTCGGTCAACGCCCAGCACACGGCGGTCTACTACCAGGGCCACCAGTTCGTCTTCCCGTACCTGGTGCTCGCGGCCTGGTCGTTGGTGTCCTGCACGGTGTTCTGGGTGTGGCGCCACCGGCACCCCGGAGGCCGCGGCCACATGCCTGAGCACGCGGCCGCGGCCTCCTGAGTACCGTCCCGGTGCTACAGCTCCTGGATGCGGATGTCGCGGTAGGAGATGACGTCCGTGGTGCTGTGGACCTGGAGTCCGATGTAGCCGGTGCTGAACCGCCGGCCGTCGGTACCCGGGTCGTCGCCCCGCGGCGGCTCGAAGAGCTGACCGCCGGTGTTGTCGAACTCGTTCAGCAGGACACCGTTGCGGTAGACCGAGTAGTGCTGGTCCACCACCCGGATCTCGTAGTCGTTCCAGGTGCCCTTGGGCGTGACTCCGGCGCCGCCGAGGCCCACGCGGTCGAAGCCGTAGACGGAGCCGGTCTTGTACATGTCGCCGTCGGGCCGGTCGTTGACCTGGATCTCATGGCCGTACTTGATGGCGACCCACTCCGGGCGCGACTCCTCCGGGTGGTCGTGGACGTCCGGGAAGCGTACGAAGACCCCGCCGTTGGCGTTGCCCGCCCCGGGCGCGTCGTCACGCCACTGGAGCTTCAGCGAGAAGTCGCCGTACTGGCGTGCCGGGAACCACAGCATCCCCATCCCGTCCACCGAGGTGGAGCTGGTGATGGACCCCTCCTCCGCGTTGAGCCCGAACTTCCCGCCGCCGACGTGCTGCCACTTGGAGAGGGACTCCGCGGTGCCGTCGAACAGCTTGCGGTAGCCCTCGTCCTGGCCCGGCCTGCCGATGCCGGACTGCTTGGCCGCCCGGTAGATCTTCTTGTGCTCACGGGCATCGATCGCCCCGTCGGCGAGCAGCTTGTCGAGGACCTTGTCGACGTGCTTGAGGAACAGCGCGTGCGAGGACCAGTCCTTCTCGTCCTCGATCAGCTCGTTGATCGTGCAGCGGTTCCCGGTGACCCGGTTGGGGACACCCGTGTCGACCGTGCCGACGATGACGGTGAGCCGTTCGTCGAACTCGGGGCAGTTGGGCGCAGGCACCCCGCCGCTCTCGGCGATCGTGAACGACGCCTGTTTCGCCTCCGAGGTGTTGCCCGCCTTGTCCGTCGCCCGGTGGGCGAAGGTGTGGTAGCCGACCCGGTCCACGATGACGGGCGCGGTGTACGCGAGGTACGGGCCCCCGTCCAGCGAGTACTCGGCCTTCTCCACGCCCGAGTCGGCGTCGGTGGCGGTCACCGTGGCCTTGGCGCTGGTGATGAACGCGCCGTCCGAGTTCTTGTCGCCCTCCACCGCCACGGAGGTCACCGGCGGTGTCCGGTCCTGCGACGGGGGCTCGACGACCGTGAAGTCGACGGACTTCTCGGCGGCCGCGTTGCCGGACTTGTCGGTGGCGCGGTAGCGGACCTTGTGCGTTCCCACTTCGTGCACCATCACGGGGGCGGTGTACGGCTGCCAGGCGCCGTCGGCCCCGATCGCGTACTCGATGGTGTTGACGCCGGAGCCGGTGTCGGACGCGGTCACGGTGACCGTGGCCATGCCCAGGTAGGCGTCCGCGTCGTCCTTCTCGCCCGATACGGTCGCCGAGGTCTCCGGCGGTGTCTCGTCGTCCGTGGGCGGTGCCGCGACCGCGAAGTCGACGGACTTCTCGGCGGCCGCGTTGCCGGACTTGTCGGTGGCGCGGTAGCGGACTTTGTGCGTTCCCACCTCGTTCACCACGACGGGGGTCGTGTACGGCTGCCAGGCGCCGTCGGCCCCGATCGCGTACTCGACGGTGTCCACGCCCGAACCGGCGTCGGTCGCCGCCACGGTGACGGTGGCCTGACCGATGTACGCGCCGTCGGCGTTCTTGTCGCCGTCCACGGTCGCGGAGGTCTCGGGTGCGGTGGTGTCCTCACCGCCGCCGCCCTCGGTCACGGTGAGAATGCCCTGCATCGAGCCGTGGCCGGGGATGGTGCAGTGGTAGAAGTACCGGCCGGGCGTGAGGGTGACCTCGACGCTGTGCTTGCCGCCCGCGCTGTCGCTCGGGTTGGCCAGGATGTTCAACGGGACGTCGTTGTTGAACTCCACGTCGGACACGCTGAAGGTCAGGGTGTGCGGCATGCCCGTCGTGTTGCCCGTGGCCGTGCTGTTCTCGAAGACGATGGTCGCCGGGCCGGCCACCGCGGTCTTGGGCGCCGACAGATAGTGGTCGATGGGATCGCCCGCGGTCCAGTTGAGTACCTGGTCGGTCGCGGCCGCGGGACGGTCGTCGTCGCGACCGTACGCGGCCGTCGACGTCAGCCCCAGGACCATCAGGAACGAGCCGAGCAGGGCCAGCCACAACCGGGCCGGTCCGTACCGCTGTCGCGCGAGGAGTGAACGGTGTCTCACTGCGCTGCCGCCTTCCTGGCCAGGTCGGAGGCGGCCGGGGTCGGGCCGCCGCCCTTGTACGTCACGCGCCACAGCGCGGACTTGGAGTCGGAGGTGAAGAAGCCGCGCCCGTAGTCCAGGACGTACAGCGAACCGTCGGGGGCGAACTTCCAGTCCATGAGGTTGCGGATGCCTTCCGCACCGACCGGAATGATCTTCTTCAGGGACTCGGCGTGCGTGGGCGTGCCGCCCTTGCCGACCGTCTTCGGGTCGGTGAGCACGGCGTGCCGCGGCTGGGTGTCGTCGTAGAAGTCACCGACGAACCACTTGCCGTCCCAGTACGAGGGCCACTTGGCCTCGCTCGTGCTCGCCGCGTCGTAGCGGTACACCGGGCCGTTCATCGTTGCCTGGCCGCCGCCCTTGAGCCAGGGCAGGAGCTGCTTCTGGTCGGCCACCTTGTAGCTCGGGATGCCGTTGGCGTCGCGCGGGTAGTCCACGCCGCCGCCCTGGGGCGAGTACCAGATGGTGTTGGACGTGATCGGCGGCAGCTTCACGAGGCCGTCGTTGTTCGGCGACTCGTTCCTGGGGGCGTCGCAGTCGTACCAGCCCAGCGGCTTGGTGGGATCCGGCAGATTGCGGTCCCGGTAGGGCTGCTTGTTGCCCATGCAGTACGGCCAGCCGTGGTTGCCGGCCTTGGTGATGGCGGCGAACGTGTCGTACTTGGCGGGACCCCACGTGGTGCTGGGGGAGCCGGCGTCCGGGCCGACCCAGCCCGCGTAGAGCGTGTCGGTGGCCTTGTCGACGGAGATCCTGGCCGGGTTGCGTACACCCATCACATAGATCTCGCCGCGGGTCTTGCCGCCGCCCTCGTCCGGCTCCTCGCCCGTGAAGAGGTTGCCCTCCGGCAGGGTGTAGGTGCCGTCGTCCTCGGGGTGGATCCGCAGGATCTTCCCGTTGAGGTTGTTGGTGTTGCCCGCGGTACGGCGGGCATCGGCGAACGACACGCCCTTGTAGTTCGGCTGGGGGTTGTTACCGGAGTAACCGTCGCTGAAACCGGAGGAGTTGTTGTCCCCGGTGGCGATGTAGAGGTTCTCCTTCGAGTCCCAGGCCAGGCCGCCGCCCGCGTGGCAGCAGCTGTGGATCTGGACCGGCCAGTGCAGCAGCACCTTCTCGGACGCAAGGTCCAGCTTGTTGGTGGCCCGGTCGAAGGTGAACCGGGAGACCTGACGCACCGCCATCTGCTTGTCGCGGTCGATCTTCGCGTGCGGTGTGTAGTGCAGGTACACCCAGCCGTTGGTGGCGAAGTCCGGGTCCAGCTCGATGCCGAGCAGGCCCTCCTCCACCTTGACCAGTTCGTCGCCGCCGCCCTTGTTGCCGAAGACGGTCAGCTTGCCGGCGAGAATGACCTTCTTGGTCGCCGGGTCGTAGACGTGGATCTCGCCCTGGCCCTTGCCGATGTCAGGGTTGTTCCAGTCCGTGACGACCGGCTGGTCACCGTCGGCGCCGCCGCGCCCGATGTAGAAGACCCGCCCGTCCTTCGCCGTGACCAGGCCGTGCGGCTCGCCGATCTGGTCGTTCTGGCCTGGCTGGTTGGGCTGGGTGAGACGCTCGGCCGTGTAGTTGGCGTCGATGGTCGCCTTGCAGTCGGCCTGGGAGATGCGGCTCGTCCAGGCCAGCGCGCCCCGCAGATGGTCGCGGAAGTCCGTCTCCGCGAAACTGCTGACCGTACCGCCCATGCCCGTGTAGAAGGACCGGCCGCCGTCGTAGTCACGGCACCAGGAGACCGGGTGGTCCCAGCCGTTGGCGCTCGCTCCCGGCGCGTACGTGATCTCGCGGACGCGGGCCACGGTGTGCACGTCGCCGGACGGATTGTCCTTCCAGTTCAGCCACTTGTCGGGACGCTTCCACTCCAGCGGGAGGTTCTTCGTCGCCGGGTGCCGGCGGTCACCGATCTCGACCGTGGCGCGCTGGACGTTCGCCGGGCTGTCCGCCGAGGGGCGGGCGCCCACCAAGCCGGTGAACCAGTCGGAGTACGGCTCGGTTCGCGCCGCGTCATGGATGCCGAGGAATCCGCCGCCCGCCTCCATGTACGCCTCGAGGCCCGCCTCCTGCTCCGGGTCGAGGACGTCGCCGCCGCCGGTCAGGAAGACGACCGCGTTGTACGTGCCGAGCTGCTTGCCCTTGGTGAAGACCCCGGCGTCGTCGGTGGCGACGGTCCTGAAGCGTCCGGCCTCCGGGCCGCTGAGCCCGATCTTCTCGATGGCCGCGATTCCCGCATCCACGGTCGGCGACTCCTCGCCCGCCGAGGCGTGGAAGACCAGCACCTTGACGTCGGCACCACCCGGCGGCGAGGGGAGAGACAACGTTGTCGCCACCCGTTCCCCGAGTCCTGGATCCGGATAGGGTCTGGCGCTGGCCGCGTTGCCGCCCAGCAGGGACGCGGTCAGCGCGCCGGCCGCCACCGCTGCCGCGAGGCCCCGACGCGATCTGGACCTGTGATGTGGTGTGCGCTGCATGTGGTCACCCACCCCTCTTTGGTCACTGCTCTGGTCACTGCAACTGTGTGGTCACTGCAACAGCGCACGAAGCTAGACCTCTTTTCGCGACTCGCCAATAGCTACGGCAGCAATCGGACGAACTTTGTCCTGAGTGTGGATAAACATGGTTCCCACAGCTACGGTGTGGGCCGTCCCGGGGAACAGCACGTCAGTTTCCGTATCGCAGTGGGGAGTTCGACATGGACCGAAGGACCTTCAACCGGCGGATGCTGGTGGGCGGCGGTGTGGCGGCGGCGACCGGGGTGACATCGATGTCACTCGGCGCGGTGGAGGCGAGCTCGGCGGAGAACCCGCCGAGGACCGCCCCGGCAGGAGGAGCCGTCCGCCACCTCAAGCTGTACGCCGAGAAGCTGGCGAACGGCTCGATGGGCTACGGCTTCGAGAAGGGCAAGGCGTCGATTCCGGGGCCGCTCATCGAGATCACCGAGGGCGACACCCTGCACATCGAGTTCGAGAACACCACGGACGTCGACGCCAGCCTCCATGTCCACGGCGTCGACTACGACATCGCGAGCGACGGCACCCGCATGAACCGGAGCCACGTCGAACCGGGCGGCACCCGCACGTACACCTGGCGCACCCACGCCCCGGGCCGCCGGAAGGACGGCACCTGGCAGGCGGGCAGCGCGGGCTACTGGCACTACCACGACCATGTCGTCGGCACGGACCACGGCACGGGCGGCATCCGCAAGGGGCTCTACGGGCCCCTCGTCGTCCGGCGCAAGGGCGACATCCTGCCGGACAAGACGCTCACGATCGTCTTCAACGACATGACGATCAACAACAAGGCCGCCCACGAGAGCCCGAACTTCGAGGCCACGGTGGGAGACCGGGTCGAGGTCGTGATGATCACGCACGGCGAGTACTACCACACGTTCCACATCCACGGTCATCGCTGGGCGGACAACAGGACCGGGCTGCTCACCGGCCCCGAGGACCCCAGCAGGGTCGTCGACACGAAGATCTGCGGACCCGCCGACTCGTTCGGTTTCCAGGTCATCGCAGGCGAACACGTGGGTGCCGGCGCCTGGATGTACCACTGCCACGTCCAGAGCCACTCCGACATGGGCATGGCCGGACTGTTCCTGGTCGCCAAGGCCGACGGCACGGTCCCCGGCTACGACCCGCCGCACCACGCGGCCGGTGCGGCGGACGCCCACGAGCACTGAGCCACGCACGTCACCCGACAGCCTCTCAGGCCGTCAGCCGCCGCTGCTCCTCCTCGACGACGAGCCGGGCGAGCGCCCCGTCCGACACGTCGACGGCATCGGGCGTCGCCTCGGCGACATCGCTGCGCCGCGCGTACGCGTCGAAGAGGCGGTCCTTGCGCGCGAGGATCTCCAGCATGCGCTGGTCGACGCTGTCGGCAGCGAGCAGCCGGTGCACCTGGACCGTCCGTATCTGCCCCATGCGATGGGCCCGGGCCACCGCCTGGTGCTCCATCGTGGGCTTGATCTGCGGTTCGCACAGGATGACCACCGAGGCCGCCTGCATGTTCAGCCCGATGCCGCCGGCCTGGATCTGACTCAGCAGGACGGCGTGCCCGTCGGCCGCGCCGAACGCGTCGACCATCCCCTGCCGGCGCGCGGCAGGGAGACTTCCGGAGACCGGACCGAACACACCGTCGCCCAGAGCCTCCCCGACGGTCCGGAGCACTTCGCGGAAGTACGAGAACACGACGACCTTGAGCCCGTTGTCCTCGGCCTCCGTGACCAGCTCGCACAGCCTGTTCAGCTTCGCCGAGGTCTCGGGACGCGCGTACGCGGCCCGGCGCATCCGCATGAAGTGCCCGGCGGCGACCGCCTCGCGGTAGGCCTCGAGATCACCTGCCGAGAACTCCTCCCACTCGTCCGCCTGGACCACCGCGGGGAGTTCGCTCAGGACATCCTCCTGGTTCCGCCGCAGGTAGGCGGGAGCGACGGCCCTGCGGAAGGCGTGCGAGCCGGCGACGCCGTGCGTGGTGGTGACGGACGGCGCCAGTTCGGGCCGCAGCTGGCGCACGAGGCTCCGGAACTCCTCCACCCGGTTCTCCATCGGGGTACCGGTGAGGAAGAGAACCCGTTCGGCGTGGCCCGTCCAGCCGGTCACCGCACGGGAGCGCCGGGTGGCGGGGTTCTTCACGAAGTGCGCCTCGTCGACCACCACCATGCCGGGCCGGATCCGGCAGGCCGGCCCCTCGGGCAGGGTGGACAGCGCGTCGAACGTGGTCAGGGCGACGCCGCCCTTCTCGCGCCACTCGGCGAAGGCTTCCTGCCGCTCGGGTCCGTGCACCGGCACGGCGCGCAGAGTGGAGCGGGCACGGATCTCCCGGCCCCAGTTGATCAGTACGCTCGCCGGGCACACCACCAGGAAGTGGGTCTCGTCCCGTGCCGCGAGGTGGGCCAGCGCGGCGATGGCCTGGACGGTCTTGCCGAGCCCCATCTCGTCCCCGAGGATCACCCGTTTCTGGGCGAGGGCGAAGCGTGCGCCGAAGGACTGGTAACCGCGCAGCGACACCCTCAGGTGCGTGTCGTCGAGCCGCAGTCCACGCACCCGGTCCGCGATCCCGGCGGGCAGGAAACCCTCGGCGGCGTCCCGGTCGGGTCCGGCGGCGGACAACTCCGCGAGCAGGCTGTAGTACTCGGCCGACCGCAGCTCGAAATCGACCCACGCCTCCGCCTCGGACGCGGCTCCCCGCAGCAGATCGACGGACACCTGGCCGAACAGCAGCCGCAGTTCCCGCGCGGCCGCCGCCTCGACGGCGGACCGTACGGAGGCGACGGCGGCCAGCACCTGCGCACGCGCCGCCCGTCCCGCGAACAGCATGCGCAGCCGGCTGCGGGCCGGTGCGGCGGCGGCGAGCGGCGGTTCCAGCTCCGTGACGAGCCGCCGGGCGAGGGTCGTGGCCCGCCGGGCGTCGGGACCCGCCTCGACGAGCCGGTGCAGGGCGATGAGCAGCGCGGTCGTGGCAGCGTCCGAGGCGTCCACGTCTATCCGTACGGCGACGGTGTCGCGGACCGCGTGCGCGATCTGCCGGGTGGCCGCCAGTGCCCGGTCCGCCGTCTGTGCCCCGACGCCGGGGATCTGGCGGAGCTCGTAGCGCCCGGTGTCGTGGACCTGGCCCACCGTCAGGTAACCGGCCTGTTCCAGCGCGCCGATCCGCAGCCGGCCCTCGGTGACGTCCCCGAGCCTGGCGAGGGGGATGGCGGCCAGCTCCCGGCCGACGAGGGAGTCGAGGAGGGGGGCCAGCGCGGTGCGTGCGCCGTCGACGGCGCGGACGTGGTCGTCCAGGACGGCGCGGGCGGTCGTGACGAGCCGGTCCGCTTCCTCGAGCAGCTCACGGGCGGCTCTCCCCGTGGGCGCGTCCGCGCCCGAGGGTCCGGCCTGTGTCATGTACGTCCTTCTGTCCCGCAGCCCTCTCGGTGACCGAGCGCCCGTCACCTTCCCGGGCGGGGTACATCGTCGCACGGGCACGCGCCGGAGCCGTCCATCACGGGGCGGGCGGGCGGCGTTCGGCCGGAGTCAGCAGCAGCACCTCCAGGGCGCGGGCACAGGACCGGGCCTGTTCGAGGAACCAGCCGGTCCGCTCGTCGGTGATCACGGACGGGGTGGCGCGCACGGCGAGCGCGAAGCGCGCGTAGCCGGAGCCGTCCAGCACGGGGACGGCCAGGGTGCGCACCCCGAGCGCCGACTCGCCGTCGTTGAGCGCGTACGCCTCGGCCCGTACGCGCGCCAACTCGGCCTGCAGCAGGGCGGGTTCCACGATCGTGCGGTCGGTGAAGGCGCGCAGGGGCGGGAGCGCGGCCGGTCCGCCCTCGCCGGGCCGGGCCCAGGCCAGCAGGACCTTGCCCAGGGCCGTGGAGTGCAGCGGCCTGCGCAGCCCCGTGTGCGGGGTGACCGAGCCGCCGGCGACGATCACCGCGTGCGGGCCGCTGCGCAGCGCCAGGTCGGCCGTCGCGTTCGTGCGCTCCGCCAGGTCGGTCAGCTCGGGGGCGGCCAGATGGAGCCCCCGCTGGTGGTACGAGAGCCGGCCCAGTTCGGTCACCGCGGGGCCGAGCCGGTAGCGCGATGTGCGCGCGTCCTGCTCCAGGAAGCCCGCGCCGAGGAGGGTGCGGGCCAGGCGGTGGGCCGTGGAGACGGAGAGCTCCAGCCGCCGGGCGAGGTCGGAGGCGCTCAGGTCGGGGCCGTTGTCGTGGAAGCAGTGCAGGACGTCCAGCGCGCGCAGCACTGCCTGGGCTCCGCCGGGTGCGGGCACCGCCGCGGCCTGGGTCATGTCGTTCCACTCTCCGCTCGCGTGGGGGACGGGATCCACGAGGCTCCCATGGTTGCCACATTACGGGAGGGAGGAAGGGCCTGAACGGGACTGTGAAACACTCCGTTCACAGTCAATCCCACATGGTGGGAAGCCAGTTGTGAGCAGGGCTCGGCCCGTGGCAGGCTTCAGCCCTCACCACCGGCGAACGGAAAGGAGCAGTGCCATGGCAGGTCCCCGCGCCACGACCCCGGGCACCACAGCTCCGGTCCGGCTCGCCCTCACGCTGCGCCGCCACATCGACCTGGCACGCGTTTCCAGCGCCTCCTGTCGCTGAACCCCGCAGCCCCTTCACCTCCGCGCCGACGCTCCCGCCTACCGGGCCGGCCGCTCTCCCGCCCCGCCGCATCCGGTGATCCCTCCGGAGCGTCCCCGCGGGTCGCGGCCCGTTCCGGTGCCGGACGCCGCGCCCGTGCGCCCCTCCCTGCTTCGCCGACCCTTCGGGAAGACTCCATGACGCGTTCCGCCGTCCTGCCCAGGACCCTCTGGTTCACCCGCTGTCCCGTACCCACCGCGACCGGCATCGCCGCCGACCGGCAGTGGCTCAGTGACGAGTTCGCCTCCGACGGCATCGCCGTGCGCTCCCTCCAGGACGCCGACCCCGACGCCGACCGCGGCGCCCACTTCACCCACGCCCTGCCGGGGCTGTTCCGGGAGGGCGGCAACGTGCCCGCCCTGTGGGCCCGTTCGCGTGGTGAGCGGACCCGGCTGATCGGTCTGACCTGGATCGAGGAACGCCAGGCCGTACTGGTCGCCCCCGGATCCGGGATCAGGGGCGCCGACGCCCTGCGCGGACTGCGGCTCGCGGTGCCCTCCCACACCCTGGCCATCGACTTCTGGCGGGCCATGGCGCTGCGCGGATTCGAGGGCGCTCTCGGGTCCGCCGGTCTGACCCTGGACGACGCGGCACTCGTCGACGTGCCCGCCGACGAGCACCACGGCCAGTGGGCCGCCGAACTCGAAGCGCTGCGGCGCGGCGACGTCGACGCGGTGTACGTCAAGGGCGCCCTCGCCGTCGAAGCGGCCCGCAGGACTGGGGCCGAGGTCGCCGTGGAACTGGACGAGCTGCCCGACCGCCGGTTCCGCGTCAACAACGGAACGCCCCGTCCCATCACCGTCCACCAGCAGTTGCTGGACGACCACCCCGGGCTGGTCGACCGCTTCCTCGCCGTCCTGCTCCGAGCGGCCGACTGGGCCACCGGACAGCCCGCCGAGGTCGACCGCATCCTCGGGGCCGAGACCGGAGCCGGCGCCGACGGAGTCGCGGGCGCCTACCGTCCCGGCACCCATCTCACCCTGCACCCGGACCTGTCGGCCGAGCGGCTCGGCCTGCTCGCCGAGCAGGAGACCGCGCTGCGCGCCCACGGCTTCCTCCCGGAGCCCGTGGACGTCGCGGCGTGGGCCGACCCCGCGCCACTGCGCAGGGCAGCCGCCCTCGCCCGGCTCCACCCCGTCCCCTCGTCCATCCCCGAACCCCGAGGACCACTGTCACCATGAACCCGCACCGACCGGGCCGTACGGCCCTCGCACCCGCACTCCTCACCGTCACCGCGCTCCTTGCCCTCAGCGCCTGCGGTACGTCCGAGGCCGACAGCGGAACGGGCGCCGCGAGCACCGTCACCGTGCGCATCCCCGACCCCGGCAACTCCGGAGTCCTCGCCGTCGGCAAGAAGGACGGCAGCCTCGACAAGGCCCTCGGCAAGGCCGGTGCCAAGGTGGAGTGGACCGGCAGCGCGGGCCCCTTCGCGCCGGCCGCACAGGCCATGAACGCCGACCAGCTCGACTTCGCCACCGGCTCCATCACCTCGGGCGTCACCTCCCTCGCCCAGCGCCCCGGCTTCAAGTTCTTCACCGCGGTCGACCCCGACGCGACGGGCGAGGGAATCCTGGTCCGCAACGGTTCGGGCATCGACTCCGTCGCCGGTCTCGTGGGGAAGAAGGTCGCCGTCAACCAGGGCGGTACCGGGGAGTACCTCCTGCTCAAGGCGCTCGCCAAGGCCGGCATCCCGGCGGACCAGGTCGAGCGGGTCTATCTGCGCCCCGACCAGACCGCCGCCGTGTTCAACGCGGGCAAGGTCGACGCCTGGGCCGTCTGGGCCACCTACGCCGTGGCCGAGATCGGCAGCGGCAAGGCGCACTTCGTCGCCGACGGCGCCGCCATCGGCTCCGACAACTACAGCCTGAACGCGGTGCGTACGGGCTTCGCCGACAAGCACCCCGAGATCGTCAAGGCGCTGTACCAATACCTCCACGACGCCAGCGTCCGGGAGAAGAAGGATCCCGCCGCCTACCTGAACGTCTTCACCGACGTCGGCCCCACCGCCGTCAGCGGCAAGGCCCTGGAGGCGCAGACCGCGATCATCGCCAAGGGCGGCACGGTCGACCCGATCGGCCCCGAGGACATCGAACGCTTCGAGGCCGTCGCCGCCTTCTACGCGGAGCAGAAGGTCACCAAGGGACAGGTCGATGTCGCGGCCCACCTCCTCGACATCGAGAAGCTGACATGAGCGCGGTCTCCGAAGGGGCCGCCACGGAGGGCCTCGTCACCCCCCGGCCCCAACTCCGCAAGCCGCGCGGCCGTCCGTTCGCCCTGACCGTCCGCGCGCTGGGCCCGGTGGCCCTGCTCCTCCTGTGGTGGACGGCCTCCGCCACCGGGCTGCTCACCCCCGATGTGCTGGCGTCGCCCGCGGAGGTCCTGCGGGCCGTGGGGGAGCTGTGGGGGAACGGGCAGCTGCCCGACGCGCTCACCACCTCCCTGACCCGGTCCGGGATCGGCCTGCTCTTCGGGCTCGCCGCCGGGCTGGTCCTCGGTATCACCACCGGATTCACCCGGATCGGCGACGAGCTCCTCGACTCCTCGCTCCAGACCCTGCGCACCATCCCCTTCCTCGCGCTGGTCCCCCTGTTCATGGTCTGGTTCGGGATCAACGAGACGGCCAAGATCCTGCTCATCGCAGTCGCCACCACCTTCCCCATGTACGTGTCCACGTCGAGCGGCGTACGCAACACCGACCCCAAGCTCGTCGAGGCCATGCGCAGCTTCGGGATGAGCAGGCTCGCCATCGTGCGGGAGGTCGTCCTGCCTGGAGCCCTGCCGTCCCTCCTGGCCGGCCTGCGGCTGTCCATGACGCTCAGCGTGATCGCCCTCATCGCCGCCGAGGAGATCAACGCCACCGCGGGCATCGGCTATCTGATGTCGCAGGCGCAGAGCTACGCGCGCACCGACATCCTCGCCGTCTGCATCCTGATCTACGGCCTCCTGGGCCTGGCCGCCGACATCCTCGTACGCCTGCTGGAGCGCGTCCTGATGCCCTGGCGGTCCCCGCAAGGAGGGACACGATGACCGACCGAACGCAGCGGCCCGCCGTACGGGTACGCGGACTGCGCCGGGTCTTCGGCACCCGGGCCGTGCTCGACGGTCTCCGGCTCGACATCGCCCGGGGCGAGTTCGTCGCCCTGCTGGGTGCCAGCGGCAGCGGCAAGACCACCCTGCTCCGCATCCTGGGAGCACTGGACGGCGCCGACGGGGGAGAGGTGCTCGTCCCCGAGGCCCGCACCATCGTCTTCCAGGAGCCCCGCCTCGTACCGTCCAAGAAGGTCCTCGCCAATGTGACCGTCGCCCTGCCGCGCAGTCGCTCCGCCCACGGGCTCCGGGCCCTCGCCGAAGTGGGCCTGGAACGGCACGCCGACGCCTGGCCCGCCACGCTCTCCGGCGGCGAGGCGCAGCGCGTGGCACTCGCCCGGGCGCTGGTGCGTGAGCCCGAACTGCTCCTGCTGGACGAGCCGTTCGCCGCCCTGGACGCCCTGACCCGGCTGAAGATGCAGGACCTGGTGGGGGAGCTGTGCCGCAAGCACCGCCCTGCCGTCCTCCTGGTCACCCACGACGTCGACGAGGCGGTACGGCTCGCGGACCGCGTCGCCGTGCTGCGCGACGGGAAGCTCGTCACCGACGAGACCGTCGCCGTCGACCGGCCGAGGGATCCCGGCGATCCCGCGTTCGCGGCACTGCGCCGCCGGCTGCTGAAGGACCTCGGCGTCGATGCCTCCCCCGCCCCTGCCCCCTTGCCGTCCCCTGCCCCCGCCCCCGTCGAAACTGCCGAAGTCGGAGTGATCTGAATGACCATCACCATCGGTGTCCACAGCAGCAACCCGTCCCTCTTCCACCTGTACCACCTCTCCCGCCTCGGCATCGCCCAGGAGGAGCTGGCCGCTCTCGGTGAGACGGTCGCCTTCCACCCGTACACCAACGGGGTGCGCACCGGTGAGCTCCTCACGCAGGGCGTCATCGACTTCGGCGGCACCGGATCCACCCCGCCGGTCACCGCCCAGGCGGCCGGCCACGACCTCGTCTACACCGCCGTGTCCGCCCCGCGCCCCGAGCACGGCGCGCTCCTCGTCCCGGAGGACAGCCCCGTCCGCACGGTCGCCGACCTCAAGGGCACCACCGTCCACCTCGCCATCGGGTCCTGGCAGACCCATCTGATCGCCAAGGCCCTGGACGACGCCGGACTCTCGTACGCCGACGACATCACCGCGGTCCGCAGCACCGACGACAGCGAGCAGCTGCTGCGTTCCGGGGACATCGCCGCATGGGTCGCCCAGGGACCGCAGCTGGCGGCCGCGCGCAGGACCGGCGGGCTGCGCACCCTCGTCGCCACCGGCGACGTGATCACCGACCGGTCCGTCTTCTTCACCCGGCGCGAACTCGCGGAGAACCGGCCGGAGATCATCGAGGCGCTCACCCGCGCCCTCCAGCGCGCCGACGACTGGGCGGCCGCCAACCCCCGTGCCGCCGCCGAGATCGCCGCCGCCGACCTGGGCGGGAGCGCCGACGACTGGGAGACCGCCCTGCGCGCCCTGCCGTGGAAGATCGAGTCCGTCAGCGACGCGTTCATCGCCGAACAGCAGGAAGCCGCGGACATCTTCCACCGCACCGGATTCATCGACCGGCCGGTCGAGGTCGCCACCGCCCGGGCGCACGCGGGCACCGCGGCCGCCGGCACCCTTTCCGCCTCCGGCCCGAAGGCGGCCTGAGCGGCATGGCGACCGAAGTCCTCTGGTACATCATCCCGCGCGAAGGCGCCTACCCCTGGGAGCCGGAGGGGCGGCGGACCGCCGACCTCGGCTACCTCAGCCGGCTCGCCGGAACCGTGGAGCAGCTCGGCTACAGCGGTGCCCTGCTCGCCACCGACCTGTACGACGTCTGGCCCCTGGGCAGCGCCCTCGCCGCCTCCACCAGCACCCGCTTCAAACCGCTGCTCGCGGTTCACCCCGGCCTCATCTCGCCCACGCTGCTGGCCAAGATGGCGCTGAGTTTCGACCAGCTCTTCGGCGGCCGGCTGCGCTTCAACGTCGTCAACGGCTCCACGAAATCGCTCCAGGAGTACGGACTCCACGTCGAGCACGACGAACGCTACGAACTCAGCGCCGAGTACTGGTCGATCGTCAAGCGGCTGACGGCCGGAGAGGTCTTCGACCACAAGGGCCGCTTCTACGACCTGAAGAACGCGGGCGCCTCGTTCCGTGAGCTGAAGCCCGTCCAGGACCCGCACATCCCGCTCTGGTTCGGCGGCTCGTCGGCACCCGGCATCGAGATGGCGGCCGAGCACGTCGACGTCTTCCTCACCTGGGGCGAACCGCCGCACCTGCTGAAGGAGAAGCTGGAGCGGGTCCGGGCGCGGGCGGCCGCGTACGGCCGCACCCTCCGCATCGGTCTGCGTCTCCACCTGATCGTCCGCGATACGGAGGACCAGGCGTGGGCGGCGGCCGACCGCCTGCTGGACGTCACGAGCGAGGCGACGTACGCCCGCCAGCTCGGCGACCGGGCGGGCGAGGACGGGGTGGGCTGGCAGCGCCAGTTCCGCCAGCACGGCGGCAAGGTCCCGGCGAGGGCGCGGGAACTGGAGACGTACCCCAACATGTGGCCGGGCATGAGCCTGTTCCGGCCGGGCCCCGGCACGGCGGTGGTCGGTTCGACGGCCCAGGTCGTCGAACGCCTCAAGGAGTTCGAGGACCTCGGCGTCGACACCTTCATCCTGTCCGGGAACCCGCTGCTGGAGGAGGCCTACCGGGTGGCGGAAACGGTGCTTCCGGCACTCGGCGTCACACGCTGACGCCCACCACGCCCGGCCGGACCCGAAGGCGTGCCCGGCCTCACCCGAAGGCGCACACGGCTGGTCCGGCCGGGCACACAACAGGTCGGGGGACACGGGGGCGGGAACCCGGTCGCCCTGCGCGGGCTGCGGTTGTCGGAGCCCGGTGCAAGACTCGGTGGGTCAGGGAAATGCCCGCACGATGAGCGAGCGAGACCTACGACTCGCCCGAGGAGCACACCATGCTCGACCCGAGTTTCGTCACCGGCGCCCCCAACTGGACCGACCTCGGCACACCCGACCTCGAAGCGGCCACGGCCTTCTACCAGGGCCTCTTCGGCTGGGAGCTGGTGCCCGGCGGCCCCGAGACCGGCGGGTACGGGACGTACCAGCTGCGGGGCAAGGCGGTCGCCGGCGTCATGACGGTGCCCGAGGACCAGGGCAAGCCCTCCTGGTCCGTCTACTTCCAGACTCCCGACGCGGATGCCACCGCGCGGACGGTGGAGAAGGCCGGCGGGTCCGCGGCGTTCCCTCCGATGGATGTGCTCGACTACGGCCGCATGGGCGGCTTCAAGGACAACGCCGACGCGTACTTCGGCGTGTGGCAGCCGGGCACGAACACGGGCCTGGGCATGATCATGGAGCCGGGTTCGCTGATCTGGTCCGAGCTCTACACCCCGGACGTGCCCGCGGCCGCCGCGTTCTTCAAGACGGTCTTCGGCTGGGAGACCGAGGACATGACGTACCCCGGGGGCAGGTACACGATGGTGCGCCCCGCGGGCAGTGAGGGCGCCGACTCCTCCTTCGGCGGGCTCGTGCAGATGGACGAGGTGCCCAGCGAGGCGGCTGCCGGGCCGCACTGGCTTCCGTACTTCGCGGTGGAGGACGTCGACGCGACGCTCGCCGACGCGAAACGGCTGGGCGGCCGTGTGACCCTGGCCCCCATGGACGTGGAGAACGTCGGCAGGATGGCCAATGTCGCCGATCCCGCGGGCGCGGCGTTCGCGGTGATCAAGCCCGCGCCGATGCCGCCGGGCTGATCGGGCACGACCGGCGCGGACTGCGTTGACGGTTCGTTGATCACTTGTTTATCGCCATGGGGCACCGTGTGCCCCATGCCGATCAACACCATGATGACCGACGACGCACTCGCCTGGCAGGAGACGGCACTGTGCGCCCAGGCCGGACCCGAGTTCTTCTTTCCGGCTCCCGGCAGCTCGACCCGCGAGGCCAAGCAGTTGTGCAACGCCTGCGAGGGACGGCTGGCGTGTCTGGAGTACGCCCTCGCCCATGACGAGCGTTTCGGCGTGTGGGGCGGGCTCTCGGAGAAGGAGCGGGACCGGCTCCGCAGAGGCCGCCGCGCCGAGGGCTGACATCCCGGCGCGAAGCGGCGGCTTACGGCACCGGCCGGACAGCCGCTGACGCGCGTGCGGTTGTGCGGAGCCCGTGCGCCTACGGGATGCGGAACGTCTCGCCGTACACCTGCCACACGAGCGGCTTCTTCAGCTCGAGGTTGCCCTTCCGCAGGAACACCCGCTGCGCGGTGTCGATCCGGGTGGTGTCGCGCTGGACCTTCCGCGTCAGGATCGCGGACCGGCTCTCGTCGAGGAACGCGCCGAGGTACTCCGCCTCGTCGCCGCCCTCCGCCGCCGTGTCCGCCGAGGCCATCGCGGCGTCCCGGATGCCGTAGAAACCGTCCGCCTCGATGCCGGGTCCGTGGAGCACCATCGCGTCGTAGTAGACGAACTGGCCCAGGGTGCCGAGACCGTCCAGCTTCGCCAGTCGCACCGCGGGTTCGAAGTAGAGCGTGTCCCGCATCGTGTTCTGAGCCGTGCGGAACGCCGGGTCCTCGGCGGCCGCCTTCCACGCGTCGGTGAAGCCGGGGTCCAGACCCTCGTGCGAGTCCGTGCCGTCCACCTCGCGCAGCGCCGCGAGGAACGGGGCGAGCGGGTTGTCCGGATGGTCCTTCGTGTACGCCTCGACCAGCTGCAGCATGTCGTTCGTACCGGAGCAGAATCCGATGATCCCCGCGGTGTAGCCGGTTCCGTCGCCGACGTCCTCGATCGCTCCGTACTGGCTGCGCCAGTCCAGGGTCGAGGCCTCCGCGCTGCCCACCAGCTGGGAGGCGATCTCCTTCATGGCCGGAGCGGCCAGCCCGGGCGGCAGCCCGGCTATCTTCTCGTCGTTCTCGGCGCTCTGGCCGGGGCTCTCCGCCTGTGCGGCTGCCTCGGCGGCCTCGGTCGGCTGCGGGGAGCTCGCGGGCAGCTCGGAGTCGCTGCTGCTGAACAGAATCGAAACGGCGATGGCGATAGGTGCACCGAAAAGAACAAGACGCGTCACTGGCTTCACCCGGCACAGAGTACGTTCCGTAAACCTGTGGGGTCAGCCCGGCCTCGCACGGCAGAATCGCCGCATGACCGACGCCCGGCCAGTCGCCCTCGTCTGCGCACTCCTCGACGCCGTGGATTGCCTCGCCCATCCACAGCGCATGAGAGAAGTGGCGGCACACGCCCGGAGGTTCACCGCGGACGGGGTGCTGCGTCCCGTCCTGGAGGAGCTGGAGACCGGGGGCCCCTACGAACGCGGGCTCGCTGTCGTCGCCGCGTCCGTGGGCGGCGACCGCGACTGGCTGGCCGCCCGCATCGGCGACGAGGACTCCTTCGTGCGGGGCCACGCCCTGCGGGCGGCACTCTCCGCGGGCGTACCGGACACGGCGTACGAGACGGCGCTGGCCGACGCCCCGGCCGTCGTACGCCGCCGGCTCCTGCAGGCCGTCGTCAGCGACGGCCGCACCGAGCTCGCCGACCGGCTGATCGAGCCACTGCGCGAGAGGTGGGGCGACGCGGAGGCGGCCCGGCTGCTCCGGGGCTGTTCCACCGCGACCGTGAGCAGGCTCCTGCCCGGCCTCTTCCCCGCGGTGACCGGCTGGGCCGCGCTCGGACGCCACCACCCCGGCCCGTTCCTCGACGCTGCGGAACGGGACCTCGCCGGCCGGCCCGAGTCGATGCGCGACGCCTGGTGGCAGGGCTGCGGGCACGAACGCGCGGTCGCCACGGCCGCGGCGAGGCTGCCCCACCGCGTACTCGACCTGCTCGAGCGCCACGGCCCGACGAACCTCCCGCCGCCGCTGCGCATGAGGCTGGGCGTCCTCGCCTCGGCCGACCCGGCCCGGACGCTCAAGCTGCTCCGTGGACCGGACAGTTTCGCGATCGCCCGCAGCGGCGCGCTCAGCGGGACGCTCCTGCGGCGCCTGGCCGTCACGGCTCCCGATGCGCTTCTCACCGAGTACGGCCGGCACGTGCTGGATCACGGCATCCTCGACCGCCTCGTCCGCGCCCTCCCGCCGTCCCGTCGCGGCGCGTTCCACGACGCCGTCGTCGCCGGACAGGGAGAGGGCTCCGTCATCACCGTGGACGCCGTACTCCTCGGCGCACTGCCCCGAAGCCACGTGGCGGGTCCGGCCCGTCGCATGGCCGACCGGGCGAGGACCCGCGGCGGGCACTGGAGCACCGTCCTGCTCGCGGAGTCGTTCCTGCCGGTCGCCGAGGTACGGGAGCGCCTGCTGGCGGCGACCCACCGGCCCGCCGCCGAGGACCGCGCCGAAGCCTGGCCGCTGCTGATAGGCAACGCGGGCCGCTCCGGCGACCCGGCAGCCGTCGCCACCGTCCTGGAGGACATGCTCCGGCTGCGCTCGGAACAGGATCCGGTCAGGGCCGCCGCACTGTTCGCACTCCTCGGAACTCCGCCCGCGCTCTTCACCGACGAGGTGGAACCCCTGCTGGACCGGATCGCCACCGACGCCGTCGAGGCCCGCGACTCCTCCGCGTCCACGCGGGGCAATCTGAGCCAACTCGCCCTGGGTGTCCTGCGCGAGCACGCCACCACCGGCAGGCGCGCCCTGCTCAACTGGGCGCTCCGCACCCTCGTCCGGCTGTACGGGAACGCCGGTGACGCCGGCCTGGGGAGGCTCGACCGCACCCTGCGCCGGGGACAGGAACACACGGTGTTCGAGGCCCTGCGGCCCTGGCTGGAAGCGGGCGCGGAGAAGGCCGACTACGCCCTCGTCTTCGCACTGACCCGGGCCGTCGGACGCCGTGCCGCGGACATGCCGGAGCTCCAGGAACTCTTGTGGCAGGCGGTCCGCTACGGAAGCGCGGGCACCGCACGCACCGCGATCGGCCTGTGGCTGGAGCCGGCCGCCCACCGTGACGAGCGCGTCGAGCGGATCCTGGCACGCGAACCTTCGGCAGCCGCGCTGCCCGCGGTGATGGGCGTGCTCACCCGGCGGCGCACGGACCTCCTGGGCCGGGTGCTCGGCGACAGCCCGCCGTACGGAAGGTTCCTCACCCCGGGAGCGCCGTGGCACGTGCCTGTCGGCGCGGACGTCGTCCGCTGGACTCCCGAGCAGCAGAGCGCCGCGGCGCGCGGACTGGAGCGGACCGCACAGGACGAGAAGCTTCCCCTGTACGCCCGGCAGGCGGCGATCGGGCAACTGGCCCGCATTCCGCAGACCGGGGCCGACGCGGTACGGGGCTGGCTGGCGTCTTCGGAGGTCGTGCTCGCCGAGGCCGCGCTGGCGGCACTGGCCCGCACGGACCGCCCCGCTGACGTACTGCCCGATCTGCTCGCACGCCTGGGCGGCGACGAGGCGAGGGTCGCGGTCTTCGCGGCGAGCCGCGCCTCCCGGCACGTGCGCCCCTCGCGGCTCGCCGCACTGCTGCGCGAGCGTACGGCGCCCGGTACCGGCAAGGTGACCAGCCGCAAGGAGATGGTCCGGCTCGCCGCGATCCGGCTGCCCTCCGCCCAGGCCGCACAGGTCCTCGCCGAGGCCTACGCGATGCCGGACCAGCACCCCGACGTGCGGGCCGTCTGCGTCGCGTTCGGCACGGACCTGCTCGGGAACGAGGCGATGTGGGAGGTGATGGCCGATGCGGCGCGCGGCGAGCGGCGCCTGCGGAACGCCGTCCTGCGGGCCCACCCGGTCCTGCTGCCCGAGCGGCACCGGCCGCGCTACGCCCGGCTGGTGCAGGAGGTGTGTGCGACCGACGACGAGGAGCTGGCCGCCCTCGCTCACCGGGCGCTGGCCCAGTGGGTGCCCTGGGCGCCCGGGGCGTGCGATGTGCTGGTGGACGCGGTGAGCGACCTCGGCCGGCGCGGCACCTGGCAGTCGGCCACCGACGCGCTCGTCGGAGCCGCCATGGCAGGAGGGGAGGCCGCCGCCGCGCTGAACTGCGCGCTCCTGGCCCTGTCCACCAACGACACCGCGGACGACGCGGGAGCCGAGCGGGACCGGCCCGCACGGCAGCGGATCGTCCGCGCGGTGGACGCTCTCACGGCGTCGGCCGTGACCCGGCGGGCCTCGGAACGCCCTCTCCTCGCGGCGGCAGGGGAGACCCTCGCGCACCACCGGGACTTCGTACCGCAGGCGGCCCGGCTGCTGGTCTGCGCCGTCGACCTGGACACCGGCCCCGAAGCCCTGCACGCGGAGCTCGTCCGGCTGGCCGGGCTGCTCGAAGGGCGCCCGGTCCAGGCCGCCCGGATCGCACGGACGCTCGGCGCCCGCATCGGCGATGTGAACCGCTCCGGGGCGGGTGACACGGACGTCCTGCTCGCCGTCGCCGGCCGGCTCACCGGGAGCGGCGGTCCGGCCGAAGGGCTGTTCGCCGCCGCGATCACCGCGGCGGCGGGACGGCGCACCGACTGGACCGGGCCCTGGCGGACCCAGCTGCGCGCCCTGCGCCAGCACCCGGTGGCCGATGTGCGTGACGCCGCTTACGCGGAAGTGACGGCGCCCGAGTGAGCGCCGCCACCGTCCTGCGGGATCAGGCGTTCGCGCGGGCCGCCATCCGCGCCTTGCGCAGGGCCAGCTTCTCGTCGAACTTCGACGCCTCCCTGTCCAGCCCGCTCATGTACAGGCCCAGCTCCTCCTGCGCCTGGAGGCCCTCCGGGCCGAGTCCGTCGATGTCGAGGACCTTGAGGTAGCGCAGCACGGGCTGGATCACGTCGTCGTGGTGGATGCGCATGTTGTAGATCTCGCCGATGGCCATCTGCGCGGCGGCGCGCTCGAAGCCGGGCATGCCGTGACCGGGCATCCGGAAGTTGACGACCACGTCGCGCACGGACTGCATCGTGAGGTCCGGGGCGAGCTCGAAGGCGGCACCCAGCAGGTTGCGGTAGAAGACCATGTGCAGGTTCTCGTCGGTCGCGATCCGGGCCAGCATCCGGTCGCAGACGGGGTCGCCCGACTGGTGGCCGGTGTTGCGGTGCGAGACGCGGGTCGCGAGCTCCTGGAAGGCGACGTAGGCCACGGAGTGCAGCATGGAGTGGCGGTTGTCGGACTCGAAGCCCTCCGCCATGTGCGCCATGCGGAACTGCTCGAGCTTGTCCGGGTCGACCGCGCGCGAGGTGAGGAGGTAATCGCGCATCACGATGCCGTGGCGGCCCTCCTCCGCGGTCCAGCGGTGCACCCAGGTGCCCCAGGCGCCGTCGCGGCCGAAGAGGGAGGCGATCTCGTGGTGGTAGCTGGGGAGGTTGTCCTCGGTCAGCAGGTTCACGACGAGCGCGATCCTGCCGATGTCGGTGACCTTGGACTGGCTGGTCTCCCATGCTTCGCCGTCCTCGAAGACGCCGGTGAAGTTCCGGCCGTCGGAGAACGGTACGTACTCGTGGGGCATCCAGTCCTTGGCGACCTTGAGATGGCGGTTGAGTTCCTTCTCCACCACCTCTTCCAGCGCGTACAGCAGCTGGGCGTCGGTCCACGCCTTCGAACTGCCGAGTTGGGGAGAGGTGATCGTCACGGGGGCTCCTGGGGACGGGAGAATTACCTACGGCTTCGTAGGTTACGTGACCGTAGGTTAAGGCGGCAGTAAGGCCGTAGCCAAGCCCGGTCCTCGCGGTGCCCGTTTACGTACCGTTATATCCGCAGGTCGGGGCCGGATGTCGAGGGGTAAGTCATACCTCACGGCCCAGGACCCGGGCTAGGTCTGCGGGGGAGATTCCGTGCAGCTCGCCCGCCTCCAGCAGCAGCCACCGGGTGATCCCCAGCGACTGCAGGAACGGCAGGTCGTGGCTCGCCACGATCAGCGCACCCTCGTAACCCGCCAGCGCGGCGGTGAGGCGGCGCACGCCGGACAGGTCGAGACTGTTCGTCGGTTCGTCCAGCATCAGCAGCCGGGGTGCCGGATCGGCGAGCAGCAGGGCGGCCAGGGTCGCCCGGAGCCGCTCACCGCCCGACAGCGTCGCCGCGGGCAGGTCCGCCCGCGCCCCCTTGAACAGGAAGTGCGCGAGCTTCGCCCGGATCCGGTTGGCCGAGGCGCCCGGCGCGTACCGCGCCACGTTGTCCACGAGGGACAGCCCGTCGTCGAGCACGTCCAGACGCTGGGGCAGAAAGCCCACCGGCACATGGACGACCGCCTCTCCGGACCGTGGCGCCAGCTCGCCGGCGATCGTGCGCAGCAACGTCGTCTTGCCCGAGCCGTTGCGGCCCACCAACGCGATCCGCTCCGGGCCGCGCAGGTCGAACTCCCCGCGCACCCGGGCGCCGTGGGCCAGTTCGAGATCGCGCAGCACCAGGACACCGCCACCCGGATGCACCTGGGTGTGCGGGAGTTCGATCCGGATCGCGTCGTCGTCCCGCACGGCCTCGACGGCTTCCTCGAGCCGCTCCTCCGCGTCCGCCAGGCGCTCCGCATGCAGGACGCGGTGCTTGCCGGCCGACTCCTGCGCCGTCTGCTTGCGCTGGCCCATGACGGCCTTCGGCTCGCGCTTGGTGTCCCACATCTTCTGCCCGTACCGTTTGCGACGGGCCAACTTGATGTGTGCGTAGGACAGTTCGCGCTTCTGCCGCCGCACATCGGCCTCCGCGGCCCGCACCATCCGCTCGGCGGCCTCCTGCTCCACGGCGAGCGCCTCCTCGTACGCCGTCAGGCTGCCGCCGTACCAGGTGACCGTGCCGTCCCTCAGATCGGCGATCCGGTCCACCCGCTCCAGCAGCTCCCGGTCGTGACTGACGACGACCAGGACACCGGTCCATGCGTCGACCGCGTCGTACAGCCGCCCACGGGCGTGCAGGTCGAGGTCGTTCGTCGGCTCGTCCAGCAGCAGGACCGGCGGACGTGCCAGCAGCAGCGCGGCCAGCCGCAGCAGCACGCACTCGCCGCCCGACATCTCGCCGATGGTCCGGTCGAGCCCGACACCTGCGAGGCCCAGTTGGTCGAGCGTGGCACGGGCGCGCTCCTCCACGTCCCAGTCGTCACCGACCACGGTGAAGTGCTCCTCGCGGACATCGCCCGACTCGATGGCTTTCAGAGCGTTCCGCTTCCCGGCGATGCCCAGCACCGCGTCGACGCGCAGGGCGGTGTCCAGGGCGCGGTTCTGCGGGAGGTAGCCGATGTCGCCGGCCGTTGTGATGTGGCCGCCCGTAGGGGTGAGTTCACCGGCGATCAGGCGCAACAGGGTCGATTTGCCACAGCCGTTGAGGCCGATGAGCCCGGTCCGTCCGGGACCGACGGCCAGGTGGAAGTCCTCGAAGACGTCGCCGCCGTCGGGCCAGGCGAAGGAGAGGGACGAACAGGTGAGGTGAGTTGTGGGTGCAGGCACGAAGGTCTCCCGGCTGCGTCGGAGAATCTCGGAGAACGGCTCGGACACATGAGGTCGCACTCGGGCCCGCGCACGGAACAGCACGCGCGCGGCACGGTGTACGGACACCTCAGATGTGGAGCAACGTCCTTCTCCGATCCGACGACAACAGGGCAGCACTCACGCTACGAGCGGGTCGTGCGGCTCTGCAACCGCATTTTCCGGGACCCCGCGGCCCGATGGGTCAGGACCCACCTCTGCCGCGTGGGTCAGGACCCGTCGAGCAGATCCGTCAGATCGCGGTCGAGGTCGAGGAAGCGGTATTCGTCCCCCACCGGGACCAGCACCTGGGCCCGCTTCAGGAAGCGGCGCAGTTCCGACGTGCGGACGTGCACCATGGCGATGCCCTCCACGGCGTGGAACTCCAGGACCGTGCGGTCGTAGCCGAAAGGCCGCACCCTTACGTCACCGACGCCGGCCGGTCCGTCCATCCCGGCCATGAGCAGCTCACGGGAGAACTCCCAGGACACCTCGGTGCCCTCGAGGGTCGCAGGGGCCGGGAAGGCCATGCGGACGGCGAAAGGGTCCTTGCGGTCGTAACTCAGGGTGGCGGGCAGGGTTTCCATCCGCGGAGCGGATGCGACCATGCGGGCCTGCACGGACTGCTCGATAACGCTGGACAAGACCTGCTCCCTCTCGCGTCGGATGAACGGTTCCCGGCAATGGAGTAGACGACGGAACTCCACGATCCGTGCACTGGCAGGGGGCGTGAGCTGCGTCACCGCCTGCCGGCTTCTGTCCTCCTGCCCCGTTTCGTCCGATGCGCCCTGGACGGCGGTCCGCCCGTGGACTAGCTTCCAGCGCCATGATGGCCATGGGGAAGACGAGACGACTGATGTCACTGGTCCTGTGCGGTGCGGCCGTGACCGCCGCTCTGGCCGTACCGTCGGCGCAGGCCGCACCCGCGGAGCAGCGTGAACGGGGCCACCGGCCGGCCTGGGAACTCACCGACACAGGCACGGACGCGCGCTTCCGTGGCCTCGCCGCGGTCAGCCGCGACGACGCCTGGGCCGCGGGGTCCAAGGGCACGGTGCTGCGTACGGCCGACGGTGGCCGGCACTGGCGCGACGTCTCGCCGCCCGGAGCGGCGGACCTGGAGTTCCGCGACATCGAGGCCTTCGACCGGCGGCGGGCGGTGGTCCTGGCCATCGGTGAGGGCGAGGCGTCCAGGGTCCTGCGCACCGATGACGGCGGCGCGACCTGGACCGAGTCCTTCCGCAACAGCGACTCCCGTGCCTTCTACGACTGCCTGACCTTCTTCGACAGCCGCAACGGGCTGGCGATGAGCGACCCGGTGGACGGGAAGTTCCGCATCCTGTCGACCTCCGACGGGGGGCGGAACTGGAAGGTGCTGCCCGACGCGGGCATGCCTGCCGCCCGCCCCGGCGAGGCCGGTTTCGCGGCGAGCGGTCAGTGTCTCGTCAGCTCGGGAGCCAAGGATGTGTGGCTCGCCACCGGCGGTGCGGACACCGCCCGGGTGCTGCACTCCGGTGACCGCGGGCTGACCTGGTCCGAGACCGCGTCGCCCATCCCGGCCGGGGACCCCGCGCGCGGAGTCTTCGGCCTCGCCTTCCGCGACCGCACGCACGGCATCGCGGTCGGCGGCGACTACCGCGCGGACCAGGCCTCGCCGGACGCCGCGGCCGTCACCGGCAACGGCGGTCGTACCTGGCGGACCGCCACCACTGCGCCACCGGCCTACCGTTCGGGCGTCGCCTGGCTCCCGCACAGCAGGTCGGTGGCGCTGGCGGTCGGCCCGACCGGCACGGATCTGACGCTGGACGGCGGACGCACCTGGAGGACGGTCGACACCGGTTCGTACGACACGGTGAACTGCGCGGCCGACGGCGGTTGCTGGGCAGCGGGCGAGAAGGGACGCGTCGCCCGGCTCGGATAGCCGCGCCTATCCGGGCAGTTGCTGCCGGTAGGGGGCCAGTCCCTCGGACGTCTTCGTCGCGAGGAACTCCGTGATCCGGTACGCGCACACCTTGTGCGCCGCGAACGGGTCGGTCGCCGCGATCTCCTCGATCCGCGCGCGATCGTCCCCGACCGCGAGAATCACGCCGCCGTCACGCGGGTTCTTGCGCCCGGACGCGATGAACACCCCGGCCGTGTAATGGGTGTCGAGCCAGGCGACATGTTCCTGCATGAGTGCGTCGACGCGCTCGACCGGTGCGGTGTAGGTCAACTCGAGTACGAACATGATCGCCAGGCTACGGGACCGACGGGAACCCGGGGGTCCCTAGACTCAACCGCACCATGACGACTTTCACCATGCCCGCCGACGAGGCCGAAGCACGCGCAGTCCAGGACACTCTGCGCACCCGGGTGGTGCTCGACGAACCGGGGCCGCGGCCCGGTACCGGCCGGGTGACCGGTGTCGACGTCGCCTACGACGACGAGCGGGACGTCGTCGTGGCGGCCGCCGTGGTCCTGGACGCGGCGACCCTGGAGGTGGTGGCGGAGTCGACCGCGCGGGGCCGGGTGACCTTCCCGTACGTCCCCGGGCTCCTGGCCTTCCGGGAGATCCCGACCGTGCTCGCCGCGCTGGAGGCGCTGCCCGTCGACCCCGGGCTCGTCGTCTGCGACGGCTACGGCCGGGCGCACCCGCGCAGGTTCGGACTCGCCAGCCATCTGGGCGTCCTCACCGGCCTCGCGGTCATCGGCGTCGCCAAGAACCCGTTCACCTTCCGCTACGAGCAACCGGGGCCCCGGCGCGGGGACTCCACCCCGCTCATGGACGGGGACGAGGTGGTCGGCCGGGCGTTGCGCACCCAGGACGACACCAAGCCCGTCTTCGTCTCCGTCGGGCACCGCACCGGCCTGGACAACGCCTGCGCCCACACACTGCTGCTGGCGCGCGACTTCCGTCAGCCGGAGACCACGCGCCGGGCCGACGCCCTGTGCCGGGCGGCCCTGCGGGAGGCCGTCGCCTGACCGCCGTCGCAGGTCCGTCCCGGCACGGCCGCCAAGGCACGGCCGCAAGGCCCGGCCGTCCCGATCCCGGCCGCCGGAACTGTTTCCATCTGAGTACATGAGCGGATGTTGTTCGTCGAACATAGGGGGCAGGCTGGTACACATGATCGACCACCACGCACCTCCCATGAACGCAGGAACCGTACGTCTGTCCCAGCGCGGCGTTGCCGTGGGTATGACCCTGGGCGTTGTCGCGGGAGCGGCCTGGACCGTTTCCATGGTCTGCACCCTCGCCTCCTGGATGCTCTGACCCGGCCGGTGCCCTCCCGTACGCCCAGGGAACCGCGCCCCGCTCAGAGCACCGCCGCGACGCGGAAGCCCAGCCCCGCCGTCGTCAGCCGTTCCAGGAGCGCGTCGCCCATCGCCACGGCGGTCGTGACCTGCCCCGATGTCTTCGGCAGGTCGTCGAGCGCGAGGCAGACGGCGGCCTCGGCGAGCATCTTCGCGGTCTCGTCGTAGCCCGGGTCGCCGCCCGAGACCTCGGTGAAGACCCGGCGGCCACCGCCCTCGCCGACGAAGCGCACCGTGAACCAGCTGCGGTCCCTGCGCTCCTTGCCGGGGCCGGTGCCGGGTTCGTAGCGGTCCATCAGCCAGCCGCGAACGGCGGGGATCTGGGCGGCCGCCGTGAGCACCCCCAGAGCCGCGGTGCCGCCGAGCGCCACCGGAAGGTGCTTCACGGAGGCGAAGTGCCGGTAGCGGAAGTCGGGGCCGTAGCGCTCCAGCGCCCGCGCCGACCGCTCCACGACACGAGGGTCGAGGGTCGGCAGCGGCAGTGCCCACGTTCCGGTCGCCGGACTGAAGTGGGGTGAGCCCTGCGGGGCGCGAGCCCGCCGGCCGACCAGGCGCGGCTCGTGCAGACGGCGTTCCTTCGCGGCCCGGATCATCTGCGGGCCGCGGCCGATCGCGGTGAGCGCCGAGGCGAACGTGCCGCCCGAGAAGACGGCGTTGCTGCGGACGTAGCCGTCGACGGTCAGCGGAACGTCCTCGGGGAGCTGCTTGACGGTGAAGTAGACGCCGAGGTCGTGCGGTACGGAGTCGAAGCCGCAGGCGTGCACGATCCGGGCACCCGTCTCGCGGGCCCTCGTGTCGTGCTCCAGGAACATCCGGTCGACGAACTCCGCCTCGCCGGTGAGGTCGGCGTAATCCGTCCCCGCCTCGGCGCAGGCCGCGACCAGCCCCTCGCCGTACCAGACGTACGGGCCCACCGTCGACGCCACCACATGTGCGGACTCGGCGAGTTCGCGCAGCGTGGCGGGGTCGCCGGCATCGGCTGTCAGCAGGGGCAGCTCCGCGCAGCGCGGGTCGATCGCGGTGAGGTTCTCGCGCAGCTTTTCGAGCTTGGCGCGGCTGCGCCCCGCCGCGGCCCAGCGGAAGCCGTCCGGTGCGTGCTCCGCCAGGTACGCGGCGGTGAGTGTCCCCACGAAGCCGGTGGCGCCGAAAAGGATGACGTCATAGGGGCGTTCTGCCCCGTTCTGCCTGTTCATGAGTGCCTCCGCAGGGGCCGGCGCCGATGTAGCAGGCAGAGGGTAGCGGAGGGGTTCGTGGCGCTGTGCAGCCGGGAGGGCCTCGGTGCGAGAGGATCCCTGAGAAGGAACTAAGCGCTTGCTCGGCCAAAAGGGTTGTGCGGAGCGCGGAGCCTTCTTAACATCATCGATGTTACATCAGTTGTGTCACACTGCTGGGGGCTTGATGGCAACGACAGGGCAGGGTCCACTGGCCGGGGTGCGCGTCGTCGAACTGGCGGGCATCGGCCCGGGACCGTTCGCCGCGATGCTCCTGGCCGACCTCGGCGCCGATGTGGTGCGCGTCGACCGGCCCGGCGGCGCGGCGCTCGGGATCGATCCCGCGTACGACCTCACCAACCGCAACAAGCGCTCGGTCCTCGTCGACCTCAAGGCCGACGGCGGTGCGGGGCAGGTACTGGACCTCGTGTCGCGCGCCGACATCCTGATCGAGGGCTACCGCCCGGGCGTCGCCGAACGCCTCGGCGTGGGGCCGGCCGCATGTCTGGACCGCAATCCGCAGCTCGTCTACGGGCGGATGACCGGCTGGGGCCAGGACGGACCACTGGCCGAACGGGCCGGCCACGACATCGCCTACATCGCGCTCAGCGGCACCCTCTCCATGATCGGCAGACCCGGAGAGCCACCCACGGTGCCCGCCAACCTGGTCGGCGACTACGCGGGCGGTTCGCTCTACCTCGTCGTCGGTGTGCTCGCCGCCCTCCAGCACGCCCGCACGCCCGGCGGCACGGGCCAGGTGGTGGACGCCGCCATCGTCGACGGTGCCGCCCACCTCGCCACGATGATCCACGGGATGCTGGCGGCCGGCAGCTGGCAGGACCGGCGCGGCTCCAACCTCCTCGACGGCGGCTGCCCCTTCTACGGCTGCTACGAGACGTCCGACGGCGAGTACATGGCGGTCGGACCACTGGAGCCGCAGTTCTACGAGCAGTTCGCCAAGCTGCTCGGGATCGCCGACGAGGCCCCCGACCGTAACGACTTCAGCCGCTGGGCGGATCTGCGCACCCTCGTCGCCGACCGCTTCAGGGTCCGTACCCGCGCCGAGTGGACCGAGACCTTCGAAGGCACGGACGCCTGCGTCGCCCCGGTCCTCTCGCTCCGCGAGGCGCCTCACCACCCGCACCTCGCCGCCCGTTCCACCTACGTCGAGCACGGCGGCCTCACCCAGCCCGCGCCCGCTCCCCGGTTCTCCGCCACCCCCTCCCGTGTGCGCAGCGGGCCCGCCCGGCCCGGCGCGGACACCGAGGACGTGGCCCGCGACTGGGACGTGACGAGCCTGCGGGCCCTCCCGAAGAAGGACGGCACCGACTGATGGAACTCTCCCTCCCGCTGAACTACGCGGGCGACCCGCGCGCCGCCTGCGACCAGGTCGCCGCACTGGAATCCGCCGGACTGGACGCCGTCTGGGTCGCCGAGGCGTACGGCTTCGACTCGCCCTCGATCATGGGATATCTGGCCGCCCGCACCGAGCGCATGAAGATCGGCGCGGCGATCCTCAACGTCTACTCCCGCACCCCCGCCCTCATCGCCCAGACCGGAGCCGGACTCGACGCGGTCTCCGGCGGCCGGGCCCTTCTCGGGCTCGGCGCGTCCGGCCCGCAGGTCGTGGAGGGCTGGCACGGCAAGCCGTACGACAAGCCGCTCGGCCGGACCCGCGAGACCGTCGAGCTCTGCCGGCGGATCTGGCGCCGTGAGGTCATCGACCACCACGGCATCACCGACATGCCGCTGCCCAAGGAGAAGGGCGGCAGGCTCGGCAAGCCGCTGAAAATCCTCACCCGGCCGGTCCGCGAGAACATTCCGCTCTACATCGCCTCCCTCGGCCCCGCCAACGTGGCACTGACCGCCGAGATCGCCGACGGCTGGCTGCCCACCCTCTACATCCCGGAGAAGGCCCACCAGGTCTGGGGCGGCGCCCTGGCCGAAGGCGCGGCGAAGCGTGACCCGGCACTCGGCCCGCTGCAGACCGTCGCGGGCGGCCTGCTCGCCATCGGTGACGACGCCGCGGCCCTCAGGGACCTCGCCCGCCCGCAGATCGCGCTGTACGTAGGAGGCATGGGCGCACCCGGCAAGAACTTCTACAACGACCTCGCCGTCGCCTACGGGTACGGGAAGGAGGCCGCCACGATCCAGGAGCTCTACCTCTCGGGGAAGAAGAAGGAGGCCGAGGCCGCCGTCCCGGACGAATTCTGCGAGCTCATGTCGCTCTGCGGGCCCGAGGGGTACGTACGCGACCGCATCGAGGCCTTCCGCGAGGCCGGCGTCACCATGCTCAACGTCACGCCCGTCGGCCCCGAGCCGGCCCGCCTGATCTCCACCGTCAAGAACTGGCTCCAGGGGGCTTGAAGTGCAGCGGCAGATCTTCACCGAAGAGCACGACGCGTTCCGCGAGACCGTCCGCACCTTCCTGACGAAGGAGGCGCTCCCGTACTACGAACAGTGGGAGAAGGACGGCATCGTCTCGCGCGAGGCATGGCTCGCGGCCGGCCGGCAGGGGCTGCTCGGCCTCGCCGTACCCGAGGAGTACGGGGGCGGCGGCAATGCCGACTTCCGCTACAGCGCCGTGCTGGCCGAGGAGTTCACCCGGGCCGGAGTCGCGGGGCTGGCGCTCGGCCTGCACAACGACATCATCGGCCCCTACCTCACCGGACTCGGCACGGAGGAGCAGAAGCGGCGCTGGCTGCCCGGCTTCTGTTCCGGCGAGATCATCACGGCCATCGCCATGACCGAACCCGGTGCGGGATCCGACCTCCAGGGCATCCGCACCACCGCCGAGGACAAGGGCGACCACTGGCTGCTCAACGGCTCGAAGACCTTCATCTCCAACGGCATCCTCGCCGACCTGGTGATCGTCGTCGCCAAGACCTCGCCGGAGGGCGGCGCGAAGGGCCTCTCGCTGCTCGTCGTCGAACGCGGGACGGAAGGCTTCGAGCGCGGCCGCAACCTCGACAAGATCGGCCAGAAGTCCCAGGACACCGCCGAGTTGTTCTTCAACGACGTGCGCGTGCCCAAGGAGAACCTCCTCGGTGAGCTCGACGGCGCCTTCATCCACCTCATGACCAACCTGGCCCAGGAACGGATGGGCATAGCGGTCGCCGGAATCGCCGCGGCCGAGTACCTCCTGGAGATCACCACCCAGTACGTCAAGGAGCGCGAAGCCTTCGGGCGCCCGCTCTCCAAGCTCCAGCACATCAGGTTCGAGATCGCCGAGATGGCCACCGAGTGCGCCGTCACCCGGGCCTTCCTCGACCGGTGCATCGTCGACCACTCGGCCGGGACGCTCGACGCCGTACACGCCTCGATGGCCAAGTGGTGGGCCACCGAACTGCAGAAGCGCGTCGCCGACCGCTGTCTCCAACTCCACGGCGGATACGGCTACATGACCGAGTACCGGGTCGCGAAGGCGTTCACCGACGGCCGCATCCAGACCATCTACGGCGGTACGACCGAGATCATGAAGGAGATCATCGGCCGCTCGCTGCTCGGCTGACCCGGCTCCCGCCGACCCTGTTGCGCAACCACCCTCGAAAGGCTGCTGTCTTGAGTACCGAAGCGTTCGTCTACGACGCGATCCGCACCCCGCGCGGTCGCGGCAAGGCCAATGGCGCCCTGCACGGAACCAAGCCGATCGACCTCGTCGTCGGCCTCATCCACGAGATCCGGGCCCGCTTCCCGGACCTCGACCCCGCGGCCATCGACGACATCGTCCTCGGCGTGGTCAGCCCGCTCGGCGACCAGGGCTCCGACATCGCCCGTATCGCCGCGATCGCGGCGGGACTCCCGGACTCCGTCGCGGGCGTCCAGGAGAACCGCTTCTGCGCATCGGGCCTGGAAGCCGTCAACCTCGCCGCCGCGAAGGTCCGTTCGGGCTGGGAGGACCTCGTCCTGGCCGGTGGCGTCGAGTCGATGTCCCGCGTGCCGATGGGCTCCGACGGCGGCGCCTGGGCCATGGACCCCATGACCAGCTTCGAGACCGGCTTCGCCCCGCAGGGCATCGGCGCCGACCTCATCGCCACCGTCGAGGGCTTCTCCCGCAGGGACGTCGACGAGTACGCCGCGCTGTCCCAGGAGCGCGCCGCCGCGGCCTGGAAGGACGAGCGCTTCGCCCGCTCCGTCGTACCCGTCAGGGACCGCAACGGCCTGCTCGTCCTCGACCACGACGAGCACATGAGGCCCGGCACCACCGCCGACTCGCTCGCCTCCCTCAAGCCGTCCTTCGCCGCGATCGGCGAGATGGGCGGCTTCGACGCCGTCGCCCTCCAGAAGTACCACTGGGTCGAGAAGATCGACCACGTCCACCACGCGGGCAACTCCTCCGGCATCGTGGACGGTGCCGCCCTCGTCGCCATCGGCTCGAAGGAGGTCGGCGAGCGCTACGGCCTCACCCCGCGCGCCCGGATCGTCTCCGCGGCCGTCTCCGGATCCGAGCCCACCATCATGCTGACCGGGCCCGCACCGGCCACCCGCAAGGCGCTGGCCAAGGCCGGTCTCACCATCGACGACATCGACCTCGTCGAGATCAACGAGGCGTTCGCCGGTGTCGTCCTGCGCTTCGTGCGGGACATGGGCCTCTCCCTCGACAAGGTCAACGTCAACGGCGGCGCCATCGCGCTGGGCCACCCGCTCGGCGCGACCGGCGCGATGATCCTGGGCACGCTCATCGACGAACTGGAGCGGCGTGACAAGCGCTACGGCCTCGTCACCCTCTGCGTCGGCGGCGGCATGGGTGTCGCCACCGTCGTCGAGCGTCTCTGACCGTCCCCCGGCCACCCCTGCTTACGGAGAAGAACAGACATGACCGAGAGCACGACCATCCGCTGGGAACAGGACGAGACCGGCGTCGTCACCCTCGTACTCGACGACCCCAACCAGTCGGCGAACACGATGAACCGGGCCTTCAGGGACTCCATCGAGGCCGTCGCCGACCGGGCCGAGGCCGAGAAGGACTCCATCCGGGGCATCATCTACGCCTCCGCGAAGAAGACCTTCTTCGCCGGCGGTGACCTCAAGGACATGATCAAGATCGGTCCCGAGAACGCGCAGGACGCGTTCGACGCGGGCACCGCGATCAAGAGGTCCCTGCGCCGCATCGAGACCCTCGGCAAGCCCGTCGTCGCCGCGATCAACGGTGCCGCGCTCGGCGGCGGTTACGAGATCGCACTCTCCGCCCACCACCGCATCGCCCTGGACGCCCCCGGCTCCCGGATCGGCCTGCCCGAGGTCACCCTCGGCCTGCTGCCCGCGGGCGGCGGTGTCACCCGCACCGTACGGCTGATGGGCATCGCCGACGCGCTGCTCAAGGTCCTCCTCCAGGGCACCCAGTACACCCCGCAGCGTGCCCTGGAGAACGGCCTGATCCACGAGGTCGCCGCCACACCCGAGGAGATGCTCGACAAGGCCCGCGCCTTCATCGACGCCCACCCCGAGTCGCAGCAGCCCTGGGACGTCAAGGGCTACCGGATCCCCGGCGGCACCCCGTCCAACCCGAAGTTCGCGGCCAACCTGCCCGCCTTCCCGGCCAACCTGAAGAAGCAGCTCGCGGGCGCACCCATGCCCGCGCCCCGCAACATCCTCGCCGCGGCCGTCGAGGGTTCGCAGGTCGACTTCGAGACCGCGCTGACCATCGAGGCGCGCTACTTCACCGAGCTGGTCACCGGCCAGGTCTCGAAGAACATGATCCAGGCGTTCTTCTTCGACCTCCAGGCCGTCAACTCCGGTGCCAGCCGCCCCAAGGGCATCGCGGAGCGTCCGATCCGCAAGGTCGCCGTCCTCGGCGCCGGGATGATGGGCGCGGGCATCGCGTACTCCTGCGCCCGCGCGGGCATCGACGTCGTCCTCAAGGACGTCTCCACCGAGGCCGCCGCCAAGGGCAAGGCGTACAGCGAGAAGCTGCTCGACAAGGCGCTCTCCCGGGGCCGCACGACCGAGGCGAAGCGCGACGAGCTGCTGGCCCGCATCACCCCGACCGGCGACCCGGCCGACCTCGCGGGCTGCGACGCCGTGATCGAGGCCGTCTTCGAGGACACCGCGCTCAAGCACAAGGTGTTCCAGGAGATCCAGGACATCGTCGAGCCCGACGCGCTCCTCTGCTCCAACACCTCGACCCTGCCCATCACCGTGCTCGCCGAGGGCGTCACCCGGCCGGTCGACTTCATCGGTCTGCACTTCTTCTCACCCGTCGACAAGATGCCGCTCGTCGAGATCATCAAGGGCGAGAAGACCGGCGACGAGGCACTGGCCCGTGCCTTCGACCTGGTGCGCCGGATCAAGAAGACCCCGATCGTCGTCAACGACTCACGCGGCTTCTTCACCTCGCGCGTCATCGGTCACTTCATCAACGAGGGCGTCGCCATGGTCGGCGAGGGCGTCGAGCCCGCGTCCGTCGAACAGGCGGCCGCCCAGGCCGGCTACCCGGCCAAGGTCCTCTCACTGATGGACGAGCTGACGCTCACCCTGCCCCGCAAGATCCGCAACGAGACCCGGCGCGCCGTCGAGGAGGCGGGCGGTACGTGGACCCCGCACCCGTCGGACGCCGTCATCGACCGGATGGTCGACGAGTTCGAGCGCCCCGGACGCAGCGGTGGCGCGGGCTTCTACGAGTACGACGAGGACGGCAGGCGCGCGCGCCTCTGGCCGGGTCTGCGCGAGCACTTCGTGAAGGCGGACACGGACGTCCCGTTCGCCGACATGCAGGAGCGGATGCTCTTCTCCGAGGCCCTGGACAGTGTCCGCTGCCTGGAGGAGAACGTCCTGATCACCGTCGCCGACGCCAACATCGGCTCCATCATGGGCATCGGCTTCCCGGCCTGGACCGGCGGGGTGCTCCAGTACATCAACGGGTACGAGGGCGGCCTGCCCGGCTTCGTGGCACGCGCCCGGCAGCTCGCCGAGCGCTACGGCGACCGCTTCCTTCCGCCCGCCCTGCTCCTGGAGAAGGCGGAGAAGGGCGAGACCTTCCACGACTGACCCCCGGCACGGGCCGCGTTCACTCCGCGGTGAACGCGGCCCGCAGCTCCTCCTTCAACGACCTCTGGAACGCCGTCACCAGCGCCTGCAGCACCATCGGCTGCATATGGGCGGACAGCGACTTCATCGCCTTCAGGTGTTCCGGGTCCTGCTCCCGCTCCCGGTACGGATTCCACACCTCGTCCCGGAACAGCCGTGACAGCTCATGGGCGGCCGACCGGGTGTGCTCCAGCAGGACCGTGCGCGCGGCCAGGATCGTCTCGTGCGCGATCGGCACGTCCAGAAGCTCCACCCCGAGCCGCAGCAGCCCGACATCCACCCGGCAGGTGTCGTCATCGGGACCGCCGGGGCGCTCGAGCACCCCCATCGCCGACAGCCGGTCCACGTCCGAGCCGCTGAGCGCCCGGCCGGCGCGCCGCTCCAGCTCCGCCCGCGGCATGTCCTCCGCGGAGTCCGGCGCCCAGGAGGCCACCAGGGCCCGGTGGATGGCCAGGTCGTGCGCGCTCAGATCCGGCGGCAGCTGCTCCAGATACCGCTCGATCGCGGCGAGTGTCATGCCCTGGTGCTGGAGCTCCTCGATCAGGGCGAGCCGTGAGAGATGACCGGGTCCGTAGTGCCCGACCCGGCGCGGCCCGATCTCCGGGGGCGGCAGCAGCCCTCTGGTGCTGTAGAAACGCACGGTGCGTACGGTGACCCCCGCGCGCGCAGCCAGTTCATCGACGGTGAGCGTCGGCTCATCGGTCCCGGTCGCCATGTCTGCTCCTTGTCGCCGGCCGCTGGGCTGCGGTGCCTGCGCACCAATCAGGTGCAACAGTATTGCTGTCTCACCACTGTTGTGAAAGTGTCCGGCACCATCGAAGCACAGTCTCACCCCCCGGTACGGACCGTGCGGTCCGGCCGATGGCGACAGGAGGCGGCCGTGACCACGATCCTGCGACTTCCCACCGAACCCGATCAACTCACCCTCCCGGCCCTGCTGCTGCGCAACGCCGAGGACCACGGCGGGCTTCCCGCCCTGTCCTGGCGCGCCGCGGGCGACGACGGCGGATGGACCACCCTCAGCTGGCAGGAGGTGCGCCAGGAGACCGCGGTGCTCGCCGCCGGTTATGCCGCCCTCGGGGTGGAGCGCGGCGAGCAGGTCCTCATGATGATGGGCAACCGGCCCGAACACTGGCTGAGCGACCTGGCCCTCACCCACCTCGGAGCCGTCCCCGTGACGGTGTACGGCACCGCCGCCCCCGAACAGGTCGCGCACATCGCCCGGCACAGCCGGGCCCGGTTCGCGGTCATCGAGGGCGCACGGGAGCGTGGTCGCTGGGAGCCCCTGCTGGCGGACCCGGCGGTACCGCTGGAGCAGCTTGTCGTGGTGGAGCCGGACGGGGCCGGTGCGCACACGACCTACACGTCCCTGCACGCCACCGGAGCGCGGCTGCACACGGCCGATGCCTTCGAGAAGGCCTGGCGGGAGTCACGCGCGGACGATCCCCTGACGGTCGTCTACACCTCGGGCACCACCGGTGACCCGAAGGCCGTCCCGATCACGCACCGCAGCGTCGTGGTCAACGCGCTGGCCCTGGACCAGGTGGTGGAGCTCCCCGACCACGTCGAGCACATCTGCTACCTCCCGTTCGCCCATATCGCCGAGCGGATGCTCGGCATCTACCTGCCGGTCTTCCGGGCCTCGCACGTCCATCTGTGCGCGGACACGGCGGCGGTGGCGGCCACCGCGGGTGCCCTGCGGCCGGCCCAGTTCTTCGGGGTACCGAGGGTGTGGGAGAAGCTCGCCGCAAGCGTACGGGCCGCCCTGGCCGGACTGCCGGCGGACCGGCGGGCGGTGATCGAGGCCGCGGGCGGGACGGCGCGTGAACACGTCTCGTACCGGGAGCGGGGCGAGGAGCCGCCCGCGGGGCTGGAGGCCGCCTACCGGCGGGCCAAGGCGGAGGTCCTGGACCCGATCCTCGCCCTCGCGGGCTTCGACCGGCTGGTCTGGACGGCCAGCGCCTCCGCGCCGATGCCGCTGGACGTGGTCCGCTTCTGGGCGGGCTTCGGCATCGTCGTCATGGACGCCTGGGGGCTCACCGAGACCGTGGGGGTGTTCACCACCAACAGCCCGTCGGCGTTCCGGCTCGGATCGGTGGGCCGGCCGCTGGAGGGGCTCGAACTCCGGATCGCGGACGACGGCGAGATCCTGGTCCGGGGCGGAACCGTCTTCGCGGGCTATCTGCGTGAGGACGGCACGGTGGACGGGGCGCTGGACGCCGACGGATGGTTCCCCACCGGGGACATCGGCCGGATCGACGACGACGGCTATCTGTGGCTGACCGACCGCAAGAAGGAAATGATCATCACGTCGACGGGCAAGAACGTCTCCCCGGCACTCGTCGAGAACACGCTCAAGGAGCACCCGCTGATCGGACAGGCCCTCGTCCACGGCGACGGACACTCCTACCTGGTGGCCCTGCTCGTCCTCGACCCGGAGATGGCCCCGGCCTGGGCGGCGGCCCGCGGCATCGACGGGAGTCCGGCCGCGTACGCCGACAACCCCGCGGTGCGCGAGGAGATCGCCCGGGCCGTCGAGGCGGCCAACGCCCGGCTGAACCGTACCGAACAGATCAAGCGCTACCGGCTGCTGTCGCAGGAGTGGAGCCCGGAGACCGGCGAACTGACCCCGTCGCTGAAGCTGCGCCGCCGGGTGATCCGCGAGCAGTACGGCGACGTGCTCGACGCACTGTACGAGGAGGGCGAGAACTGAGCCTCCGGGTGGACTGTCAGTGCTGGTCCGTACGGTGAGGTCATGTCGGGGATCACTTACGTACAGGGCGACGCGACCACACCCCATGGCAAGGGCGTGAAGCTGATCGTGCACTGCTGCAACGACCTGGGCGGCTGGGGGAAGGGCTTCGTGCTGGCCCTCTCCCGCCGCTGGCCCGAGCCGGAAGCCGCGTACCGCCGCTGGCACCGCGAGCGCGCGGGCAACGACTTCGGCCTGGGCGCCGTCCAGTTCGTCCAGGCCGACCCGTACACCTGGGTGGCGAACCTGGTCGGGCAGCGGGGGATACGCACCGGCAGCAAGGGGGTGCCGGTGCGTTACGCGGCGATCGACGCCGGGCTGGAGAAGGTCGCCGCCGAGGCCCGCGAGCTGGGGGCCTCGGTCCATATGCCCCGCATCGGCTGCGGGCTGGCGGGCGGCACGTGGGCGAGGGTCGAACCCCTCGTCGCCGCGCGGCTCACGGACCGAGGCATCGCCGTGACGGTGTACGACCACGGATAGCCGGATCTACAGCCCGTAGCTCCTGCCGATGATGTCGCGCTGGATCTCGCTGGTCCCGCCGTACACCGTCGACACGACCGCAGCCCGGAGATGGCGCTGCATGTCGTACTCGGTCGCGTAGCCGTAGCCACCCATCATCTGCATGCCCTCCAGCGCCGCGAGCTTCGCGGTCTCGGTCGCCTTGAGCTTCGCCATGGACGCCTCGCGCGGGAACAGCTGCTCCGGCTCGGCATCGCAGGCCGCCGCCACGTCGAAGACCAGCAACCGCGCGCACTCGATCTCGGTCGCCAGGTCGGCGAGCCGGTGCCGCAGCGCCTGGAAGGAGCCGACCGGGCGGCCGAACTGCTCGCGCCCCCGCACGTACGCGACCGTGTCGTCGAGCACCCGCTCCGCCAGCCCCAGCATGTTCGCCGCGAGGAAGAGCCGCTCCGCGTTGAGGCCCGCCATCAGCTGGGTCCAGGCCCGGTCGACCGTGCCGACCACGGCGTCGGCCGGCAGCCGGACGTCGGTGAAGTACACGTCGTTGACCTCGCGTCCGCCCATCGTCTCGATGGGCCGGATCCCGATCCCCGGCGTGCGGGCCGGCACATGGAACATGGTCAGCCCCGCGTGCTTCGCCCCGCCGCTGTCCGTGCGGGCCACCAGCAGGATGTGCTCGGCCAGATGGGCGTTGGAGATCCAGGTCTTGTGGCCGTTGATCAGCCAGCCGCCCTCCGGGGTCCGTTCGGCCCGGCACCGCAGCGCGGCGACATCCGATCCGGCATCCGGCTCCGACATCGCGATGGAGAGGACCTGCCCGGACACCGCACCCCCGAGCGCCGCCTTGCGCTGCTCCTCGCTGCCGAACCGCTCGTAGGCCTTCGCGGTGATCACCGAGGTGACGAACCCGCCGGCCGGGACGAGTCCCCGCGCCGTCTCCCGCAGGAAGAGGCAGGCGTCGGTCATCCCGCCGCCCGCGCCCCCGTACGCCTCCGGCAGGCACACACCGAGCCAGCCGAGCTCCGCCAGCCGGGCGTAGAGCGACGGGGCGTGCGGCCCGCCCGTCTCGGCCGTCAGGGCGTCGCGCTGCTCGCGCGTACCGCATTCGCGCCGGGCGAAGTCCCGCAACGCGGCGACGAAAGCCCGCTGTTCGGCGGAAAGGGAGCGGGGGAGTGCGTGGTCGATGGACACGGAGTACCTCCTGAAGGGGAGAAAGTTACAAAGCGACGTTCTGGGTATCTGTGTTCTGTCGCCGTTGTGGTTGAGTGGTCACGGTGGAACGGGGAGGGCCCATGTCGGCACGGAGCACGAACGAGGCACTGCTGGCCCGCGCGCTGATCGAGTCGCCGCCGTCGGACGCGCTGAGCGAGCAGATCCTCGACGCGGCACGCGAGCAGTTCATGACCTTCGGGCTGCGCCGCTCGACCGTCGACGACGTGGCCAAGCGGGCCAAGGTCTCGCGGGTGACGGTGTACCGGAGGATCGGCAACAAGGACAGCCTGGTCTCGGCCTGCCTGCTGCGCGAATACCGCCGCTTCGTCATGGACGTCGACGACGCCGTGGCCGCCCTGCCCACCATGGAGGACCGGCTCGTCGCCGGCTTCGTCGCCGTCCTCCAGCACATTCGCGAACACCCTCTGGTGGGAGGGCTGTTGAAGCTGGAGCCGGAGATCATGCTCCCCTTCCTCACCCTGGAGAGCGGTCCGGCCTTCCTCGCGATGCGCGGATACCTCACCGACCGGCTGCGCCGTGCGCAGCGCGCGGAGGGCCGGCCGGAGACGGATCCGACACCGGTCGCCGAGCTCATGGTGCGGATCACCGTCTCCTTCCTCCTCAACCCGGTCAGCTGCTTCGAGCTCGACGACGACGAGCAGGTGCGTGCCTTCGCCCGCCGCTATCTGGTGCCGCTGCTCAGCACCGGGTGACCGACCTCAGAACCGGGCGTGCAGTCTCCTGCCGAGCTCGACCGCCCGTGCGGCCTTCGCCCGGGGCGTCGCGAACGAGGTCAGGTCCACCGCCGGTGCGAACCGCCGTACGGTGACGGAGTGCGGCGCCGCGAAGGCCCGCAGCCCCTCCTCGCCATGGATCCGTCCGTACCCCGACTCGCCCGCGCCGCCGAACGGCAGTGCGGGAATCGCGGCGAAGCCGAGCACCGAATTGACCGACACCGCACCGGAGTCGAGGCGACCGGCCACCGCGAGCCCGGCCGCCCGGGAGCGGGTGAAGACGGCGGCCCCCAGCGAGTAGGCCGACGCGTTGGCCCGCTCGACGGCCTCGTCCATGTCGCGCACCGGATTCACCACGACGACCGGGCCGAAGGTCTCCTCCGTCACGGCCGGGGAATCCTCCGGTACGCCGGTCAGGACCACCGGTCCCACCGTTCGCGTCGGCGGCGCGTCGGGGCCGCCGAGCACGGCCCGGCCCCCGTCCACCAGTGCCTGCTTCACGTGGCGTTCCACCACGCCCAGCTGTGAGGGCAGGGTGAGCGGTCCGTACGCCTCGCCGGGAGTCAGCGCCCGCGCCCTGCGCACGATGCGCGCGCACAGTTCCTCGTGCACCGACGCCACCGCGTACACCCGCTCCACACCCGCGCAGGTCTGGCCGGCGTTGCCCATCGCACCCCAGACGATCGCATCGGCCGCCGCGTCCAGATCGGCGTCGGCCGCGACCAGTACCGCGTCCTTGCCCCCGCACTCGGCGAGCAGCGGCGTGAGCGTGGTCGCACAGGCCGCCGCGACCTTGCGGGCGGTGCCGGGCGATCCCGTGAAGGCGATCTTGTCCACACCGGCCGGACCGTCCGCGCCGGCCAGGGCGGCGCCGGTGGAAGCCGGGCCGGTGACCGTCCGCAGCAGGTCCGCGTGGTCCGGGACGGCCTCCCCGAAGCTCCGGGCCAGCAGAACCCCCACCCCGGGAGTGAGTTCGGACGGTTTGAAGACCACGGCGTTGCCCGCAGCGAGGGCGTAGCCGATCGAACCCATCGGCGTGTAGAGCGGGTAGTTCCACGGCCCGATCACCCCGATCACCCCGAGCGGGCGGTAGGCCAGCAGCGCCCGCTGATGGACCGACAGCACACCGGACGGCACCCGGCGCCGGCCCAGCACCCGGTGGGCGTTGCGCGCAGCCCAGTTCAGATGGACCAGTGTCAGCAGCACCTCGGCGCGGGCGTCGTGCTGCGGCTTGCCGGTCTCGGAGGCGATCAGTCCGGCGAACTCGTCGGTGCGCTCGGCGAGTGTCCGCTTCCAGCGCAGCAGCGCCGAGCGCCGCTCACGCGGTCCGAGCGCGGCCCAGCTCCGGCCGGCGTTCCTTGCCCGTGCCACAGCGGCGCGGATGTCCTCGATGCCGTGGACGTGATGGTCCTTCGGGGTCGTCATGTCTTCTCCATGGGCAGGGGTTCCAGCGGGCGGCTCTGTGCCCAGTGCGGGCCGAGGTCGTCGAGCTGGTATCCGAACGGGTAACTGCGGGGCCTGGGACGGGAGGGAAGCCGGCGTGGTCGGGCGGGCAGCAGACGCACCCCGTGCGACCGGATGCGCACCAACCGCACGGCCGTCGCCCGTAACCACCGGGGCTGGACCGGGAAACCGAGCGCCCGCAGGAGCGGCTCGTCCAGCAGGGCGAGCGAGAGCCTGGCCACCAGGGGGCGCAGCGGGCCCGGGTACCAGGCGGCCATGACCCGGAAGGTGGCGTTGGCGACCCGGCGGTTCGCCGGGTCGTACGCGAACATCCGGGCCTCGTAGGAGTCGAGCAGCTTCTCGAACCCTTCGTACGTGTCGGGAGCGCCCTCGATGCCCATCATGGCGGCCATGCGCCGTCCTGATTCCGCCAGCGCCCCGGCCTCCTGCGCGCACAGGGGACGCCACCCGAAGCGGTCGATCCAGCGTTTGGGGCCGACGACGGTCGTGGCCAGCACGTAGAGGTAGTCCTCGTTCGGGATGCGGTACTTGCCGTGGATGCGGTTGAGATGCCTGGCGGCGGCGCGGGCGCGCTCGGAGTCGAAGCCTTCGGCCGCCATCTCGTATCCGAACAGGACGGTGTCGTCGTAGCGCTTCTGGCCGTGGCGTTCGAACTCCTGGGTGCGGTCGAGCAGTACGGAGATTCTCGGGACGCCGTAGTCGCGCAGGAAGGCGACGCTGATGCCCTGCCGGTAGTCCCACGGGAACTCGTACTGCGACATCAGCCGGAGTATCTCGGCGCAGTCGCGGGCGGGATCCATACGGCGTATCTCGCGCAGTCGGCTGTAGCGGCCCATGGCGGGCAACCTCCTCTGTGGGTGGAGCCGGTTCAGGTACGGGGGCCTGCGGTGAGGCCCGTGAAGCGGACGTCACCGGCATCGACGAGGACCTGGCCCGCCTCGACGGACGTCGCGGTGAGCCGGGGCAGCCGGACGGCGACGGGAAGGTTCGCCGGAATGATGTCGGCGCCGACGCAGATGCGCGGGGTGTCGACACCGATGGCGGGGATCCGGATGGACGCCGTCAGCACCGTCGCGTAGACGTCGACATTGCGGATGTCGAGTTGCACATCGATGGTGGACGGGGTGCCGTCGGTGCCCTCGACCTGGAAGCGGTAGTCCTTCGCGACCAGGCGTTCGGCGTGGATCCACAGCACCTTGACCCGGCCGCCTCCCACCGTCGGCAGATACGTGGCGCCGTGGATGATCGCGTCGTACGCGTCGAGCCGGGCCGCCCCCACCTCGGGAGGGTGCGGACCGACGGGATAGGTGGCCCGGCCGGGGCCGGGCCGGTTCCCGATCGCCAGGGGCGGCGTCAGGGCGGTGAGATCGTCGGGGTCCTCGACGGGGCCGGGCCTCGCGGTCTCGCGGGAGGGCGGGTCGCCCCCGGGCGGCGGATTGTCCGGGCCGCCGGTGTCCACCCCGGTCAGGCAGGGGAGCGTGACCTGCTCGCCGCTGGGCTCGGAGGGCACGGACGGGGCCGGCGGGCTTGCGGACGGTCCGGGCGTCCCGGACACGGAGGGGGAGGGGGAAGGCGCGGTGCCCGCGGATTCCGAGGAGTCCGGAGCGGGAGCCGGGGCGGGATCGGAATCGCATTCGTCCTCGTCCCGGTCCCGGGGCAGGGGCAGCTTGTCGAACGGCCAGGGCAGAGTGACACCTCCCGGGTCCTCGCACGCCGCCGGAGCCTCCCCCTGCCCCGGTGCCGCAGCGACGAGCGCCCCGGTCAGGGCGAGGCAGAGGGGGAGCACCGCGAGGCGTGGCACCCGGTGTGCCGTACGGGTGCGGAGAGCCGGGCCCTCCCCGGCGGCGGAGGCTGCCCGGGACGGGCGCGGGGCGCGGCTCTCACACGCTTTTGGGTCCGGAACATCCGAAACGTTCTGGTCCGCCGGTGCGGTGCGGTGCGGTGCCGAAGGTGAGGTCCTGTCCGGCATCCAGCCGAACGCCATGGAGGAGCCCAGCAGGCCGAGCCCCACCCCGATCCCGAACCCGCCCAGGTTCGTCGTCGCCAGGGAGACCAGCGAGGCGATCGCCGTCACCACGGACACGAACAGCCGCTGGGCGGGCACGAAGACGAAGAACAGGCCGCCCGCGATCAGTACGAGCCCCACCCCGATCGCCGACATCGCGCCGATGCCGACCTTCAGCATCAGGGGCAGCGGAGCCAGCGGCAGGAAGATCATCTCCAGGCCGCCGAGCACCGTCCACACCCCGGCCCAGAACGGCCGCCGCCTGCGCCAGGCACGCAGTGGCCGTCGCAGCCCCGGAGCCGGCAGTACCCGGTCGAGCCGGCTCCCGGTCTCCTTCATCAGCTCGGCGCCGAAGCCGAGTACCAGTGGGATCACAGGTCCCGCCCTCTCAGAAGCACTCGGTGCCGTCGTCGCTGAGCTCGACCTCGAGCTTGTCGAGCGTCAGGGAGCCGCCGTTGGTGGCCCAGGCGGTGCTCCTCACGTCCCGTGCCAGGGCGGTGTCGGCCTGTACGCCGAAGATCCCGGCCGGCCCGCTGACACCCGGTGCCGCGTCGAGCGTCGAGGCGTCACGACCCGCCTGGACCCCGGTGATCCTGCCGCCCGAGCTGGTCAGCGCCTCCGCGTTCACCACGAGGTTCTCGCCCTTGATCGGCCTGTCGTTGCCGGACCGGACGATCAGGGAGACCTCCCCCACCAGCGGCAGCTTCTGCTTCATGGAGACACAGACGCCCTGGGCCGACCCGTTCTTGATCCCGGCCAGCAGGACCGCGTGCCCCGTGCCGTCCTTGCTGCCGATCGAGGAGGGGAAGCTCGCGATCCCCGAACCGTCGATCTCTTCGGCCGACACCTTGAAGTTCTTTCCGGACACCGCGAACGACGCGGCCATCGCCCCCTGTGCCAGTGCGATGACCACCGCGCCCACCGCGATCACCGAGGGGACGAACATCACCGCTGATCTCTTCCAGTGAGTGCGCCCCTCGGGGCTCAACTCACGTACTACGTCAGTCATTTGACGTTCCCTCTCGTCCTGAGAGTCAAAGTTACAAATACTATTGACTTGTTTCACGAGGCGCGTCAACACTGCTGACAGAGATTCGAGGAAGGGACCCGCATGGACATGCACCAGGGTGCCGAGCCACCCTCCGCAGCCAGGGCGCCGCTCCGGGGCAGCGCCGCGTGGCGCTACTTCGGGGACATCCGCAACCTCCTTGTCGCTCCCCAGCTGCTGCTCCTCCAGGTCGCCCACCCCGTCGTGGGTGCGGGCGTCGAGGACCACTCCGACTTCCGTGCCGAGCCGTGGCAACGGCTCTGGCGCACGGTGTCGTCGCTCCACACCGTGATCTACGGGGGACAGGCCGCGGCGACGGCCGAGGGCGAGCGCCTCCTGCGCGTCCACCGGCCGATGAAGGGCACCGACCACCTCGGCCGCCGCTACCACGCGCTCAACCCGGAGGCGTACCACTGGGTCCACGCCACCCTGGTCCGCGGCGCGTACGACGGGCACCGGATCTTCGGCAGGGGGTTCAGCGCCGGGGAGACCGAGGCGTACTACCGCGACATGCGCGACGTCGGCAGGATCTGGGGGCTGCGGGACCACCACCTGCCGCCCGACTGGGAAGCCTTCTGCGCGTACTACGACGAGATGGTCGGCGAGCGGCTGGAGCTCAACCGGTCGGTCCTGGACGTCCTGCACGAACTGCGGAGTCCGCAGAAGCCCCCGGTCCGGTGGATTCCCGGTGCCCTCTGGCGCCCGGTGGGCACCAAGGCCGCGCACTATGTCCTGCTGGTCACCGTGGGCACGCTGCCCCCGGTGCTCCGTGAGCGCCTCGGCCTGGACTGGACCCCCCGCCAGGAACGCTCCCTGCGGCGGTTCGCCCGGCTGGTGAGGGCGCTGGTGACCCTGGTCCCGCCACCCCTGCGGCTCGCCGGGGCGCTCGCGATCGCATACTGGAACACACACGGCCCGGGCACCGATCCGAGCACCCGCCGCCCCCTGGGAGCCCCCGCATGAGCAGCGCAGGAGAGCCCGTCCCGCCCCCGCCGGGCGGTGTCCTGTGGAGCCTCTCCGGCGACGTGCGCGGGTTGCTGATGCTGCCCGCCGCCCTGACCCTCCAGGTCGCCCACCCCGCGGTCGGGGCGGGCGTCGACGAGCACTCGGTCTTCCGTACGGACCCGTGGGGGCGCGGCGAGCGGTCCCTGCGCTCGCTCCAGCTCTGGGTGTACGGGGGACAGGAGGCGGCCGAGGAGGGGCGCAGGCTCAGGAAGCTGCACCGCACCATCCAGGGCACCGACACCCGCGGCCGCCGTTACCACGCGCTCACGCCCGCGAACTACGCGTGGGTGCACGCCACCGGCTTCCCCGTCTACCAGCACGCGGCGCGCTACCTTGTCCGCCCGCTCACCGAGGCGCAGGAGCGGGCCCTGTACCGCGAGTGGCTCCAGGTCGGCCGGATCCTCGGCATCCATGACCGGGACATGCCGCAGTCGATCGAGGAGTTCTGGCCGTACTACCGCAAGATGCTCGCCGACGAGATCGAGGCGACCACTGTCGTACGGGAACTGGTCGCCGTCGACAGCCCCGTCCCGCCACCCGACCGCGGTCCGTGGGCCGTGCGCCTGCTGCTGGCAGCGGTGTGGCCGGTCCTTCTCCCGCCGCTCGCCCGGTTCCGCAGCTTCATCACCGTGGGGCTCATGCCGCCGGACGCCCGCGAGGCGATCGGCCTCGACTGGACCCCGGCCCAGGAGCGGCACCTCCGGCGGCTGTGTGCCGTGGTCCGGCTGGTGGTGCCCCTGCTTCCCGAGCGGCTGCGCTATCTGCCCCGTGCCCGGACCGCGCGTGCCGCCTGGCACGCCGAGCGCGGGGGCAGAGGGTTCAGGCCGAGGCGCGACGGATCAGTTCGGTCGGGGTGATCACGGACGCGGGCCACTCGCCCGTACCGCTGTTCAGCCGCTCCATGAGCAGCCGGACCATCAACCGTCCCATTCCTTCGATGTCCTGACGGACCGTCGTCAGGGGAGGTTCGGTGGTGTCCGCCACCGACTCCAGATCGTCGAAACCGACGAGTGCCACGTCCTCCGGCACCCGGATCCCCCGCTCGTGGAACACCCGCAGGGCCCCCGAAGCCATCAGGTCGTTGGAGGCGAAGACGGCATCCAGATCCGGACAGGTGGCCAGCAGTTCCTCCATCGCCCGCGCGCCGCCCTCAGCGGTGAAGTCGCCGTCCGCCACCAGCGCCGGACCGGCGTCGGGCAGTACGTCGTGGTAGCCGGCGATCCGGTCGAGCGCGGAGGTCTGGTCGCGCGGTCCGGCGATGTGCGCGATCCGTCGCCGGCCGAGCGAGACCAGATGACGTACGGCCTCACGGGCGCCGCCCCGGTTGTCGCAGTCGACGTACGGCACGGGCGGCGCGGCGGCGTCCGTCCCCGGCGACGGGCGCTCGGGGCGGCCACCGTAGACCGTCGGCACGCCGAACCGCCGGATGATCGACGGCAGCTCGTCGTCCGTGTGCAGTGAGAAGGCCAGTGCGCCGTCCACATGGCCACCGGCCAGATAGCGGGTCACGCGGTCGAGGTCGCCGCTGCCCTCCACCAGGAGCAGCACCAGCTGGGCGTCGTGCGCGGTCAGTTCGCGGCTGATCCCGCGGATCTGGCGGGAGAAGAACGGGTCGGAGAAGATCCTGACCTCGGGTTCGTCGATGATCACGGCGACCGCACCGTTGCGCCGGGTGACGAGGGTGCGTGCGGCGTGGTTCGGGATGTAGCCGAGCTCGTCGACCGCCTTGCGCACCTGGTCGACCAGCGGCCGGCGTACTCCCGCACCGCCGTTGACGACACGGGACGCCGTTGCCCGGGACACGCCGGCGCGGGCCGCCACGGCCTCCAGGGTGGGCCGGGCGTCACGCTGCGGATCGTGGGTCGGATCGGGCACGTCAAGCTCCTCGTACACGCGCGCCCCGGCGGGGGAGTGGCCGGAACCGGCGGGCTGGACACGAACGACGGCCACCCTAACCGCACGGCTGTTTCGGCCGGACAGATGATCGCCCCCTGTTGCACGGGAGTTGACCGGGGTACCTTCCGCACACGCCGCTACGCGGGCGGGCCCGCTGCGGCCCTGCCGGCCGGACCCGGGAGGCAGTTGCTCGTGATCCCCCGACTCGCTCGTGCACTCCGTCACCGCTCCCTCGACCGCCGCGTGCTGCGGCGTCACGTGGGTGTGATCGTGGCGGCAGCCGCGCTGGCCGTGCCGTTCGCCACCGTGCCGGCGGAGGCCTCGCACCTCGCGCCCCGTACCGGATTCGAGATCAGCGGGGGTGAGCGGTGGACCGGGCAGGCGGAGGAGCAGTCCTTCCTCGCCGAGGTCGACCGGGCGAGCGGCCGCACCTTCGTCGAACGGATCGGCACGACGAAGGAGGGCCGCCCCCTGCGGCTCGTCCACATCGGAGCACGCACCCCGGCGGCGGGCACCGTACTGCTGATCTGCAGCCAGCACGGTGACGAGCCGGCCGGCCGTGAGGCCTGTCTGTCCGCCGTCCGTGATCTCGCCCTGGCCGAGGACCGGGCCACCCGGGCGCTCCTGTCCCGTACGCGCGTCCTGGTGCTGCCCACCGCCAATCCCGACGGACGTGCGGCGGACACCCGCGGCAACTCCGACGGCGTCGACATCAACCGTGACCACATCGCCCTGAGAACGGCCGAGGGCCGGGCCGTCGCGCGGGTCGTCCGAAATCAACAGCCCGATGTCATCTATGACTTGCACGAGTACGGTGCCACCCCGCCGTACTACGACAAGGACCTCTTCGTCCTGTGGCCGCGCAATCCCAACACGGCGCGCGGGGTGCACGACGCCGCCCGAAGCCTGGCCGACCGGTACGTCAGGCCCGCCGCCGCGGCATCGGGGTACAGCAGCGGCCTCTACGGGATCTGGACGGACCCGGTCACCGGAGACCCGATCAAGCAGACCGCGGGCGACGGCCAGGAGCGGATCCTGCGCAACACCGCGGGCATCAAGCACGCGGTCGGCCTGCTCATCGAGTCGCGGACCGACGCGCTCACCGAGGCGGAGCGCTCCGACCCGGCACTCAACAAGCGGCGCAGGGTCGAGTCCCAGCAGGCGGCACTCGGTGGTCTGTTCTCGTTCGCCGGGGAGCGCCACGGGCGCATCACCGCGGTCACCACCGCGGCCCGCCTGGCGGGTCTCGCCGACCGGGGCCCCGTCTTCCTCGGCGGCGCCGACAACGACCCGCCGGAACCGGGGGAGACCCTCCAGGACCCGCCCTGCGGCTACCGGCTGGACGCGGCCCAGTACGCGGACGTCGGCGACGAACTGGCCCTGCACGGCGTGGCTTCTCGCCGCGACGGTGACGGAGCGTACGTGTCGCTGCGCCAGCCGGCCCGCAAACTGATCCCGCTCCTGCTGGACGAGCGGGCCGCATATCACCTTGTAAAGGGGCAAGTCGATACGGCTTGTTGACCCCAGGGATGCACGTTGCGTGTGGTACTGCCTACGGAGAGCGAAATTTCGCACTGCGTGAAAGGTGCCATTTGTGTCACACGACGAGCAGAGAACGGATGGGCGGGGGGAGTACCTCCCGGTCACAGCCGATCTTCCCGCTGAGCAGCACGACGGCCGGCGCCCCACGACCGACAGGGTGGTCTTCGGCGTCACGGCGGTGCTCACCGTAGCCTTCGTGGTCTGGGGCTCCACGGCCACCGACTCGCTGGAGGACGTCTCCAGCAGACTGCTCAACGGACTCATCCACAACGGTGGTTGGGCCTTCATGCTGGCCGCCTCGGGGTTCGTCGTCTTCGCCCTCTGGCTCGCGATCAGCCGGTACGGGAAGATCTCGCTCGGCCAGGAGGGCGAGAAGCCCGAGTTCCGCACGGTCTCCTGGGTCGCGATGATGTTCAGCGCCGGCATGGGAATCGGCCTGATGTTCTACGGGGTGAGTGAGCCACTGGCCCACTTCGTCAATCCGCCTCCCGGGACGCGCCCCGCCGACGCCGCAGAGGCGATGCAGACGGCCATGGCCACGACCCTCTTCCACTGGACACTGCATCCCTGGGCGATCTACGCGGTGGTCGGTCTCGCCATCGCGTACAGCACCTACCGGCGGCGCAGGCGGCAGACGATCAGCGCGGTGTTCGAGCCGCTCATCGGGGCGCATCACGCCCATGGCGCCGGCGGCCGGTTCATCGACATTCTCGCCATCTTCGCGACGCTCTTCGGTTCGGCTGCCTCGCTCGGGCTCGGAACCCTTCAGATCGGCAGCGGTTTCCAGGAGCTCAACTGGATGGAGAAGACCGGCACCGGCCTTCTCGTGGCGATCATCGCCGTCCTGACGGCGGCCTTCGTCGCCTCCGCCGTCTCCGGCGTCGAGAAGGGCATCCAGTGGCTGTCCAACATCAACATGGTGCTGGCCCTGATCCTGGTGGTGTTCGTCTTCATCGCCGGCCCCACCATCATCGTGCTGGACCTGCTGCCCACCTCCCTCGCCGCGTACTTCGGTGACCTCGCCCAGCTCGCCGGGCGCACGGAGGCGACCGGCGAGGGCGAGGTGGCCGACTGGCTCTCGAGCTGGACCGTCTTCTACTGGGCGTGGTGGATCTCGTGGACGCCCTTCGTCGGCATGTTCATCGCGAGGATCAGCCGGGGCCGGACGATCCGTCAGTTCGTCGGCGGAGTCATCCTGGTGCCGAGCACGGTCAGCCTGGTCTGGTTCGCCGTCTTCGGCGGTTCCGCGATCAGGCTGGAGGAGGCCGGGCGCCTCAAGGGCGTCGGGGACACTCCGGAGGCGCAGCTCTTCGGCGTCCTCCAGGAGTTCCCGATCCCCACGGTGATGAGCATCCTGGTGATGGTCCTGGTCGGCATCTTCTTCGTCTCCGGCGCGGACGCCGCCTCGATCGTGATGGGCACGCTCTCCCAGAAGGGCGTGCGCGAACCGGCCAAGTGGGTCGTGATCTTCTGGGGCATCGTCACCGGCGCCGTGGCCGCGGTCATGCTGCTCATCGGCAACGGCAAGGGCGACGCCCTGGCCGGCCTGCAGAACCTGACCATCCTGGTGGCCGCGCCCTTCACCATCGTGATGATCGGCATGTGCGTGGCCCTGATGCGGGACCTGCGGGAGGACCCGCAGATCGTCCGCCAGGAGTTCGGGGTGGAAGCCGTCGAGTCCGCGGTGATCGAGGGCCACGCCAAGTACGACGGAGACTTCGAGATCCGGATCGGCCCCGGCTCCGAGGTCATCAGCGACGAACGGCACAAGGACGACCCGTCCGCCTGACCTGCGCTGCGGCTCAGCCCACCAGCTGGGCCGCAGCCCGCGCGCAGCCCCAGGCCACCGTCACCCCGGCGCCGCCGTGCCCGTAGTTGTGCACCAGCAGACGGCCTCCGGGCCGCTCCTCGGCCTCGATGCGCACCCCGCCGTCCCGGGCGGGCCGCAGCCCGACCCGGTGCCCCGTGATCCGGGCCCCGGCGATCTCCGGCCGTACCCGCGCGCAGCGCGCCACGATCTCCTCGGCCGTCCGGAGGTCGGGCTCCGTGCGCCAGTCGTCCGTCTCGGCGGTCCCGCCCAGCAGCAGTCCGCCCGGCTGGGGGAAGAAGTACGTCGTCGCGCTCGAAGCCGGGTCCGCCAGGGTGAACCACTCGTCGATGCCCGGGTTCTCCACCACCACCAACTGGCCCCGCACCGGCCGCATCCCCGGATCCGGGACCAGGCCGCGGGCGCCCAGGCCGGTGCAGTTGACCACGACGGGGGCCTCGGCGGCGGCCTCGTCGAAGCCGCGCACCGTGCGCCGCTCGGTCACACCTCCGGCCTCGGACAGCCGTCCCTGCAGCCAGCCCAGGTGGACGGGCATATCGATCAGGGGGAGGGTCACCCGCAGCCCCTGGCCGACCTCGGACACGTTCCTCAGGTCGCGCGCCCAGGGTCCCAGCGCCGTCAGCCGCTCACCCCCGTGCACCCCGGGGACCAGACGTACGCCGGTCTCGTCCGGAGCGGCGGCCAGTTCCTCGTACACCCGAAGCGACTGCAGCGACCAGTCGCCGACCAGTGCCTCCGGCTCGATCCGGTACGGCCACCACAGGGCGCCCGCCACCGCCGACGTCGTGGCCGAGGACGCGTCCCGTGACCAGAGCCGCACCCGGTGACCGCGCTCCGCCAGCACCACTGCCGTGGTCAGCCCGCTGACTCCGCCGCCCACCACGATCACGTCCGTCACACCGCTCACCCCTGCCACTCCTGCGGCCCCGGGCGGCCGCGCTCCTGGGCGGACGCTAACGGAATCCCCGAGCCGTGCTCACATCGGCCTCACGGTGGGAATACTCCCGTCATGTCAGCCCAGTACTCGACGTTCGGCCTCGCGCCGGCGATACGGGCCGGGGGAGTCCTGGCCGACGGTGGCTACCAGGCGCACCGCGATTTCATGGACTTCATCGTCGACGGCAGACCGCTGCTGTTCCAGCTGTCCGACCTCGACGCGGTCTCGCCGCTCGCCTCCGACGTACCGCCGGCGATATTCGCCACGCACGTACGGCGCCTGCTGCTCGACGCCGACGCCCCGCTGGCCGACAACCGCTATGTGATCTACGGCTGCCCCGAGTGCGAGAGCCTCGCATGCGGGGCGGTCACCGCCGTCATCGAACGGGACGGCACGGATGTCGTGTGGCGGGATTTCGCCTGGCAGACGTACGGGACCGTCGACCTGGAACGGGGCGGTTACCACGGGATCGGCCCGTTCCGCTTCGACGGCGAGCAGTACCGCACCGAGCTCGAACAGCTGCTCCCGACGGACGACACGACGGACGCACAGCGGGACGGGCCCGCCGCCCGGCGTCGCGTCCTGCTCATCGGGGCCCGCGTCGCGGTCCTCGCCAGGCTCGCGGCCGCCCTGCGCACCATCGGTATCGGCGCCGACATCACCCAGGACGCCGCCGGGGCGCCGCCCGCCGAACTGAGCGGGTACGGCGCCGTGGTCTTCGGCCGCGCGGTCACCGACGCGGAGCGCACCGTGGTGCGCGAGGCGTTCGGCCGGGCGGGCGCGGACGTCGCGTACGTGGACGGCGCCGCCCCCGTGATCCCGCTCCTCGTCGCCCGGATCGAGAACGCGCTGGACCGCACCCCACCCTCCGGGAAGCGGCTCCTCGGGCTCACCGCCACGGACGGCACGGCCTGCCTGCAGGTCAGCTCGACCTGCCGCGTGAGCCTGGTCGCGTACCGCCTCGACCTGCTGCACCGCACGCGGACCGAGGAGGTCTTCGACGGGGTCCTCGCCGCGGGCGAGCACCGGATTCCCCTGCAGGCACGGCTGAAGAAGGGGCGGTCCGCCCTCGTGGCGCGCAGTGCCGGGAGTGTGCTGATCGCGACCGTCGATCCCTGAGGCCGTCGCGACCCCCGCACGGGGAGCCGCACCCGCCGTCCGCCGGGACCGCACCCGCCACGGTTCGTTAGGATCGGCATCCTGATGACTGCCACTCTCGTCGCCAAGGAACTCGCCGCCGGGCACGGCGACCGCACACTCTTCGCCGGACTCGACCTCGTCGTCGCGCCGGGCGACGTGATCGGTCTCGTCGGAGCCAACGGCGCCGGAAAATCGTCGCTGCTCCGTCTGCTCGCCGGGCTGGACCGCCCGGAGGAGGGCGAACTGCGCCTCTCCCCGCCCACCGCCACCGTCGGACACCTCCCGCAGGAGCCCGAGCGCCGCGCGGGCGAGTCCGTGCGGGAGTTCCTCGCCCGCCGCACCGGGGTCGCCGAAGCGCAGACCGCGATGGACGCGGCGACCCAGGCCCTCGTGGACGGCGCGCCCGGCGCGGACGACGCGTACTCCGAAACCCTGGAGCGCTGGCTCGCCCTCGGCGGCGCCGACCTCGACGAACGGGCGGAGGAAGTGGCGGCCGACCTCGGGCTGAGGATCGGTCTCGACCTTCCGATGACGGCGCTCTCCGGCGGCCAGGCGGCCCGCGCCGGACTGGCCTCGCTGCTGCTGTCGCGCTACGACGTCTTCCTGCTCGACGAGCCCACCAACGACCTGGACCTCGACGGCCTGGAGCGGCTCGAGCGCTTCGTGTCCGGCCTGCGCGCGGGCACCGTCGTCGTCAGCCACGACCGCGAGTTCCTGATGCGTACGGTGACCAAGGTCCTCGAGCTCGACCTGGCCCAGCAGGAGATCAACCTCTACGGCGGCGGCTACGCCTCCTACCTGGAGGAGCGCGAGCGGGCCCGTACCCACGCCCGTGAGGAGTTCGAGGAGTACGCGGACAAGCGCTCCGCGCTCGAAGGCCGCGCACAGATGCAGCGCGGCTGGATGGACAAGGGCGTCAAGAACGCCCGCCGCAAGGCGACCGACAACGACAAGATCGGCCGCAAGTTCCGCAGCGAGGCCAGCGAGAAGCAGGCCGCGAAGGCCCGCCAGACACAGCGCATGATCGAACGTCTCGACGTCGTCGACGAGCCGCGCAAGGAGTGGGAGCTGCGGATGGAGATCGCCTCCGCCCCGCGCTCCGGCTCCGTCGTCGCCACCCTCCGCGACGCCACGGCCGTCCTCGGCGACTTCTCCTTCGGTCCCGCCACCCTGCAGATCGACTGGGCCGACCGGGTCGCCATCACCGGCGCCAACGGGGCGGGCAAGTCGACGCTGCTTGCCGCGCTGCTCGGCCGGCTCCCGCTCGGCTCCGGCCACGCGTCCCTCGGCTCGGGAGTCGTGGTGGGCGAGGTCGACCAGGCGCGCAAGCTGTTCCACGGTACGGAGAGCCTGCTGGACGCCTTCTGCGCGGCCGTCCCCGAGACGGAGCCGGCCGAGGTCCGTACGCTGCTCGCCAAGTTCGGCCTGCGCGCCGACCACGTGCTGCGGCCGGCCACGACGCTCTCCCCGGGCGAACGCACCCGTGCCGCTCTCGCCCTCCTCCAGGGCAGGGGTGTCAACCTGCTGGTCCTGGACGAGCCGACGAACCACCTCGACCTGCCCGCGATCGAGCAGCTGGAGTCGGCGCTCGACGCGTACACCGGAACGCTGCTCCTGGTCACGCACGACCGGCGGATGCTCGAAGCCGTCCACACGACCCGGCGGGTCGAGGTCGCCGACGGCAAGGTCGTCGAGGTCGGCTGACAGCGAGGGACCCGCCCCTCCCGGCAGCTGCCGGGAAGGACGGGTCCGTCATGTGCCCGCGGAGGGGCGGCGTCGATCGGCCCGTAACGGGCCGCCTCAGTCGACGTAGGTGATCTCGGACGAGGAGTAGATGCAGTTCGTGCCATCCGCTCCCGAGCCGATCTCGCTCGGCTCGCCGCTGGTCGTGCCCTTGTACTTGGTGCAGATCTTCATGTCACGGTCGCCGTCGTCGTAGATCGTGACGCCCGAGATCCGTGCCGTGTCACCGTAGTTGGTGTTGATGCCGACCAGGCTGGTGCCCGGAGCCGTCGCCCAGATGTTCTGGAGCTGGATGTGCCGGGCGTTCTGCGTGGAGCAGTTGCCGCAGGAGCGGACCAGCTTGCCGAAGTCGTCGACCTGGAAGTTCTTGACGACCAGTGTGCCGACACCGTTGTGCTGGAAGACCTTGTCCTCGGCCAGCTTCGCACCGCCGCCGTCGATCGTGCGGACCGTCGAGGAGGAGCCGCCGCGGAAGGTCGCCGCGTCCTCACCCACGTCCTCCCACCAGACGTTCTTGAGGGTGCAGGTGCCGGCGCAGTGCACACCGTCCGCGGCCGGAGCGCCGAGGATGACGTTCTGCAGGGTGGCGCCGTCCGCCAGCTTGATCATCGGGGGCTGGTCCTCGTCCTGACCGCCACTGCCCAGGTCACCGGTGCCGTAGAGGCGCTTCAGACCACCGTCGTACGTACCCGAGACCTCGATGGTCGCGGAGACGGCCTGGCTGCCGTTGGCCGTCGGCCACGACGGCGGCGAGTCCGGGTCGGTCGGCGGGTCGGTGGGCGGGTCGGTCGGGTCGGTGGGCGGGTCCGTGGGAACCGTGCCCGAAGCGGTGAAGGTCCAGTTCTTGCTGGTCACCGAGTCGCAGGAGTTCTGCTGGACCAGGGCGCCCGACGCGGTCGAACTGTCCTTCACGTTCAGGCACTTGCCGCCGTTGCTGTTGACCACCCGGTAGGTGCTGCCGCTGACCGCCGTCAGCGTCCAGACCTGGGTCGCAGCACTGCCGCAGGTCTGCTGTTCCACCGCCTTGCCGGCGCTGGTGGAGGCATCCTTCACCCCGGCGCACTTGGAGCTGTGCGCGGCGGCCAGCGTGTAGCCGCTCCCGGAAGCCGTCAGCTTCCAGGTCTGGGTGGTGGCCGCGTTGCAGGCGCTCTGTGCGAGCTGCACGCCGGCGGAGGTGCTGGATCCGGGCACGCCCAGACACAAACCGCTGGCCGCGTTCTTCAGTGTGTACGAGCCGGTTGCCGGTGCGGCTGTCGCCGAGCCCGTGGCGAACAGCGCGGTGAGGCCTGCGGCGATCACGGAGACGGTGGCCACGAGTGAGGCGGCCGCGCGGCCGCCACGTCTCCTGACGTGCTGATTCTTTGTGCGCACTAGGTATTCCTTTCACCGCCTGCGGCATCGTCCGCAGGCACCTGTCGGTGGTGTGGTGCGGTGGTGAAGGCCGTTCCCGATTCCGGAAGAATTTCAGTACGTGAATCAGGTTCGTGTATGTGAACTGAGGTGACGGTACGTCACCCACTGCGCGCGGTCAAGAAGTTGGTGCGAAGGATCAGTCGGCAGGGTGCGCCGGGGCTGCTGTGGAGTCCCGGACGACCAGGGAGGTCGCCAGGGTGGTCTGCGCCGTTGCCGGTCCGCCGCCCGATGTCTCCACGGTCTGGATGAGCAGATCGACCGCCGTGCGCCCCGCCGCGGCCGTGGGCATGACGACCGTGGTGAGCCGGGGGCGGTTCAGCCGGCCGGCCACGGTGTCGTCCACGCCGATCACGCTGATGTCCTCCGGCACCCGTACGTTCCGGTCGTCGAACCCTTCGATGAGTCCGATGGCGACCAGGTCGTTGTAGGCGATCACCCCGGTGGCTCCCGTCCTCAGGACGGCGGGCGTCGCCGCGATGCCGCCGTGCTGCGTCGGCCGGTTGGGGCCGAGTACGTCCAGCCTGACCCCCTGGTCCGCGGCCGCCCTGCCGGCTGCCCTGCGCATCTGTGCACTGGTCCACGAGCCACGGGGGCCGCCGACCAGGGCCAGGTGCTCGTGGCCCAGCCCGGCCAGGTGTTCCACCGCGAGCGTGGCGCCGTGCGCCACGTCCATCAGTACGGCGGACAGCCCCGTCACGGACCGGTTGACCAGGACGAACGGCAGCTCCCCGCTCAGTCGGCCGATGACGTCGTTGGCCAGCCTGGGGCTGACCAGGACCACTCCGTCCACCTGGCGGGCCAGGGTCTGGATCAGTTCCTCCTCGGCAGCCACGTCCTCGTCGGTGTCGGCCACGAAGACCTGGTAACCGCGGACCCGGGCGTACGCCTGCGCGGCCTTGATGAGCGGCGGGTAGAAGGGGTTGGCGATATCGGAGACGATCAGTCCCAGATTCCGGGTGCGCCCCGTGGTCAGGGCGCGTGCGGTCTCGTTGGGCTGGTAACCCAGTTCCGCGGCGATGGCGAGCACCCGGTCCCGGGTCTCCCGCTTGACCAGGTGGGAGGCCGAGAAGGCCCGGGAGACGGTCGAGACATGGACCCCGGCTGCCTGGGCGACGTCACGGATGGTCATGGCCACGGTTCTCCCCTTGCCCGCCCTGCGCCGCCGCCGCTCCGTCACCCGTCGCGTACCGGTCGACACTTCTCCCCAGGATCCTCAGCCTAGTCCGCGCGGTCCGGCCCGTGCGGACTTGGGGGGCGGTCCCGAGTTATGCAACCGGTTGCACAACTGGGCAGGTGTCAGGGATCGGCTCGGCCTTGACGGTGAGGGCGGCGCCGGAGCGGGTGGGGGAGCGTGGCGTGCCGGACATGAGTAGTCCTCTCAACGGGTGGAGTCGGTGGGGGGCGAGAGGTGCTGGGCTCGGTGTCTCGCTCCTGTGGGGTGCGGCTCGTGCTGCGCGGAATGCAACCGGTTGCATTCTGCTTGGCCATCAGCGTGGCGGCGGGTTCTGAACATGTCAATGCTTCGGGCAACACCCGTCGGATGTAACGGTCTTGTTCCCGACAGCCGGGCGACCCCGGACGAAGGCAAAGGAAACGGGCGGACAGGAAGAGCTCCTGGCCGCCCGCTCCTGTCCGCCCGCTCCGTCGCCTCAGCGCTTACGGCCGCCCCGGTCGGGACCCGTCAGCCCCGCACGCCGCAACGCGTCGGCCATCGCGCTGTTGGCCGGTGCGGCGGCCGGACGCGGGGCAGCGCCCTGGCCGTCGCCACGCCGGTCGCGGCCCTGGCCGCCACCGCCCTGGCCGCCACCGCCCTGACGGCCGCCCTGCGCCTGCCGCTGCCCCTGGCCGCCCTGGCCCTGGCGCTGCCCCGGGCTGCCCTGCCGCTGGCGCGGCGGCCGCTCGCCGTCGCCCTGCCCGTTCCTCTCGCGCCGCGGGCCCTGCCCGCCGCCCTGCGCGTCCGCGGCCTCGTCGTCCAGCCGCAGCGTCAGCGAGATCCGCTTGCGCGGGATGTCGATCTCCATGACCTTCACCTTCACGATGTCGCCCGGCTTGACGACATCCCTCGGGTCCTTGACGAACGTCCGCGACATCGCCGACACGTGTACCAGGCCGTCCTGGTGGACGCCGATGTCCACGAACGCGCCGAAGGCCGCGACATTCGTGACGACACCCTCCAGCACCATGCCGGAGGCCAGATCGCCGATCTTCTCGACGCCCTCCTTGAACGTGGCCGTCTTGAAGGCGGGCCGCGGATCGCGGCCAGGCTTCTCCAGCTCCCTGAGGATGTCCGTGACCGTCGGCAGGCCGAACTTCTCGTCCACGAAGTCGTCGGCCCGCAGCGAGCGCAGGACACCGGTGTTGCCGATGAGCGAGGCGACGTCCCCGCCCGTCGTCTTCGCCATCGTCCGCACCACGGGGTAGGCCTCCGGGTGCACACTCGACGCGTCGAGGGGGTCGTCGCCCCGGATCCGGAGAAAGCCCGCGCACTGCTCGTACGCCTTCGGGCCCAGCCGTGCCACGTCCTTCAGCGCCCGGCGGGACCGGAACGGGCCGTTGGTGTCCCGGTGCGCCACGATGTTCTCGGCGAGCCCGGAGCCGATGCCCGACACCCGCGAGAGCAGCGGCGCCGACGCGGTGTTGACGTCGACACCCACACCGTTCACGCAGTCCTCGACCACCGCGTCCAGCGAGCGCGACAGCTTCACCTCGGACAGGTCGTGCTGGTACTGGCCGACGCCGATCGACTTCGGATCGATCTTCACGAGCTCGGCGAGCGGGTCCTGCAGACGGCGCGCGATCGAGACCGCGCCGCGCAACGACACGTCCATGTCCGGGAGTTCCTGCGAAGCGAAGGCCGACGCCGAGTACACCGACGCGCCCGCCTCGGACACCATCACCTTGGTGAGCTTCAGCTCCGGGTGCTTGTCGCACAGTTCACCGGCGAGCTTGTCCGTCTCGCGGGACGCGGTGCCGTTTCCGATCGCGATCAGATCGACGTCGTGCTTCTTGGCCAGCCGTTCGAGCGTGGCCAGCGACTGGTCCCACTTGTTCGCCGGAACGTGCGGGTAGATGACGTCGGTAGCGACGACCTTGCCGGTCGCGTCCACCACGGCGACCTTCACACCCGTGCGGAAGCCTGGGTCGAGCCCCAGCGTCGCCCGGGTACCGGCCGGCGCCGCGAGGAGCAGATCGCGCAGGTTCGACGCGAACACGCGTACCGCCTCGTCCTCCGCCGCCGTACGCAGCCGCAGCCGCAGATCGATCCCGAGATGGACGAGGATCCGCGTCCGCCAGGCCCAGCGCACCGTGTCGCCCAGCCACTTGTCACCGGGCCTGCCGCGGTCGGCGACACCGAAACGGCGGGCGACCATGTTCTCGTACGTCGAGGGGCCCGGCTGGTCGGTGCCCGCGGGCTCCTCCGGCTCGAGGACCAGGTCGAGCACATCCTCCTTCTCGCCCCGGAGCATCGCGAGGACCCGGTGCGAGGGCAGTGCGGTGAACGGCTCCGCGAAGTCGAAGTAGTCGGCGAACTTCGCACCGGCCTCCTCCTTGCCCTCGCGGACCTTCGCGGCCAGCCGGCCGCGGGACCACATGCGCTCGCGCAGCTCACCGGTCAGATCGGCGTCCTCCGAGAACCGCTCGGTCAGGATCGAGCGGGCACCGTCCAGGGCCGCGGCCGGGTCCGCCACGCCCTTGTCCGCGTCGACGAACGCGGCGGCCGCGGCGAGCGGGTCCTTCGACGGGTCACCGAGCAGTCCGTCCGCCAGCGGCTCCAGACCCGCTTCGCGCGCGATCTGCGCCTTCGTACGGCGTTTCGGCTTGAAGGGCAGATAGATGTCCTCCAGCCGCGCCTTGGTGTCGGCCGCGCGGATCTGCGCCTCCAGGGCGGCGTCGAGCTTGCCCTGCTCGCGTACGGAATCGAGGACCGCCGCACGACGGTCCTCCAATTCCCGCAGATACCGCAGTCGTTCCTCGAGCGTGCGCAGCTGCGCATCGTCGAGCATCTCGGTCGCTTCCTTGCGGTAGCGCGCGATGAACGGCACGGTCGACCCGCCGTCGAGCAGCTCGACGGCCGCCTTCACCTGACGCTCACGTACGCCGAGCTCCTCGGCGATCCTGCCTTCGATGGACGTCGTCACGGTTTTCCCGACTCGCCTTCTCGTACTGGCTGTGCTGGCTGTGTGCCACGGAGTGGTCCACATCCGGTGTGGTCACCTTCGCCTGCATTGTGCCGGGTGGCCGGGTGCCGTGTCGCGTGACCTCGTCGGCGGTGCCGCGGACCGCCCGCTCAGGCGCGCCGGGTCCGGCCGCCGCGCGACGCGCCGCCGAAGACCTTGGCCACCAGCCGGAAGGGGAGCGTCACCACGGTGCCCACGGCGGAGCCGATGGTGCGGAAGACGTCTGCGATCGTGCGCATGATGTTCTCCTTCGTCGGGGTGTCTGTGTGTGCTGTGCGCCTGACCCCGACGACGACCCGTAAACGTTTCGGTACTCAGCCCTTTCCGACGAGGTCGTCCGGGAACGCTCCGGCCGCTGCCGCGGTGAACAGGTATCCGCGCCCCAGCTCGGTCAGCCGCTCCACGCCCTCCGCGCCCAGGTGCTCGTACGGCGCGGCGTCCATCCGGTCCGTCGCCTCCTCCAGGCCGGCCCTGAGGGCGGTGCCCGCGTCCGTCAGCTCGCCCGCGTCGTCCAGCAGGCCGCGTCCACGCAGCCGCTCCACCGCGGCGTCCCAGTCGGCGCGCCGCCAGCCGCGGGTGCCGAGGATCCAGCGGGGCGCCATGCCCTTGCCGGTGGCGGTGTGGCTGACCAGGGCCTCGACCGGGTCGAGACCGGCCGCGAGCAGGGCGGCGAGGTGGGCGTCGCCCCGGTGCTCGCGCAGCAGCGTCGCCGCGTGCCAGAACGCCAGGTGCGGTTCGTCCGGCACCGGCAGATCGGCGTGCGCGGCGTACAGCGGCCGGGCGTGGCGGGTGCAGGCCTCCGCGGCGCGCAGGGCCAGCCCGGCGGCCTCCGCCATCTCGGGGGAGGCGACGGCCTCCTCGCCGAGCAGCCGGCGCAGCGTCGAGTCGGCGGCGCGCAGCCGCGCGTCGAGCGCCGCCTGGGGCGAGACCACGGACCACACGGCGGGCAAATGGCGGGACACCAGCTCGTGGTTGAAGTTGTAGAAGGTGGACGTCACCGCTCCGGCCCCGACGGCGCCCAGCGCGGCGGCGCGGGCGGCGAAGTAGGTCGCGCTCGGGTCGTCGATGCCGAGCTTGCCGAACTCCGCACCGAGGTCGGGGGAGAAGTAGACGCAGGAGTGCAGGGGGTTGACCGAGTTGTGGCAGCGACGCCCGGCGCGGGGCGGAAGAGTACTCATGCCTGCACGTTACCGACTGGTCAGTACGTCGCGAAACCCCGGCGACGCGGTGACATGGCCCGCGCCCCCGGTATGGCAGGAAAGGTGGGGAACTTGTCATTGCGGCCATCGGGCCCGGCCGCCCAGGATGGCAGACATGAAGCAGCGATCCGTACTCGTCGTCCTCTTCGAGGACGTCCTGAGCCTCGATGTGAGCGGCCCGATGGAGGTCTTCGCCGGGGCGTCCCGTGCCCCCGGTGTCTCCTACGAGCTGCGCACCGCCTCCCTGACCGGTGCGCCGGTCCGCTGCTCCAACGGCCTCACCCTGGTCCCCGACGGCGCACTCTCCGACGAGGACGTGCCCGACATGCTCCTCGTCCCCGGCGGCTCCGGGACCCGCACCCCCGACCCGGCGCTGGTCGACTGGCTGCGTGAGAACGCCCCGCGCGCCGGGCAGTTGGTCTCCGTCTGTTCCGGTGCCCTGCTGCTCGCCGAGGCGGGGCAGCTCGACGGCCACCGCGTGACCACCCACTGGTCCGTCTGCGAGACGCTCGCCCGTGACCATCCGGCGGTCGAGGTGGACCCGGACCCGATCTTCGTGCGCGACGGACGGCTGGCCACCTCGGCCGGTGTCACCGCGGGCATCGATCTCGCCCTGGCCCTCGTCGAGGAGGACCACGGCCGCGATGTGGCGCTCGCGGTGGCCCGCCACCTCGTCGTGTTCCTGCGGCGCCCGGGTAACCAGGCCCAGTTCAGCGCCCAGCTCACCGCCCAGACGGCCGTCCGCGAACCCCTCCGGGCCGTTCAGCACTGGATCACCGAGCACCCGGACGCCGACCTCTGCGTGGAGGCACTGGCGGCCCGGGCCAGGCTCTCACCCCGTCACTTCGCCCGTGCCTTCCAGGCCGAGACCGGCCTCACCCCGGGCCGGTACGTCGAGCGTGTCCGCCTCGAACAGGCACGCCGGCTCCTGGAGGACACCACCGACGGCGTCGCGGGAATCTCCCGCGCCAGCGGCTACGGCACCCCGGAGGCCATGCGCCGCGCCTTCGTCAAGGCGCTCGGTACGGCACCCGCCGAATACCGCCGCCGCTTCCACTCCCAGCCCGTCTGATCAACGCCCGCGACCCGCCCGCAATTCGCCCGCAACGTGAGGAACACCGTGCAGATCGCCATCGTGCTTTTCGACCGCTTCACCGCCCTCGACGCCGTGGGCCCCTACGAGATCCTCAGCCGCACCCCCGGCGCCGAGACCGTCTTCGTCGCCGAGCGGACCGGGGCCGTACGCAACGACAGCGGGAGCCTCGCGCTCCACGCCGACCGTACGCTCGCCGAAGTCCCCGCCCCCGACCTGGTGATCGTGCCCGGCGGTCCCGGGCAGAGCGCCCAGATGGAGAACGAGACCCTGCTGGAATGGCTGCGCACCGCCGATGCCACCAGCACCTGGACGACCTCGGTGTGTACCGGGTCGCTGCTGCTCGCCGCGGCCGGACTGCTCGACGGCCGGCGAGCCACCTCGCACTGGCTCGCCCTCGACATCCTCAAGAAGTACGGTGCCGAGCCGACCGGTGAGCGCGTCGTTCTCGACGGCAAGTACGTCACGGCCGCCGGGGTGTCGTCCGGCATCGACATGGGCCTCACCCTGCTCGGCCGGATCGCCGGCGACGAGCACGCCCAGGCCGTGCAGCTGCTCACCGAGTACGACCCCCAGCCGCCCTACGACGCCGGATCCCCCGAGAAGGCCCCGGCCCCCCTGGTCGAGAAGTTCCGTACGAGCAGCCGGTTCAGCCTCCGGTAGAAGCTGCCCGGCCAGGTTCCGTGACCCAGCTGAAGCGGGGCGTACGGCGCTCCATGAAGGCGGCGACACCCTCAGCGGTGTCGCCGCTGCCGCGCGCCTGCTCCGACCAGTACGCGTCCCGGTCCTCGCGCCCGTCGGCGAACTCCTTCGCCGCCGCCTGGGTCAGCTGCGAACGCGACGCCAGTACCTGCGCGAACGCCCGCACCCGGGCGTCCAGTCCGCCCGCCGGCAGCACCTCGTCCAGCAGCCCCGTGCGCAGGGCCCGTTCCGTACCGATCAGCTCGCCGGAGAAGAGCAGGAACTTCGCGGCGGCCGGACCGACCAGCGCGACCAGTCGCCGGGTCGACGACGCGGGGTAGACGATCCCGAGCTTGGCCGGTGTCACCCCGAACGACGCCCCCTCCTCGGCGAACCGCAGATCACAGGCGGCCGCGAGCTGGCTGCCGCCGCCCACGCAGTATCCGCGCACGGCGGCCAGCGTGGGCCGGGGAAAGGCGGCCAGCGCCTCCTCCGCCCGCACGGCGAGCTCCTGCGCACGGCTGCCCGGCTCCCGGAGCGAGGTGATGTCGGCGCCGGCGCAGAAGGTGTCCCCGGCGCCGGTGAGCACCAGCACCCGCACCACCGGGTCGGCGGCCAGCCGTTCCAGGAGTCCGGGCAGCGACCGCCACATGTCGGCGCTCATGGCGTTCCGCTTGGCGGAGTTGCTGATGACGACGGTGGCGACGCCGTCGGTGACGGTGTGTTCCAGCCGCGCCTGCTCCCTGGGATCCATGCGCCGGATGCTATCCGTACGGTCCGTACCTATGATCAAGAAGGGGTCGCGAAGCGGGCACGCACCGTGAGGAGCTGTCGATGGCCGGTCCCACGACCGAGGGCAAGAGACTCCACCGCAGTTTCGGCGGTCTCGCCCTGCTGGGCTTCCTGCTGGTGATCGCGGGTCTCGTCGGGCTCGTCTACACCGGCGTGGCCACACTGACCTCGATGATCCTCTTCGGCTGGCTGCTGCTGATCGGCGGCCTGGTCGGCCTCCTCCACGCGATCCAGGCCCGTGGTACCCCGTACTTCTGGCTGGGCGTGGTCGTCGCCGCGCTGAACATCGCGGCCGGGGTCGTCGTCATCCGTCACCCGCACGGCACGGCGGAGGCGCTGACCATGTTCGCCGCGCTGCTCTTCCTCACCGGAGGAGTGTTCCGGCTGGTCGGAAGTGTCGTCGTCCGGGGCCCCCAGTTCGGCTGGACGCTGCTGCAGGGCGCCTTCGGACTGCTGCTGGGGCTGCTGGTGCTCTTCGACTGGCCGCACAGCAGCCTCTATGTGCTGGGCTGCTTCTTCTCGCTGGCCCTGCTGTTCGACGGGCTGGGGCTGATCGCGATCGGAATCGGCGGGCGACGGATCGTCAGCCTGGTGACAGACCAGATGACGCCCGAAGAAGACGAGAAGTAGTCCAATCACCTGACGCTGTCATACCCACTCGGTCACATTGCATCTATAGGCGACTACTTGTGGTCAGAAGCTCGGTCCGGACCAAACTGTTCCCGACACTCATTACTCGATAGTCAGTGACGTGCGAGTCGAGAGCGGGTGCCGGTCTATGGAGAGCCGCGGGAGTGTACCGGCCCATCCCGTGCCGTACGAGGGAGTGTGGCGTTTCACCGCCCCTGCCGTCGACGTCTCGGTGCCGCAGGCGCGGCACGCGGTGCGGGACCTGCTGAACCGGCAGGGCGTGCCCCTGGAGGACGACGTCCTCCAGGGCCTGCTGCTGATCGTCTCGGAACTGGTCACCAACGCCGTGAAGCACGCCGCACTGCTCTCGCCCGAGCTCTCGGTCGAGGTGGCCATCGGGGCGGAATGGATCAGGGTGTCCGTCGAGGACAACCACCCCTACCGCCCCACCGCCCTGGTGACCGACTACGCGCAGACGGGCGGCCGTGGACTGCTGCTGGTCCGCGAGGTGACGGCGGAGGCGGGTGGTACCTGCGACGTGGAGCACACGGCGGGTGGCGGAAAGATCATCTGGGCGGCACTGCCGCTGAGGGCCCAGTTCTGACCGCCCCCGCCGGGCGGCCCCTCACCAGCCCGCCGACGGCCCCGTCAGCTCCCTGATCGCGGGCCGCGCGGCGTCCAGCACCGTCATGAACCAGGCCGAGAACGGCGCGGCGGCGTGCCGCTCCGCGAGCTCACCCGCGGTCACGAAGGCCGTCTCGCCGACCTCCTCCGGATCCGGCCGCAGCCGCTCCTGCGCCATCCCGACGAACAGGTGGTTGAACTCCTGCTCCACCAGGCCCGAGGCGGGGTCCGGATGGTTGTAGCGGACCGTTCCCGCGGCCGCGAGCAGCGAGGGCGAGATGCCGAGCTCCTCGTACGTACGCCGGGCGGCGGCCGCGAAGGGTGCCTCACCGGGGTACGGATGACCGCAGCAGGTGTTGGACCACACGCCGGGGGAGTGGTACTTGCCGAGCGCGCGGCGCTGCAGCAGCAACCGTCCCTGTTCGTCGAAGAGGAATACGGAGAACGCCCGGTGCAGCTGGCCCGGTGCCTGGTGGGCGGCGAGTTTCTCCGCGATGCCGATGGTGGTGCCGTCCTCGTCGACCAGTTCGAGCATGATCGCTTCTGCTGTGCCGTTCGACGAGCTGTGCGCCGCGGTGGCTGGTGTGGTCGGCATACCCATCCTTCGCTTTGGTTCCCGGCCTCGTGCGCCGGACCCCTCGAGTCCGGACAAGTCTGCCGCACAAAAGCCGCTTGTCCGTACTTCGAGTGCTGGCATGTCCGGTCCGACGCACGCTGACGGCGCGGCGGACCGGACACCGCGTCAGACCCCGAAGGCGTCCGGATACTGGATGTTGCCCATGGGCACCGAAGCGGAATCGTCGAGACGCAGTGCCATCAGGGCCTCGTCGGGAACATCGAAGGCGACCCCGATCCCGAACCGCGACGCCGGTACGAAGCCGAACGCCGGGTAGTACCGCGGATGGCCGAGCACCAGCACGAGCGGCTCACCCAGCAGCCGGGCCGCGTCCAGCACGGCACGCACCACCGCACGGCCGGCACCCCTGCCCTGATGCGCGGGCGCGGTCGCCACCGGGGCCAGCGCCAGCGCCGGCGCGTCCCCGACCCGGCACCGGGTCAGCAGCGCGTGTGCGGCGACGGAACCGTCCGGTGCCTCGGCCACGTACGAGAGACCGGGCAGCCAGGCGCCGGGATCCAGGCGCAGGGCATCGACCAGATCGGCCTCGGCCCGCGTCGGGAACGCCGCCGAGTTGACGGCGTGCACGGCATCGCGGTCCGCGGCGGTCTCCGGACGGGTCCGCCACCGGGAGTCGGCGGGCCGCAGGACGTAGCCGGCGTAGCCGTACTCCGTGCCGTGGTCGCGACGCATCGCCAGCTCCTCGGCCGTGGCCGCGAGCGCCTGCGCCATGCCGGGAGCCGAGGGATCGGCGGCCGCGGCCCGTTCGGCGAGCGGGACGTAGTACTCGTCCCAGTCGCTCTCGGGCTGCACCAGTACCCCGAGCACATGGCAGCCCGCCGCCACGGCGGCGGCCGTGTTGGCCGCGACCGGGCGCAGGGAGCCGTGCCGCTCCCAGAACGCACGGGCCCCTTCGGAAGGCGCGTCCGTGGTCCAGACGCACTCGGTGATCACCATCGAGCCGCCGGGAGCGAGCAGCCGCTGCCAGTCGCGGAGCGCCGTGTCGAACCCGATGAAGTACGCGGAACCCTCGGCCCAGACCAGGTCGAAGGAGCCGTCGGCGAACTCGGGGCCGCCGAGGTCCGCCATATCGGCCCGGACGGTACGGATCCGGTCACCGAGGCCCCGCGCCTCGGCCGCCTCGCGCAGTTCGTCGAGGAACGGCTGGTGCAGATCGACCGCGGTCGCCTCGGCACCCGCCTCGGCGGCGAGCAGCAGGGCGGCCCTGCCGGGACCGCAGCCCAGGTCCAGGACGCGCGGACGGTCAGGCTGCGGGCCCGCGAGGGCGAGGAGCCGACGGGTGGTCGCGTCGGAGCCCGGACTCTGCCGGGGCAGCCGGTGGTGCAGTGCGAAGAAAGCGTTGAATGTGTGGTCGGTCAACGTGGGAAACCCTTGGGTGAGAGGGCTCCGGCCGACGCGGCACGACGTGGAGACAGCCGAGGCGCTAGCCCGGAACCCGGGAGATGAGGAAGGACGGATTGCTGCGCGGGGCAGCCGTCGTCGCGACAGTCATCAACCTCAGCTCCTTCACTCCTACGGGCTTCGCACTCGAACGTACGCCGGAGAGATTAACACCAGGTCCCGGTCAGTGGCAGAGCTTCGCCTCGTGCTCCGCGTGGCCGCTCGGCTCCAGCTGGAAGGTGCAGTGCTCCACGTCGAAGTGATGACCGAGACAGCCCTGCAGGTCGTGCAGGAGCTTCTCGTGGCCGATGGAGTCCAGCATCTCCTGGTGCACGACCACGTGCGCGGAGAGCACCGGCATCCCGGAGGTGATCGTCCAGGCGTGCAGGTCGTGGACGTCCAGCACCCCGGGAAGGGCGGTGATGTGGGCGCGCACCTCCGCCATGTCGACACCCTTGGGCGCCGATTCCAGAAGTACGTCGAGCGTCTCGCGCAGGAGCTTCACCGTACGGGGGACGATCATGAGGCCGATCAGCAACGAGGCGATCGGGTCGGCGGCCTGCCAGCCCGTGGCCATGATGATGCCCGCCGACACCAGGACGGTGACCGAGCCGAGGGTGTCCGCGACGACCTCGAGATAGGCACCCCGCACATTGATGCTGTCCTTCTGCCCGCGCATCAGCAGGGACAGCGAGACGACGTTGGCGACCAGACCGACGGAGGCGAACACGATGGCCAGACCGCCCCTGGTCTCGGCCGGGGTGACGAAACGGTCCACGGCCTCGAAGACCAGGTAGCCGCCGACCCCCAGGAGCAGCAGGCAGTTGGCCAGCGCAGCGAGGATCTCCGCCCGGGCGAAGCCGAAGGTGCGATTGGGTCCCGAGGGCCTGTTGGCGAAGTGGATCGCGAGCAGGGCCATGCCGAGTCCGAGTGCGTCCGTGGCCATGTGGGCCGCGTCCGCGATCAGCGCGAGCGAGTCGGCGAGCAGCCCGCCCACGATTTCCATGACCATGACGCCGAGCGTGATGCCCAGGGCGACCTTGAGCCGGCCCTTGTACGCGGCGGCGGCCGTGCCCGTCGGGGGCGGCCCTCCGTGCGCGTGCCCGTGATCGTGGCCAGCCCCCATGGGAACGCCTCCGCAACGCGTCGTAGCACTCGGGCGGCGATCGCCCGATGTGGCCAGTGAACTACGGGCGGGGGGTACCGGGCAACACGGCACTGAACACCGTTGTCATGTGCCCTGACCTGCGTAAACGTTTGCAGGTCAGGGTGTCGGCCGAGTGCTGCGGGCTACTTCGCGCGGGCCTCGGGGTGGCGCAGGCACCAGCCCTCCCAGGCCGACTCGACCATCTCGCGCACCCCGCGCCGGGCCGTCCAGCCCAGTTCCTCGGTCATCCGTGCGGCGGAGGCGACGGCCCTGGCCGCGTCACCGGGCCTGCGCGGTTCGATCACGGGCTCCGTGGGCAGGCCGCTGACCTCGCCCACCAGACGGGCGAGCTCACGCACCGAGACGCCTTCGCCGCGGCCGATGTTCACGGTCAGATCGCCGGCGAAGCCGGGCTCCGACAGTCTCCGGGCGACCGCGAGGTGCGCGTCGGCGAGGTCGGCGACGTGGATGTAGTCGCGGACACAGGTGCCGTCGGGCGTCGGGTAGTCGTCACCGAAGATCCGCGGGGCCTCGCCGCGCGTCAGCCGGTCGAAGATCATGGGCACGACGTTGTAGACGCCCGTGTCCGACAGTTCGGGCTCCGCGGCCCCGGCCACGTTGAAGTAGCGCAGACAGGCGGTCGAGACCGAGTGCGCCCGGCCCGTCGCCCGCACCAGCCATTCACCGGCCAGCTTGGTCTCGCCGTAGGGGTTGATCGGGGCGCACGGAGTCTCCTCGGTGATGAGGTCCGTGTCGGGAACCCCGTACACAGCGGCCGAGGAGGAGAAGAGGAAGCGCCGCACACCGGCCGCGACCACGGCCTCCAGCAGCACGGCGAGCCCGGTCACGTTCTCCCGGTAGTAGACGAGGGGCTTCTCGACGGACTCACCGACCTGCTTCTTCGCCGCGAGGTGCACCACACCGGTCACCTCGTGCTCGGCCAGCACCCGGTCGAGCAGCGCACGGTCGGAGGCCGAGCCGCGCACCAGGGGAATGTCCGCGGGCAGTCGCCCCTCGATACCCGTCGAGATGTCGTCGAGCACCACGACTGACTCTCCCGCTCCCGTCATGGCCTTCGCCACATGTGCTCCGATGTAACCGGCCCCGCCTGTGATCAACCACGTCATACGCGTCAGCTTATGCGCTGACCCTGCGCGGTTTGTGGGGCGAGGTGTTGATCGACGATGATGATCGCGAACAGCGCCGCATGATGGCCGGTTCGCCCGAACGGAGCACAAACGGGCGGTGAACTCGGTCTTCCGTTCATCCGATAGCCTCAGCCGACGCGCCGCCGGCCCGCCCGAGGGCCGCACTGTCGCGCGCCTTTCCCGTCAGCACCAAGGAGTGAGTTCGTCTGTCGACCGCCATCCTCACCGGTGCGCCGGTACCCGGATCGTCGCTCGAGGACGATCTGCGGTCACTCGGCTTTGACGTAAGGGCAGCCGCCGACGCCTCCGAGGCCGCGGAGCTGCTCGCCGCGGTCCCCGCGAGCCGTCGCGTCGCGCTCGTGGACCCACGCTTCGTCGGCCACGTCCATGCCCTCAGGCTCGGACTGACCGACCCCCGCTTCGCCGTCGCCACCGTCCCCGGAGCGCTCACCGCGCAGCCCGAGGCACGGGACGCGCTGCTCCGAGCCCTGCGCAGGGCCGTGGCAGCCGTGGGCGCGGAAAGCCCCGTCGCGCCCGCCGGCGCCGAACCCGTCGCCGAGGACCGCACGGTCCCCGGCCGGCTCGCCGTCGCCCTGGACGCCGAGGGCACCGCCGTGCAGCGCCCCGAGCTCGGTTCGCTCACCGCCGAGGTACCCACCGGTCCCGAGGACCGGAGTGCCGCTCAGGCCGCCGTCGACGCCGTCGACGACGAGGCCGTACGGCTGCGCAGCGCGGTGAAGGCCCACGACGGCTTCTTCACGACGTTCTTCATCAGCCCGTACTCGCGCTACATCGCCCGCTGGTGCGCCCGCCGGGGCTTCACCCCGAACCAGGTCACCACCGCCTCGCTGATCACCGCACTCGTCGCGGCCGGCAGCGCGGCGACGGGCACCCGCGGCGGCTACGTCGCGGCCGGGGTGCTGCTGCTCCTCTCCTTCGTCCTGGACTGCACCGACGGGCAGCTCGCCCGCTACTCACTGCAGTACTCGACGATGGGCGCCTGGCTGGACGCCACCTTCGACCGGGCCAAGGAGTACGCGTACTACGCGGGCCTCGCCCTCGGCGCCGCCCGCGGCGGCGACGACGTATGGGTCCTCGCGCTCGGCGCGATGGTGCTCCAGGCATGCCGCCATGTCGTCGACTTCTCGTTCAACGAGGCCAATCACGACGCGGTCTCCAACACGAGCCCCACCGCCGCGCTCTCGGACCGGCTCGACAGCGTCGGCTGGACCGTCTGGCTGCGCCGGATGATAGTCCTGCCCATCGGCGAACGCTGGGCCATGATCGCCGTGCTCACCGCGGTGACCACCCCCCGGATCGTCTTCTACGCCCTGCTCGTCGGATGCGCGCTGGCCGCCTGCTACACCACGGCAGGGCGACTGCTGCGCTCGCTGACCCGCAAGGCGCAGCGCACCGACCGGGCCGCGGTCGCCCTGGCCGACCTCGCCGACTCGGGACCGCTCGCGCAGGCCGTGGCCGGCGCGGTGCGCCGCCCTCGCGGGGGCTTCACCGCCCCGCTGCTGGCCCTCGTCGGCGCAGTGGTGATCGTCACCACCGCCCTGTTCGCTCCCTACGGCAGCTGGCTGACCGTCGGCGCGGCCGCGGTGTACGCGGTCGTCTCCGGCCTCGCGGTCTCGCGGCCGCTCAAGGGCGCGCTCGACTGGCTCGTACCCCCGGTCTTCCGGGCCGCGGAGTACTGCACCGTCCTGGTGCTGGCTGCCCGCAGTGACGTGCCGTACGCGGTTCCGGCGGCATTCGGCCTGGTTTCGGCCGTCGCCTACCATCACTACGACACGGTGTACCGCATCCGAGGTGGTACCGGCGCACCGCCCCGGTGGCTGGTGCGCACCATCGGCGGGCACGAGGGCCGGACCCTGGTCGTGGCCGTACTCGCAGCCGTACTGACCCGGAGTTCAGGATTTACCACGGCTCTCACCGCGCTCGCGGCGGCCGTGGCTCTGGTGGTGCTCGTGGAGTCCATCCGCTTCTGGGTGTCCTCCTCGGCCCCCGCTGTACACGACGAAGGAGAACTCGCATGATCGGCCTCGTACTGGCAGCCGGTGCAGGACGACGTCTGCGTCCGTACACGGACACGCTGCCCAAGGCACTCGTGCCCGTGGACGGCGAGAAGACGGTCCTGGACCTGACGCTGGCCAACTTCGCCGAGGTCGGACTCACCGAGGTCGCGATCGTCGTCGGCTACCGCAAGGAAGCCGTCTACGCCCGCAAGGCCGAGTTCGAGGCGACGTACGGCGTGACCCTGACGCTCATCGACAACGACAAGGCCGAGGAGTGGAACAACGCCTACTCCCTCTGGTGCGCCCGTGACGTCCTGAAGAAGGGCGTCATCCTCGCCAACGGCGACACCGTGCACCCGGTCTCCGTCGAGAAGACCCTCCTGGACGCCCGCGGCAAGGGCCAGAAGATCATCCTCGCCCTCGACACGGTGAAGAACCTCGCCGACGAGGAGATGAAGGTCATCACGGACGGCGAGAAGGGTGTGCGGCGGATCACCAAGCTGATGGACCCGGCCACCGCGACCGGCGAGTACATCGGCGTCACGCTGATCGAGCCCGAGGCCGCCGAGGAGCTCGCCGACGCGCTGAAGGTCACCTTCGAGCGCGACCCCGACCTCTACTACGAGGACGGCTACCAGGAGCTCGTGAACCGCGGCTTCACCGTCGACGTGGCCCCCATCGGCGAGGTCACCTGGGTCGAGATCGACAACCACGACGACCTCGCCCGCGGCAGGGAGATCGCGTGCCGGTACTGACCCGCCTCATCCCGTCCCCGGTCGTCGTCGACATCCGGCGCGGCGCGATGGACGATCTGGCCGGTCTCCTCGCCGACCAGCGGATCTCCGCGTCGGGCAAGCTCGCCATCGCGATCAGCGACGGTTCCGGGCGCGCCCTGCGCGAGCGGCTCGCTCCGGTGCTGCCGGGGGCCGACTGGTACCCGGTCGCCGACGGCACGATCGACTCCGCGGTGCGGCTCGCCGACGGCATCAAGGGCAACCGCTACGACGCCGTCGTCGGCCTCGGCGGCGGCAAGATCATCGACGTGGCGAAGTACGCCGCGGCGCGGGTCGGCATGCCCATGGTCGCCGTCGCGACGAACCTGTCCCACGACGGGCTCTGCTCCCCGGTCGCGACCCTGGACAACGACAACGGGCGCGGCTCCTACGGGGTCCCCACCCCGATCGCGGTGGTCATCGACCTCGACGTGATCCGCCGGGCCCCCGCACGCTACGTGCGCTCGGGCATCGGCGACGCGGTCTCCAACATCTCCTGCGTCGCCGACTGGGAGCTCGCCCACGAGATCCAGGGCGAGGAGATCGACGGACTCGCGGCGGCCATGGCACGTCAGGCGGGCGAAGCCGTACTGCGCCACCCCGGCACGGTCGGCGACGACGCCTTCCTCAAGGTGTTGGCCGAGGGACTCGTCCTGACCGGCATCTCGATGTCGGTCGCCGGGGACTCCCGGCCCGCCTCGGGCGGCTGCCACGAGATCAACCACGCCTTCGACCTGCTGTACCCGAAGCGCGCGGCCAGCCACGGCGAGCAGGTCGGCCTCGGCGCCTGCTTCGCCATGCACCTTCGGGGCGCACGCGAGGAGTCGCTGCACATGGCGTCCGTACTGCGGCGCCACGGGCTGCCCGTGCTGCCCGACGACATCGGCTTCACCGCCGAAGAGTTCGTGCGGGCCGTCGAGTACGCCCCCCAGACGCGCCCGGGACGCTTCACGATCCTGGAACACCTCAACCTGTCCACCGACCAGATCAGGGACGCGTACGCCGACTATGCAAAAGCCATCCATAGCTGAACTCCGCCCGGTCGTGCACCCTCCGGGCGTGAAGGACCGGCGCAGTGGCGAGCACTGGGCAGGTCGGCTCTACATGCGCGAGATCTCGCTGCGCATCACCCGGAGCCTGGTGACCACCAAGGTCACGCCCAACCAGCTGACCTACGTGATGACCGTCGCCGGCGTGCTCGCGGCACCCGCCCTGCTGGTCCCGGGCATCCCCGGGGCCCTGCTCGGCGTGCTCGCCGTCCAGCTCTACCTCCTGTTCGACTGTGTCGACGGCGAAGTGGCCCGCTGGAAGAAGCAGTTCTCGCTGGGCGGGGTCTACCTCGACCGGGTGGCCGCCTATCTGTGCGACGCGGCGGTACTGGTCGGCTTCGGCCTGCGTGCCGCCGACCTGTGGGGCCCGGGGCGCGTCGACTGGCTGTGGGCCTTCCTGGGCACGCTCGCCGCGCTCGGCGCCATCCTGATCAAGGCCGAGACCGACCTCGTCGGGGTCGCCCGTCACCAGGGCGGGCTGCCGCCCGTCAAGGAGTCCGCGTCCGAGCCGCGCTCCTCCGGCATGGCGCTCGCCCGACGGGCCGCCGGCGCGCTCAAGTTCCACCGGCTCATCCTCGGCATCGAGGCGTCGCTGGTCATCCTCGTGGTCGCCGTCCTCGACACGGTCAGGGACGACCTCTTCTTCAGCCGCCTCGCCGTCGCCGTCATGGCCGGCATCGCCCTTCTCCAGACCGTCCTGCACCTCGTGTCGATCCTCGCGTCCAGCAGGCTGAAGTGAGCTCCCCCATGAAACTCGGCGCGGTCATCATCACCATGGGCAACCGTCCGGACGAGCTGCGCGCCCTCCTCGACTCGGTCGCCAAGCAGGACGGCGACCGGATCGAGGTGGTCGTGGTCGGCAACGGCGCCTCGGTCCCCGACGTCCCCGCGGGCGTGCGGACCGTGGAGCTGCCCGAGAACCTCGGCATTCCCGGTGGCCGCAACGTCGGCATCGAGGCGTTCGGCCCTTCCGGCGCCGACGTGGACGCACTGCTCTTCCTCGACGACGACGGGCTGCTGCCGAACACCGACACCGCCGAGCTGTGCCGGCAGGCCTTCGGGACCGATCCGAAGCTCGGCATCGTCACCTTCCGTATCGCCGACCCGGACACCGGGGTCACGCAGCGCCGGCACGTGCCGCGACTGCGTGCCTCCGACCCGATGCGCTCGTCCCGGGTGACGACGTTCCTGGGCGGTGCGAACGCCGTACGCACCCAGGTGATCGCCGAGGTCGGCGGACTGCCGGACGAGTTCTTCTACGCGCACGAGGAGACCGATCTGGCCTGGCGTGCCCTGGACGCCGGCTGGATGATCGACTACCGCGCGGACATGGTGCTCAACCACCCCACGACCGCTCCCTCGCGCCATGCGGTGTATCACCGCATGGTGGCCCGCAACCGGGTCTGGCTCGCCCGCCGGAACCTGCCCGCGCCGCTCGTGCCCGTGTACGTCGGTGTCTGGCTGCTGCTCACCCTGGTCCGCAGGCCGTCCGTGCCCGCGCTCAAGGCGTGGTTCGGCGGCTTCCGGGAAGGATGGGCGAAGCCCTGCGGTCCCCGGCGCCCCATGAAATGGCGTACAGTCTGGCGGCTGACCAGACTGGGCCGCCCACCTGTGATCTGAGAAGCTCTTCTCTGAGACCATGAGGCGTATTTTTCGTACGGGACCCTGTCCGCCTTGGCCGCGCCCGCGACCGGCTGCGCATTGTGAAGACGAGAGTTTCAACTTGTGAGTGAGACAACCCACGACGGTGGGGTCGCGTTGAGCACCCCACCGTCCGCCGACGAGGGGCTCAGCGCGTCCCAGGTGGCCGCCAAGTACGGCCTCACTGTGAGCGGCGCCCGGCCCGGGCTGTTCGAGTACATCCGTCAGCTCTGGGGCCGCCGTCACTTCATCCTGGCGTTCTCCAGGGCGAAGCTGACCGCGCAGTACAGCCAGGCCAAGCTCGGCCAGCTGTGGCAGGTGGCCACGCCCCTGCTCAACGCGCTGGTCTACTTCCTGATCTTCGGACTCATCCTGGGCACCGCGAGGGGGATGAGCCAGGAGGTCTTCATCCCGTTCCTGGTGACGGGGGTCTTCGTCTTCACGTTCACCCAGAGCTCGGTCATGGCGGGGGTGCGGTCCATCGCCGGCAACCTCGGTCTCGTCCGCGCCCTGCACTTCCCCCGTGCCTCACTGCCCATCTCCTTCTCGCTGCAGCAGCTTCAGCAGCTGATGTACTCGATGATCGTGCTGCTGGCCGTGACGGTGGGGTTCGGCAGTTACCCCTCGCTCTCGTGGCTGCTGGTGATCCCGGCGCTCGCGATGCAGTTCCTGTTCAACATGGGCCTGGCCCTGGTCATGGCCCGGCTGGGCAGCAAGACCCCCGACCTGGCGCAGCTGATGCCGTTCGTCATGCGGACCTGGATGTACGCCTCGGGCGTCATGTTCTCCATCCCGGTCATGCTGGCGGACAAGCCGCAGTGGATCGCCGACGTGCTGCAGTACAACCCGGCGGCCATCTACATGGACCTGGTCCGCTTCGCGCTCATCGACGGCTACGGCTCCGAGAACCTGCCGCAGCACGTCTGGGCCGTCGGGCTCGCCTGGTCGCTCCTGGTGGGCGTCGCGGGCTTCGTGTACTTCTGGAAGGCAGAGGAACGGTACGGCCGTGGCTGAGGAAACGTCCCAGGGGCACATCCCCACCGTCATCGCCGACGACGTGCACATCGTGTACCGGGTCAACGGCACGGGCGGTGGCAAGGGCAGCGCCACCGCGGCGCTGAGCCGGATCATGCGCCGGGGCAAGGGCGAGCCGCGCGGCGTCCGCAAGGTGCACGCGGTGCGGGGTGTCTCCTTCACCGCGTACCGGGGCCAGGCGATCGGCCTCATCGGCACCAACGGCTCGGGCAAGTCCACCCTGCTGCGTGCCATCGCCGGACTCCTGCCCACGGAGCACGGCAAGGTGTACACGGACGGTCAGCCGTCGCTGCTCGGTGTCAACGCGGCGCTGATGAGTGACCTGACCGGCGAGCGCAACGTCGTGCTCGGCGGCCTCGCCATGGGCATGAGCCGCGAGGAGATCCGGGCGCGGTACGAGGACATCGTGGAGTTCTCCGGGATCAACGAGAAGGGCGACTTCATCACCCTGCCGATGCGGACGTACTCCTCGGGGATGGCGGCACGGCTGCGTTTCTCCATCGCCGCGGCCAAGAACCACGACGTCCTCATGATCGACGAGGCGCTGGCCACCGGTGACCGCAAGTTCCGGGTCCGCTCCGAGGAACGGATCCGCGAGCTGCGGAAGGAGGCGGGCACCGTCTTCCTGGTCAGCCACAACAACAAGACCATCAGGGACACCTGTGACCGGGTGCTGTGGCTGGAGAAGGGCGAGCTCCTGATGGACGGCGCCACCGACGAGGTCCTCAAGGCCTACGAGCGGGAGACCGGCAAGTAGTCCCGCACGACCGAGTGGCCCCCGCCCGAGCGCAGCGGCGGGGGCCACTGCGGCGTGCGGCTCCGGGGCAGCGGGGACGTACTACGGCTCCGGGGGCCATCTCCTCCCGGCGGATGACGTCAATTGCCCTGAATCCGGGGAAGGTTGGCGGAGATCGATGTGTTGTACCGGGGTGCGTCGCACCCCCGCGCGGGCTTGTGCGCTGTACAACGTAAGCTGTACCGGTGCTGATTCGCGGCAATGTGGGGGGATACGCCCCCTGCGCATCGCTCCTGGTGAGCCCGTCGCACTCGGGAGAATGAGCGGCGTGTCCGAAAAGGGATGTTTTGGGTCGGCAGTGTAGAACGGGAGATATGACGGCAATGATGGAAAATCTCCAGCTCCGACGTGGTTTCGCCGTCCCCGCGTCGGGCGGTACGCAGTGATCCGTACCCAGCAGGCGCGTACCGACGCCGCCGCAACCGGCACGCTCGACAAGGCCGCGGACGAGAACTTCCCCGTGGCCCCCTTCTTCCTGCCCCGCGCCTGGCGCGACGATCTGATGGCGGTCTACGGCTTCGCCCGCCTCGTCGACGACATCGGTGACGGCGACCTCGCCCCTGGCGGCGCCGACGCGCGCCACCTCGGCCTCGAGCCCGGACAGACCGAGGACCGGCTCGCCATGCTCGACGCCCTCGAGGCCGATCTGTACCGGGTCTTCGCAGGCTCGGCCGAAGTGCCGCGTCACCCCCTGCTGCGCGCCCTGCGCCCCACCGTGCGAGGCTGCGCGCTCACCCCCGAACCCTTCCTCGGCCTCATCGAGGCCAACCGGCAGGACCAGAAGATCCGCCGCTACGGAACGTACGCGGAGCTCCAGGCCTACTGTGAGCTGTCCGCCAACCCCGTCGGCCGCCTGGTCCTGCAGATCACCGGCACTTCCAGCCCCGAACGGATCCGGCGCTCGGACGCCGTCTGCACCGCGCTGCAGATCGCCGAGCACCTGCAGGACGTCGCCGAGGACCTCGGCCGCGACCGGATCTACCTCCCCGCCGACGACATGGACCGCTTCCATGTCCGTGAATCAGACCTGGCCGTACCGTCCGGGGGCGCATCGCTGCGCGCCCTGGTCGCGTTCGAGGCGCAACGCGCTCATGACCTGCTGGACGAAGGCATTCCCCTGGTGGGTAGTGTCAACGGCAGGCTCAAGCTGCTGCTCGCCGGATTCGTCGCCGGAGGGCGAGCCGCCCTCACCGCGATCTCGGCCGCCGGGTTCGACGTACTGCCCGGACCGCCCAGGCCCACCGCGCCCAGACTGCTGCGCGAAGTGGGAGTTGTCCTGCGAAGAGCGCACAGAGAGGGGTGAGCCGGACCGTGGAGGGACAGACGACGTACATGTCGGCACCGGTACAGGCCGCATACAGCTACTGCGAGGCCGTCACCGGACAGCAGGCCCGTAACTTCGCGTACGGCATCAGGCTGCTGCCGTACGACAAGCGGCAGGCCATGTCGGCGCTGTACGCCTTCTCCCGTCGGGTCGACGACATCGGCGACGGAGAGCTGGCCCCGGAGACCAAGCGGTCCCGGCTGGAGGGCACCCGTGAGCTGCTCGACCGGGTCAGGAGCGGCGCGGTCGACGAGGACGACACCGACCCGGTGGCCGTCGCGCTCGCCGACGCGGCGCGCCGGTTCCCCCTGCCCCTCGGCGGGCTCGACGAGCTCATCGACGGCGTGCTGATGGACGTGCGCGGCGCGAGCTACGAGACCTGGGACGACCTCAGGACCTACTGCCGGTGTGTCGCGGGTGCCATCGGGCGGCTCAGCCTGGGCGTTTTCGGGACGGAACCGGGCGCACCGGGTGCGGACCGTGCCGCGGAGTACGCGGACACGCTGGGCCTGGCGCTCCAGCTCACCAACATCCTGCGCGACGTCCGCGAGGACGCGGGCAACGGGCGCACCTACCTGCCCGCGGATGATCTCGCCAAGTTCGGCTGCTCCGCCGGATTCCACCGGGCGACCCCGCCGCCCGGCTCGGACTTCGCCGGCCTGGTGCACTTCGAGGTCCGGCGCGCCCGGGCCCTGTTCGCCGAGGGCTACCGGCTGCTGCCGATGCTGGACCGGCGCAGCGGCGCCTGTGTAGCAGCCATGGCGGGCATCTACCGTCGGCTCCTCGACCGGATCGAACGCGATCCCGAGGCCGTACTGCGCGGCAGGGTCTCACTGCCCGGGCACGAGAAGGCCTACGTCGCGGTGCGCGGCCTGTCGGGCCTCGACGCGCGGTACATCTCCCGTCGGACGGCCAGGGGGCGGGTCTGATGTGCCCCGAGAGCGGTACCGGGCGGCGGGCAACCCTCCGCCTGCCTGCTGCGTCCCTCGAAGCGATGTCTCCGATCTCCGTGATCCGGGCCCGGACGGCCCGGACTTCCGCAGCCCGGCGAAAGGGGGACGCATGAGTGGCCCGACCCGCTCACGTGCGGTCGTCGTCGGCGGAGGCCTGGCCGGAGTCACCTCGGCCCTCCGCCTCGCCGACGCCGGGCTTGACGTGACCCTGCTCGAAGGCCGTCCCAGGCTCGGCGGGCTGGCCTTCTCCTTCCGCCGCGGCGAGCTGTCCGTCGACAACGGCCAGCACGTCTACCTGCGCTGCTGCACCGGCTACCGCTGGTTCCTGGACCGGGTCGAAGGAGCCCACCTCGCCCCGCTCCAGGACCGCCTCGACGTGCCCGTACTCGACGTCGGAAGGAAGGCCGGGCCGCGGCTCGGACGGCTGCGCCGCACCGGACTTCCCGTACCCCTGCACCTCGCCGCCGGACTCGCCGCCTACCCGCACCTTTCGCTCGCGGAGAAGGCCGGCGTCGCGCGGGCCGCCCTGGCACTCGGCCGCCTCGACCCGGCCGACCCCGCGCTCGACGGCATCGACTTCGCGACCTGGCTGCGACGGCACGGACAGTCCGAGCGCGCCGTCGAGGCGCTCTGGGACCTCGTGGGCGTCGCCACGCTCAACGCGACGGCGCCGAACGCCTCCATGGCACTGGCCGCCATGGTCTTCAAGACGGGGCTGCTCTCCGAGCCGGGCGCCGCGGACATCGGCTGGGCAGCGGTCCCGCTGGGCGAGCTGCACGACACCCTCGCCCGCAAGGCGCTCGACTCGGCCGGCGTCAGGACCCAACTGCGCGCCCGGGTCGGCTCGCTCACCCGGACCGACGACGGCCGATGGTCCGTCGGGACGGACAGCGAAGTGATCGAGGCGGAGACCGTCGTCCTCGCCGTGCCCCAGGGCGAGGCCCACGGGCTGCTGCCCGACGGGGCGATCGACTCTCCCGGGCGTCTCCTGGACATCGCCGATTCGCCGATCCTCAACGTTCACGTTGTCTACGACCGAAAGGTGCTGCGCCGGCCGTTCTTCGCAGCCATCGGCTCGCCCGTGCAATGGGTCTTCGACCGTACCGAGCAGTCGGGACTCCAGGGTGAGGGGCAGTACCTCGCCCTCTCCCAGTCCGCGGCCCAGGACGAGATCGACCTGCCCGTCGCGGAACTGCGCAAGCGCTACCTGCCCGAGCTCGAGCGACTGCTCCCGGCCGCCCGCGGCGCGGGGATCCGCGACTTCTTCGTCACCCGGGAGCGCACAGCGACCTTCGCACCCGTCCCGGGAGTGGGACGCCTGAGGCCGGGCGCCGGCACCCGCGCCCCCGGCCTCCACCTGGCGGGGGCATGGACCGCCACCGGCTGGCCCGCCACGATGGAGGGCGCTGTCCGCAGCGGCTTCAGCGCCGCGGACGGCGTACTCCAGGCTCTCGGGCGGCCCCACGAACATCCGCTGCAGGAGGCGGCATGAGCAGTACCACCGGAACAAGAGGAGAGTCTGTGACCCCGGCGAATCCGGCTTACGACACCGTGGCGGAAACCACGGACGTCACCGCGCTTCTGGAGCGCGGAAGGGCCCTGTCAGCGCCGGTGCTGCGAGCTGCCGTGGACCGGCTGGCGCCGCCCATGGACACCGTCGCGGCCTACCACTTCGGCTGGATCGACGCCCAGGGCCTGCCCGCCGACGGCGACGGCGGCAAGGCCGTGCGCCCCGCACTCGCCCTGCTGTCCGCCGAAGCGGCCGGCGCCCCGGCCGAAGCCGGGATCCCCGGCGCGGTCGCCGTCGAACTCGTGCACAACTTCTCGCTGCTGCACGACGACCTGATGGACGGCGACGAGCAGCGCCGCCACCGGGACACCGTCTGGAAGGTGTACGGCCCGGCCCAGGCGATCCTCGTCGGCGACGCGCTCTTCGCGCTGGCCAACGAGGTCCTGCTGGAGCTCGGTACCGTGGAGGCGGGCCGCGCGGCCCGCCGCCTGACCACCGCCTCCCGCAAGCTCATCGACGGGCAGGCCCAGGACATCTCCTACGAGCACCGCGAACGGGTCACCGTCGAGGAGTGCCTGGAGATGGAGGGCAACAAGACAGGCGCCCTGCTCGCCTGCGCCGTCTCCATCGGCGCCGTGCTCGGCGGCGCGGACGACCGGACCGCCGACACCCTGGAGGCGTACGGCTACCACCTCGGCCTCGCCTTCCAGGCGGTCGACGACCTGCTCGGGATCTGGGGCGACCCGGAGGCCACCGGAAAGCAGACGTGGAGCGATCTGCGCCAGCGCAAGAAGTCCCTGCCCGTCGTCGCCGCGCTCGCCGCGGGCGGACCCGCGTCCGCCCGGCTGGGCGACCTCCTCGCCGCAGACGCCAAGAGCAGCGACTTCGACAGCTTCTCCGAAGAGGAGTTCGCCGCGCGAGCGGCACTCATCGAGGAGGCGGGCGGTCGCGAATGGACCGCTCAGGAAGCCCGCCGTCAGCATGCGGTAGCCATCGAGGCACTGCATGGTGTCGACATGCCGGAACGTGTGCGGGCGCAGCTCACCGCACTCGCCGACTTCGTTGTCGTCCGAAAGAGATGATCACCATCCTCATATGAATCGCAGTCGCCGGCGGGCGTCCGCACAGGACGCCCGCCGACGGAGACCCCAGCACAGCAGAGGACCAACTGCACGAAGGGGAAGCCATGACAGCGACGACCGACGGAAGCACCGGGGCCGCGAACCTCCGCGCAGCCTCGGCCAGCGATCCGACCGACACAACCACTGCCGCGGACGACGGACTGGCCGCCGCGCGGCGGGCCGCGGAACGCTCGGTGGAGCACCTCCTCGGCAGGCAGGACGAGCAGGGCTGGTGGAAGGGGGACCTCGCCACCAACGTCACGATGGACGCCGAGGACCTGCTGCTCCGTCAGTTCCTGGGGATCCAGGACCCGGCCACGGTGCAGGCGGCAGCCCGCTTCATCCGCGGCGAACAGCTCGGCGACGGAACCTGGGCCACATTCCACGGCGGCCCCGGCGACCTCTCGGCCACCATCGAGGGGTACGTCGCACTCAGGCTGGCCGGAGACCGTACCGACGACCCGCACATGATCCGGGCGGCACGCTTCGTCCGGGAACAGGGCGGCATCGCGGCGGCCCGGGTCTTCACGCGCATCTGGCTCGCCCTCTTCGGCTGGTGGAAGTGGGACGACCTGCCGGAGCTCCCGCCCGAGCTGATGTTCTTCCCGAAGTGGGTCCCGCTCAACATCTACGACTTCGGCTGCTGGGCCCGCCAGACCATCGTCCCGCTCACCATCGTCTCCGCGAAACGGCCGGTACGTCCCGCCCCGTTCACCCTCGACGAGCTGCACAGCGACCCGGAGCACCCGAACCCGCCGGGGCGCATGGCGCCGGTGGCCAGCTGGGACGGTGTCTTCCAGCGTCTCGACAAGGCGCTGCACGCCTATCACCGGGTCGCCCCGCGCAGGCTGCGCCGCGTCGCCATGAACGCCGCGGCCCGCTGGATCATCGAGCGCCAGGAGAACGACGGCTGCTGGGGCGGCATCCAGCCGCCCGCCGTGTACTCCGTCATCGCCCTGCATCTGCTGGGCTACGACCTCGACCACCCGGTGATGAAGGCCGGACTCGCCTCGCTCGACCGGTTCACCGTGTGGCGCGAGGACGGCGCCCGCATGATCGAGGCCTGCCAGTCGCCGGTCTGGGACACCTGCCTCGCCACCATCGCGCTCGCCGACGCCGGGTTGCCCGCCGACCATCCCGCGCTCGTGAGGGCCGCCGACTGGATGCTCGGCGAGGAGATCGTACGACCCGGCGACTGGTCGGTACGCAAGCCCGAACTCGCCCCGGGGGGCTGGGCGTTCGAGTTCCACAACGACAACTACCCCGACATCGACGACACCGCGGAGGTGGTGCTGGCGCTGCGCCGCGTCCGGCACCCGGACTCCGCCAGGCTCGAGGCCGCCATCGAACGCGGGGTCCGCTGGAGCCTCGGCATGCAGTCCCGCAACGGAGCCTGGGGCGCCTTCGACGCGGACAACACCAGTCCCTTCCCGAACCGGCTTCCGTTCTGCGACTTCGGCGAGGTCATCGACCCGCCGTCCGCCGACGTCACCGGGCACGTCGTGGAGATGCTCGCCATCGAGGGACGCTCCGGCCACCCCCGGACCCGGCGCGGCATCGAGTGGCTGCTCGCCGAACAGGAGGCGAGCGGCGCGTGGTTCGGCCGATGGGGCGTCAACTACATCTACGGCACCGGGTCCGTGGTGCCCGCCCTCGTCGCGGCGGGGCTGCCGGCCGCCCACCCATCGGTCCGCCGGGCAGTCGGGTGGCTGGAGTCGGTCCAGAACGACGACGGCGGCTGGGGCGAGGACCTGCGCTCCTACCAGGAGGAGAAGTGGATCGGCCACGGCACGTCGACCGCCTCCCAGACGGCCTGGGCGCTCCTGGCGCTCCTCGCCGCCGGGGAGCGTGAGGGCAGGTCCGTGGAACGCGGCATCGCCTGGCTGGCCGAGACCCAGCAGGCGGACGGCTCGTGGGACGAGCCGTACTTCACCGGGACCGGTTTCCCCTGGGACTTCTCCATCAACTACCACCTCTACCGGCAGGTCTTCCCCCTCACCGCACTCGGGCGGTACGTGTACGGAGACCCGTTCGTGAACGGCACCATCGGCGGCGCCGGTGCGGGCAAGGGGGCCTGATGGGCGATGCCCAGGGGCCGCCCGGCCCCGTCACGCCGCTGCTGATCGCCTGCGCACTGGGCATCGAGCACCTCGCCCTGCGCAGCGCCAGGGGCGGCGGCGCCGGGCCCGTGACCGTCATCAGGACGGGAATGGGCCCCAAGGCCGCCGAGAGCGCCGTCCTGCGTGCGCTGGGCCGGGACGGAGCCGGAGGCGCCGCGGTCATCGCCTCCGGCTTCTGTGCCGGCCTTGTCCCGGGAATGCACCCCGGGGACCTCGTGGTGGCCGAGGAGACCCGGGACCCCGGCGGCACCACGGCCTGCACGGGCACCGGTCTCCTGGTCGATGCCCTGGCCAGGGCCGTGCCGGGACGCAAGGTCCACACGGGCCCGCTGACCGGCTCCGGCCATGTCGTGCGGGGCCCGGAGCGTGCGGCGCTCCGGGCCACCGGCGCCATCGCGGTCGACATGGAATCCGCCGTCACGCTCCGCACCGCTGTGCGGAGCGGGTCACGCCCGGTTGCGGCCGTACGGGTGGTCGTGGACGCTCCGGAGCATGAGCTCGTCCGCATCGGCACAGTGCGCGGTGGAATATCGGCTTTCCGCGTTCTTCGTGCTGTCCTTCCGGCTTTCCATGAATGGCACCGATCTTTGCTGCTCCCCAGGAGGTGAGCCCAGATGGCCATGCCGCTCCGTCAGTCCATCAAGGTTGCGACGTATCTCATCGAACAGAAGATCCGTAAGCGGGACAAATTTCCGCTGATTGTCGAGCTGGAGCCCTTGTTCGCCTGCAATCTGGCGTGCGAGGGATGTGGCAAGATCCAGCACCCGGCCGGGGTGCTCAAGCAGCGCATGCCCGTCGCCCAGGCGGTCGGGGCGGTGCTCGAATCAGGTGCACCGATGGTGTCCATCGCCGGCGGCGAGCCGCTGATGCACCCTCAGATCGACGAGATCGTGCGTCAGTTGGTGGCGAAGAAGAAGTACGTGTTCCTCTGCACCAACGCCATGCTGATGCGCAAGAAGCTCGAGAAGTTCACGCCGTCGCCGTACTTCGCCTTCGCCGTGCACATCGACGGACTGCGCGAGCGCCACGACGAATCGGTCGCCAAGGAAGGTGTGTTCGACGAGGCGGTGGAGGCGATGAAGGAGGCCAAGCGACTCGGCTTCCGGGTCACCACCAACTCCACCTTCTTCAACACCGACACCCCGCAGACCGTCATCGAGGTCCTCAACTACCTCAATGACGAACTGAAGGTCGACGAGATGATGATCTCGCCCGCCTACGCGTACGAGAAGGCGCCCGACCAGGAGCACTTCCTGGGCGTCGAACAGACCCGCCAGCTCTTCAAGAAGTCCTTCGCCGGTGGCAACCGGAACCGCTGGAGGCTGAACCACTCGCCGCTCTTCCTCGACTTCCTGGAGGGCAAGGCGGACTTCCCGTGCACGGCCTGGGCCATTCCCAACTACTCGCTCTTCGGGTGGCAGCGGCCCTGCTATCTGATGAGCGACGGGTACGTGCCGACGTACCGCGAGCTCATCGAGGAGACCGACTGGGACAAGTACGGCCGGGGCAAGGACCCGCGCTGCGCCAACTGCATGGCGCACTGCGGCTACGAGCCCACCGCCGTACTCGCCACGATGGGGTCCCTGAAGGAATCCCTGCGAGCGATGCGGGAGACCGTCGGCGGGAACCGGTGACGTCATGACCACTGGAGAGCCAGTCGCACTGGGTCTCCCCGAGCTGCCGGCCCGGCCGCTCGCGGTGCGCCGCCGTTCGCGGCGCATCCAGGTCGGGTCGGTGGCGGTCGGTGGGGACGCACCGGTGTCGGTGCAGTCGATGACGACGACGCGTACGTCGGACATCGGTGCGACGTTGCAGCAGATCGCGGAGCTGACGGCGTCGGGTTGTCAGATCGTGCGGGTGGCGTGTCCGACGCAGGATGACGCGGACGCGCTGTCGACGATTGCCCGGAAGTCGCAGATCCCGGTGATCGCGGATATTCATTTCCAGCCGAAGTACGTGTTCGCGGCGATCGACGCGGGTTGTGCGGCGGTGCGGGTGAATCCGGGGAACATCAAGCAGTTCGACGACAAGGTCAAGGAGATCGCGAAGGCGGCCGGTGACACCGGCACGCCGATCCGTATCGGTGTCAACGCGGGTTCGCTGGACGCGCGGCTGTTGAAGAAGTACGGGAAGGCGACACCGGAGGCTCTCGTGGAGTCGGCGCTGTGGGAGGCGTCACTGTTCGAGGAGCACGGGTTCGGTGACATCAAGATCTCGGTGAAGCACAACGACCCGGTCGTGATGGTGAACGCCTACCGTCAGCTGGCCGCGCAGTCCGACTACCCGCTGCACCTGGGTGTGACCGAGGCCGGTCCCGCGTTCCAGGGCACGATCAAGTCCGCGGTGGCCTTCGGCGCGCTGCTCTCGGAGGGGATCGGGGACACGATCCGGGTGTCGCTGTCGGCTCCTCCGGTCGAGGAGGTCAAGGTCGGTCTGCAGATTCTCGAGGCGCTGAACCTCAAGCAGCGGCGGCTGGAGATCGTGTCGTGTCCGTCGTGCGGGCGTGCGCAGGTGGATGTGTACAAGCTGGCGGACCAGGTCAGTGCGGGGCTGGAGGGCATGGAGGTTCCGCTGCGTGTCGCGGTGATGGGCTGTGTGGTGAACGGCCCCGGCGAGGCGCGTGAGGCGGACCTGGGTGTGGCGTCCGGCAACGGCAAGGGCCAGATCTTCGTGAAGGGCGAGGTCATCAAGACCGTGCCGGAGTCGAAGATCGTGGAGACCCTCATCGAGGAAGCCATGAAGATCGCCGACGGTATGGAGGAGGCGGGAGTCCCCTCAGGGGCTCCGGCCGTGACCGTGAGCTGAAACAGGACCAGAGAGGGGGCCCGAGCGTGACGATGCTGGAATCCATCAAGGGGCCGCAGGATCTCAAGGACTTGAGCGGACCGGAGCTCGACGAACTCGCCGGTGACATCAGGACGTTCCTGGTCCGGGCCGTCACAAGGACGGGCGGCCATCTGGGGCCCAACCTGGGGGTGGTCGAGCTCACCATCGCCCTGCACCGGGCCTTCGACTCACCTGTCGACCGCATCCTGTGGGACACCGGGCACCAGAGCTATGTGCACAAGCTGCTGACGGGACGTCAGGACTTCTCCAAGCTGCGGAGCAAGGGCGGGCTGTCCGGCTATCCCTCCCGGGAGGAGTCCGAGCACGACGTCATCGAGAACTCCCACGCGTCCACCGTGCTGGGCTGGGCCGACGGACTCGCCAAGGCCAACGAGGTGCTCGGCGGCCACGGCCACGTCGTCGCGGTCATCGGCGACGGGGCACTCACCGGCGGCATGGCCTGGGAGGCGCTCAACAACATCGCCGCGGCCAAGGACCGTCCGCTGATCATCGTGGTGAACGACAACGAACGCTCGTACGCCCCGACCATCGGCGGCCTCGCCAACCACCTCGCCATCCTCCGTACGACCGACGGGTACGAGCGTTTCCTGAACTGGGGCAAGGGAGTGCTCCAGCAGACACCGGTCATCGGGCAGCCGCTGTACGGGTCGCTGCACGGTGCGAAGAAGGGGTTCAAGGACACCTTCGCCCCGCAGGGCATGTTCGAGGATCTGGGGCTCAAGTACGTGGGCCCTGTCGACGGACATGACACCGCGGCGGTCGAGTCCGCACTGAACCGGGCGAAGCGCTTCCACGGTCCGGTCCTGGTGCACTGCATCACCGAGAAGGGCCGCGGCTACCCGCCCGCGCTGGCCGACGACGCCGACCGCTTCCATACGGTCGGCGCGATGGACCCGCTGACCTGCGAGCCGCTCGTGGTGCCCGCGGCGCCTTCCTGGACCTCGGTGTTCGGTGAGGAGATCGCACGGATCGGGGCCGAACGACCGGACGTCGTCGCGATCACCGCGGCGATGCTGCACCCCGTCGGGCTGACCCGCTTCGCCGAGAGGTTCCCCGACCGGGTCTGGGACGTCGGGATCGCCGAGCAGCACGCGGCCGTGTCCGCCGCGGGGCTTGCCACCGGCGGTCTGCATCCGGTCGTCGCCGTCTACGCCACCTTCCTCAACAGGGCCTTCGACCAGTTGCTGATGGATGTCGCCCTGCACAGGTGCGGCGTCACCTTCGTGCTCGACCGGGCGGGTGTGACCGGCGTCGACGGCCCCTCGCACAACGGCATGTGGGACATGTCCCTGCTGCAGGTGGTTCCCGGCCTGCGGATCGCGGCACCGCGCGATGCCGACCGGCTGCGTGAGGAACTGCGCGAGGCCCTCGACGTGGATGACGCGCCGACCGTGATCCGCTTCCCGAAGGAGTCGGTGGGGGAGCCGGTCGTGGCCATCGGCCGGATCGGCGGCATGGACGTCCTGCACCGGGCCGACGACCCCGACGTCCTGCTGGTGGCGGTCGGTGTGCTCGCCCAGGTCTGTCTGCACGCGGCCGACCTGCTCGCGGGAGCCGGAATCCGGTGCACGGTCGTCGACCCGCGCTGGGTCAAACCGGTCGACGCACAACTGCCCGCGCTGGCCGCGCAGCACCGGCTGGTGGCCGTGGTGGAGGACAACAGCCGGGCAGGCGGCGTCGGTTCGGCCGTCGGGCAGGCACTGCGGGATGCGGGAATCGACGTACCGCTGCGGACGTTCGGCATCCCCGAGCAGTTCCTGGCGCACGCCAAGCGGGGTGAGGTGCTGGCCGATATCGGGCTCACTCCCGTGGAGATCGCCGGACGGATCGGTGCGGCGCTCGCCGGCCGGAAGCCAGGGTCGGAACACGTGGTGCCGAGGGAGAACAGGCCATGAAGGACGACGGACCCAAGGGCTTCGATCTGGCGCGGCTCCTCGCGGAACGCGGTGCCGAGCGCTACGAGCTGCATGCCAGGCATCTGAACCACCAACTGCCGCGCATGCTCCGCACCATCGGCTTCGACAAGGTCTACGAGCGGGCCGAGGGCGCGTACTTCTGGGACGCGGAAGGCAACGACTACCTCGACATGCTCGCCGGCTTCGGCGTGATGGGGCTCGGCCGGCACCACCCCGTCGTACGCAAGGCCCTGCACGACGTCCTCGACGCCTCGCTCGCCGACCTCACCCGCTTCGACTGCCAGCCGCTGCCCGGACTCCTGGCCGAGCGGCTGCTGGCGCACAGCCCCCATCTGGACAGGGTGTTCTTCGGCAACAGCGGCACCGAGGCCGTCGAGACCGCGCTGAAATTCGCCCGCTACGCCACCGGAAAGCCCCGGATCCTCTACTGCAGCCATGCCTTCCACGGTCTGACGACCGGCTCGCTCTCGGTCAACGGCGAAGCGGGGTTCCGGGACGGCTTCGCACCCCTGCTGCCCGACACGGCGATCGCCCTCGGCGACCTGGATGCCCTGCGCCGCGAGCTCAAGCGCGGGGACGTGGCCGGCCTGGTGGTGGAGCCGATCCAGGGCAAGGGGGTGCACGCCTCGCCGCCGGGGTTCCTGCGGTCCGCGCAGGAGCTGCTGCACCGGCACAAGGCGGTGCTCATCGTCGACGAGGTGCAGACCGGACTGGGCAGGACCGGCGACTTCTACGCGTACCAGCACGAGGAGGGTGTCGAACCCGATCTCGTCTGTGTGGCGAAGGCGCTCTCCGGCGGATACGTGCCGGTCGGCGCGACGCTCGGCAAGGACTGGATCTTCAAACGCGTCTACTCCTCCATGGACCGCGTGCTCGTGCACTCGGCGAGCTTCGGCTCCAACGCCCAGGCCATGGCGGCAGGGCTCGCGGTCCTCGCGGTGATGGAGGACGAGGAGACGGTCGCGAACGCCCGCCGCACCGGTGACCTGCTGCGTGAGCGGCTCGCCGCGCTCGTCGGCCGCTACGAGCTGCTGCACGAGGTGCGCGGGCGCGGGCTGATGATCGGGATCGAGTTCGGCCGGCCCTCCTCGCTGAGACTCCGCAGCCGTTGGACCATGCTGCAGGCGGCCAGGAAGGGCCTCTTCGCCCAGATGGTGGTCGTGCCCCTGCTGCAGAAGCACCGGATCCTCACCCAGGTCTCCGGCGACCACCTGGAAGTGATCAAGCTGATCCCCCCGCTGGTCATCGGTGAGCGCGAGGTGGACCGCTTCGTGGCCGCCTTCACGGCCGTCATGGACGACGCGCACAGCGGGGGCGGGCTGATGTGGGACTTCGGCAGGACGCTGGTCAAGCAGGCTGTCGCCAACCGTTGATGCTTTGCCTCGGAGGCAAGAAATTTGCCTCCGAGGAAAGATCCTGGCCCAATGGAGTCATGAATCCTCCTGACGGAGGGGCGGCCGACGAGCTGCCCGGAATCGCGCCGCGCCTGCGCGACCTGCGCCGCAACCGGGGTCTCACCCTGGAGACCGCCGCCCGGCGGGCCGATCTCTCCCCGGCGCACCTCTCCCGGCTCGAGACGGGCCGCAGGCAGCCCTCACTGCCGATGCTGCTCGGGCTCGCACGTATCTACGGTACGACGGTCTCCGAGCTCCTCGGAGAAATGCCGCCCGAGCGTGACGCCATCGTCCGCGGCGGCCCGTTCGCGGGCGCTCCGGGCGGCGCGCCCGGAGGGACCCCGGGAAGAGCTCCGGGCGCCGGCCCGGGTGGTACCTCGGGTGGTGCTGAGGCCGACGGCTGGATGTACCAGCAGGCCGGTGGCTCCGGCCGGGCGATGCAGGCGTTGCGGGTCCGGGTCCCCCACGGGGCCCAGAGTGATCTCGTACGCGTGCACCCGGGCGAGGAATGGCTGTATGTCCTCGACGGGCGGCTGAGGGTGGGTCTGGGGGAGACCGTGCACGACCTCGGGCCGGGGGACAGCGCGCACTTCGACTCGCTCACCCCGCACCGGATCGCGGCGCTCGACCGCGGGGGCGCCGAGCTGCTCTTCGTCCACACCCTGCTGCAGAGCCCCTCGGCCGAGCTGTGCCTGGGCAACGGGACGCACCTTCGCTGACCACGCACGCCCCACCGCACCTGCCGCACACCTCGGCCCGAGAGCCGAAAGAGAGGACTGCCATGTCCGATTCGGAGCACTACGACCCGCTCACCCCGCGCCCGCGGGAGACCAAGGACACGCAGGAGCGGAAGATGCCCCGGGGTGTGGTCATCCGGCTCGTCGCCTATCTGGTGGCCGGCCACGTCGTCGCGGCCTTCCTCTTTCTCCTGTTCACCGTGGCGGGCAAAGGCTGACCGCCTGCGCTACGCCTTCTCGACGAGGCGCTCGCGCAGCCTCTCGCGGGTCTCGGGCGCGAGCTTCAGCCCCTCGCTGAGGTAGCGGTCCGTGCCGCCCCAGGTCTCCTCGATCGCGGCGAAGGCGGCGGCGAGGTAGTCGGAATGCGCGCCGAAGAGCGGGTTGAGGAGCTCCAACACCTCGTCCGACATCCCCGCCGACGACGTGTCGCTGCGCCGCACCTTGTAGCGGCGGTGCGCGTCGTTGGACTTGAGGTAGTCGGCCTCGACGGCCTCCTTCTCGACGCCGACGGCAAGCAGCGATACCGCGATCGACAGGCCGGCCCGGTCCTTGCCCGCCGCGCAGTGCATCAGCGCCGGCACGCTGTCCTCGGCCAGCGCGTGCAGCACCCTGCTGTGCTCCGCGGTGCGGTCGGTGATGATCGACCGGTACGACGCGATCATGCGGGCCGTCCCCTTGCCGTCGGCGAGGATCGAGCGCAGCTGCTGGATGTCGCCGTCGCGCACCAGTCGCCAGAACTCGGCGCCGTCGGCCGGGTCGGAGAGCGGAATGCTGACATTCCGGACACCAGGCAGTTCCACGTCGAGACCGTCGAGCTTGTGGTCGGCGGCGTTGCGGAAGTCGAAGACGGTGTGGAGGCCGAGTCCGGCCAGGAATGCCGTGTCCGTCTCGGTGGCGTGCGCCAGGTGGCCGCTGCGGTAGAGGCGCCCGTGGCGCACCCTGCCGCCGTCCGTGGTCGGCAGACCGCCCACGTCGCGGAAGTTGCGGACCCCGGTCAGCTCGACGTCTGTCGACGGAACCTCTGGCAGCTGCTGCGTCACAAGGACTCCTGGAGTGTCTGGCGTCGGCGCCGCTCGCCGACGGGGGCACGCCCGCGACGATACGACATGGATTCATCGGGCAATCGTTTCGCCCTTCGATGCCTTCCCGGCCGGGGTGACCGGCGGCCCGCGAGCATGACATGTCCGTATTAGTGCATTTAGCAGAACATGCCCCGCTTGCGCGGGAGATGGGGTGTGGCAGGTGAGCGGGATCATATCCGTGACGGTGTGTGGCGAAACTGCCGAGAGGTAATCCTTACGCCGTGCGGAAAGCCAAGATCCGTAATCCACGGAGTGTGACCGGAATTCGGAACCGGAATTGAATCGCCCATTCCGGTACGCAACCGGTGGCTTGTTCCCGGCGTCCTGACTCGCTTACGGTCACGGTCAATCCGGACGGAACGCCAAATCCTGCCGCCGCCCGGAATCCGCACCGACTCACGTGTGGCAGGAGCGGGGGAACCAGGTAAGCCGCCGACCGGAGTGATCCGGAACGGCTTGGGGTCAAGACGCGCTCAGCGCGGCCGGGCATCTCCAGTCCGAACCCGACAGCTCACCTCGCAGGCGCCGGAGAGGAATTCCCCATGCCCGCAAAGGGTAAGCACCGTCGTACGAAGGCCAGCCCGATCTCCCGCGGCGTCCTCGCCGCAGGGACCGGCGGCGCCGTCCTCGCACTTCCGCTGATCGGCGCCACCGGCGCGTTCGCCGCCGAGCAGTCCGCGCCCGCCGCCAAGCCGGCGGCCGCCAGTGCGGCCCACCACGCGCCTGCCGCCTCCGTGGCGAAGAAGCACGGCGCCACCAAGACCTACTCCGTGGTCGCCGGTGACTATCTGGCGAAGATCGCGGCCGAGAAGAAGGTCAAGGGCGGCTGGGAGAAGCTGTACAAGGACAACCGTGAGGTCGTCGGCGACAACCCGAGCCTGATCTTCCCGGGCATGAAGCTGACCCTCGGCGTCAAGGCATCTGGCTCCACCACGGAGTCCGCGCCTTCCAAGGCCGCCCCCTCCAAGGCCGCCCCCTCGAAGGTGAAGTCGGCCCCGAAGGCCGCCGCGCCGGCCGAGAAGGCGTCGACGGCCACCGACGCCGCCGACTCCACCGGTGCTTCGGAGAGCAACAGCTCCGGTTACACCACCCCGGTGGCCAACGGTGGCGTCTCCACCCAGTACCGCGTCGCCGGCGCCAGCTGGTCCAGCGGCTACCACACCGGCTCCGACTTCCAGGCCGCCTCCGGCACCAGCGTCCGGTCCATCGGCCCGGGCACCGTGGTCTCCGCGGGCTGGAGCGGTGCGTACGGCAACGAGGTCGTCATCAAGCACGACGACGGCATGTACTCCCAGTACGCCCACCTGTCGTCGCTCGGCGTCTCGGCCGGCCAGACCGTCACCGGCGGCCAGCAGATCGGCCTCTCCGGTTCCACCGGCAACTCCACCGGTCCGCACCTCCACTTCGAGGTCCGTACCGGCCCGAGCTACGGCTCGGACGTCGACCCGATCGCCTACCTGCGCTCGCACGGCGTCTCCATCTGACGCAATCAGGCGGCTCGGTGAGCCCAAGAGGGGCGGTGCGCGGCGGCGCACCGCCCCTCTGCTTATTCCGGCTTTACCAAAACCTGACCGGGTGGTCTATCTCACCACCCGTCAACCCCTTATTACGGTCGCGTAGGTCACATTCGAAGGTGCAGGATATGCGCTTGTGGCAGACGATTCGAGAAACAAACAGCGAGGCACCATCGGGTCGTACGCAGCGATTGGCGACAGCTTCACCGAGGGCGTCGGAGACCCTGGCCCCGACGGGACGCTCGTCGGCTGGGCGGACCGTTTCGCGGTCATTCTGGCGGACCAGCTCCCACTCCCCGATGCAGCGGGCGGCCCCGCGGACGGCCCGCACGGGAACTTCCGGTACGCCAATCTCGCCGTACGCGGACGCCTCCTCGACCAGATAGTCGAGGAGCAGGTCCCCCGCGCCAAGGAGCTCGCACCGGATCTGGTGAGCTTCTGCGCGGGCGGCAACGACATCATCCGGCCGGGCACCGACCCGGACGACGTGGCCGAACGCTTCGAGCGCGCGGTCGCCGACCTGACCCGCTCGGTCGGCACCGTCATGATCACCACCGGCTTCGACACCCGCGGCGTTCCGGTGCTCCGGCACCTGCGGGGCAAGATCGCCACGTACACCGCCCATGTACGGTCCATCGCCGACCGCTACGACTGCCCGGTCCTGGACCTGTGGTCGCTCCGGTCCGTGCAGGACAGGCGTGCCTGGGACAACGACCGGCTGCACCTCTCGGCGGAGGGACACACCCGGGTCGCGCTGCGCGCCGCCCAGGTCCTCGGCCTCGACGTGCCCGCCGACCCCGACCAGGTGTGGCCTCCGCAGGTGCAGCGCGGGGCACTCGAGGTGCGCCGCGACGACATGGCCTGGGCCCGCGAGTACCTCGTACCGTGGATCGGCCGGCGCCTGCGCGGTGAGTCCTCCGGTGACCACGTCGAGGCCAAACGCCCCGACCTGCTCCCGCTCTGAGCACCTCCGGGCGCACTGATCACACGCGTTGCGACGCCCGTGATCAGTGCGCTCGGCGCACCGTTCGCTCAGCGGGTGATGACGGGGAGGGAGCGCCGGGGTACCGCTCCACGGAGCGCGTCCGCGGTAGGTACCCGTACCGGGCCGGCGGGTATCCGCTCCAGCACGCCGCCCGCGAAGACGTCGTACAACGGCAGCGTCTCCAGGTGCACATAGCCGATGTGGCAGTCGCACACGTCGAGAGGACAGCCACGCCGAGCCAATGAGCGCCGGAAGCTGCCGTCGTAGAGGTTGCCGAGCTCGGCGGGGACGAAGTGACAGCGGCGCACCGTGCCGTCGCCGTCCACCGAGACGACCGACTCACCCGTCCGGCAGGGCAGCCCGACCGAGCGGTGCGGATGCCGGCTGTACGGGAACAGGGGGTCCAGCGCCGTCCAGCGGTCCGCCTCCTCGTCCGTGTAGGTGTGCCCCTCGGCGGCGTTGACCCAGAGATAGACCTCAGCGGGCAACGCCTCGCGCAGCCGCCGGGCCTCGTCGAGATGGGCGTCCAGCCCCACGACGCCGACGCTGTGCCGGACCCCGAGGGCGGTCAGCTCCCGGCACCTGCCGAGGAACCGCTCGTACGGCGTCTGGCCCGGGTGGTACGTGCACCACAGGGCGACCTTGTCCCGCGCCGCGTCGGCCAGCCAGCCGGTGCGGCAGCTGAGATTGGTCTGGATGGCGACCCTGCCGATGTGCGGGAGCCGGGACAGCTCGACGAGGGCGTGCCGGTACCAGGACCGGACCAGCCCCTCGCCCCACGGTGTGAAGAGCACCGACAACCGCTCGCCGGTCTGCGCGGCGGCCCACGCCGTGAACCTCTCCAGCGCCGCACGGTCGGCCCGCAGCTGCTCCCCGCTGTCCCGCCGCTTGGCGAACGGGCAGTAGGGGCAGTCGTAGTCGCACGACGCCAGCGAGCCCCGGTAAAGGATCGTCAGGTCCGCAGGCGTCGGCGTCACGGGGCTCACTTCGCCTCGTACGCGGCCATCGCGGCCCGTACGGCGGGGGAGAACAGCTCAGGGCCCAGCGCGTCGGAGTGGGCGAGGCCCTCGGGGGAGAGCCGCAGCAGGCCGGGGCCCGCGGACCCGTCCAGCCAGCCGCGCCCCTCGAAGGCGCCTAGTTCGGCCGGGAAGTCACCGAAGGGATCGGTGCCGAAGCGCTCGCGGTATCCGTCGCAGGGCATGCCCTCGGCCTGGAGCAACGCCTGCAGGAGGTGGCGCCTGCGCGCCTCGTCACCGTCGACGTACCGTCCGACCTCGGCCCGCGAGAAGTCCTCGGTGGCCGTGAAGCCGTCGATGATGCCCCGGATCTCGCGCATCTCCACCGCGTAGTCGAAGGAGTAGTGCAGCGAGGAGGTGTAGGAGCGTGCGCCGCAGCCGAGTCCGATCATGCCGTCGGTCTGGCAGGCGTAGTCGTCCGGGCCCGCCCGGTGCGCGCCCGTGCGGCGGAACATCCTCATCGACACCTGCTCGTAGCCGTGGGCCAGAAGGTGGTCGCGGCCCGTGCGGTAGAGGCGCAACCGCTGCTCGTCCCAGGCGGGGTCCGCTCCGTCCGCCGCTCCCTGCCGCCCGAGGCCGGTGAGCGCGCGCACGTACAGCGGGTAGAGGTAGAGCTCCTCGGGACGCCAGGCCAGGGCGGCGTCCAGCGAGGTGCGCCAGCTCTCCTTGGTCTGCCCGTCGATGCCGTAGATGAGATCGATGTTGAGGACCGGGATGCCGGCGTCGCGGATCCGGCCGAGGGCGGCCTCCACCTCGGACCTGCGCTGCGGGCGGACCGCGGCGCGGGCCTCCGCGTCGACGAAACTCTGCACACCGATACTGATCCGGGTGGTCCCGCGGTCGGCGAGGACGCCGAGGCGGTCCGCCGTCGCCGTCGCCGGCGAGGTCTCGACCGCCAGCGGTACGGACCGCAGGTCGGCGCCCATCCGCTTCTCCGCGATGTCGCAGAGCCGCTCCAGCTCGCCCGCGGTGAGGAAGGTGGGGGTGCCGCCGCCGAACGCGGCGGCGGCGAAACGCACCCGCTCCGCGTCGCCCAGCGCGTCCCGGACCGCGGTGGCCTGCCGGTCCAGCGCGTCGAGGTAGCGCGTCGTCAGCTCATCGGGGGCGCCGATCCGGGTGAACAGGTTGCAGAAGCCGCAGCGGATCTCGCAGAACGGTATGTGGAGATAGAGGGAGAGCGCGTCCTTCGGCTCGGCCGCCCACAGCTCGCGCAGCAGGGGCCGCCCGGCGGGGTGGCCGGCGAGCGGGCGGTACGCCGTCTTGTGCGGGTAGGCGTAGACGTAGCTCCGGTAGGGCCCGGTGCTGGCTGTGACGGTCATCGAGATGCCCCCGGATCGAGGAAGAAGTGGGCGTACGGCACGGTCCAGACCGCTTCGTGGCCGATCCGGTGACCGGTGTACCCGTCGTCGCCGTAGGCCGTGCCGTGGTCGGAGCAGACGATCGCGAAGCACCGGCGGCGGCTGCTCGCGGCGGCGAAGAGACGCCCGATGTGCCGGTCCACGTACTCCAGGGCCGCGGCATGGGTGGCCCGGGAGTCACCGGCGTCGGCGGTCGCCCCGGGGAGGTGGAACCAGTTCGGCTGGTGCAGGGCCGACACATTGACGAAGAGGAACAGCCGCTGGTCTTCGGGGAGTTCGGCGACGACCTGTTCGGCGCGTGCCACCTGGGCCTCGAAGGAGGTGGGTGAGGCGACACCGAACTCCGGCTCCCAGTGGCTCTCCCGGAACATCCCGGGCAGCACCGCCCCGAGGGGCGGACGGCCGTTGAAGAAGCCGACTCCGCCGACGCACACCGTGCGGTAGCCGACGGCGGCCAGGCCCGAGAGCAGATCGGGGGTGTCATGGACGAACGTGCCGTCCGCCGTGGACTCGCTGCCGGCGAATCGCGCTGCGAACAGCCGGGGGTGCGGGCCCTGGGATGCGGGCGTCGGCAGGAAACCGGCGAAGATCGCCTGGTGGGAGGCGTACGTGAAGCTGCCGGGCGCATGCCTCTTCTCCCATGTACCCCCCGGCAGGTGCCGGACCAGGTTCGGGATGCGGCCGGCGGCCGCGAGCTCCTCGGCGACGTCGTACCTCAGGGTGTCCAGGGTGACGAGCAGCAGATCGTGGCTGCCCACGATCTCGTTCATGTCGACGGCGGAGGCGGGTTCAGGGGGTGGTGAGGGCACGGTCGTTCCTTGCTCGGTGCAGTACGGCGGCGACCTGCGCCGCATAGGTGTCCAGGCCTTCGGCGCCGCTCCCCGGCAGACCGGTGAGGCGTGGCAGGAGATCCCCGAAGGCGTTGACCTCGCCGACGGCGAAGCGCCGCCAGCCGGTGGCGGGCAGCAGATCGACGCCCACGCACAGCGTGTCCGGGAAGCAGGCCGCGGCGCGCTCGCACACCGCGAGGGCATCGCCCCAGTCGGCACCGGCCGCTTCCGCCGCGGCCCGCGCCTCGTCGAGATCGCCGCGTGCCCCGCCCAGATGGAGATTGGTCATCGGGGAGCGGCTGGTCCGTACGACGGCGTGCGTCGCCCGGCCGGCCACGACCACGACCCGGAGATCGGCCACCCGCCCCCGCAGGGACGCCTTGGGCAGCCAGCGCTCGATGTGCAGCCCGTCGGGCGCGAGTGTGTCGACGATCGCCGCCACCTCGCGCTCCGTCGTGCAACGCCGTACCCGCAACGAGTTGAAGAGCCGCCCCTCCTCGTCCCGCTCGACGGAGGTCGTCGCCCGCACCCGGCCGGGGCCCGCCGTCTCCAGGGCCAGTACCCCCGAGGCGGAGGACCCGTGCGCGGGCTTCACGAAGACGCGCGGCATACGGTGATCGGCCATCAGTTCACGCACGTCCGCCCAGCCGCGTACGGCAGGCGCCGTGGGCCCGGACGTCGGCGAATCCGGCACGGGCACCCCGGCAGCCCCCAGCACGCCGTGGCAGAGGCGTTTGTCGAACATCACCGCGATGTCCTCGGGACCGTCCAGCAGGACCGCGCCCGCCGCTGTCGCCGCGCGGGCCACGTCCCGTACGGCGGAGGTGAACCCGGCGTACCAGCGGGCCGAACCCTCCACCCTCGTCGGGTCGTCGACCCCGCGCAGCAACCGTTCGACCTCGGCGTCCTCACCGGGCGAATCGATGCGCACGGTCTCGCCGGGCAGGAAGACCGCGTCCTTCGCGAGCACCGCCAGCCAGGACACGGTGCGCGCCCGGGGCAGCCCGGCGGCGCGCACGGCGTCCTGGAAGAGGCCGACCCTGCGGTTGCCGGGATTGCCGACGACCGCGAGGCGCGGCGGCGCACTATTCACTGACCGCGACATAGCGGGGCTCGTCCTCGTCGTCCGGATCCCATTCCTCCGCCTCGCCGAGATCGACCTGGACGCCGGAGCGGGCGCACAGTTCGCGGATGCGGGAGACCAGCGGCTCGGTGAGGTAGTGGTGGTGCAGGTCGATCGAGGACAGATGGGTCAGCGGCTGACCGTCGAGGAGGGCCTGCGCTCCCATGTCACCGAGGGTGCCCATCGCGAGCGAGAGCGACTCCAGCTGGACGACGACGGGAGCGGAGGCGACCGCCGCGGCGATCTCGTCCTGGATCTCGCTGTTCTGAAGGCCCAGATGGCGCAGCCGGGGGAACGCGCCGCCGGACAGCACGGGCCGCATGTCCTCGACCGTGGCGTCGCCGCCGTACCAGGCGGCGCCGAACCAGAACTCCAGCCGCTCCAGGGCGGGCAGTTCGGAGGCGCCGACCGCTCGCACGACGTGGCCGGGCAGGCCGCCCGACTCGAACCTCAGCGACTTGAGCGCCTGGTGCCGAACCGGTCGCAGCCGCAGCTTCTCCTGCTCGGGGACGGAATCGCCGCCGCCGCGGACGGTCAGCTCCTCCAGGAGGGGGAAAGCGTCGATCAGCGGCGTGATGTCGGACATCTCCAGCCAGGAGACCTCGCACTCCTCGCCGATCACGTCGGCGAGGAACACCGCGCGCAGTGCCGCGAAGCGACCCGCGTCCGCGGTGATCCGCTCCACCACCGGGGCGAGAGAGATGTATTCGTCCGGCCACCAGGGGCCGATGACCAGCGCCCGGACCTCGGACGTGTCCACCGTGTCGAGGAAGTGCTGCCAGAGCTCCGGGAACGCCAGTCCCTCCCAGCCGCAGTCCAGCCGCCAGGCCACGGAGTCCGCCGGCGGCAGGATCTCCGCACGCGGCTCGTCGGGAAGGGGCAGGGTGAGGACGGGAAGGCCGTGGAAGACGTCGGGGTGCTCGATACCGCTCATCGCGCCATCACTCCGCGACCGCGGTGTAACGGCCCGCGGCGCCCCGGTCGCCCCACGGCTCGTTGCGCTCCGTCAGATCGACCCGCACACCGTGCGGCTCGAGGGCTTCGGCGACGCGGCGCTCCATCGGCTCCGTCAGGAAGTGATGGTGCAGATCGAGTGCGGTGAGATGGGTGAGCGGCTGGCCTTCGAGCAGCGCGGCAGCGCCCTCGTCCCCGAGCGTCCCGCAGGACAGGTCGAGCGTGCGCAGGCGTGCCACGACCGGGGCCGAGGCGACCGCGGCCGCGATCTCGTTCTGCACCTCGCTGTTGCGCAGTCCGAGGTGGTGCATCCGGGGGAAGCGGGTGCCGGAGAGCAGCGGCGCCAGATCCGCCACGTCCGCGTCACCCCCGTACGCGGAGACACCCAGCCAGAGGTCGAGGCGCTCCAGCGCGGGCAGTTCGCTGTCCAGCACGCCGCGAAGCGCATCCGCGGGCAGGCCGCCCGTCTCGATGGTGAGCGCCCGCAGGCACTCGTGCTTGACCGGCGGGAACACCAGGCCGGTGCCACCGCGCACACCCAGCCCGGTCAGGGCGGGAAAGGCCGTGAGGAGAGCGGTGACGTCCGACTGCTCGATCCAGGAGATCTCGGCGTCCTCCATCTCCAGGTCCCCGACGAAGACGGCTTCGAGCGAGGTCAGCCGGTCGGCCGCGGCGACGACGAGTCCGACGGGGTAGGAGGAGTCCTCCTCGTACGTCTCGCCCCACTGCCCGATGATCAGTGCCTTCACCCCGGCCGGATCGACGGCGTCGAGGAACGCCGTGAACTCCTGCTCCCAGGTGTGGGTCTCGTCCGGGTCGAACGGACTGACGCTGATGCGCCAGGCCGCCGCATCGGCCGCAGGCAGCGCGGCGGCGTCGGTCTCGTGCTGGAAATCGACGGCCGGCAGGCCGAGCAGTTCGGGCAGATAGCTCACCTGGGACATGGTGCTGAGCTCCTGAAACTGAGGACGGACGGTTGATGTCCGCCAAGGTGTATCAAGCCCCACTGACAGCGGCGCGAGCGGGCCCGCCGCGCTCCCGGGCGGCAGCCGATTGTCAGACCCCCGCCGTAGCGTTTTCACCGTGGCCGGCACAGCGGGTGCCGTCATGGAGGGGAGACTTCTGTGTACCGGCAGGGCGATGTACTGATCGTGGCGCTGGACGAGTCCGCGGTGCCCGCACGCTTCGTCGACGCACCGGGTGAACTGCGCGACGGGCGGGGGCGGCTTGTCCTCGCGCTGGGCGAAGTCACCGGTCACGCGCACGCGGTGCAGGGACCCGGCCGGCTCATCAGGGAGGCGGGACCCTTCGGCCCGATGCTGCTCCATCTCCCCGACGGGGGACGCGTGGTGCACGAGGAGCACGCCGTGATCGCGCTGCCGAAGGGCTGGTTCCGCGTCGTGCGTCAGCGCGAGTACGCACCGGGTGCCGTCCGAGTCGTCGCGGACTGAGCCGCGCGGCGGTGCACGGGGACGACGGGTGACATGGGACAGCCGGGAAACAGGGACAGGGGACGGGGAACACCGATGAGTTACGTGAATTCTTGGCGGGCCGTGGCAGCGGCGACGGGCGGGGCGGACCGTGGCGCCGCCGAGGACGGTGTGCGGCTTGCCTACCGCAGCGCGGGACTTGCCGAACCCGAGCACATCATCTGGGTGGAATCGCCCAGGGCGGCCGTCGAGGCGGTCGAGAAGCTCGTGGACGCGGGGCGCTCGGTGCGCGAAGAGGTCCGCACCCGGCCCTGGGCGGACGAGCGGCGCCGGATGTACGACGAGCTGGGCCCGGCCGGCTGGTCCGCCCTGTGGTCAGCCACCGGGGCTCAGCTCTGGGAGACCACGGCCGCGCTGGCCGAGCGGATACGGACCGGGATCGTCACGGACCTCGCCACGCGGCCCGAGGACGAGTCCGCCGTACGCCTCGTACTGCTCGACGCGGTGCTCGGCCAGCACGACGCCGCCTGGCTCGCCGCCTTCGACGGCCGGGGCGAGCGCCTGACAGGACTGGCGGAGGTCGCGAGGCACGCCGGCTGGTGGTGGCCCTACGAGCGTGCCGTGGTGATCAGCGAGCGGCCGGTGGCGCTCCACCGCGACGAGGCGGGCCGGCTCGACCGCGGCGACGGCCCGGCGCTCGCCTATCGCGACGGCTTCGCACTCCATGCCTGGCGCGGTATGCCGGTGCCCGCCGCATTCCTGGACGGACTGGCGGCCCTGACCCCCGATCGGATCCGGAGCGAGGAGAACGCGGAACTGCGCCGCGTGATGCTGGAGTACTACGGCTACGACCGCTACCTCGCCGAGTCGGGGGCCGAGCCCGTGCACCGCGACGAGACCGGCATCCTCTGGCGGATCGCGCTGGAGGGCGACGAGGACGTCGTGATGGTCGAAGTCGTCAACTCCACCCCCGAACCGGACGGGAGCCACCGCACGTACTGGCTGCGGGTGCCGCCCCGGACCAGGACCGCGAAGGAGGGAGTCGCCTGGACGTTCGGGGTCGACGGCGACGACTACGCCCCGCTGCGCCAGACCTGACCCGGCCGGCTCGGGAGCCGGTCCGGGAAGGGGGCGGCCTGTCAGGAGGGGGGGTCAGGCCGTCAGGACCTCGTGGTCGATGCCGAGTTCGCGGGCGAGCGCCTCCTCGGTCCACCGCAGCATGGTGGTCCGGGACAGCGGACCCGCGTACGACGTCATCTGGACGGCCAGCCCGTCCAGGAGCGCGGTCAGCCGCCAGGCCACGGACATCGGATCGTCGCAGTCGAACTCGCCGGCTGCGGCGCCCTCCTCGATGACCTCGGCCAGCTCCGCCTTCCACTGCTGGTCGAGATCGCCGGCCACTTCGCGCAGCACCGGATCGCGCAGCGAAGATGCCCAGCCCTCGATCCACAGGCGCCAGCCCTTGGCCTGACCGGTCGGCGCGTACCAGCGGACCGCGGCCCGCAGGCGCCGGACCGCCGTGGTGCGGCGTGAAAGCAGCCCGCGCAGATGGGCGAGATCGGCTTCTGCCGCGTACGCGAACGCGGCCGCCACGAGCTTCTCCTTGGACGAGAAGTGGTACAGCACGAGTGCGTTGCTCACTCCGAGGACCGACGCCACATCGGCGATCCGCACCGCGGACACGCCCCGGACCTCGATCTGCTCCACGGCAGCGCGCAGGAGGTCCTCACGTCGCTCCGACACGCTCAGCCGCACTCTTGCCACACCGTCACCCTAACCAACGGCCTGATCATGACGGGAAGGGGACGAGCCCGCACGGGCCCGTCCCCTTCCCGTTTTCGGACCGCAGCGGGTCCGCAGCGGGTCCGCATCGGCCCGCAATCGGGCAGGAGGGCGGCCGTTGTGCGGTCAGCCGCCGCCGGTCAGCACCAGATGTCGGCGCAGCCCGAGCTGTACTCGCCTCGGCCTCCGGCGGCGTTCGGGAGCGGAGGGTGCGCGGCACACCTTTACCGCGCGTACCAGCCGAACCGCTCCGCCATGACCGGGAGCCGGTCCGCGACGATCGCGTGGGCGGCCTCGCGCGGGGTGCAGCCGTCGGCCTCGGCGCGGGCCAGCATCAGGTCGATCAGGGCGCGCATCGAGCGGCGGGTGTGCGCGAACGCCTCCTCCGCGTCGGCCCCGATGTCGCCGAACAGGGTCCACCACCACCAGGCGTTCGTACCGGAGTTGACGACCACGTCGGGCAGAACCGTGATCCCGCGCGCGGCGAGCAGCGTCTCCGCCTCCGGCAGCACCGGCATGTTCGCCGCCTCGACCACCCAACGGGCCCGGATCAAGGCCTGGTTCACCCCGTCCACGGCGTACGAGACGGCCGCCGGGACCAGAACCTCGGCGTCGGTGGTCAGCCAGGCGTCGGCAGGCAGTTCGTGGTCCCCCTCCCGCAGGGCGTTGCGGTCCACCGTCCCGTAGGCGTCCCGGGCGGCCAGCAGGGCTTCGATGTCCAGGCCCGCCGGATTGGCGATCGTGCCCTTGACGTCGGCGACCGCCACGACCCTGAGCCCGGCCCGGGAGAGGAAGCGCGCCGTCGCGCCGCCCATGGTGCCGAGCCCCTGCAGGGACACCCGGGCATCGCGGTGGGCCATGCCCGCACGGTCCAGTGCGGCGAGCGCGGACTCGGCCACCCCGCACCCGCCGACCAGCTCGTCCAGCCCGATCCCGTCCACCGTGACGGCGAACGCGTCCGCCAGCCGCCTGCGGGCCGCTGCCTCGTCGTCGAGCAGCGGGAAGACCGCCTGGACCGAGGAGACGAGCCCGGCCTCGGCCGCGGCCCGGTCCACGAGGTCCTGGGTGAGTCCGAGATCCTCGCCGGTCGTCCAGACGCTCTCGACGTAGGGGCGCACCGCCCGCAGATAGCGGACCAGCACGCCGTAGGCCTCGGGCTCGCGCGGGTCGCAGTCGATGCCCCCCTTGGCGCCGCCCAGGGGGACGTAGCGCGCCTGTACGTCGTCGGCGTCGAAGTGCAGCGCTTCTTTCATGGTCATGCCACGGGCGAGGCCCGCCACCTCGTCGAGGGTGCACCCCTTCCGCATCCGCAGCCCACCACTGGAGACTCCGCGCACCAGCCGGTCGACGACCAGGTACCCCTGGCGGCCCGTGACGTGATCCGTCCAGGTCAGGGAGATGAGCGGGGCGGGGGAGTGGGGTGTCATCCGGCGGCTCCTCGGTCGGTCGTGGGTCGGTCGTGGGTAGGTTGTACTGAATGGACATTCAGTATCGGGAGGCGGCGGCGCCCCTGTCAAAGGGGAGTCCGACACGGGTTCCCGGCGCGGCGGAACGCCGGATGTGAGATCGCAGGCACCGAATTGCGGAATCCTGGGGCGGGTGCGGACGTTGGAGTCTGCATGACGGACATCGAACCCGGGCGCGAAGCGCTGCTCCGACTCGTCGGTGAGCACGACGGCGGGGTGCTGGTCACCCTCAAGCAGGACGGCAGGCCCCAGCTGTCCAACGTGAACCACGCCTATTACCCCGACGAGGGCGTGATCCGGGTCTCCATCACCGAGGGCCGTGCCAAGACCCGGAACCTCCGCCGGGATCCGCGTGCGAGCTACCACGTGACCAGCGACGACCGCTGGGCGTGGACGGTCGTCGACGCCACCGCCGAGCTGACGCCGTTCGCCGCCGATCCGCACGACGCGACCGTGGAGCAGCTGATCACGCTCTACCGGGACGTCCGGGGCGAGCACCCGGACTGGGACGACTACCGACAGGCGATGGTCCGGGACCGCAGGGTCGTCCTGACGCTGAGGATCGGGCATGTGTACGGGCAGCCACGTGCCTGACGCTGCCCCGTCCGGCGGCGATGCCGTCGGTGTTGCTCCGTTCACCGCCTCTTTCTTGCCCCGTCGTACCCCCCGACCATAATGGGACGACACCGACTCCCTCAGGAGATGTTGTGACCGGCGCCGACAGTCAGCCTTCGCTCCGTACGAGACTCCGCTCACTGCGGCCCGAAGCCTTCGGAGCGGACCCCGCCGGAGCCCGTATGGAGCGCATCAGGCGCTCACCCAATTTCGCCGACGGAGTCTTCCGGAACCCGGAGGGGGCGCGGACCCGGCCGTCGGGTTCGATGCTCGAATTCGCCAAGGTCTACTTCCGCAAGGAGGAGCGGGCCCGCAGGTCACCGGACGGCACCGTGCCCGTCCACGCGACCACGCTCGCCGATCTGGCCGGACCGCCGGCCACGGGGCTGCGGCTGACCTGGATGGGCCACTCCAGTGTTCTCGCCGAGATCGACGGTCGGCGTGTGCTCTTCGACCCGGTCTGGGGCGATCGCTGTTCGCCGTTCGCCTTCGCCGGGCCGAAGCGGCTGCACCCCGTGCCTCTCCCGCTTGCCGCGCTCGGCCCCGTGGACGTCGTCGTGATCTCGCACGACCACTACGACCACCTCGACCTGCCCACGATCCGGACCCTGGCCGGGACCGGCACGGTCTTCGCGGTCCCTCTCGGCGTCGGCGCCCATCTGGAGCGCTGGGGCGTTTCCCCTGACCGGATTCACGAGCTCGACTGGAACGAGACCGTACGGATCGCCGGGATCAGCCTGACCGCCACACCCGCGCGCCACTTCTGCGGGCGCGGGCTGCGCAACCAGCAGCACACTCTGTGGGCGTCGTGGGTCGTCGCCGGACCGGAGCACCGGATCTACCACAGCGGTGACACCGGCTATTTTTCCGGCTTCCGGGACATCGGCGCCGAGCACGGCCCCTTCGACGCGACCATGATCCAGCTCGGTGCCTACTCGGAGTACTGGCCGGACATCCACATGACACCCGCCGAGGCCGTGCAGGCCCATCTGGACCTCCAGGGCGGTGGGCCGGCGGGCACCCTGCTGCCGATCCACTGGGCCACCTTCAACCTCGCCCCGCACCCGTGGTCGGAGCCCGCCGAGTGGACGAAGGACGCCGCGGAGGAGCTGGGGCAGGCGGTGGCGTTCCCGCGGCCCGGAGAGCCCTTCGAGCCGGCGGGGAAGCTTCCCGCGGATCGCTGGTGGCGTCCGGTGTCCGCCCCCATCGCGCACCCGTGGCGCGGCTTCGGCGAGACCGGTGCCGCACCCGTGCAGCAGGGTGCGGTCGACCTGGCCGGCGAGCGGTGACCTCGGGTCCGGCGATGTCCTGAAGCAGGCGGAGAGCGAACTGGTCGCCTCCGTCACACACCGCTGTGTGCTTCGCTGAGCCCCTTCTTCCGGCAAGGCGCAGCCACGTCCTCCCGATGAGCCTTCATGCACAGGAGCCGTGCACCAACGGCGTTCGCTGTCACAGCCGTTGAGACTCGCAGCAATTCCTGTTGGTTGCGCGCACCCGCGACGACACACGTTCCGCCGATCCACCGAGTGTGTGCGGCCACGCCCCCGAGCGGGTGTGGCCGCACCTTTTTGTGCTGGTTCAGGTGGTGGCGGTCGATGTGGCGAAGCCATGACCCAGATGTGAATCGGCTGTGACGGAGCCGTGATTGTTACTGATGAGTTGATGTCGGACATGTGTTCTTGCGCAGCGCCGGTGGCGCGTGGCAGAGTCCCGTCCCGCCTCTGTCGATCATGTGAACTGCGCCATTGAGCATGGGACTTGGGTGATCGGCGGGGATCTTCGTCTCGGCGTGCAGCGCAGCCGACGGGGCGGAGGGGTCAATCAGGAAGGTCGCGAACGTTCGATGAGCGTCGCGGCAGGGGGCGGGGGGCTGGATCGATGGTTCGCGCGGGCAGACGGAGCGGCCGTGCCGTGGCCGGTATGACACTGGTGGCAGCCTTCACGCTGCTCGGGCCAGGAGCGCTGCCGGTTCCGCAGGCGGTGGCCGCCGCGGGCTGCGCCGGAGCGCAGCACGACTTCAACGGGGACGGGATCCGCGACACGGCCGTCGCCGACCCGGAGGCCACGGTCTCGGGCAAGGAACGCGCAGGGCAGATCCACATCGTCTACGGGGGCGGCAAGGGAACGTTCCTGCTGTCGCAGGACTCCCCGAACGTCTCGGACGGCGCCGAGACCGACGACCGGTTCGGCTTCTCCTACGCCGTGTACGACGCCAATCTCGACGGCTGCAGCGACATCGCCGTGGGTATCCCGTTCGAGGACATCAATGTCGCGGAAGGCCCGGTCAAGGACGCGGGGCTCGTCCACCTCATCTACGGCTCGCCCACGGGCATCGCGTCCGGAGGACTCGGCACCATCGGTTTCCGGCAGGGAGCCGACGGCAAACTGGGTGGCGGCTACGAGGCGGAGGACTGGGTCGGATACGCCGTCGCCGCGGGCACATCGGCCAGCGGCATTCCCTTCCTCGTCATCGGCGCGCCCGGCGAGGACGGTGCCGAGGGCAAGGACATGGGGATGTTCCACCATGTCTACGGCACCGGGTACGACGTGGCCCACGTGGCGCAGGACTCGACGGGCGTCTGGGAGGACCCCGAGCCCAACGACCGCTTCGGCGCGTCGATCGCCGCGACGGACCGCCACTTCGTCGTCGGCGCGCCCGGCGAATCCATCGCCACGACCTCCCAGAACGTCGAGTTCGCCGGGGCTGTCCTCGCTTTCCGGCCCTCGATCAACACGGACGGCATCCCCGCCCCGCTCTTCGGTATGGGCCAGGGTCGCAGCGGCAGCGGTGACACCACAGCGCAGGCCGGAGACCAGTACGGCCTCTCGCTGGCGATGGCGCCCTACCGTCCCGCAGGAGCGACCGCGAACAACGACTCGCTTCTCGCGGTCGGCGTTCCCGGTGAGGACCTGGCCGCCACGGTCGACGCCGGAGCCGTCCACACGTACCACATCAAGGCGGACGGAACCCTCCAGCATCTGAAGTGGATCGACCAGAACCAGCCCGACGTCGAGGGATCGGCCGAGGCGGGCGACTTCTTCGGTCAGCGCCTCGCCGCGGCCAACACCGCCCCGACCACCACGGGCAGCGCGGCGACGATGCGCCTCGCCGTGGCGGCGCCCGGTGAGGAGTCGACCGAGGAGTACCCGGAGGAGGGTGGCGTCCACATCCTCCCGCTGCTCGGTGAGCCCGGTGCCGGTGACAGCTGGATCTCACCCGGCGACGGCGTTCCCGCCGTCCGCGCGCCCCGCATGCTCACCGGCATGGGCCTCGGTGCGAGCCCGACGTCGCTGTACGTCGGCGTCCCCTACGGTCCCGCCGAGAACAGGGCCGTCCACGCATTTCCCTGGAACACCCCGAACGGCGGCGCGCCCACGCAGAGTTGGCGTCCCGGTGAAGGCGGTATCCCGGCCGGCGCCGTTGCCTTCGGTGTCCAACTGAGCTGACACGGGCGCGGGCGGGTGTACGGCGGCACGCATGCCGTACACCCCACGCGACAGCGACCCGCGGGAACGGTGCGGCGGTGATTCCGGTACGACCGTGCGCCGTCCGCCCGGTCGCGCACCGGCGCGTGTTTCCGGACCGTTCGCACCCGTCGCACCCGTCGCACCCGTCGCACCCGTCGCACCCGTCGTGCCCGTCGCACCCGCCACACCCACGAATGCCGTCAGACGCCGTCCTGGGACGGCCGTCACAACCATGCCCGAAGCCGTTTCGGGACCTCCGGCCGACGACGAGCCGGAACGATCAGGGGAGGAACCATTTCTGTGACCAGTCCGATGCGCCCACCGCGGCGCACGGCCAGAGGAAGAACAGCGCTCGCCACAAGTGCCGTGATCCTGACCGCATTTGCCCTGGGGTTCGGGCCGGGGGCGCCCTTCACGGCACCCGCCACCGCCCTGGCCGCCGGATGCTCGGGCGTGGACTCCGACTTCAACGGCGACGGCATCAGGGACACGGTGATCGCCGACCCCGAAGGGACCGTCAACAGCGTCCCGGGGGCCGGTCTGGTCCACATCGTCTACGGCGGCGACAAGGGCAGCATGCAGCTGTCCCAGGAGACGCCGAACGTTCCGGGGGGCGCCGAGCCCGATGACCGGTTCGGCTTCTCGTTCGCCGTCTACGACGCGGACGCCGACGGGTGCAGCGACATCGCCGTCGGCATCCCGTACGAGGACCTCGCCGCGGAGGACCTCACGATTCGCGACGCGGGTCTGGTCCAGATCATCTACGGTTCGGCGGCCGGACCCGGCGGCGGTAAAGCTGTCAAGGAGCACTCCCAGGGCCCGACCGCCTCGCTCGGCGGGGGCAGGGAGACCGGTGACTGGGTGGGTTACGCGCTGGCCGGGGGAAAGACCGCGGCGGGAACCTCGTACCTGATGATCGGTGCCCCCGGCGAAGCCCTGGGGACGGTCGAGGACGCCGGCGTCTTCTTCTACCTGTCCGCCGACGCGGCGACCGCCGTCGGCATCAACCAGGACACGACCACCGCCGGGCCGGTGCCGGGGGCGATGGAGGTGGACGACCGGTTCGGCTCGTCGTTCGCAACCACCCCGACGCACTTCGCCGTGGGAACGCCGGGGGAGGCGATAGGCACCGTGCCGTTCGCCGGAGGTGTCGCGGTCTTCAGCCACACCCTCGTCTCGGGCCTGCCCAAGCCGCTGGTGGGTCTGGCGCAGGATCAGGACGTCATCCTGGGCGCCGAGGAGGCGGGTGACGCTTTCGGTACCGCGCTCGCCATGGTCCCCTACCGGCCCTCGGGCGCCACCTCGACGACCGAGGTCCTTCTCGCCGTCGGCGTCCCCGGCGAGGACCTGGCCACGACGGTCGACGCCGGAGCCGTTCAGGTCTTCCGCGTCACGGCCTCCGGGACTTTCACGGAGGTCTACTGGCTCGACCAGAACACGGCGGATGCCGAGGACCAGACCGAGGCCGGGGACTTCTTCGGACAGCGGCTCGCCGCGGTCAACACCGCCCCGAACAGCACGGCTTCCGCCACGACCACCCGGCTGGCCGTCGGCGTGCCGGGCGAGGAGACCTCCGAGGAACACACGGAGAAGGGCGGCGTGCAGATCTTCCCGCTCGTCGGTGCGCCCGGCGCCTCCGACGCCTGGATCGACCCCGGCTCGGGCATCCCGGCGGAACCCGCGTCCCGTCAGCTCGCCGGAATGAGCCTGGGAGCCACCCCCTCCGCCCTGTACGTGGGCATGCCCTACGGGCCCGCCGCCGGCCACGCCGTCCACTCCTTCGGCTGGAACGTGGCATCGGGCGGCGCACCCACCCACACCTTCAAGCCCGGTGAGGGCGGCATCCCCACGGGTGACGTCGCGTTCGGAGCCGTGGCACGTTGACCGACGACCTGGAGAACAGACGCATGTCCAGACGCATACGACGCGGCCCGGTGCTGCGTGGCGCGCTCGCCGCGGTGGTGGCGGGTGCTGTGATGACCGGCGTCCTCAGCGCCCAGTCGGAGGGCCCCGCCGCCGGCGAAACCCCCGAGCCGTCGATGGCCGCTGCCGGCAAGCCGGTGCAGACCGAGGCCGAAGCACTGACCGTCGCCAAGAAGAGCGGCCAGAAGGTCGAGATCCTCGGCATGCGCACCTCGCGCCGGGAGATCTACGCCGAACCGAACGGCACCTTCACGGCCCGCGAGTACACCGACCCCGTCCGTACCTTCCAGGAGGGTACGTGGGTCGACATCGACCGGACCCTTGTACGGCACGCCGACGGAACGGTCACGCCCAAGGCGGCGGCGGTCGCCCTGTCCTTCTCCGACGGCACGGCCGGCAAGCCGTTCGTCACCATGAACCAGGCGGGCCGCGAGATGGCCCTGACCTGGCCGTACGGGAAGCTTCCCGCTCCCGCGCTCGACGGGGACACGGCCACGTACAAGGACGCCCTGCCCGGCGTCGACCTCACGGTGCGTGCCGAGGCGGACGGCTTCGGCCACCTCCTGGTCGTCAAGACCCCCGAAGCCGCGGCCGACCCGAGGCTGGCCCGGCTCGATCTGGGCCTGAAGACCGACGGCCTCAAGGTCAAGGAGGATGCCTCCGGCGCCATCAAGGCCGAGGACGCGGCCGTCGGCGGAACCGTCTTCGAAGCCGGCAAGCCCGTGATGTGGGACTCCGCCGCGGTGAAGGAGACCGCAGCCAGGGCCCAGGGCCCCAAGGCCGTGTCGAAGGCGCTCGCCGCCGCGGCCGCCGATGCCGCACCCGCCCCGGCGGTCGCGCCGAAGGCGGCCCTCGCCGGCCCCGGCGGCGGTGGCCGGACCTCGCCGCTGGGCATCGAGGTGGGCAAGGGCAAGCTGTCCCTCGTCCCCGACCAGAAGCTGCTCCAGGGCGACGACACCGTCTTCCCGGTCGTCATCGACCCGATCCAGCGCACCACGTCGCGCAGTGCGTGGACCGGCGTGATGTCCGGCATGCCGGGTGAGCAGGACTGGAAGTACTCCGGCAGTGCGGGCGTCGGCAAGTGCCCCACCGACTACAGCCCGGTGTCGTGCAACGGTGTGGGGGTCCGCCGGACCCTGTTCACGATGCCCCTGTCGTTCTACAAGGGCAAGCAGATCCTCGGCGCGACGTTCTCCGCACGCGTCGAGCACATCTACAGTGCCTCGCCGACCGCCGAACCGATCCGGCTCTACCGCATCGGCGGCAAGAACTACAGCATCACCTCCTCGTCCAGCTGGTCCAACACCTCGGACGACTGGACCGACCACATCGGCACCGTCGACAAGGCCATCTCGCCCACGAGCTGTTCCAGCCAGGCCAACCTGCACTTCGAGTCGGGTGCGACCGGTGAGCTGACCGCCGAGGTCAAGACCGCGGCCGCCGAGGGCTGGTCGTCCATGACGCTGGGCCTGCGGGCCGCCGACGAGTCCCGCCTCCCGGAGTGGAAGCGGGTCTGCGGCAACGCCTACCTGTCCATCAGCTACAACAACCTGCCGCGGAAGATCACGACGCTCTCGCAGAACCCGGGCGGCATCTGCACCAGCGGTGCCGGCCGCCCCTTCTCCGAGGTGCCGCCGCAGCTGCAGGCCGTGGCGAGCGACCCCGACCACGGCAACGGCCTCACCGACAAGGTGAAGGTCGAGTTCAAGGTGGACTGGACGGACCCGGTCACCAAGGAGGCCAAGACCTACTCCTACCTCACCCCGTCCTGGCTGGCGCCCACGTCCGGCACCAAGTTCACCCACACGGTGAAGTCGTCGATCCCGCAGAACACCGTCATCTACTGGAGCGCGCGCGCCTACGACGGTGACGGATACGGCCCCTGGAGCTACGACGGGGACACCGTGCGCTGCGAGTTCATGTATGACAAGACGCTGCCCGGCAAGCCGAACGTACTGTCCAAGCAGTACCCGTCCGACACCGTGTACCACGACGGCGTCGGCACCTACGGCTCCTTCACCTTCGCGCCGAACCCGAACGACTCGGTGCCCGACACCGACGTCGTGAAGTACCGGTACGCGTTCGACGGCACCGCCACCCCGGCCACCACGGTCAACGCCGCCACACCCGGCGGACCCGCCACCGTGAGCTGGATGCCCACCCGTTCCGGGCGCCACTGGGTCGACGTCATCGCCGTCGACAAGGCCGAGAACCCGAGTACCAAGGCGCACTACGAGTTCCTGGTGACCGAGGGCACCCCCGTCGCCGCCCAGTGGAACCTCGCCGACGAGCCGTCGAGCACCGAGGCCCACGACGAGACGGGAGCGTTCTCCGCCGACACGGGCACCGGCGTCACCTTCGGCGTGGAGGGCCCCGGCGGCAAGGCCGACTCGGCCGCCCGCTTCGACGGCACCGGCGCCGCGTACGCGGACGTCAACGAGACGGTGCTGGACTCCTCGGAGAGCTTCAGCGTCAGCGCCTGGGTCCGCCCGAACGGCACCCCCACGCGCGACATGGCCGTCATCAGCCAGGACGGCACGGGCGAGCCCGGATTCACCCTCGGCTACGACCAGGTGGCGGGCACCTGGGCGTTCTCCGTCCCCGTGACCGACGTCGACACACTCGGCGAGTGGAAGGCCGTGGCCACCGGCGTCAGCGTGGTCCCCGACCAGTGGGTGCTGCTGACCGGCGTCTACGACGCCGCCAAGTCCGAACTGCGCCTCTACATCAACAAGGACAGCAAGGGCACCGCCTCCCGCCGCTCGCTGTGGAAGTCGTACGGGCCGCTGCAGATCGGCCGGACCACGGCCAAGAGCGGCTACCGGGACAACTTCTCCGGTGACCTCGCCGAGGTCCGCGTGTTCGACCGCGTCCTGCCCGCCGCCCAGGTGGCGGAGATGATGACGGTCAAGCCGAGCCGCATGAACTACTGGCAGCTCGACTCGGCGGCCGCAGGCGCCTCCGCGGACACGGGCACCGGTCAGAAGCTGACCCTCGCGGGCAACGCCTCGATCTACAGCGCGCCCACGGACCCGCTGTCGCCCGACCCGTTCCCGATGGTCGGTGCCGGCCACCTGGTCCTCGACGGTGACGGAGACTTCGCCTCGACAGCGACGGCACCGGTCACCGGTGCGTCGAGCTTCACCGTGACAGCTCGCGCTCAGCTCACCGCGTCGGACGCGACATCGGCCCAGACGGTGTTGTCCCTTCCCGGCACGGCGGCCAACCGCGTCGCCGTCCGCTACCGGCCCGCCGCCGACGCCGAATCGACGTCCGTGTGGGAGCTCGCCGTCGCCGAGTCGGACTCCGCCACGGCACCGGTGAAGTCCTTCACCGACGATCAGGCGCTGCCCGACACCGACTCGGCCGGCCAGCACCTGGCCGTCGTCTACGACGCGTTCGGGAACGAGATCCGCCTGTACGTGAACGGTCAGCTCGCCGACATCGCGCACGGCACCGACGACACCCTCTGGGGCGCCACCGGTGGTCTCCAGGTGGGCCGTTCGGCACTCGGCGGCGGCGGCGAGTACTTCGCCGGCGCGATCGACGAAGTCCGCGTCTACAGCGGTGCGGCGGACAGAACCGCCATCCAGCAGCTGGCCAACCCGATGGCGCTGCCGGACATGTGATTCCCACAGGAGGTGTGCCGGTTCCCCGCGTCGGGTGCCGGCACACCTCCTTCGTTCCGACTCATTCCTCTTCGACGTGTGGAGACACGTGATGCGATTTCATGGCCGGCGGCTGCGCCGGCGCATGGCCGGACGGTTGTTCACAGCCACCGCCCTCGGCATGATCATCACCTTGGCCGGGAACACGGTGCACGCCGTCCCGGCCGAGGACAAGGGCCGAGGCAGACCCGGTGTGCAGAACCTGGGCGATCCCCTGGAGGGGAAGAACGGCAAGGCCGAGCCACGACCCGCGAATCCCGCGAAGAAGACCTCGATCAAGCGGTTGGACAAGGCCACCTGGCCCGCGGGCGGTAGTGCGGAGATACCCGTCGGTGCCGCCTCGCCCCGCGCGGTGAAGGTCGGCGGGCTGCCCGTCACGGTCACGGCCGTGCCCTCGAAGGCTGCCAGGAAGGGGGCTGCCAAGAACAGGACGGCCGCCACCACGACTCCACCGGCGAAGGTCGCCGTCGACGTCCTGCCCACCGAGCGGGCGGACGACCTCGGGGCCGGTGCGGTCCTGCGCGTCCGGCGTGCGGACGCGGCCGACGCCGATGGCAAGGTCCGAATCGCCGTGGACTACTCGGCCTTCGAAGAGGCCTACGGCGGTTCCTACGGCGCTCGACTGCGTCTGGTCCAGCTACCCGCCTGCGCGGCGGTGGCCACCCCGGGCAGCAAGGGCTGTCCCTCCCTCGGTACACCGCTGCCCACGGTCAACGACCCGGTCGAGAACACGGCCACCGCAGTGGTCACCGCGTCCGCGGGGGAGACCGGCACCCTGTCCGCCGCGTCGGCGAAGGGCACGTCGCTCGTGGCCCTGGCCGCTGCGAGCTCCTCCTCCCAAGGCACCTACGGAGCCACTTCCCTGACTCCGTCGGCCAGTTGGAACGTCGCGCAGTCGACGGGCGGCTTCTCCTGGTCCTACCCCATGCGTACCGTGCCGGTGGCCGGAGGTCTGACTCCCACGGTCGGGCTCTCCTACCAGTCGCAGTCGACCGACGGCCGTACATCGGCGACCAACAACCAGGGCTCCTGGGTGGGAGAAGGATTCAGCTACGAATCCGGCTACATCGAGCGCCAGTACAAGCCCTGCACCGAGGACGGCCACGACGGGTCGGCCGAGCAGTGCTGGGCCTTCGACAACGCCACGATCATGCTCAACGGCAGTGCGTCCCAGATCATCAAGGACGACAAGACCGGCGACTGGAAGCTCGCCAACTCCGACGGTTCGAAGGTCGAGAAGCTGACCGGTGCCACCAACGGCGACGACAACGGTGAGCACTGGCGGATCACCACCCCGGACAGCAAGGAGTACTACTTCGGTCTCAACCACCTTCCGGGCTGGACCACCGGCCAGGAGGAGACCGCTTCCACCTGGACCGTCCCTGTCTTCGGTGACGACTCCGGTGACCCCTGCTACAAATCGACCTTCGCCGACGCCCACTGCAAGCAGGCCTGGCGCTGGAACCTCGACTACATCAAGGACCCGCACGACAACGTGGTGTCCCACTTCTACGCGAAGGAGGTCAACCACTACGCGCTGAACGGCAAGACGGACGTCAACGGCACCGCCTACGACCGCGGCGGATATCTGAAGCGGATCGACTACGGCCAGCGGGACACCCAGGTGTACGCGGCGAAGGCCCCGGCCCGCGTGACCTTCGACATCGGCGAACGATGCCTGCCCGACAGCGGTTTCGACTGCGCGGAGAGCAAGCGCACCACGGCCAATGCCTCCCGGTGGCCGGATGTCCCCGTCGACCGGGAGTGCAAGGCATCGACGAAGTGCGGTCCCGACCAGACGTCGGCCACCTTCTTCACCACCAAGCGGCTCAAGGCCGTCATCACGCAGATGCGGAAGGACGCGACGAACTACCAGGACGTCGACGCCTGGTCCTTCACCCACGAGTTCCTGGACAACGGTGACGACTCCAAGACCCTGTGGCTGTCGAAGATCGACCACGAGGGCCGGGTGGGTACCGCGGTCAAGGTGCCTTCGCTGGAACTCTTCGGCGAGCAGATGGACAACCGTGTCGACGCGATCGGCGACAACATCGCGCCCTTCAAACGGCTCCGGCTCTCCGCGGTGCTGAGTGAGACGGGCGCGCAGTTGGACGTCAACTACGCCCCGGCGGAGTGCACCGTGCCGACCCTGCCCGAGCCGGGCCTGTCGACCAAGCGCTGCTACCCGGTCAAGTGGGCCGCCCCCGGAAACATCGAACCGATCGACGACTGGTTCCACAAGTACGTCGTCGCGGAGATCGTCGAGACGGACCGCACCGGCGGCGGCGACAAGATGGTCACGCGCTACGACTACCAGGGGCCGGCCGGCTGGCGGCATTCCAAGGCCGACGGCATCACCCCGGAGAAGTTCCTGACCTGGGGCGAATGGCAGGGTTACGGGAAGGTCAAGGTCACCAGCGGTGCCGAGGACCAGCAGCGGTCCCGCATCGACTACACCTATTTCCAGGGCCTGAACGGCGACAAGAAGCCGGGCGGCGGCACGCGCTCCGCGAGCGTCACCGACTCCACGGGCGCGGAATACACCGACGACGAGGACTTCACCGGTTTCGAGCTCGAGACCCAGGTGTACAACGAGGGCGCGGTCAGTACCAAGGTCCTCAAGAAGCCGTGGAAGCACCATTCCGCGACCCAGACCAAGGACTGGGGAACGGTCAACGCGACCCTGGTGAAGCCCCTGGTCACCCGAGGCTTCACCGCGTTGAAGGCGGGCGGCTGGCGCGAGAGCCGTTCGGAGACCGAGTACGACACGACGAACGGCACCGGACGCGTCACGCAGGTCGAGGACCTCGGCCTGGTGGTCCCCGCCACCGCCACGCAGGCGCAGAAGGACGCCGCGGCCGAGGACGACACCTGCACGCGTACCTGGTACACGGACAACACCGACGGCACCCAGAACTTCCTGGACCGTGTGGCCAGAGTGGAGACGGTGGCCGTCGGTTGCTCCGCGACGCCGGACCGCAAGACTCAGGTGCTGGCCGACAGCAGGTCCTACTACGACAACCTCGCGCACGGTGCGGCACCGGTCCGCGGCCTGGAGACATCCGCCGAGCGGCTGGCCTCGCACAACGGAACGACCGCCACCTACCAGCAGACGTTCAAGAACGTCTACGACAGCTACGGCCGGCCCACCTCGGCGACCACACCGGGTACCGGAGCGACCACAACCACCTACACCATGGTCAACGGTCTGACGACGCAGACCAAGGCGACCAACAGTGCGGGCCACGCCTACACCACGGACTACGAGCCCGCCTGGGGTCAGGCCAAGGGCAAGCGGGACGCCAACGGCAAGCGGACCGACGTGGCCTTCGACGGTCTCGGCAGAGTCTCCGGTGTGTGGCTGGAGGACCGCAAGAAGGCTGACAACCAGACACCGAACACCAAGTACAGCTACCTGGTGCGCAAGGACGCACCGCTGGCGATCAAGACCGAGATCGTCGAGGAAGGGGGCACGTACTCCACCGAGTACTCCCTGTACGACAGCATGATGCGTGCCCGCCAGCGCCAGGCCCAAGGGCCGGGCGGCACCCGTCTGGTCGCTGACACCTTCTACGACAGCCGGGGCAAGCTCAAGACCGCGTACGACACCTACAACGCCGCCGGCGCACCGTCCGACCAGCTGCTGATCGTGCGCAACGGTGAGGTCGAGTCCCAGACGCGTCACGAATACGACGACGTGGGACGCCTGACGGCTACGATCTTCGCCGTCGCGGGCGTCGAGCAGTGGCGTACCACCACCCTGCACGAGGGCGACCGCACCCATGTGGTCCCGCCGCAGGGAGGGGTCCCGACCACGTCCCTGACCGATGCCTCGGGCCAGGTGACCGAACTCCGGCAGTACCAGACAGGGAGTCCCGCGGCGTCGGGTCCCTCGTCGTACACGTCGACGAAGTACACGTACAGCCCGGCCGGTCAGCTGAAGACCGTGACCGACGCCAAGCAGAACGTCTGGTCCTTCGACTACGACCAGCGTGGGCGCAGGACGAAGACGGTCGACCCCGACGCCGGTACGATCATCACCGGCTATGACGAGGCCGACAGAACCGTATCGGTGAAGCACGAGGGCCGCGATACGACGGTCACCACCGCCTACGACGGCCTCGGCCGGGTTCTGGCGACCTACGACGGTCCGTCCAGCGGTGGGAAGAAGCTCACCGAGAACCGGTACGACCGTTCCGGCGCGCTCGGCAAGCAGTACGCGTCGCTGCGTTACACCAGCGCGACCGAGTACTACGCGACGTCCGTCCAGTCCTTCGACGACCAGTACCGCCCGTTGACGACCGCCTATGTCGTGCCGGCCTCGGAGGGGGCGCTGGCAGGCACGTACACGTACACGAACGCCTACAACAGGGACGGCACGGTGCAGTCCGCGGGTCTTCCCGCCGCGGGCGGGCTGTCCGCCGAGGCTGTCACCTTCGGCTACGACGAACTCCAGCGGCCTGTCTCGATGACGGGCCTGTCCACCTATGTCACGGACACGGTCTGGTCGGCCACCACCGAACTGCTGCAGCTGGAGCAGAACGCCGGAGGGAAGAAGGTCTGGCAGAGCTTCGACTACGAGCGCGGCACCAAGCGCGTGTCACGGTCGACGCTGGACATCGCGGGATCGGCGAACGGACCGGCCAAGGTCAGCGGATACAGCTACGACAAGGCCGGCAACATCCTGTCCATCGCGGACACGGGGTCGGGAGCGGTCACACCGGACGTCCAGTGCTTCCAGTACGACCAGAACAGGCGACTGTCCGAGGCGTGGACTCCCGAGTCGAGCGCCGAGACAGCCCAGGGGACGGGAACGGTCGGCACCACGGCACCCGTGGACGGTGCCGCTCCCACGGCCTGCAACGCCGCCCCCGGTGCCCAGGAACTGGGCGGCCCGGCCGCCTACTGGAAGTCGTACACCAACGACGAGATCGGAAACCGGACCCAGGACGTCACGCACGACACCGGCCTGGACGCGACCAAGGACATCACCCGCACCTTCACCTACGGTGAGGGCCCGGCCGGACCGCACGCCGTCACCAAGGTCGTGGAGAAGTCCCCGACCGGGGAACAGCAGTCGCTCTACGGTTACGACTCCGCGGGCAACATGGACGAGCGGACCCTCGGCGGAAACACCGAGACCCTCTCCTGGGACGTGGGCGGCAAGCTGGACAAGGTCTCCCACCCCGACGACGCCACGACACCGCAGAACGAGGCGTCGGATACCACCTATCTCTACGGTCCCAGCGGGGACCGCATCAAGCGCAAGGACACCGACGGCACCACGGTGTACCTGCCGGGGACCGAGCTCTACCTGAAGGCGGGCACGTCCAAGGTCGAGGCCACACGCACCTATGCGCACGCGGGCCAGGACGTGGCTGTGCGCACCGACGACAACAAGGTCACGTTCCTCTCCGCGGATCACCACAACACGGGTGACGTGGCCGTCGACTCGGCGACCGGTGCCGTCACACAGCGGCGCTTCGACCCCTACGGCAACGCCCGGGGAACCGAACCCGCGTCGTGGCCCGGCAGTAAGGGATTCGTCGGCGGAACCGTCGACGAGAGCACCGGACTCACCCATATGGGGGCACGGGAATACGACTCGGTGCTGGGCAAGTTCATCTCCGTCGATCCGCTGATCGACTTCGGCAACGCCCAGCAGATGAACGGCTACGCCTACGCCAACAACTCGCCTGTCACATTCTCCGACCCCACCGGATCCATTCCCGCCGAATGCTGGGAAGGGCTCATCACCTGCCATATGGGGCCCAACGGATGGGAGTTCGGCGACGCCAAGCCGCCGCCGTCGGAGGAGGAGCAGGAGGTCCAGGCGGCACAGAGCAACAGTGCCTCCGTCGACCGGGTGGTCACCCAGGTGACCGAGAAGATCATCGAAGAGGTCAAGGACATCGTAGGAATCAACGCGCTGCAGGACTGCGCGTCGAATCCCTCGGTGGGCACGTGCCTGAAGGCCGCGGTGGAAGTCGGATCCCTCTTCGTCGGATCAGCGCTGAAGGCGCTGTTCAAGAGCAAGAGAATCTACAAGGCTCTCACGCTGATCGACGACCTCTACGACTCCATCAACCGCATGCGCAAGGCCGAGAAGAGGCTGGACAAGGCCAAGGACGCGCTGGAGAAATCCAAGAAGGCGAAGGCAAGGGAGAAAAAGAAGAAGAAGGACAGGGACTCGTGTGAGAACCACAGCTTCCTGCCCGGCGCGAAAGTCCTGATGGCCGATGGATCCACGAAGGAGATCAAGGAAGTCGCCCTCGGGGACAAGGTCACCGTCACCGATCCGGGCACCAGGAAGAACTCGGCACGCGAGGTCGTCCGCACCATCGTCACGGAGGACGACAAGCACTTCGTGCAGCTGACGGTCGCCACCACGGACGGGCCGTCCAGCCTCACCACGACGGTGACCCATCCCTTCTGGGTCGATTCCGAGCAGCGGTGGGTCGACGCCGGTGACATGCGGGCCGGCATGGAACTGCTCACTCCCGCGGGCGACAGGGTCCAGCTGACGGGGCAGCGCTTCTTCGACGAGCGGCAGCGCACCCACGACCTCACCATCGCCGGTGTGCACGCCTACTACGTGGCCGCGGGTACGACTCCCGTCCTCGTGCACAACTGCGACGACATCGCGCTGGGCAAGCAGACCGTCAACGGTGACGACATGGCTCTGGACATCTTCGCCATGGAGCGGGGGGCCACCACCTACAAGGAATGGGATGACAGTTCCTGGTGGTACGAGCACGTGAACAAGTTCCTCAAGGACGGCAAGACGAATATCCATGTCAACCTCGACGGGATCGACGATCCCGTCGCGTATGCCAAACTGGGTAGTTCGCTCAAGCCGGAGCCCGAGATGCAAGGGGCTACACGGTGGGAGATGTATCGGCTCAGCAAGTCGTCCGGCGCGTGGAGCAGGGTGACCTGGTACCGCAAGGGGAAAGAGGTGGGGAACCCGTTTGAGTGAGGCACAGGATTCCGGGAAGAACGTCCTCTGGTCGAGTCCGCTGACCTTCCAGCTGTGGCTCTACGGCATCGGGCACTCCCAACTGCTCATCCGTAGCCTGTCGGGCCAGGGCCAGGACGCGGAGCCGATCGGTATCCGGTTCGAGGCGGTGGAACGGATGAACATCGGCCGCACGTTTCGTGGTCTCAGCCTGGAGTCGGCCGACGACGCCCTCCTGGAGGAGATCGCGGCCACGGGCTACCTCCGGCCTCGACCGAACCCGCTGCTGGCGCTCGCACTGCGCAGTGAGGACGCCGTCAGCTGGGTGGTCTGCTCGAAGGTGGCGGTCGGGGTGTCCGACTTCGTCGACGGAAAAGCCGGATTCTCCCTAGAACCGGTCCACTTCGCCGCGCGAGCGAGGAGACCGGACTGACCTGATCCAGCGAACACGACCCTGGAGGACCGCCTTTCACGAGGCGGTCCTCTTCGGGTTTTGCCTGCTGTCGCAGCATCGATGCCTTGGATGCCCAAGAGGCGGCCCCTCGGCCGCATCGTCCCCTGCGGGCCACGGAATTCATGGAGTGGCAGGCGCACGGCTCCCGCACCATTCCTTCCGTGGCGTGTCAGTTCGATTGCGGCATGACCGGTCGGATACGGCGCCGGACATATTCGGCCGCCCATGCGAACCCTCATACCAGAGCGGGACGCATGGTGGGCAAGTTCGACAACTGCACGGCGGACACGGGCGATACGCGACTACCGTGTGTTGCCGGTGATCAACGGTGGGCTCATATCGGTCGGGCCTGTCCAGCCGTTGACCCGGGCCTGACCGACCACCGTAGGTGTCACCACACGAATGCCGATTCCTGGTGCCCCACGTACCGAGGACGATGATGTCTCAACTTCGCGCACCCACCGCGCGGCCGGAACGCCGCGAGGGCGGACGGCACGGCCGTCCGGGTGGCCGTTCGGGTAGCCGATCGCACGCGGCCGCGAGCAGGCCGCGCGCCGCGCAGCCCGCCCCCGACGCCCGAATGCGACCACAGGTGATGCGGACGGCCGTGCTGCCGGCCGTCGCCGCGGTGCTGAGCGGGGCCGCGGCCGTCATCTTCACCATCCGGTCCTCGGGTGTGCGCCCGTCCGCCAGTCTGCTGGCGGCGCTCGGCGGATCCGGGGCGCTGGCCGTCGCCGCCGTGGCGGCGGCCTTCCTCGGCGCGAACCGCGTCGTCACCGGTGTCCTCGACCGCTGCCTCGCACTCCGGCGCGCCAGCGCGCAGAGCGACGCCGATCTCCAGCGGCTCGTGGAGCAGCTCCGCGACGGCGAACCCGTGCCCGCCCGGCGCACCCCCACGCCCGCCGCACCCGATGCCGACGCCTTCGACCTGCTCGCCCAGGAACTGAGCCGATCGCAGGAGGGGGCCGTCGCGGCCGTCGTCCAGGCGTCCCAGCTCTTCAACAGCACCGGGGACGAACAGAAGGTCGAGGTCTTCGTCAACCTGGCCAGACGGCTGCAGTCCCTCGTGCACCGCGAGATCCAGATCCTCGACGAGCTGGAACACGAGGTCGAGGACCCCGACCTGCTCAAGGGCCTCTTCCACGTCGACCACCTCGCCACCCGCATCCGCAGGCACGCCGAGAACCTCGCGGTGCTCGGCGGCGCCGTCTCGCGGCGGCAGTGGAGCAATCCGGTGACCATGACCGAGGTCCTGCGCTCGGCGATCGCGGAGGTCGAGCAGTATCCGCGGGTCAAACTGGTGCCGCCCATCGACGGAACCCTGCGCGGCCACGCCGTCGCCGACGTGATCCACCTGCTGGCCGAACTCGTGGAGAACGCCACGGTGTTCTCCGCCCCGCACACCCAGGTCCTGCTCCGCGCCCAGCGCGTCACCGCGGGGCTCGCTCTGGAGGTCGAGGACCGTGGGCTGGGCATGCCCGGCCCCGAGCAGAAGCGGATGAACGCACTGCTCGCCGACCCCGACCAGGTCAATGTCGCCCACCTGCTCCAGGACGGCCGGATCGGGCTGTTCGTCGTCGCGTCCCTGGCCCGCAGACACGGAATCGCCGTACGGCTGCAGAGCAACATCTACGGCGGCACGCAGGCGGTACTGGTGCTGCCGCAGGTACTCCTGGGCATCGACGACGAGACCGCCGTACGGGCAGGCGCCGCGCCGGTTCCGCCGCTCGGAGCCGCACACCGGCCACCCGCCCAGGACGCCGCCCCCCTGCCTCCGGCGGCCGCCCAGCCCCCACTGCGGCAGGCCGCCCCGGCCCCACTGCCGCAGGCGGCTCAGGCACCACCGCGGCTGGACCAGCCGCCCCGGCAGGCACGGCGCACGGGCGAGGGGCCTCCGCTGCCGCTCCGTGCCGAGCGGGTCGACGGCCCGAACCCCGCCGCGTCCCCGCCCGGCGCGGGCTCCTTCCGGGACAGCGACGCCCGTACCGGAACGGCGGTCCCGCCCCAGGACGGCGCGGTGGCGGCCACGAGTGCCCCCGCCGCTGCCGTCGCGGACGCCCCGGGCCGTCCCCAGCTCCCCAGGCGCAGCAACCAGGAGCACCTGGTACCGCAACTGAGGGAAGCTCCCGTCCCCCGTACGGAGGACGAGGACGCCCTGCACGACCCGGGCCTGATGGCCGCCTTCCGGCGCGGGGTCGACCTGGCCGAGGCCCGGTCGGCCGAGGACCCGGAGCCCGCACCCTCCTACGACCCCTCCGACGGCTCCCCGCAGCGTGCGACGCCGGACCCCCGGCCCGTGACGACGCCAGGTCACTTCCCCTCCGTCGGTGCGCAGCGGACCCACGCCCCGGCCCCGTTGCCGGTCCGCGGCCTCAGGGCCGCGCAGGCCGGTGCGGAGCCGTCCGGGGAGGCCTTCCCGGGCCTCCGGCTGCCCGAATCGGATCCACGAACCGAGAACACCTTCAAGGAGTCACCATGACGAGCGATATGCCGTCCGGTCAGGTCGCGGACCTCGACTGGCTGCTGAGCGGGCTGGTCCAGCGCGTGCCGTACACACGCAGCGCGGTCCTGCTCTCGGCCGACGGCCTGGTGAAATCCGTCCACGGCATGGACGCCGACAGCGCCGACCACATGGCGGCCCTGGCCGCGGGGCTGTACTCCCTCGGCCGCAGCGCAGGCGCCCGGTTCGGTGACAACGGCGACGTGCGGCAGGTGGTGGTGGAGCTCGACTCGACGCTGCTGTTCGTCTCGACCGCCGGATCCGGAACCTGTCTCGCCGTCCTGTCCGGCCGCGAGGCGGATGCCGCAGTGCTCGGCTACGAGATGGCCATGCTGGTCAAGAGCGTCCGCCCGTACCTGACGACTCCGCTCCGGCAAGCCGCCGGAGCACCGTTCACCCCGGGGCTGTGAGAGTGCCGGCCCCGCAGGACGGGCCGTTGCTCGACGATGCGGCCGGCCGGCTCATCCGCCCGTACACCGTGAGCAACGGCCGCACCCGGCCGACCACCGTGCTCGATCTGCTGTCGCTGGTGATGGCGACGGGGAGCGAGCCACAGGTACACCTCGGCCCCGAGCACACGGTGGCGCTGGAACTGTGCGGCGGCCCGACCTCGGTGGCCGAGGTCGCCGCGCATCTCCGGCTGCCCGCCGTCATCACCAAGGTGCTCCTGTCCGACCTGGTCGACTGCGGCGCAGTCACCGCGCACGCCCCCGCATTCCATGACATGCCCACCGACCGATCCCTGCTGGAGGCAGTGCTCGATGGTCTACGACGACAGCTCTGACAGCACCCAAGGCTCCGAATTCTTTCCCGTGGCCCTCAAAGTCCTGGTCGCGGGGGGATTCGGCGTCGGCAAAACCACGTTCGTGGGCGCCGTCAGCGAGATCGCGCCGCTGAGCACCGAGGAGTTGCTGACCCAGGTCAGCGTGGGGACCGACAACCTCGACGGCATCGAGTCCAAGACGGCCACCACCGTGGCCATGGACTTCGGCCGGATCACGCTTTCCGACCAGCATGTGCTGTACCTCTTCGGCACACCCGGCCAGGAGCGGTTCTGGTTCATGTGGGACGAACTCTCCAAGGGTGCGCTGGGAGCTGTCGTGATCGCCGACACACGCCGGCTCGCGGAGTGCTTCGCGGCCGTCGACTTCTTCGAGCGGCGGGGCATCGGATTCGTCGTCGCGGTCAACGAGTTCGACGGCGCCTACCGCTACGAACCCGACGAGGTGCGGGCGGCCCTCGACCTCGGACCCGAGGTACCGGTCGTGCTCTGCGACGCCAGGATCGCCAGTTCGGGCACCGGGGCGCTCGTCACCCTGGTCCAGCACCTCATCAACGCGACCGCCCCGGCACCGCTCTCCGGTTTCGGGGCCCGTCCGTGATCCCTCACGGGACGGAACGGCCCCTGCTCACACCGGTCGACAGGGACGGGCCCGTCAGGGGCGCCCGGCTGCGCAGGCTCGGGCTGGGAGAGCGCACCGACACGTCGTTCGACAGCTTCGACGCCTTCGCCGACAGGGTGGCCGAAGTGACCGCGACGCCGTTCTCGATGGTCAACTTCATCGATGAGAACCGGCAGTTCTTCGCCGGGCTGCACACCCCGGCCGGCACCCGTGAGGGGTCCGGCCTCGGTGCGGTCGCGGCGGGCAGCGGCCGCGGGATCCGTCATCTCGCCAGAGACCACGGCTACTGCCCGCATGTCCTCGTACGGCGCAAGGCCCTTGTGCTGGAGGACGTCTGCGACTACCCGCGCTTCGCGGGCAATCCGGTCGTCGACGACATGGGAATCCGCTCCTATCTCGGAGCTCCGCTGATCGACCGCACAGGTGTGGCGCTCGGTACGGTCTGCGCCGTCGACACCGTGCCGCGCCCCTGGGGCCGGGCGGGGCTGGACACCATCAAACTGCTGGCGCGCGAACTCGTCGGGCAGATCGACCGCCGGGACGGGCCCCGCGGCTGAACCGGCCGGTCATTCCGCCGGCGGCCTGCCCGTACTGGCGCGCAGGACGACCTCGCCCTCGATGCGGACCACCCGCGAACGGTGCTGCCCGCCCCCCGGTTCCCGCAGTGCCAGCGCGATCACGCTCTCACCCATCGCGGTGAGCGGCAGGGCCACCGTCGTGAGCGGCGGCGACAGTTCCCGTACGAGGGGGATGTCGTCGAACCCGGCCAGGGACACGTCCCCCGGCACGTCCAGCCCCGCCTCCCGGAGCGCTGCCAGAGCGCCGACGGCCATCACATCGGTCACCGCGAACACACATGTCGGCCTGGGCCCTTCGCGGGCGAGCAGCCGGAGGGCCGCCTGATGGCCGCCCTCCCGGGTGAACGCGCCCTCCACGACCACCTCGAGGCCGATGCCCGCCTCCGCGAGCCCTTCCCGGAATCCCGCGAGCCGGTCGGACACCGTCGTCAGCGACGGAGGTCCGGTGAGCACCGCGAACCGCCGGTGCCCGAGCGTTGCCAGCGACCGTGCGAGCGCGGCCGCACCGGCACGGTTCTCCGGCTGCACGGTGTCCACCCGCAGGCTGCGGTGCCGGCTGACCACGGCGACCCGGCCGCCGACGCGTACGTACGGTGCCAGTTCGGCGTCCATGGCGCGTTCCCACGCCCGGTCCTGGAAGCCGGAACCGATCAGCAGGATGGCCCGGGCCCGCTGGGCCCGCAGCATGGACACGTACGCGATCTCCCTGGACGGCTCACGGAAGGTGGAGGCCAGCATCACCAGCAGGTCCTGCTCGGCCGCCGCCCGCATCACACCGCTGGCCACCCCCGCGAAGTAGGGGTCGCTGACGTCATGACAGATGACGCCCACCGTACGGTTGCTGCCCGCGCCGGCCAGGACCTGGGCGTGGGCGTTCGGGATGTAGCCGAGCCGGCCGGCCGCCGAGCGCACCCGCTCCCGCAGGTCGTCGCGGACCCGGGTGGTGCCGTTGAGCGCTCGCGACGCGGTGGCGAGCGAGACCCCGGCCTCGCGGGCCACGGCGTCCAGGGTCACGTGCGTCGTCCGTACCCGGTCCGGCGGAACCGGCCGGTCCGGTGCTTCCCGTTCACTCAACTCGAACCCCCGGGGGTGCGGTGGTGGCAGAGCCCCGAACTTCGGGACGACCTCTTGACCCTGCGCGCCATGAGTCATTAGCGTGGCCAGACCTTACCAGAAAGCGCTTTCTGAAAGCGCCTTCTCAGGCCCCTGAGAATTGCCCGGCAATCCACAACTCGCGTACGAATGCAGGGAGTTTGCAGTGAGCCAGAGCGCTTTGGTCAAGAGCCCCGCGGAGATCGCGGGAGTCACCCGGCGGGCCGGACCCTCCGTGGGGGAGCGGCTCGCCCGCGCGGCCGAGCAGAGCTGGCGTCCTGTCGCGCTGCTGCTGGCGTGCTTCGCCGTCTGGTGGGTGATCGCGGCGGCCGAGCTCGTGGAGCCGTATCTCGTACCGTCACCCGGCGCGACGCTCGACGTGCTGACCGGCAAGACGAGTTACCTGTGGCAGCACACCTGGGTGACCACATACGAAACCCTGCTCGGGTTCCTCATCGCGGTGGCTGTCGGCGTACTGGCAGCCGTGATCATGGTCTACTCGTCGACCGTCGAGCGGACGCTCTACCCGATCCTGCTCTTCGCGCAGGTCGTCCCCAAGATCGCGATCGCCCCCCTGTTCGTCGTCTGGCTCGGATTCGGTATCGCGCCGAAGATCCTCATCGCTGTCCTCATCGCCTTCTTCCCGGTGGTGATCTCGATGGTCACCGGCCTCAAGGCGGTCGACCCGGAGATGCTCCAGCTGTCGGCGACCATGGGCGCCAAACCCTGGCAGACCTTCGTGAAGATCCGCTTCCCTGCCTCGTTGCCCCACCTCTTCTCGGGGCTCAAGGTCGCGGTCACGCTGGCTGTGACCGGCGCGGTCGTCGGCGAGTTCGTCGGCGCCAACGAAGGACTCGGTTACGTGATCCTCCAGGCCAACGGCAATCTCGACACCCCGATGCTCTTCGCCGGGCTGCTCGTGATGTCCCTGATCGGCGTCGTCCTGTTCGTCGCCGTGGAGATCGCCGAGAAGCTCCTGCTCCCCTGGCACGCCAGCCGCAGGGAAACCTCCGCCACCACCTCGTACTGACCTCGTCGTGAGAAGGGCCAAGCCCATGCATGCGCGCAGACTCCTGATCGGTGTCGTCCCCCTCGTCCTGATGGTCACCGCCTGCGGCGGGAACGAGCCGGCGACCACCACCAGCGACTCCGGCAAGAAGCTCGACCAGGTCACGCTGACACTCAACTGGTATCCGTACGGCGAGCACGCGCCGTTCTACTACGGCAAGCAGCAGAAGATCTTCGAGAAGCACGGCATCGACCTGAAGATCCAGGCCGGCCAGGGCTCGCAGAAGACGGTGCAGGCGACCGCCGCCGGGCAGACCGATTTCGGCTGGGCCGACACCCCCGCGCTGCTCGCCGGGGTCGACAGCGGCGTCAAGGTGAAGAGTCTCGGCGTCTTCCTCCAGACCACCCCCGCCTCGGTGCAGTCCTTCGACGCCGAGGGCATCAAGACGCCCGCGGATCTGAAGGGCAGAACCATCGCCGGCACCGCGGGTGACGCGCTGTCGAAGACCTTCCCGATCTTCCTGAAGAAGAACGGGCTGAGCGATTCGGACGTCAAGGTCCAGAACACCGACCCGGCGGGCAAGATCGCCGCGGTGATCTCGGGGAAGACCGACGGTCTGCTCGGCTACGCGAGCGACCAGGGCCCCACCATGCAGCACAAGGCCGGCAAGCCCGTCTCGTACCTGCGCTTCTCGGAGCACGGGCTGAACTTCTACTCCAACGGACTGCTCGCCGGTCAGAGGATCCTCGCGTCGAAGCCCGATCTCGCCAAGCGCATGGTGCGGGCCGTCAGCGAGTCGTGGGCGGCGGCGGAGAAGGCCCCCGAGCCCGCCGTCAGTTCGATGGAGGGTGCCTCGGAGCAACTGCCTCCGAAGGCGGTCCTGGCGGAGCAGTTCGCCACGACGCTCACCCTGCTGCACACCGCTTCGACCCAGGGCAAGGCGCCCGGAGTCAACACCGAGGCCGACTGGCAGCAGACCGTCGACGTCTTCGCCGAGGCGGGACTGGTCGGCAAGCCCAAGGCCGTGTCGGACTACTGGGACCAGAAGTCGGCGCTGAAGGGATGACGATGCCGAAGGAGGACGCGAGGACGGGGAAGCTGCCGGCGGAGGCGGCCGTGACGGTCACCCCGGCCGTCGGGCTGACGGACGTCTCGGTCAGGTTCCGCGGCAGGGACCGTGATGTCACGGCGGTCCAGGAGGTGTCCCTCGACGTGGCGCCGGGAGAGTTCGTCGCCGTCGTGGGACCCTCGGGATGCGGCAAGTCGACCCTGCTCAAGCTGGTCGCCGGACTGCTCAACCCGACCGTGGGCGACGTCCGGGTCGGCGGGGAGCAGGTCAAGGGGCCACGCCACGACATCGGTTACGTGTTCCAGCGCGCCGCTCTCCTCGAATGGCGCTCCGCGCGCCGCAACATCCTGCTCCAGGCGGAGATCAGGAAGATGGTTCCAGCCGTGGCACGCGAGAAGGCCGACGCCCTGATCCGGATGACAGGCCTGAGTGGCTTCGAGAACGCGTACCCCCATGAGTTGTCCGGCGGGATGCAGCAACGGGTGGCCCTGTGCCGGGCGTTGCTGCACGAGCCGCCGGTGCTGCTGATGGACGAGCCGTTCGGCGCGCTGGACGCGCTGACGCGCGAGCAGATGAACATGGAGCTCAACCGGATCCGGCGGGAGACCGGGACCACAGTGATCCTGGTGACGCACTCGATCTCCGAGGCGGTCTACCTGGCCGACAGGGTGGTGGTGATGAGTCCGCGTCCGGGCACCGTCACCGAGATCATCCAGGTGGGTCTGCCCGCCGAGCGCGAGTACAGCGAGACCCTCGGGCGCCCCGAGTTCCACGCGGCGGCCACGCGCATCCGCGACCTGCTGGGTGCGGTCTCGGCACACGACTGACACGGAGCGCCGGACCGGGGGAGCACCCCGGTCCGGCGCCCGGGGCCGCCCGTCGCCCCTGCCCCGGAACCCCGGTTCAGGACAGCGCGAACGCGTCCGCGAGCACACCCATCTGCGCGGTGAGCAGCGTGTCACCGTGATGCCCCATACCGGCGAACTGTCCCGCCGCCTCCAGCCCCACCGAGCCGTGCAGCTGGGCCCATACGAGCACGGCGCCCGCCAGCGCCCGCGCCGGCGTGTCGCCGGCCGCGTCCGCCGCGTACTCGGCGACCCAGGCGCCCACCGCCTCGTCGGTCGCGAGCCAGGCCGCCATCTCCGCCACCAGCGTGGCCACCTCGGCCCCCGGATCCCCTTCCGCGAAGACCGCCAGGAACGGCCCGAGGACCGCGCGGGCCCGGTCCCGTGTGTCGTCCGGGGCCACATAGCCGGGTACCGGTGCGCCCTGGATCAGCAGATAGCGGTGGGGCTCGGCGACCGCCCACGCCCGGTAGGCCGTGGCCAGCGTCCGCAGGCGGTCGCGAGGCCCCTGCGAGGCGGCCGAGGCCTCGGCCGCCGCCCCTGCGACGGCCGTGGCGGCGTCGTCGTACGCATCCCTGATCAGGGCGCTCAGCAGATCGTCACGGCTGGCGAAGTACCGGTAGAGCGCCGGGCCCGACAGCCCCATCTCCTTGGCGACACGGGTCAGGGCGAGCGCGCCGACACCTGACTCGGCCAGCTGCCGCAGGGCCGTTTCCTTGATCTCCGACCGGGTCTGCTCCCGGTACCTGGCGCGCGGGCCCTGCTGGGCTGAGGCCATCCCCGGCTCCTCGATCCTCGTCGACTGCTATCTGCACTCACGTTCGTTACGGAGTCTAACAAGAGGAATTGTGATTCATCATCGCAAGAGTTACAGTCTCTAACAGTTGCAAGGCGACGTAGCAGTTCACCTAGGCGAAGGAGCCCACCATGACCGCCGTATCCGACCTCCACACCGTGCTCGGCGCCGGACCGGCCGGCAGCGCACTTGCCCGCGAGCTCGTCACACGGGGCCACCGGGTCCGGCTGGTCGACCGGTCCGGGACGGGCCCCGAGACAGAGGGCGTCGACCGGTTCGCCGCCGACGTGGCCACCGCGCGAGGCGCCCGCGCCGCCGTGGAGGGCGCGGCCGTCGTCCACCACTGCGTCAACGTCGGCTACCACCTCCAGGTCGAGGTCATGCCGCGGATCCAGAAGGCCGTCCTCGCCGCCGTCGAGGCGACCGGCGCCCGCCTGGTCGTTCTCGACACGCTCTACCCGTACGGAGAGACGCACGGGGCCGTGATGACCGAGGACACTCCGTGGAACGCGACCACCCGCAAGGGCGTGATGCGCGCCGAGCTGGACGCCCGCTACCTCGCGGCGCACGACGAGGGCCGTATCCGTGTCGTGCTGGGCCGGTCGGCCGACTTCGTGGGCCCCGGCGTCCTCAACTCCACGCTGGGCGGCGCCGTCTTCCCCGCCGCGCTCACCGGGGGAGAGGTCCCGGCACTCGGCGACATCGATCTGCCGCACAGCTACACGTACATCGGGGATGTCGCCGCGGGACTCGCCACCCTCGGCGAGAATCCGGACGGTGACGGACGGGTCTGGCACCTGCCCACCGCTCCGGCACTCACCACCCGGCAGATCCTCGCCATGACCGAGGAGCGCGTGGGCCGCCCCCTGAACATCACGGTCGTCGGCGAACCCCGTCCGTTCGGCCCGTTCGACGAGGTCTTCATGGCGGAGTACGCCGAGATGTTCTACCAGCACACCGAGGGGCAGACGCTCGACTCCTCGGCGATCGAGAAGGCGTTCGGGCTGGTCCCGACGCCGCTCCCGGAAGCCCTGGACGCCACGCTCGCCTGGTACGGGGAGCTGCTCGCCGCCAACTGAGAACGCGGTCCGGCCCCGAGTCCCCCGGGGCCGGACCGCGCCCGCCTCAGTACCGCAGTCGCGACAGATACGTGTAGCCGGCCAGTGCCGTGGCGAACGGGTCAGCCGGCGTGTCGTGCTCCACCAGCCACTGCTTCACCCCGCCCTGGCGCGCCGTGTCGAACATCGCCGGGAAGTCCAGCACGCCCGACCCGACGTCCTCGAAGCCCCCGTCGGGCGCCATGTCCTTCACGTGGAGTGCGGGGAAACGCCTGGGATGACGTACGAAGAGCTCGCCCGGAGCCGAGGCGCCGCCGTTCGCCGCCCAGTACAGATCCAGCTCGAAACCCACCAGTTCGGGATCGGTCTCGGCGAGCAGGATGTCGTACAGGCTCACCCCGTCCACGACCTCGTGATCGCTGCCGTGATTGTGGTAGAGCAGCTTCAGCCCGGACTCGCGCGCGATCCGTCCCACTCTGTTGAACTCCCGGGCCACTTGCCGGTATCCGGCAGGTGAGTGCAGGGATCCGGGCAGGCTGGGCACCACGATCCACCGGCCGCCCAGCGTGTGGACGTCCTCGAGCGCCTGCGGCAGCCCAGCGCCCCTCACGATGTCGTACGAGACATGTTCGAGGACCGCTTCGAGCCCGGTCCCGTCGAGCATGCGACGGATGTCCGCCGCGCTGTTCCCGTGCCGACCGCTCACCCCGACCGTGGCGTAGCCGATCTCGGCGAGCCGTTCCAGGGTGCCCCCGAAGTCCGCGGCCAGCGGCGTACGCATCGTGTACAGGTGCATACCGATGCCGGACGGGGGGATGCGCCTGCGACAGCCGGCCGGAGCGGCCGACGCCGTTCCCGTACCCACTGCCGCCGCCGCGGCGACGCCCAGGGCCGAACCGAGAAACGCTCTTCGTGTGCCGTTCATGACGTCACTGACCTCCACTCACGTCGATCCGGACCGATCCGGTGCTGGTGTCGCCCTTGTCGTCGGTCACCGTCAGGTGCGCCGTGTACGCACCCGCCCGGGCATAGGTGTGCGTGGCGGTCGCGCCCTCCGGGGCGGCCGGATCCGTGTTGTCACCGAAGTCCCAGTGGTACGAGGCGATCGTGCGCCCGCTCACCGGCTGGATCACACTGCTCAGCGACACCGCGAGCGGCGCGCCACCGCCGACCGGGGCCGCCTTCACGCCGACCTTCGTACCGGGCCGCTTCTCCACGCCGGAGCCGTTGAAATGCAGCCAGTCGACCGCGAAGAGATCGGCCTTCTCACTGCTCCACCCGGAGTTGGTGAACACCGCGTACAGCTTCGTGCTGCTGCCGGGGTTCTCCAGGGCCGTCGTCGGCGACACGACCGTGCCCCAGCCGCCGGTGTTCGGGACGGTCACCGAGCCGAGCAGCCGGCCGTCCGGTGAACCGGCCCGGAATTCCACCGTCCCGCCGAGGCCGCCGGACGCCGCACCGACCGTCACCGACGTGATGTTCCTGAGGTTCACCGGGTCGAAGGCGACCCAGTCGCCGTCCTCGATCTCCGTCAGCCGCTTGCCGCCCGAGGCGTCCGCCCGGGCGGCGACGACCACACCGTCGTGCGTGCCTCCGGTCGCGGTGAAGTGCTCGGCCTCCCTGAACGTGGTGCGCAGCGTCAGCGACGTCGAGCCGGTGAGCGCGGGGGAGTCCGCGGCACCCTTGTCCGTGTACTGCGCGGTGATCCCGTAGTAGAGGTTCTGCCCCGGCCCGTGGCTGTCACCGGCATCCGTGACGATCTCACCCGTGCACCCCGTGTAGTTGTCGAGAGGGTGCAGATGCGTGTCGTGGCCGAGCTGGGACTGCACCACGACCCGTGAGCAGTCGATCGGCGCGTCCCGGCCGTCCTCCTTGTCCTTCACCTTCACGGTGAAGGGAATGGTGTCGCCGAAGCTGAACATCCCGCCGTCCGGCGGCTGTTGGATCGTCACCTGCGGTCTGTTGTTGCCGACGGTGATGTCCTGGACCGCGAGCGCCGTCAGACCGCCCGGCCCGGTGACCGTGAGGCGCGCCGTGAACAGGCCCTTGGTCCGGTAGGTGTACGAGGGGTTCGCTGCCGTCGAGTCGGTGCTGCCGTTGCCGTCGAAGTCCCATGCGTACGTGACCGGTTGTTCGCCCGGGAGTCCGGATCCGGCGCTGGAGAACGCGACGGTCAGGGGCGCGGAGCCGTTGTCGCGATCGGTGGTGATCTTCGCGTCGGGCAGTCGGCCGTCACCGACGTAGTCGATGCGGTAGATACCCGCACCCTCGTTGCTGCCACCCCGGCCCGTACCGCTGCCGAGCCCGAAGTCGATGACGTACAGCGCCCCGTCAGGGCCGAAGTCGGCGTCGAACGGCTGGTTCCACTCCATGTCCGCGAAGACGCCGTTGATGGACTGGAGATCGCCGGCCGCCACGGGAGCGAACCTCGGATCCGAGAAGGTCTGCCCCTCCCGCTGGAAGGAGAACGTCTTGAACCAGCGGCGGGTCAGCTCGTAGTTGAGCCACTTCCCCTCGAAGTACTCGGGGAACTTGGTCCGGTAGGTGTTCTGCGGGTCGTAGTCGTAGACGGGGCCGCTCATCGGGCCGCCGCCGCCGGTGCCGAGCTCCGGGAACTCGGCGGACGCGGAGTAGGCGTACCAGACGGTGGCCGGCTGGGCGGGCGGCAGTTCGCGCAGACCCGTGTTGTTCGGCGAGTCGTTGACGAGCGCGTCGCAGTCGAAGGCCGGACCCGAGGTCTTCGTCGTGAAGTCGTAGTCGTTGAAAGGGGTGTTGTTGCCCGTGCAGTACGGCCAGCCGAAGTTCCCCGCCTCGGTGATCCGGGTGTACTCGACCGTCCCCTCGGGCCCGCGTCCCGCGACGGCCTGCCTGGCGTCGGGGCCGTAGTCCGCGACCATCAGCGCGCCGCTCAGCGGGTCCGTCGTGATCCGGAACGGATTGCGCATGCCCATCGCGTAGATCTCCGGGCGGGTCCTGTCCGTGCCGGGTGCGAAGAGATTGCCCTCGGGCACGGTGTACGTGCCGTCTTCCTGCGGGGTGATCCGGAGAACCTTGCCCCGCAGGTCGTTCGTGTTGCCCGAGGTGCCCTGCGCGTCCCACGCGCGGCGGCCTTCGCCCTCGTCGATGGGCGCGAAGCCGTCGGAAGCGAACGGATCGGTGTTGTCGCCGGTCGCCGCGTACAGATTGCCGGCCTTGTCGAAGGTCAGCGAACCGGCCATGTGGGAGTTGGCCCTGCCTTCGCCCCGCAAGGTCGGAACGGTCAGCAGACGCTTCTCGGACGCGGGATCGACGGTGTTCCCCGAGACGGTGAAGCGGGAGAGGTTCAGGCGCTTCTCCGTCTTGTCGGAGTGCAGCAGATAGAGCCAGTTGTTCTCGGCGAACCCGGGGTCGAGCGTGAGGCCGAGGAGTCCGTCCGACTGACTGGTCATCTCCGGTGTGTACGCGAAGTCCAGCGCCGTGGACACCTTCATGGTCTCCTGGTCGATGACCTTGAGCTTTCCGGTGCGCTGGGCGAAGAACACCCGTCGGTCGGGGGCCACGGCCAGTTCGAACGGGTCGGCGAGATCGCTGGTGGCCAGTGCAGTGCGCTGGAACGAGCCCGTCCGGGTGGCCGTGCAGTCACCCTCCTTGGCACCCGCGGCCCATTCGATGCCGCCCAGCAGGTGCTTGACGAAGCCCTCCTCCTGGAAGGCCGAGGCCGCGTGTCCGCCCGCGGTGAACCAGGAACGGCCGCCGTCGTAGTTCTGGCACCAGGACCACGGATGGTCCACACCCTCGTCGAGGCCGTCGATGCCGTCGCGCACCTTGATCTGCGCGAGTGTGTGCACCTTGGAGGTCGGATTGGTGCGCCAGTTGTACCACTCCTCGGTACGTTCCCAGAGGTCGGGAAGGTCCTTGGTGGAGGGGTGCGCGTGGTCGAGGACCTTGACGCGGCCGGTCTGCACCGCCGGGTGCTGGTCGAAGATGGCGCCGACGAGACCCTCGTACCAGTCCCAGTCGCGTTCACTGGCGGACGCGGCGTGCAGACCGACCCAGCCGCCACCCGCGCGGATGTACTTCTGCAGTGCGGCGCGCTCATCGGCGGTCAGCAAGTCACCTTTCTCCGGTGTGGAGTTGGTGTTGTTGAACACGATCGCCTGGAAGCGGGCCAGGTCGGTGCCGTTGAAGACGGCCGAGTCGTCCGTCGCCTCGACCTCGAATCCGTTCTCGGCGCCGAGTTTCCTCACCGCTTCGATCCCGGCGGGAATCGAGTCGTGGGTGAAGTTCGTGACCTCGGAGTACACCAGAACACGGAACGGCGCTGCCTGGGCTCTCGGCGGCGAGGCCACGAGCAGACCGAGGACCAGCGCCAGAAGCGCGGTGAGGGCGATGAGGGGCGGGGGGAGGGCGCGGGACGCGGGACTGCTCCGTAACGGGCGGCTGCTCATTGGGCGCTCCCTGTGCGGTTGAAGCCGACTGTGGGGTGTAGAAAGCGCTTTCTGGAGTGCGTTGTTCAGAGTAGGTTCACGTCTTCGGCGGGGTCAATGGGTCGGCAGCGCTCGGTGGGACTTCCCGTGATTGTCGGTGCCGGGCGCTACGGTCGGACGGACCGCAGCCGCTGGAGCTCACCGGATCGGGGACCTTCGATGACCATCACCGCCGACGATGTACGCGCCGTCGCGCTGGCCCTGCCCGACACGGCCGAGAAGCTCGCCTGGGGGAAGCCCACCTTCAGGGTGGCGGGCAAGATCTTCGCCGCGCTGGGCGATGACGACACGACCATGGGTGTGAAGTGTCCGGTCGAGGACCGGGCCGAGCTGATCGCCTCCGAGCCGGAGAAGTTCTTCGTCCGCGAGGGTCACGACGACAACTACGCCTGGCTACGGGTGCGCCTCGGCGCTCTGGAGGACGCGGCCGAGCTGACCGCCGTCCTCACCGACTCCTGGCGGCAGGCCGCCCCGCGCAAGCTGCTCGACGCCCACCCGGAGCTCAGCGTGCCGCCCGCTTCCGGCGGCTGAGGGGTACTCAGGGACTCAGGAAGTCCGTGATCCGCTGTCGCAGGCCGCGAGGATCCAGGCCGTGCGCCGCCAGGTGTTCCGCCGGCTGTCCGTACTTGCGCAGCTCGGCCCGGCCCACCCCGAGCCCGAGGACGCGGTGGGGCAGGTCGAGGAGTGCGTCGCCCGCCGCAGCCGTGGACGTACCCGCCAGGTAGGGCTCGACGACCACGACATCGGCGGCGGGGCCCGCGCCTGCTGCCCGGCGCAGTCCCGCCGCGTCGAAGGGCCGCACCGTGGTCGCGTACAGCACGGTCACATCCAGGTCCTGCGTCGCCGCGAGCACGTTGTCGAGCATCGGTCCCACGGCGATGACCACGCCGCCCGCTCCCTCCCGGACCGTGCCGAAGCCGGTCCCGCCGACGGGGCGGCCCTTCGCGTTGGACTGGAGGGAGAGACGTACGTAGACGCGGCCGTCCGCCGCGACCGCCTGCCGGACGAGCGCCTCGGCCTCGTCCGGGTGGCCCGGCACGTGCACCGTCCAGCCGTCGAGGGTGTCAAGGAGGGCGACGTCGCCCGGCGACATGTGGGTGAAGCCACCGGCCGGCCAGTCGTACGAGGCCCCGGCGCTGACCAGCACACCGCCGACCCCCTGGTGCCCCAGGTCCAGCTTCACCTGCTCGAAGGGCCGCTCCACCAGGAAGCTGGCGAAGGTGTGCATGAGTGGCCGCATCCCGGTCAGAGCCATTCCGGCTCCCGCCCCGATGAGGAGCTGTTCCCTGATCCCCACGTTGATCACCCGGTCCGGGTGCGTCCGCTCGGCCCGGTCGAAGCCGTCCCGGCTGATTTCGGCCAGTACCAGGGCGAGGCGGGGGTCCTCGTCCAGCATTCGCGAGGTGGTGGCGATGAACCGGTCACGCATGGTGTCCATGGGATAGGTCTCCATTGTTCTGTTTCGGTCGTCCTGCTCGGAGGTGCGGCGTTCAGCGCTTGGGTGTCACACGGGCGATCACGGCGTGGGGTCTGCCGGGGTGCGGCGCGGTGAAGGCGTCGTACAGCGCCTCGTGGTCCCGGCCGTCCACGGTCCGGGCCGACCAGCCGGCGGCCTCGAACCGTGCGGCGATGCCCCCGGGCCTGGCGTAGGAGGCGGAGGCGTTGTCGATCACCAGGGTGTGGAGCTGCTCCAGGCCGGCCGGGCCCGCGTAGGCGATCGCCTCGTGATTGCTGCCCTCGTCCAGCTCGGCATCCCCGGTCAGGACCCAGACGCGCGGGTCGGTCAGCCCTTGCGCGCGCAGCCCCAGCACGCTGCCCACGGCCAGGGGGAGCCCGTGTCCGAGGGATCCGCTGCCGATCTCGGCACCCGGTACCAGCAGCCGGTCGGGGTGGTGCCCGAGCGGTGAGTCGTACGACCCGAATCCGGGCAGCAGCTCCGCGCCGAAGAAGCCGCGTGCGGCCAGCACGGCGTAGTACGCCATCGGCCCGTGGCCCTTCGAGAGCAGGAACCGGTCTCGGTCGGGGGCGTCGACGGTGGCGGGCGAGACCCGCAGTACCCGGTCGTACAGCACCCAGAGGGCGTCCAGGGTGGAGGTCGCGGCGGGCCCGTGCTTCTCGTCGCCCGTCATCAGGCTCATCAGCCGGTTCAGGTCGCCGTACCCGTGGACCGGCTGGGCGGCAGTCGTGTTCGTCATGCCGCCCAGCGTTGAACATCAAGCATGGTTGAGGTCAAGGGCCGAAAACGGGTTCGTGACCACCCTTCCAAGTGCGGTATTGTTCTCATGCGCGTTCGGCCAGGGGAAAACACCAGGTCAGACGGGCATCGGGACGTGGCGCAGCTTGGTAGCGCACTTGACTGGGGGTCAAGGGGTCGCAGGTTCAAATCCTGTCGTCCCGACTGTGCGGAAACGCAGGTCGGAGGTCGTTCTCTCATCCGTGAGAGGGCGGCCTTTCGTGCGTTCGGGGTCGTGGTGGCCGCCGTGTGGCCGCACGCCCTGGCCGGGGCTGGTTCGCCGTGGTGAGGGTGGGGCGACGGCTCGGCGGGCTGCTTGCCGGGTGAGTGGGCTGTCTTGGTCTGCGGTGATCGACAGGGTGGATGCCGCAGCGTCTTGAAGACCACGGTGGCCCCCGGCGGCGATCGTGCCCGGGTACCGATTGCCCTTCGGTCTACGCTGCCCGTCGCCCTCCGAGCTGGTTCTTGGCCCACCAGAGGAACGCGGCGGCGTGCTGTCGGTTGGCGAAGCCCTCGCCGGCGAGGTCGGTCAGGAGGTTGTTGCTCCACAGGATGAGCCGGCCGAGAGTCCAGTTCACCGACTCGGGCGCCGGGAGCTCCAGACCGTAGACCATCCGCGCGATCTCACGCTTGCCGCCGGCCTCGGTCGTGTACTTCAGGATCGTCAGGAAGCGGTCGGGGTACATCACACAGAGGACCCTCGTGAGGAGGGCTTCCTTGAAACCGGTCATGGCGAACGGCTCGGTGCCGGACAGCAGGTGCTGGCGTCGGTCTTCGCGCGGCACGTCGTCAGGACCGCGCAGGAGGTACTCGATCGTCTGGCGGGTCGCCTTCCCTGCTGCCGCGTCGCCCATGTCGTTCCACGCGGAGTTGAAGGTGGCCTGATTGCCGGGGCGGGCTCCGACCTCGGAGTTGGCGAAGTCCTTGAGAGCTCTGGGGTCGCACGTCCACAGCCCGTCCGGGGAGAATATCCGCTGGTACTTCGCCCAGTAGTCCGCCACATCGGGGTCGAGGTCCGGTTTGACGGCGAGGTACCGCTCCTTCAGCCGGGTCACACGCTCCAACTGCTCGGGATCGACATCCTCGGCTTTCGGGAAGCGGGACTTGAGGTCGCCGAAGGATCGGACCGTGTTCCGAGTCGGGATCACGGGCTCCCTGTGCTCCCATTCGAAGCCGCACCGGTGCCTCACGAGCCGGCCTTCGCCGTCGAGCGGGCGGACCGCCTCGATGTCCTCGTCGTCGCTGCACAGTGGACACATGGCCAACGCCATGACTACCCCCGCTTCGTCGGTGCTGGAGTCCCGGCTTCGAGCTGTCGCACGCTTCGGTCAGGACCCGCATTCTCGCATTTGCCGTGACCCAGGTGTTCGGCTCGTGCGACGAAGTGGCCTCGCGCAGCGCATGGGTTCCGGAGGACGGAGGATACGCAGGCGGTGAAATCGAAGCTGGAAGTACCCGCTACAGATCAGTCGGTCAGTCGGCACACCCGGTCGTCGTCCGTCACCTCGTACACGTCGATGCGCAGAAGCCGGCGGACATGTGCCGGGACGCGTGCGGCGGCTTTGGCGGAGGAGGACGGCACGACGACGGCGTAGCGTGCGTGTGATTCCTGGCTCGTCATGCGGCGCAGCAGTTGGCCGTAGGCGATGTCGGCATCGGTGCCTTTCTCGCTGGTGCGGCCCTTGACCTCGCAGATCAGCCGCTCCTCGCCGCGTACGGCTTCCAGGTCGGTCCAGCGGTCGGTCGGATCGACGGGCGTCCACCCTTCGGCCAGCAGCCAGGTACGGAAGGTGTCGGTGACCCGGTCCTCGTCACTGGCGCGGGCCAGGACCTTCTGCAGTGCCGCGAGGTCGCCCTCTGCATTGCGGCGCAGTCGTCCGCGGCTGTCCGCATCCAGATCAGCGGGGCGGATGACGACGAGGCGAAGCCCGTGCGCGGGAATCCGCTCGTCGCGCCGGGCGTCGTACAGGGCTCGCTGCTCGCCGCGGTGGACACCGCTGACGGTGAGGCGATCCGGTTTGTCGAAGTGCGGCATTGGTGCGACCACAGGCCTCAACCGGTTGAACTCGGGTGCGTACGGCGGCAGCTGGTCGACGGCCAGGCACAACTGGGCTTCGATCAGGGCTGGAGCTGCCGGCGGACCGGGCCCCGGGGAGTCCGTGGTGCACCTCGGTGCGGTCGGGTTCGCCGTCCCGCGCCCTGCGACCCTTGGCGGGTCGGGTCAACGGCTGAGGACGGCGCGTACGCACTTGCCGCCGTGCCCGGAGGGGTTGACCGTGACCGTGCGGGCGAGAAGACGGACCAGGGGCCAGCCGAATCCGCCCCCGCCGCCGCTCAGGTCCGGCGGGCGCTCGCGCGGTGGTGCGTGGCTGGGATCCCGCACGGTGATCTCCAGCGTCATCCGGTCTGCCCGCAGGCTCAAGGCGGTGAGGCCTCCCGCGTGCCGCAGCGCGTTCGTGACCAGCTCGGAGGCCACCAGGACCGCGTTGTCGACGCACTCCCCGGTGGGGGTGGGAGACAGCTCCGAGAAGAACTCGCGCAGGTCGTCACGTGCTTGCGCAGCCGTGGTCGGATGCGTGGTACGCCGGGCGGGCTCGGTTCGCCGTTCCCTCGTGCAGTGCGGCTGACTCATTCTCTGAACCCCCTTCGCAGTGAAGCTTCGCTCCGGTGAATTGCTCCTGCCCTGATCGCGAGGGGGCTAACTCATCTTGTGTGGTCCCGGGAGGATCACCTGCGGCAACCGATAGGCAGTGGTCCGGTCAGACGGTGGGCCCGTGCGTCGGAGAGGTGGGCGGATGTGAGCTCGGGGCGGCTTCGTTCGTGTGTGTCTGTTCGTCCTGCTGGGACGGGGGCGCGTACACGAAGAGCTTCCGGATGCCCGTGAGGTCGAGGACGCGTTCCAGGAAGGGCGGCGGGTTGTCCAGGTGGAGGGCTACATCCCGTTCGCTGGTCCGGCGGTGGACCATCAGGAGCGTGGAGACGCCCATGGAGTCGCACAGCCGGAGCCGTGCGCAGTCGAGGTGCAGTTCGCGCAGGTCGGGGAACTCGGTCAGGCAGGCGTCGGCCTGGCGGGTGAGCTCGCCGCTGGTGTCGTAGTCGAGGTCGCCGACGAGACTGAGTCGTGCGGTGCCCGGCCCTGCTTCGACGACGAGGGTGAAGGGCCGGCTGGGCTGTGCGGTCATGCGAAGGCTCCGGGGTGTCGGCCGGTGGTGGGGAGGGCGCCCTCCAGGGCGAGTCGTGCCCGGTTCAGCAGTCGCGTGGCGCGGGGGAAGTCCTTGAGCTCGCCGGCAAGGGCGTCAAGGGCGGGAACCAGGGACCGGGCGGGGACCTGGCGGGCGGCGAGGATGCCCGCGGTCCAGGTCATGAAGGTGGTGAACAGGTCGTCGTCGTCGACGTAGAGGGACCCGGCCAGGAAATCGACGATGTGGGCGATGTCCTCGGCAGTCCGTTCGCGTTGGTGATCGGTGTAGGTGACCATCGCGGGAACGCGCTCTTCGAGGTGGGCCAGTACCTGCTTGACGAGCCGGCCCTGGGCGCGGGCGACCAGGGTGTACTCCTGGTCGGCGAGGTGCGGAAGGTCGTCGATCTGCTGCCGGCCCTCGGTGAGGCTGTGCATGGGGATGCCGTCCGCGAGCTGCTGAGCTCCGCTGCGCGCGTCGGCAGCCCAGGCGTTGGCGCCCAGTCTGTGGGCGTAGCGGCCATCGGGCCCGAAGCCGGCGCCGCCGGCCAGGACAGGTACGCCGACCGCTTTGCACGCGCTGATCGCGGCGTGAGCCACGGGCAACCGCGTGGGCAGGGTGGAGGAGAGGGCCACGGCGTCGGCCCCGCTGCTGTGCAGATGGGCGATGAGGTGAGGGGTGGGCACCTGTGCGCCGAGGAAGTCGACCTGCCAGCCCCGGAGAGTGAGGACCTCGGCGAGGAGGCGGGCGGGGAGGACGTGCCATTCCTGGTCCACGCACGCGACCGTGACACGGCCGAGCCCGGGCGAGGGCCGGGCCGCGGAGCGATGGGCGAGGGCGGCGATGACGCGCTCGGTGATGGCGCTGGCGGCGTGTTCCTGCGCGACGGTGAGCCGGTTGGCCGCCCACTCGGAGCCGACCCTTGCCTGCACGGGTGCGATGAGGTCCAGCAGGGCCTTCTCGGCGTCCATCCCGCCGTCCAGGGCGGCGAACACGATCTCTACGGCCCTGTGCTCGTCGCGGCGGGTCAAGGCCGCCCACAGTTCGTCCCGTATCGTCCGGAGTTCGTGGCTCTGCTCGGTCATCACGTTCATGCGGTGTACCTGCCCCGCGTGTGGCCGTTCACCGCGCTCAGGTGCGTGGTGCGGGGTGCGGTGATCGCCACGACCGCCATGTCGTCGTGGCGGCCGCTGCGCAGCCACTGAGCGGCCAGCATCTGAATGTGTTCGACGACGGCCTCGCCGGGCATGTCGGCGCACTCCGACAGCGCCCGCTTCAGGCGCTCTTCGCCGAACATCTCGTCGCCGAGCGGCCCGCCCCGGGCCTCGGTGATGCCGTCGGTGTACAGCAGGCACGTCTCTCCGGGGAGGAGGACCGCCTCGACGGATTCGGCCTCGACGTGCGGGAGGGCGCCGATCAGGGTGCCGCGGGTCTGGATCTCCTCGACGCTGCCGTCGGTCCGCACCAGCAGCGGGGCAGGATGGCCGGCCGACGTGAGACGCAGCCGGACCTGGTTGTCCGTGCGCTGGACGGAGGCCATGACCATGGTCGCGAAGCGCGTGTGGTGGGAATTGAGGAGAGCGCCGTTGAGGAGCTGCAGCATGCGTTCGTGATCCTCCGCCATGGGCATGAGCGCCTGCATGGTGTTGCGGATCTTGCCGGTCAGGACGGCCGCGTCCAGGCCCTTGCCGCAGACGTCGCCGAGAATGACGAGGGAGGCTTCGGAGTGGGTGCTGCCGGGGTGGACGTCGTAGAAGTCGCCGCCCACCCGTTCCCTGTCGCCGGCGGGCTGGTAGGCGCCGGCGAACTCGACGCCGTTCATGCGGTGGAGCTGGGGCGGCAGCAGGTCCCGCATGAGCGTCTGCGTGATGTCGTTCTGCTCGGCGTAGAGCCGGGCCGCCGAGAGGGCGGCGCCGGCCCGGGCCGCGAAGAGCCGGGCGAACACCTCCTCGTTCTCCGTGAATCCGCTCTGCGCCGTGCCGCGCAGCAGGATCAGGGCCCCGGCGGGCACACCGTGGCCCGGCAGCGGAGTGACCACGACCGACCCGATCGTCCCGGTGAAGTCCGCGGGAAGCACCCAGTCGGGCAGAGTGGCCGGGTCGATCCACCGGGACGGCACGGGCGGAAACCCCTGCAACGCTTCGCTGAGACCCGGCACCTGTGCGGCGTCCGCGGAGATGAGGGAGCGGGTGACGTCACGGCCCGGGACCGCGTGCGCCACGGGCAGCTTCTGGCCGGACGAGGGGGTGACGACCACCGCGACGTCGGCCAGGTACTCCGAGGCGAGCCCGGCGGTGGCGCGCATGCACCGGTCCGTGTTCAGCGAAGCCAGCAGCACATTGGACGCCTCCGTGAGGAACGTGGTGCGCTCCCGCTCCGCGGCGAGCGCTTCCTCGGCGAGCCGCCGGCCGGTGTCGTCGACCAGCCACCACACCACGTTCCCGTCCTGGCCCCAGGTGGGATGCGCCTCGAAGCTCTGCGTCGTGATCCGTCCGGAAACCGGGAGGGAAGTTCCTGCGTCCTCAGCGCTCTGCGTCGGCAACTGGGTGCGCACCACGGTCTCCCGATGGGCCCGCGCCAGCCAGTCCGGAACTGCCTCCTCCATGCGTGTCCCCGGCAGCACGTCGCCCAGGAGGCCGGCCGCGGCCGGATTCAGCATGGTGACGGCACCGGTCCGGTCGGCCACGATCACGGGACAGGGGGCCAGATCCCAGATGCCTGACAGGGGGCGCTGCTCAGTTCTCGTAACGGAGTTTCCCTCGGTAGAAGCCATGAAGGGGGGCCCGCCTGCGGTGGGCCGCACCACCTTCCAACTGGACGAAAAACAATTACCTTGCGGCAACCATCTCGCACGCTTCCCCCGCATGGCAACCGAACCCCCGTCCGCCATCGCCCGAAAGGCCCGTGCTGCGCCCGCAATTCACGTCGCGGTGACCGAACCTTCACAGGAGGACCACGGAGAAGCCCTCTGTGCCCTGCGCGGGGGAAGCGTCCCAGGTCAGCACCCGTCAGACAGCTTGCGGCGTCCGTGCCAGTCCAGACACACCACGAGGCAGTCGTCCGCTACCGGGCCCGGCCCCCGGTGGCCGAGCAACTCCTCCAGCATCGCCCTGGGGACCTGCGAAGCGGGCAGCCGGCCCGTGCGGGTGATCGCCCTCGCCAAGGCATGGAGGCTGTACTTCTCACCCGCGGGGGACAGGGCGTCGTAGACCCCGTCACTGATGAACAGCAGTCGGTCGCCGGGCTCGACGGTGAAGTGCTGAGGTGTGTAGACGGAGTCCTCGAACATCCCCAGGGGGAACTGCGGGTTCAACTCGACCGGCTCGACCGCTCCTGAGCGAAGCCGCCATATGCGGGGCGATCCGGCGTCGATGATCTCCACGTTCCCCGTCGGGAGGTGGAAGCGGAGCAACAGGGTGGAGAGGTACTGGTGACCCTGGTGCTGGCCGTAGACCGCCTGGTCGGCAAGAAGGGCCTGGGCGGCCAGATCCAGGCCGGCCCGTCGGGCGTTGCGCAGCGCGTTGACGGCGAGATTGGTGAGCAGAGCGGCGTCGATCCCCTCTCCCATGCCGTTGCTGACGGTGAGGACGAGGTCGTCGGCGGAGGACGACCAGTCGAAGCTGTCGCCGAAGATGGCGTAGGCGGGCTCGAGCTGGGCGCCGATGCTGTACTCCGGCCGGGAGCACGAACGGCCGGGGAGCAGTTGCCACTGCATTTCCGCGGCCAGGGTCAGGCGCTCGGACCGGCGGGCCTGGAGGAAGAGATCCGTGTCGCGCTCGGCGACCACGATCTCGTGTGCGAGGGCGTCGGCACTTTCCTGGAGCTCCTGCTGTACTTGCTCGCCCACGTTGTCATCGGCCGGCAGCGAGACGCTCAGCACCCCGAGCCGGTCGCCGCGAACACTGACGGGAACAAAGACCGTTACCGTGGACGAGGGGCCCACGGCACGGTGCGGCTCCTGGGTCGTGAACGCACGGCCCGCAGCTGTGCCGTGCAGCGGGATCGGGGGAGCGGTGTGAGGCAGGACACGTACCAGCTGCAGCTCGGTCATGGCGTAGTCGGCCATCAGGAGTTCCACCGACACCGCGCGGTGCCGACGTTCGATGAGAGCACGGAGTGCGTCGAAGATCTCGTGCGGCGCGGCTTCACGCAGGACGCGCTCGACCGCCCAGGGTCTCTCCACCGGTTCCGGACCTGCCTTCCTTGACCTAGTCTTCATCACGCGACTGCCCACAACGATCAGCCGCAACGAGCACACCGTGCTCCATCGGGAGTGTCACATGCGCGAGGACCTTGTTCGCCTCCAGCCCCAGGCACCCGCGGACGTGCCTGGGGTCAGCCATGTCCTGGAACTCCTGGAGAACGCCTGGGAACAGCACCGCGACATCCTGAGCACCGCACCCGTGTCCGCCGCGCAGATCCGAGTGATGTACCTCATCGAGCGTGAGCCCGGGATCAACCTGAGCACGCTCCGGCGTCATCTCGCCGTGGGCGCCCCTTCGGCCACCCGCCTCTGCGACCGGCTGCAGGCCGCCGGGTTCCTGCGCCGGACCCCTCGCCCCGAAGACCGCCGTGAGACACGGCTGGAGCTCACCGACGCCGGCACCGCGCACCTGCGCGAGATCCGGCGCCGCCGCGAACGGGCCCTGCGCCTGGCGATGAGCCGCATGACACCCGACACACGCGACGCCCTGGCCACGGGACTGGCCGCGTTCTGCGAAGCAGTGGCCGAGGCGGGCCCCTCCTCCGCCGAGCTTCCTCAGCACTAGAAAGTCGTGCCCCCGCGACCCGCACCTGCGGGTGCCCGGTCGGTTCCCGGCCGCGTGGTGCGGGACGCCCCCGGAGACAGGCCCGGGACGCCACCGCACAGGGCCCGCGAACCGTGTGTGCATGGGAGGCCGGGAGCAGGGCACACGGGGGAAGCACGACAAACGTCCTGCAACCGCCGATAGCGCTACGGACGAGATTCCACGTGGCACCGGTCGTGCGGCTGACAGGAACAGGGTGCTGCGGGCCTGTCGCGTACGGAGCCCGTACGCACCGAAGCAGACGTGAAGATCGGAATCGAAATGATCATACTTGGTGTCATATTGCTCCTCATCGGCATGCTGGTCGGTGTCTCGTTGCTGACCACGGTCGGTGGCATCCTCGTGGTGGTCGGCGCGGTCCTGTGGATCCTCGGCGCGAGCGGACGCACGGTCGGCAGGCGTAAGCACTACTTCTAAGAGCCACCTCATGCTCGGACCGGGGCCGTCGGAGATGTCCGTCCGCCGGCCCCGCGGTGCCGCCCGGCCACGTCGAACCACTACGGTGATCCCTCGTGGCGGGCATCGGTTCCTCCGGCCGGACCAACTCGGCCGCCCTTCACCGCAGATACTGTTCCACCCGCGCGGACCAGCGCCTTTGCGGGCCGACCGGCCCCGGTAACGCCTTCCCGCCGACTTACCATGTGCGCATGGTGGTCTACGCTCCCGCGGTCCTGTTCGTCCTTGCTTTCTGCGTCGGCGTGCTGCGGGATCGCCGCCGGTTCAGCAACGCCGTGTTCCTGGGCCTCGCGGGAGTGTTCGCGCTGGCCGCCTGGCTGGTCGAACTCACCCGGGACGATGCCCGGCTGGGCAGATCGGTCATCGTCGGGCTCCTGGTTCTCGCGGTGCTGTGCATCATCGTCCTGGCCGGATTCCTGGTGTCCAACGGTGTGACCATGATCCGCAAAGAGGGGCGAAGTCCGGCGAACCTTCTGTCGTTGATGGGAGGGGTCGCGCTGGTGGGGCTGCTCGCGCTGCTGGTTGTCGCGTGGATCCTCCGCACCCCCACTTTGCTGTTCGTGGCGGGGACGGCCGTGGCCCTGGCGGGATACGTCGCGTTCCTCTTCCTCTGCTTCATCTCCTACGCGTTCCTGTACGGGCGTCTGCACGTTCGCCGCAAGGCCGACTACGTGGTGGTCCTCGGCTCGGGACTCGTGGGTGGCTCCTCGGTGCCCCCGCTCCTGGCAAGCCGACTCGAGCGGGCCCGTGGCGTCCACACCAGGCTCTCCGCGCGGGGGAGGCGGCCGGTGCTTCTCACCTCGGGCGGTCAGGGGCCGGACGAGGAACTGCCGGAGGCGCACGCGATGGCCGACTACCTCGTGGAGCGCGGGTTCCCGGCTGAACTGATCGAACGTGAGGACCGGTCGGCATCGACCGAGGAGAACCTCAGGTTCAGCAGATCGATCATGGAGAAGGCGAATCCGGACTACCGCTGCGTGATCGTCACGAACAACTACCACGTGTTCCGCGCGGCGATGACATCGCGGCAGGTCGGGGTGAGAGGCCACGTGGTGGGCTCTCCGACAGCCTCGTACTTCTGGCCCAGCGCGATGATCCGTGAGTTCGTCGCGATCTTTCTCGCCTACCGGCGTACGAACCTCGGCATCTGTCTCGCCCTCGTCCTCGGCGGCGCGGTCATCTGGTGGATCCGGTGAACCCGGGCGGGCGGACGGAGTCCTGCAGCCCGGGCGCGCGCAGGAGCGCGGAGGCCGTACCGGAGCCTTCCGGTACGGCCTCCGCGCTGTTCGGGGCCGGTCTCAGGCCGTCTGACCGGATCCGGAACCCGTTCCCGTCGCGGCCTTGATGCCTGTGGAGATGTCGTCCATGACGGAGAGCTTCGGCGCCTTGGCGTTGACGTCGAAACCGGAGCGGACCAGGACGATCATGTCCTTGATGTTGGGCGAGGGGAACGCGAGGGACTGGACGTACCCGTCGTCGCCGTTCTTCGTCACCACCTTCCAGCGCACCAGGTAGCCCTTCTGGCCGGCCACCGTGACCGCCTCGGACTTGAGCTGCTGGTGCGAGGTGATCCCTCCGTAGATCTCCTCGCCGTACGACTCCTCGGAGTTGGCCTTGATGTCCTTCTCCGCCGCGGCCTTCGCCGTCGTCGCCTCGTTCTTCAGAGCCTGTGCGGGGGCGGAGAACACGCCGCCGCGCACGCACTGCTGGCTCTCGTCGCCAGGACAGGTGTACTTCCCGGTGGTCACTCCGGCACCGACCGGACCGGACTGGCCGGTCCAGCCGTCGGGTACGGGGATGCTGATTCCGCTGGCCAGGTCGGTCGCGTAGCCCTCCTCGGTCGGGACCTGCTCGCCGGGGTTCTGCCCGCTGCCGCCGTCCTCGCCGCCACCGGGTGCGCCGGGGCGGTCGGGGCTGCCCGAAGGCGCGGGCGCGGGGGACGCGGCGGAGGTCTCGGCCCGGTCGCCGGAGTCGTCGCCCAGCAGGTAGGCGCCGCCGCCGACAGCGGCGAGTACGACGACACCGGCGGCGATGCCGGCGCCGATGCGTATCCGACGGCGCCGGACGGCCGCGGGCGATATGCGGAGCTGGTCGGTCCACCGGCTTCCGTCCCACCAGCGTTCCTGGCGGGGGCCGATTCCTGAGTACCCGGGGTCTGGATGCCAGCCGGGCGGGGTCGTCTGGGTCACGAGGAGCACCGTAGGCGCACCGGGTGAGAATCGTATGAAACCCACAGGGTGGCCGTGGTCACTTCTCGCGGGCGACGTGTCCGATGAGCGAGCCCGCGGCACCGCTCACCGCCGGGCGGCTTCGGGTGCGTGCGGCGGGGCGTCTCGTCAAGCCGTCCGACATGTGGCGCAGTGTGGCGAGTTGAACCCCTACTGTGATCACTTCTTTGATGTTTTTGCCCAGTCGTGTTGCGGTCGATGCCGCGGGGTGAGCATCCTTGGACGCAGTCACGAAGCGTTCCGGAGGCGTTGCTCCGAGTGGCTGGCGACCCTGCGTCGCACTTACCGCCCGTTGGACACGCCGCCCAGGAAGATGCCGTGATGGCCCGCCCCGAGGTATTCCGCCTGCCCCCGTACGGGCATCGCCGGAACGACCCGGCGGGATCTCGCCCCGGCCCCTGCGCCGTTGGTGCCGACGCCCGAGAACTGCCCTGCAGTGCCGCAGTATTCGCCATCGCGCAGGGCGCGGGAGACGGCCACTTACCCCATCCGCCCGCCTCCGCCCGAGGAACTGATGACACTGTCTCTGCCTGCCGTGACCGCCTGGCTTCTGGCCGCGGCCGTGATGGCCACCGGGATCCTGGCGCTGCGTTACCGCAACTCCGCCGCTCTTCGCGCCGAGCGCATCGCCTTCCTCGAACGCACCCTGCGTGCCCATGAGGAAGAGACCCGCCATCTGCTCGAACGGCGACTGCCCGCTCTGAAGGACGTTCTGTCGCAGGGCAGGCCGGGGGAGATACCCGGGCCGCTGCACCCCGAACTGGCCGGTTCGCCGTTCGCCCGGGCCCACGACGGAGTGCTCGCGGTCTACCGCGACGTGGCGGCCGACGCCGAACAGTCCTCCCAGGGACTCCTGCTGGCGGTGGCCCGCAAGCTCCAGGGGCTGGCCAACAACCAGCAGATGAAGATCACCGAGATGAACCAGCGCCACGACGCGCCGGAGTTCCTCCAGGATCTGATGGACATCGACCACACCAACGCCCAGATCCTGCGCCGCGCCGTGGGCATGGCCGTGATCTGCAAGGCCTGGCCGGGACGTCAGCACAACGCGACACCGCTGCACGACGTCGTACGCGGAGCCGTCGGGCGGATCCTGGACTACCGGCGTGTGCACATCGTGCGGATCGAGGACTCCCGGGCAGTGTCGGGCCGAGCCGTCGAGGCGCTCGTCGTGACGCTCGCCGAACTGCTGGAGAACGCGACGCGTTCGTCGAACCCGAGCACCCCCGTGCAGGTCCATGTCCAGCTCACCCACGGCGGAGTCGCCGTCGTGATCGAGGACGCCGGGGTCGGACTGAACGCGGCCGAACGTGAGAAGGCGTCCCGTCTGCTGCACGACGACGCGCTCGGCGTCGCCGGTCTCGGCAGCCCGCCGCGTTTCGGTCTCGCCGCCTGCGGTTCCCTGGCGCGGCGCTACGGCTTCGCGGTGTCCGTGGACTCCGCGTCGGCCTTCGGCGGGGTACGCGCCGTCGTCAACATCCCGTCCGCGCTGCTCACCGACGCCCCGCCCGCATCGAGGCCCGTACCGGCCCAGCCCGTCCCCGCGCCGGTCGTGCCCCGGCAGGCCGGTGCGCCGGCAGTGGCGGCGCCCCCGAGGGCGACCACGGCCGGTGGCCTGCCCAAACGGACCAGGCAGCCCGCCGCACGGGCGGCAACTCCGGCCCCGGCGCCCGCCGATCCCGCCCGGGCGACCGCCCGCCGCAGCCCGCGCGAGGCCGCCGCCCCGCTTGACGCCTTCCTCCGCGGCAGCCACGCCGCAGCCCACGACCACCGCCCGACCAGCGAGGGGACCCCCGAGGCATGACCCAGAACCGCGATGCCTGGATGCTCAAGCAAGTACTCGACCAGCCCGAGGTGTACGACGCGATCCTGGTCGCCGCCGACGGCCTCGTCATGGCCTTCTCGCCGGGACTCGGCCGGGACCAGGCCGACCGCATAGCCGCCGCGCTCTCCGGCGTGCAGGCCACCAGCAGCGCCACCGCGATGTTCTGCCGCGCCCCCGCCGACTCCTGGCGGCAGAGCCTCGTCGAGTTCGACGGGGGCTTCGTCATCACCATCCACGCGGGGGACTCGACCTATCTGTCGGTGGCGACCTCGGGCGCCGCCGACGTCGGACAGGTCGCCTACCGGATGCACGAGGTGGTCGACCAGCTCGGCCGGGAGATGGGCAGTTCACCGCGCCAGGACGTCGGCAGCCCGACGTGACCCCGCGGCGCAGGCGCGATCTGGTGCGCTCGTTCGTCCTCACCCAGGGACGGGCGCGCCCCACCCGCAACACCCATGTCCTGGACGTGATCACGATGGTGACCACCGTCCCGGGCAGGTCGGTCGCAGGCCTGCTGCCGGAACAGCTGGCAGTGGTCGAGCTGTGCCGCGGGGGCTACCTGTCCGTCATCGAGGTAGCCGGCCATCTGGGCCAGCCGCTCACCATCACCCGCATCGTCCTCGGCGACCTGCTCGACTCCGGGCACGTCGTCACCCGTACCGCCAGGACCGCCGACGCGCAGTCCTCGGAATCCGGCGACGCGGCGGCTCCCACCACCGCGCACATCTTGGAGAAGTTGCTGCATGGCCTCCAGGCTCTTTGACGGCATCTACGTCCGCGACACGGTGCAGCTGACGGCCAAACTCATGGTCGTCGGCCCCTTCGGCGTGGGCAAGACCACCCTGATCGGTGCCGTCAGCGAGATCGAACCGTTGCGCACCGAGGAACTCATGACGCAGGCCGGTGCGACGGTCGACGACAACAGCGGTGTCCCGCAGAAGACCACCACCACCGTCGCCCTGGACTTCGGCAGGGTGACGCTCGCGGACGATCTCGCCCTGTACCTCTTCGGCACGCCGGGGCAGCAGCGCTTCGCCCAGATCTGGCAGGACCTCGCCCGCGGCGCCTACGGCGCGCTCGTCCTCGGGGACTCCCGGTACCTCGACCAGTCCTTCGAGGCGCTGGCCCTGGTGGAGAGCCACCGGCTGCCGTACATCGTCGCGCTCAACCGGTTCCCCGACACCCCGGCGTATCCGGAGGAGGAACTGCGCGAAGCCCTCGACCTGGATCCCGGGACGCCCCTCATCATGTGCGACGCCCGAGACCGCGAATCCGCGAAGAACGCGCTCGTCGAGCTCGTCCGATACCTGTTCGCCCGCCACCAGGAGATGTCGTGACAACGCTGCCCACCGGCCCGGGAACACCGCCGCCGGGCTGTCCTGCCCACCAGGGCGTACCCGGTCAGGACCCCGCGTCCGGACTGCCCGTCCTCTACGGGGCGGAGTTCGCCGCCGATCCGCACGCCACGTACGAACGGCTGAGGAAGGAAGGCGTCGCGCACCCGGTCGAGCTGGCCCCCGGCGTCGAGGCCGTCCTCATCACCGGTTACGAGACCGCACTCGAGGTGCTGCGCAGCCCGTACTTCAGCAAGGACGCCCGCCGCTGGACCGCGCTCGCCGAGGGCAAGGTCCCGGCCGACAACCAGGTCGTACCGATGATGGGCTGGCGGCCCAGCCTCTGGTTCGCCGACGGGGAGCGCCATCTGCGGCTGCGGTCCTCGGTCGACGACGCACTGGGCAGGGTCAACCCCCATCAGCTGCGCGCCTACGTGCAGCGCAGCGCCGGACAGCTCATCGACCGGTTCGAGCACCAGGGCAGGGCCGACCTCGTCTCCCAGTACGCCGATCCGATCCCCGCACTCGTCTTCGCCCAGCTGTTCGGCTGCCCCGACGAGCTCACCAGCAGGATGGCGGCGGCCTGCGTACGGATGATGGACGCGGAACCCGCCGTCGCCCAGGCAGGCGGCGGTGAACTCGCCATGTGTCTCGGCGAGTTGATCGCGATGAAGCGAGCCAGCCCCGGAGCGGACGTGACCACCTGGCTGCTGGACCACCCCTCCGCCCTCTCGGACGAGGAGATGATCCACCAGCTCGTCGTCCTGATCGGCGCGGGCACGGTGCCCCAGTCCGCGTGGATCGCGACGGGCACGATGATGCTGCTCGCCGACGACCGCTTCGCCAGCGACCTCACGGGCGGCAGCCTCACCGTCGCCGACGCGCTCAACGAAGTGCTGTGGCTCCACTCGCCGTTGTCCAACTTCTCCTTCGTCTACGCGGTCCACGACCACACGCTCCGCGACCGGAGCACCGGTGCCGAGACCGCGATCCGGGCCGGTGTCCCCGTACTGATCAGCCACGCCGCCGCGAACACCGACCCGGTGCTGGACATCGAGGAGGGGCAGCGGGCGGCGAACACCTCGCACCTCGCCTTCGGCGCCGGACCGCACGCCTGCCCCGCCAGGGACACGGCAGGGGTCATCGCCGAAGTCGCCGTGGAAATGCTTCTGGACCGGCTTCCCGACATGGTCCTCGAAGTGGGCTCCGGCGAACTCACCTGGCGTCCCGGCCCGTTCCACCGCTCGCTGACCGCTCTGCCGGTGCGCTTCGACGCTGTCCGTGCGACCTCCACCCAACCGCCCGTCGCTGCAGTAGGAGAACCGACATGGAATCCCGAACCTGCCCCGTCCTCGACCCGACCGGATCGGACCTCCACGCGGAAGCCGCCCGTCTCCGCACCCAGGGGTCTGCGACGCTGGTGGAACTACCTGGTGGGGTCACGGCCTGGTCGGTGACGCGGCACGACACGATCAAGGAACTGGCCGCCGACCGCAGGGTCTCGCGCGACCCCCGCCTGCACTGGCCCGCCCTCGACGGCGTACCCCAGGACTGGGCCCTCAACGTCTGGGTGCGGGTGGTGAGCGCCTTCACCTCCTACGGCTCCGACCACCGCCGGCTGCGCAACCTCATCGCCACGGCGTTCACCCCGCGGCGTACCGAGGCACTCCGCCCCCGGGTGCAGGACCTCGTCGACCGGCTGATCAAGGACCTGAGCGGAACGGCCCTGGGCGAGACCGTCGACCTCCGCGCCCGGTTCGCCTACGTCATCCCCACCGAGGTCATCTGCGACCTGTTCGGTGTTCCGGCCGACATGCGGCCCTGGATGCGCCGGGTCATCGACGCGGCACTCAACACGGCCGCGACGCCCGAGCAGGCGGCCGCGGACTACGGTGACCTGTTCGGCTGCATGGCTGCCCTGATCGCGGCCAAGCGCGCCGAGCCGGGCGAGGACATGACGAGCGACCTGATCGCCGCCCGCGACGGAGAGGCGAAGCTCGACGAGGAACAGCTCGTCTCCACCCTGATCCTCATGATCGGGGCGGGCTCCGAGACGGCGGTCAACCTCATATCCAAGGCCACCATCGCCCTGGTGACGCACCCGGAGCAGCTCGCTCTGCTGCGGTCCGGCGCGGTCGGCTGGGACGACGTGGTGGAGGAGACGCTCCGCCTCGAATCGCCGATCATGCACATGCCGTTGCGGTACGCCGTCGAGGATATCGACCTCGGGGACGTCCGGATCGCCAAGGGCGACGCGATCCTGCTCGCCTTCGGCGCCGCGGGCCGTGATCCCGCTCTCCACGGCGACAGCGCCTGCGAGTTCGACGCGGCGCGGGAGTCCTCCGACCACCTCGCCTTCGGCCACGGTGTCCACTACTGCCTGGGAGCCCCGCTCGGCCGGATGGAGGCGGACATCGCGCTCCGGGCGCTGTTCGCCGCGTTCCCGGACATCGCGCTCGCCGTGCCCGAGGACCGGCTCGTGCCCCAGGCGTCGTTCATCGCCAACGGATACCGGGAGCTGCCGGTGGTGCTGCGTCCCGCGACGGCCTGACCGTTCACGGACGTACGTGACGGCAGTGCGCCCGTACCTCCGGCCGGAGGTACGGGCGCCCCCCCCCCAAAGGGACCCGCGGGCCGGGGGCCCCGCCCCGCCCCGCGCCGTGATTGGGACGACCCCACCCCCGGT
>NZ_JBHYTT010000014.1:0-123079 GCF_042749285.1 Streptomyces sp. NPDC059499
CCAGGGTCAGGTCATCGGCGAAGTGCCGGTCGCCGGTGGCGTCGGGCACGTACTTCACACAGACAACGATCCTCAAGCTCACGCCGGCTCTCCTAGCTGATGCGGTTCGTGGGACCGACATTATGGCACTCAGTACCCTCATGCAAGGTACGTAGTGCCAATGCTCGTGCTCCGGTGTTACGTTCCCCGCATGACTGAAGCGCGCAGGCGACGCAAGGCGGCAGCCGAACCGGACTCCTCGGATTCCCCCGTCAAGGTGCCGATGCGTGAGGCCCTCGCCGAGGCCGCCTTCCAGCTCTTCCTGGAGCGCGGCTTCGAGCGGACCACGGTGGACGACATCGTTGCGCGGGCGGGCGTGGGGCGTCGTTCGTTCTTCCGGTACTTCCCGTCGAAGGAGGATGCCGTCTTCCCCGACCACGAGCGCTGCCTGGCCGACATGACAGATCTCCTGGACGGACGCGAGGATCCCGATCCCGTCAGTGTGGTGTGCGACGCCGCGCGGCTTGTCATGCGGATGTACGCGGCGAACCCCCAGTTCTCCGTACAGCGCTACGGGCTGACGCGTGAGGTTCCGGGGCTGCGCATGTACGAGCAGTCCGTCGTGCGCCGCTACGAACGCACGCTGGCCGCCTACCTTCGCGGGCGCTGGGCCGAGGCCCCCGAGGGCGGGCTCCGGGCCGACGTGGTGGCCGCCGCGGTCGTGGCCGCCCACAACAACGCGCTGCGGTCATGGCTCCGTTCGGGCGGAGTGGGGGACGCCGAGATCGCCGTGGACCGTGCCCTCGGCCTGGTGCGTGACGTGTGGGGGGAAGCGGCCGGCCGGCCCGCCGGAGGTCGTGAGGCGGAGAGTGATGTGGTCGTCATGGTCGCCCCGAAGGGCGCCCCGATGTGGCGCGTCGTGCAGCAGATCGAGTCCGCCCTCGGTGAAGACTGAGCCAGCAGAAGGAACTCAGTACCTTCGCTGATCGGCACTCGGATCCATACGCGGAAGCTTCGCGCGACCGGGCGGGGCCGCCCCGCGTCACTTCGGTACGAGCACGATCCAGACCTGGCCCCGCGCGAACGTCATCGGCTCGCCGTCCTCGGTGGTGAAGCCGGTCACCGACTCTGCGGTGTTCCGCTCCCATGCCACGTCGTACGACTTGCCGTCACGCAGTACGGCCGCCGAACCGGACCCCACGGTCGTGCTGAAGGGCGAGGTGTTTCCGCCTCGGTCACGGAAGCGGGAATCCTGCACGTCCACGTCCTGAAGGACCACGGTGGCCGCTCCGAGCCGGTCACCGGAGGCCGTACGGGCCGGGGTGCCGTCCATGCTCACCAGCCACCGGTCTTCATTCGCGGACCAGGTGAAGGTGAACCGTGCCGACGGGTACGACACCGTGCGCCCGCTGACGGGAGTACCGCCCGGGGGCGGCGCGGCGAAGCGGAGCCCGATGTCCTCGGCCGCGTTCACCCCGGTGGGGGCGTGCGGGATCTTCTCCGGGCGCAGGTACAGATTGTGCGGTGCGGCGCGGTCCCCGCCGCGGAAATAGGCGTTCGGGGCCTTCGACGGAGGCAGCGCGTCGAGGGGGGCAGCTTCGATCGACGGCTGGAGGGCGGACTGGGCGCCCGAGTACGCGAGCGTGGGATCGTCGAACTGCCGGAGCAGCTCCAGATCCGTCTCGCGCGCGCTGCGTACGGGGCCGATGACGGACGGCACGTCGGAGGAGTAGGCGGCGAGTATGCGGCTGAGGCCTGCCTCCACCTGCTCCACGTAGACGATGTCGGCCTTCTCTAGCCCGGTCGGCGGCCGGGCCGCGGCCACGTTGTCGATCTTCACGGCGAGCACGTCCGCGCGTGCCGCCGCGGATGGCGTCGTGGGAGCTTTCCCCCCTTCGCCCGAGCTGTTGCAGGCCGCCGTGAGGACGAGCGTGAGCGCGGCGAGTGCGGCGGCGGCCGATCTCTTCGTTCCGGAGGTGGGCATGGCTGCCGCCCCTTCCGAGCCGGCTCGGCGGAACGGCACCGGCTCATGTCTTCTGCGGCGATGGTTCTTCCGTCCATCATCACGCAGAAGACCGGCCGGAGCGCCTCGGACGCGGCGTCCGCACCCTCCTGCGCCAAGCCGCCGACCGGCGACGCGTCAGCGCAGTTCGTGAGTCGACGCGTTGGACAGGGCCCTCGCCGTGCCGGGCGGGCCGGAGACGGCGGCTGTAGGCGCGAGGTGCCGGAGCCGTGACAGGTCCGCCCGGGGCAGTTCGTCCTGCCACCGCTCCCGGGCGGACCCGATCTCAACCGACGGAGCAGACAGTGCCGTTGAGGCGGATGGCGGTCGGATCGGGGTTGGGGCCGTCGTTGGCGCCGACGAAGCCGAACGAGGCCGTCGACGCGCCGTCCGGGGCCAACGGTCCGGCGCCCTCCGCCGCGGTCACGCGGACGTGGCGACCGGTCTGATGGAACGTGGCGCTCCAGCCGGAGGACACCGACTGGCCGTCCGTCGGCCAGTCCCAGTCCACGGTCCAGCCCGTGATCGGGGTGTCCGAGAGGTTCCGGACGGTGACCGTGGTCACGAAGCCGTTGCCCCAGCTCGTGTCCCGGTGGAAGGTCAGGGCGCAGGAGGCGTCCGGTGGGGTTCCGGTGGTGAAGGTCAGCGGAACGGACGGGGTGGAGATCCGCCCCGTGGCGTCGGCGGCCAGCACGTTGACCGTGTGGGTGCTGCCCGGCGGCAGGTTCCGCAGGGTCACGGACTTGCCGGTGGCCTCTCCGACCAGCCGGGTGTGTGCGCCGTCCCGCTCCTGGACCAGGTAGCGGGCGGCACCGGCCGCCCCCTCCCACGACAGGCGCGCGGTGGTGTCGGTCACCGCCTCCAGCTTCGGTGTGCCCGGCGCGCCGGCGGCCGAGGCGCCGGCCCCGGTGCCGGGCTGCGGGGTGACCGTGACGGTGAGCATCGCGTACGGCGGCACGGTGACCTGGGAGGCGGACGCCCCACTGCCGGTGACGTCGGTGATGTCACTGTCGCCGCGGGCGTAGCGGCTGACCTCGGGTGCGGCGGCGGACGGGGTGAAGCCCGCGTACTGGAGGTCCACGGTCCGTGCCGTGTCGGGGTCCTTGTTGATGAGCAGGACGCTCAGGCGCCCGTCGCGGCGGTGCACGGCGTGTGCGGAGACGTCCTGGGAGGAGGACGAAGCGGCGACCATGGCGTCGCCGGCGGTGCCCAGTTCGCTGGTCATCTTCATGCCGTAGTAGGGGTGGAACGGCGTGTTCGCCGCCGGTTGGCAGACGTCACCCGTGCAGGAACCGCCGGACAGCATGCCCATGTCGCCGTAGTCGGTTTCGCCGTCGACGGTGGTGATGGCGCCCGGGCCGTTGTGGGTGTTCCACCAGTCGACGTTGAACACACCGTTCTCCAGGGCCGTCATGAAGGCGTCGGCGGCGAACAGGCCGTTGGGGCGGGCGGTGAGCATGGCGCCGCCGGTGTTGGTGTTGACTTCGGTGAGGGCGATGCCGATGCGCGGGGAGTCGGCACCCGCGTGCCGGTCGATCTGGTTGCGCACCTCCCGCAGTTCGCCGGGCAGCCGGGTCAGCCGGGACAGGGCGGCGTCCGCTGAGGTGTCGGAGCCGCCCGCGTACCAGTGGACGCTCACGAAATCGATGACGTCGGTGACTTCGGAGAGCACGGTGTGGTTCCAGTCGCCCGGATCGCCCTCGCCGACGACGCCGTCCGGCCAGTTGCCCGGGGTGGTGAGGACCGCACCGATCTTGATGGTCGGGTCGACGGCCTTCATGGCGGTGGCGTAGGCGCGGACCTGACGGGCGTACTCCCGGGGGCTCTTGTCCGCGTGGTCGTCGTGCTCCCAGCCGCTGCCGTAGTGGCCGTTGCCGTAGATCTCGTTGCCGATCTCCCAGTACTTCGCGTCGTAGTCCTTGGTGACGTTCGCGTACCGGACCCAGCCCGCCGCCTCCTCGGGCGTGCCGGAGCCGTAGTTGGCGATCAGGATCGGCTGCGCGCCGGTGGCGCGGACCGTGCCCATGAAGGCGTCGAAGCCGGTGCCCGGGGCGACGTATCCGCCGGGCGCGGTGTGTGTCTCCCAGTGGTAGATGTCGGCGTACGAACCACCCGGGTAGCGCATCGCCCCGACATCGGCCGTCTTCATGAGGGCGGCGACTTCGGGGTCGTTCATGTGCGAGTCCCAGACAGCGGCGTTGACACCACGGGCGGTGTCGGAGAGCCGGCCGAGCGACGCCTGCGTGTTCACCCGGACACTGACGTCCGCGGCCGACGCCTCCTGCGCGGCGGCGGCGGACGCGGTGCCGGCGGCGCCGAGGGGGGACAGCAGGGCGAGCGTCGCCGCCAGGGCGGCGACGGTGCGTGCGAGGTTACGGGGGCGACCGGCGGGGGCCAGCCCGACAGGTCTCTGCGGCAATGCCATGGGGGTCCTTCCTAGGGGTCGGCGACACGGACTGGTCGACGCGTGCCGGGCAGGCGGTAGGTACGGACGGACGGACGGGCGGTGCGGACGAGCGGGCGTCGGCCCGGCGGCATGATGCTGCTCTCGGGCGCGGGGAACAGACGGTGCGCAGGTGCTGCGGCGGAGCGTGGGCACGGGGGCGGCGCGGTGCATTGCGGTCGTGCACGGTGGGACTGCCCGGATTCCGAGATGGGAGCGCTCCCATGATGGGAGGGGGGTGATGTTCTGTCAACGGACGGGACCGTTGAACCGAGTGGCCTTGACGGGCTTCGGCCCACCGGGAATGCTCGCCTCCGGCTGCGGCACGAAGTTGTTGCGGCTCGACACCTTGCGTTGTCCGACAGGTCGTGGGGCGCAGCCACGTCGGTGGTGAAGTTGTTCAGCTCGGCATCGCGGCAGTGATGCCGTCGCGGCTGGGATCGCTTGCCTTGCAAGCACCTTGAGCACGCCGACGATGGTCGCGCCATGGGCCATACCGACCTGGAGGGCCTGATTCACCTTGTCCTGCGGGTACTTGGCGTTGCAGTCCTTCACCGCTTTTTGATTGCGCGGACCGCCCCGACGTCGCCGGCCGACGAGGCGTACGACGCCCAGATGGCCATCGCTCAGGCCGCCTTCGACTCCGAGGATGTCGACGAAGGCACCCGCGCCTTCGCCGAGAAGCGTGCTCCGGTGTGGAAGGGTCGCTGACCGGCCGCCCTCTCCGCCCCCTCGGAATGACAGGAGCTACTCCATGACCCCTCTGCCTCTTGAGGGCATCACCGTCGTCAGCCTCGAACAGGCAGTCGCCGCACCCTTCGCCACCCGCCAGCTCGCCGATCTCGGGGCCCGCGTGATCAAGGTGGAGCGTCCGGGTGGCGGCGACTTCGCGCGCAGGTACGACACCACGGTGCACGGTGAGGCAAGCTATTTCGTCTGGCTCAACCGCTCCAAGGAGTCGTTGTCCCTCGACGTGAAGACAGGTAAGGGCAGCGAAATCCTCCACCGCCTGCTGGCCGACGCCGATGTGTTCGTGCAGAACCTCGCCCCGGGTGCGGCCGCTCGCCTGGGCCTGGACGCCGAGAGCCTCGCGCTCTCGTACCCATCGTTGATCAGCTGCTCCGTCACCGGTTTCGGCAGCGGCAGTTCCTGGTCGTCCCGCAAGGCGTACGACCTGCTGATGCAGTGCCAGACAGGGTTGGTCTCGATCACGGGCACTCCCGACGAGGTCGCCAAGGCCGGCATCTCGGTGGCCGACATCGCCGCCGGTATGTACGCGTACTCCGGCATTCTCACCGCGCTGTTCACCCGGGCCACCACCGGGCAGGCCCACCCCGTCGAGGTCTCGCTGTTCGACGCCCTCGGCGAGTGGATGGCTCAGCCGGCCTACTACACCCGCTACGGCGGCACACAACCTCCACGGGTCGGCGCCCAGCACGCCACGATCGCCCCGTACGGCCCCTTCGTCGCGGCCGACGGCAAGGACGTCCTGCTGGCCATCCAGAACGAGCGCGAGTGGGTCTCGCTGTGCGCAACGGTCCTGGAACAGCCCGAACTGGCCGACGACCCCCGCTTCGCGACCGGATCGGCCCGTGTCGCCCACCGAGCCGAGCTGAACGCTGTCGTCGAGGCCCGCTTCGCGACCCTCGGCAGCGACGAGGCCATGAAGCTGCTCGACCGCGCCAACATCGCCAATTCATCGGTCAACACCGTGGACGACTTCCTCGATCACCCCGTCCTCGTCGAGCGCGACCGCTGGCGTCCTCTGGACATCCCGGGCGCTACCGTCCAGGCACTGCTGCCGCCCGTACAGCTCGGCACCGTTCCTGCCCGGATGGACCCGGTACCGGCCGCGGGCGAACACACCGAGGCCATCCTCACGGCACTCGGGTACGACGCGGACGACATCGCCGCACTGCGCGCGGACGGCACCACAGACAAGGAGCGCACCCAGTCATGAGTACCCTCGACATCCTGTCCGCCGACGAGCGGCTGATCGTCGGCACCGTCCAGGAGTTCGTCGACAAGCAGGTCAAGCCCGTCGTCCGGGAACTGGATCACACCAACACCTACCCGGAAGCCCTCATCGAGCACATGAAGGAGATGGGCATCTTCGGGCTGGCGGTCCCCGAGGAGTTCGGCGGCACCCCGGTCTCCACCCCCTGTTACGTTCTGATCGCCGAGGAGCTCGCCCGCGGCTGGATGACCCTGACCGGGGCGATGGGCGGGCACACCGTCGTCGCCAAGCTCCTGCAGATCTACGGCACCCAGGAGCAGAAGGAGCGCTACCTGCCGAGAATGGCGACCGGCGAGGTGCGGGCCACCATGGCGCTCACCGAGCCCGGAGGCGGATCCGACCTGCAGGCCATGCGGACCGTCGCGCGCCGTGACGGCGATGGCTACGTCATCGATGGTTCCAAGACGTGGATCACCAACTCGCGTCGCTCGCAGCTCATCGCCCTGCTCTGCAAGACCGACCCGCAGGCCGAGCCCAAGCACCGCGGCATTTCCATTCTCCTCGTGGAGCACGGCCCGGGTCTGACCGTCTCCCGCGATCTCCCCAAGCTCGGCTACAAGGGCATCGAGAGCTGCGAGTTGGTCTTCGATGAGTACCGGGCCGGAGCTGACTCCGTGCTCGGCGGTGTGGACGGCAAGGGCTTCGGCCAGATGATGAAGGGCCTGGAGACCGGACGCCTCAACGTCGCCGCCCGCGCGCTGGGCGTGGGGCGTGCCGCCCTGGAGGACTCGCTGCGCTACGCCCAGGAGCGGGAGTCGTTCGGTCAGCCGATCTGGCAGCACCAGTCCGTAGGCAACTACCTTGCGGACATGGCCACTTCGCTGACCGCGGCCCGGCAGCTCACCCTGCACGCCGCCCGAGAGGCGGACGCAGGCCGGCGCATCGACATGGAGGCGGGCATGGCCAAGCTGTTCGCCTCCGAGACGGCCATGCAGATCGCGCTCAACGCCGTCCGTATCCATGGCGGCTACGGCTACTCCACCGAATTCGACGTCGAGCGCTACTTCCGTGACGCACCGCTGATGATCGTCGGTGAGGGCACCAACGAGATCCAGCGCAATGTGATTGCCCGTCAGCTCATCAGTCGGGGCGGCCTAGACGTGTGACGACCTCTGCTCCGAGGCTATCGGCCACACGGCGCTGTCCGTCGGTTCCCGGAGCCACGCCAAGGGGACGATCGTCAGGTGATGTCGCTGCCATGGCCGTACGCCTCGGAGGATCTTGACGGCGTGGCCCCACGCGAAGTCCGAGCACGGCCGACAGCGGGTACGGTCACATTCATGGCGGCAGTTCGGTTCCCTCCTCCCGGTGCCCGGCACGACGGAGGTCGGACCGAGCGAGGCGAAGGCGGGATCCCGCCATAGGCCCGTAGAGCCGGGTCGGTTCCGGTCCCCGGCGGTGGTCGCCGCCCGACGTGACCGGCCCGCACTCTCGTGAAAGCCCGAGCGCACCGGCTGCCCCCGCGCGCCTCCTGATGCGCGGCCCCGCGGACGGGGCACGCGCCGCACCGGATCGGAAACCGAATTGGACCCCGACACCTCGCAGGACAAGCCTGGTCTCGCCCACTACCTGAATGCATGGAGCCCGGCCCCCGTTGTCGCGCACGACGACCTGTCCCCGGCGCCCGTCTCCGCGCTCGCCGCCGTTCTCGACCAGGCGCCGCCGGTCACAGCGGCGGGTCAGGCACTGCCACCGCTGTGGCACTGGCTGCACTTCCTGGAATGGCCCGCCCAGGCCGAGCTCGGCGAGGACGGCCACCCCACACGCGGACACTTCCTGCCGCCGATCCCCGGCCGCAGGCGCATGTTCGCCGGCGGTCGCGCAGAGTTCCGCGCCCCGCTGCTGGCCGGTGTTCCCGCCGAGCGCAGGAGCAGCCTCGCCAAGGTCGAGATCAAGCAGGGGCGCACCGGCGAGATGGCGTTTGTGACGGTGCGACAGGAAATCAGCCAGGAAGGACGGCTGAGCGTCGTGGACGAGCAGGACTTCGTCTACCGCAGCGGCGACGACGAGCGTCACGCCACCGGGGTCGAGCTCGACCCTGCCGACGCCGAGCCCTCCGAAGCGGCCTGGCAACTGGCGCTACGCCCCGGGCCCCCGCTCCTCTTCCGGTTCAGCGCACTGACCGCCAACGCGCACCGCATCCACTACGACGCTCCGTATGCGCAGGGTGTGGAGGGCTACCCCGGGCTGGTCGTGCACGGCCCTCTACTGGTGCTCCTCATGCTGGAACCGGCCCGCCGCGAAGCCCCCGGACGCGCCGTGCGGACGGTCTCGTACCGTCTGCGCAAGCCGGTCTTCGCCGGTGAGCACCTACGTGCCCTTGCCGACCCGGCTACGACGGGGGACGGCACCACCAGCGTGCGCGTCGCGACCCGCCGCGACGAGCAGCACGCGACCGCCGAGGTGACCTTCGCCTGACGCAGCCGAATTTTCTCACCATGCGCCTGGCCGCAGCCAGGCCACCGCTCACTCCCACGTGGTCGACCAGCCGGCCGACGGTGGTGACCGTCGTACGCATCCACGCCTAGTGCTCTCTGACCGGGAAGGTGTGCCGCGGTGGCGCTCGGGCCTACATGCACATATCCACCGTGCCCAGTGAACGTGCCAAAGACCGGAAGCTCCAGAGCTTGGAGGACGCCGGCATTGCGGCCGAGGCGCTCATCGTGTCTCTGAGGCCATTCGACCAGCGGGTGAAGGGCTTGGCCAGCGCGGTGGGCCGGGTACTGGACGTCTCGACGGCGAAGTCCTCGTCCTCAACGGCTCAGAATGCCGTCCTGCGGCGACACTGGCGGCCCATGGAACAATCCCTACAGCCGCAGGCTCAGGGGAGTGACGTCGTATGGAACGGGTCGAAGCTGCACGAGACCTCGTGCTCGGCTACGTCCGCGCTCTGAAGACGATTGACGAGGCCATGAGGGTAGCCATCCCCTCGCTTGAGCGACTGGCAGATTTCCTCGGTCTGGTCCGTTCTCGCCGGACCCTCAGCCGGAGTGGGCACGTCGGCACCTACTCCTACAAGGTTCATGGGGCAGGGTGCTGCTTCGTGAGCGACAACGGCATTGAGGTCGATGTGGACTTCGCAGCCGACGGGAGGGAACTCTTCGATCTTTGGCGGCTGCGCTGGTATGGGCTGAGCCTGCCGAAGCCTCTTGACGTCACGGATGAGGACCTGCGGTACGCAGTGCAGTCGCTACAACCGCTCTTGACCGAGGTGCGGCCGGGGTGGTTCAGCGTAGTCAGCTGATCGCTCAGGCTGAGGTTCGTAGACGGCGGAGGCCTTTGAGGCTGCAGGCCAGCTCGAGCAGGCCCTGGTGGAGATCGGCGCGTCGTTCGCAGCGGGTGCGGAGCCGAGCCGAATGGGCTGGTAAAAGTGCTAGGCCGAAGCAGCGTGGTTGTGGCCCAGGAGGCAGGCTACTTGTCACAGTCGTTCAATCGGCAGCCTTCCTGTCACCCGTCGAGGGATGCTCATCCGGTCGGTCGGTTACGGAGCTGCCTTGCGGAAGAGAGACAGCAGGGTCCGGGCCGGCAGGGTGTCCGGGTCGAAGAACTGCGTGCCCAGAGCGGGCGGCACCGCCGTTCCCTGCATGCGGACCTCGTGGCAGGTGAAGCAGAACGCCGCCTCGAACAGCGCCAGATCGAGAGCGTCCTCGTACGCCCGGACGCTCCAGCCCGGTGAGAAGCCGCAGCGTTGTTGTTCACTGCCGGGCAGGCTCTCGATCAGGGCTAGGGCGGCGGCGGCCTCGCTCCCGGCCCAGTGGGCAACTGCCGTGCCGGGGTACGGGACATCCCGCCTGGTGGGAAGGGCGGAGATCCGTACGACCTCGATCAGCGCGGTGGCGGTAACGGCTTCGGTGGGGAGCTGCATGAATGCAGTCTGCCCGCCCGGTCAGCCGCCCCGGGTAAGGGGTACAGACACCTTCGGCAGGCGCAGGCCAGTGTCACTCGATCCTACCCACCGCGGAAGTCGCACCGAATCAGCCACGGACGCGAAGTGACAACCCGCTTGCCTTGGTGACAACCATCGCGCTTCGGCTCGGCCGGTCACCCGATCAGTGGCCACTCTGAAAGAGCTCACTGCCTCAAGACCTACGAACAACGCGCCTTCGCGCCGACGGCTCTGTCCCCGGAAGCGCCGATAACTCAGACATAGTCAAGGCCGCTGATGGCTTGCCGCTCACCCGCCTGCCCTGTCCGCTCCGGTTGCTTGGCTCAGCTGGGCGGCGAGACGGACGGCGGTCTTCTCCCCGGCTCGCTGCCTGATCAGACCCTCTTTGGCAGCTGCACGAAGCCAGACCTCCGAGCTGCCCCCATCGGCCTTCAGTACTCGCGCGGTCACCACTACGGGATTCAGACCGCCGGCACCGCCGCTGGCGACGATGCGGATAGTTTCGTCCTCACCAAGGCGAACTGGCACGGTCTCAATGACGTGACCCGCCCTCCCGAGCACACCGAAGACGCGTTTCATCGCATCGTCGAAAGGCAAGGGAACAAGCAGATCGACCTCATGGACGTTCTTCCTCATCAGCTTGGCCACCACCCGGACCAAGCGACCACTACCCCCACTCACTGCGCCGAGAGCAGCAAGCTCCTCAGCCAAGATCTGGTCTTCGCTCTGACCCATGGACCCACACCCTCACCGACAGACCGCTCCTACCGGGCGACCACATGCTGTTCCGCCTGGCAGACCATCGTGACGTATGCCGATCGTTGAAGCACGCCTCGGCTTGCCGTCACTCCGACCAGGCAGACGGCTTGACGTCCAGGTCCAGCAGGGCGGCGCGGCGAAGCTCGGTCAGCCCGTGGCCTTGTCGTCGAGGTCGCGGGGACCCAGCGGGGACACCCCCGAAGGCCGAGGTGACGAAGGTGCCCACCGCCGTGCCCTCAGTCAGGAGACGCGGGCTTCGGACCTGCTCCTGCTCCCGCATCCGTCCCTGAGCGTGCGCCTGCTGAGTGCGAACCAGCCTCGTGCCGTCGAGCGTGCAACTGTTCCCGGCTGCGGACTGTCTCTGAAGACGAGTGCGACGGCGAAGGGAGCACGGCGTTGGCCGAAGTGAAGCCCTCCGATTCAGGGCAAGATTTCCCGGCTCTGAGCTGGTCGACGGTCTTTGTAGCGGTGTTCCTGGTGGCCTGGCTCGCCTTTTCGCCGTTCCATATCATCTGGATGTTCGTCGTCCCAGGGACTGCGCTCGCCCTCCTCAAGATGCTGCGCCGGCTGGTGGCGCGCCATCCCGCTTCCCGTATCGACCGCTGGTGCCGCGCTAACGCGACTCCCGCGCTGTTCCTGGGCCATATGCGACGTGGCGGGAACCGGGCGTGGCTGCACGATGCTCGGTGGCGGGCTGCCCGAGGGGCCGGCATGTTCGCCATCATGTGCACGATTGCTGTGTGCTTCATGGGCTGGGATGCATGGAAGGAGGACCAAGCGCTGAACCATCTGCGCAGCCGTGGCCAGGAAGTCACTGCCACGGTTGTTTCGGTCACCGGGTCGTCGGATGCCGATGAAGCGCTGCATGTCGACGTGCGGTTCGAGACGCAGTCAGGACCGGAACGTACGAACCTGGATCTTGAAGGTGACTCCGTCGGTTCGAAACCGGGGGACCAACTGACGGTCGTCTACGATCCGGTGCGCCCCGGCACTGTCAGGCTTCCCTCGCAGCTCGACGGACGTGCCATCGGCGGTTCGGTGACGGGCATGGTCGTCTTCACGCTGCTGGCACTCCTCGTCCTGGCGCTCGCGATACGGGACGGGCTGCGGGCCGGTAAACGGTGATGTCGAACGCTGCTGCTTCGGTGCGCCCTGGTTCACCGATGAGCGGCGGCCAGCACAGCCGCGAGGCCCTCTTGCAGGTCTTTGACGAAATACTCGGGAACCTCCAGCGACGGGAAATGCCCCCCGACTTCGGGTGTCTTCCAGCGCACGATCTGTCGGTACCGCTCCTGAGCCCAGGGGCGTGGGCACTTCTCGACGTCGCGGGGATACATGGTGAGTGCCGACGGGACGTCGACCCGAAGTTCGGGGTCCAGCGAGTTGTGGCTCTCGTAGTAGATGCGAGCCGCCGATGCGCCGGTCCGCGTCAGCCAGTACAGGGTGACGTCATCGAGAATGCGGTCTCTGGAGATCCTCTCGAACGGGCTGTCCTCGGTGTCCGACCACTCGGCGAACTTGTCAAGGATCCAGGCAAGAAGCCCGACCGGCGAGTCGACGAGCGAGTAGCCGATGGTCTGCGGTCGGGTCGCCTGCTGCTTCGCGTACGCCGCGTGGTGACGCCAGAAATCGCGGGTCTCCTCGGTCCACCTGCGCTCGACCGCCGTCAGTCCGTCCGTGGTCAACCCGGGCGGCGCCTCCGCGAACGTGGTGTGGATGCCGAGAACCTGTGCCGGGAACCTGCCGCCGAGGACCGTGGTGATGTTGCCTCCCCAGTCGCCGCCATGGGCCACGAACTTGTCGTAGCCGAGCCTCCCCATCAGCTCCACCCATGCGGCCGCGATCTTCTCGGTTCCCCATCCGGTGATGGCAGGCTTGTCGCTGTACCCGAAGCCGGGTAGCGACGGGACCACGACGTGGAATGCCGGCGCGTCCGCAGCCTTCGGATCTGCCAGCTCGTCCGCTACATCGATGAACCGAACGATGCTGTCCGGCCAGCCGTGCGTCAGGAGCAGAGGAGTGGCATCCGCGCGTGCGGACCGGCGGTGCAGGAAGTGGATTCCCAGATCATCAATGGTCGTACGGAACTGGCCGATCCGGTCGAGACGCTCTTCGAGCGACCGCCAGTTGTAACCGGTGCGCCAGTAGTTCACGACGTCGACGAGGTCGGCGAGAGGAACGCCCTGCTCCCACCGGCGAGGGCCGGACGCGGCGCGAGGGACCGTCTCGGCCTCCGGCAGTCGTGCTGCGGCCAATCGCGCGCGCAGATCGTCGAGGTCAGCGTCAGTTGCGTGAGCTTTCCATGCTTGCACGTCGTTGGTTAGGCGGGGCATGACACCTCCTGGCCATCGAGGAACCGGCTTAGCCGGTTCTAGCATGCCTTGTCCTCGGCGTGCAACCGGCTAAGGTGGTTCCATGCCTGCTGGCTTCCCTGACTTTCGCCTCGGTAACGTGCTGGCGACCAGCTTCACGGCGACTCTGACGGAGCGTCATGGCGATGCTGTCGAGCGCATTCCCGTGCCCCACCGACTCATCGACTGGCTGGCAGTGAACGGCCTCGCCGTGGACTCGTGCGCCACTGCCCAGCTCGACCTCGCTCGGGAGCTGAGGGAGTCGATCCACGCTGCCGCGACAGCGGCCGCGATCCACGAGGCCCTCCCTGTGTCTGCTGTCCACGTCATCAATGACTGCAGCGCTCGGGGGCGGGCCGCGGCCATCCTGACGCCCGAGGGCAAGCGGCGATGGCGGCTCAACTCGGCTTCCTGCGTGGAAGATGCCCTCGGTGTGATCGCCGCCGACGCGATCAGCATCCTGGCAGGCGAAAGAGACGGAAAGCTGGCCCTGTGCGCATCGCCGACCTGCCAGGCCGCCTTCTTCGACACCAGCCAGAGTCGTACGCGCAAATGGTGCGACATGAACACGTGCGGGAATCGGCAGAAGAAGGCGCGCTTCCAGGCCAAGGAGCGCAAGAATTTGAGATCGGCGGAGTGATCGCTGCAGTGGAGTTTCCGCAGGAGCCGCCGGCCCTTGAGGGTGGCCATGGCCTGGCCGCCAAGGCAACGGATCTTGGCGTGGGTGGTGTTGTGGCGGCGCTTCCACTGCTTGAGGCGACGGCCCCGAAAACGGGACCCGGACGTGCCCACCGGCTCCTTGGTACGCCTTGTCCGCGCAGCACTTGAGGCCCGCTGTGGCGAGGGCGTCGTTGATCCCGTGCTGCCGGGCGGCGGTCAGATCGTGGGTCGAGCCGGGAGAACTGGCGAGGCCCAGAGCAGCCGTCTGAACGGATCAGTGAGGACCTGGACGTTCATGCCGTGGCGTTGGTGTTTCCCTGAGTAGTACGGGGTGTCGGCGGCGATGCGGTCGATGGGCAGCAGGGTGCCGTCGAGGATGAGGAACATCTTGGCCCGGATGGTCTTCATCGCCTCGCTCAAGGTCGGGGCGAGGGTGGCCAGAACCTCGATGGCTTCACGTTTGTAGCGGTAGACGGTGGCGATCCCGATGCCGAACCCAGCTGCGAGCTGGGCGTAGGTGTCACCGCACCACAGGTGGGCCAGGGCGAGCAGGGGCTGACGTGCCACGGGAAGCCGCCGTCACCGCGTCGCGATGTCCCGACGCCTGGCCGTCAGTTGTCCGGCGAGGTACCGCAGGGTGCGGGTGGACAAGTCGATCGAGGACGGGTAGGCAAGCACGCGAAGCTCCTGGACGACACGGGTGATCTTGGTCGAGAACCCGCCTGCCAGGAGCTTCGTAGTTGCGCAGAACGGTCCAACTCGCCTTCAGCGCCGCCAGCTCAGAAGAGGCTCACTGGCAGGGGTGCCTTGTGGCGGAAGCAGCTCTCTAGTCAGGCGTCCCTTCGCGCTTGCTTCGTCGGGCGAGGTCGCTGGCCTGCCCTTCGTGAATGTCGCTTGCCCACTCCCAGCCGGGTTTGGGCGATACGACCCGCGGGTCGCTGGAAACGCGGGCATCACGTAGGTCCTCCACATACGCTCGATCCAATGTGATCCTCGCGCGTACCTCATCATTCCTGGCGACGGACCCATGTCCGGGGATGAGGACATCGACGTCGTCCGCTACGCCCTCAAGCAGCCTTAGCCCGACGAGGTAGTCCTCAATCGGGTTATCGGTGTCGTCGAGCATGGGAACGAAGACGTCGGAGAGCATGTCGCCGGCGATGAGAACTCGGCGTTCTTCGATCAACAGGGCCGCATGGCCCGGGGCATGCGCCGGATGCTCAATGATCCGCACCTCAGGGCCGTCCCAAGGAAGCTGCGCGGTTTCAGCGGGCAGACCAGTGATGAGGCCGTACTGGTCGAGCGGTGTGTCCTCGGCGATCTCTGGCGGCAGCCCCTCGGTGACGCTGGTCTTCCAGTCCGCGTTCGACAACACATCCTGCATAAAGTCCGCGCAGCGGGCTGTGCCGTAACGAGGCGCTTTACCAAGTTCGGCGTGCCAGAGCACGTGATCCCAATCAGGATGCGTCGAGAACCCTGCCGCCACGGGCTGGCCCAGCCCACGCAGGTCGTTCGCCAAGCAGGTCATCTCGGCACCGGTAATCCCGGCGTCTACGAGTAGCACGCCGTCCCTGCCCTGCACGACAACGGTGTTGTTCTCGAGCAACTCACTCTGGTGGATCAGCACACCCTCGGCGACTTGCTTCAACATGGGTTCCCTCCCCGCTTGATGTCCGCACCCTGTCAGAGGGTCTGGCGCACATCAAAACAACGGGACGGGGTGTGTGTGATGGCGACACCCTACGGCGAGACCATCCGTGGAGACTTTCTCAGTGCTGATCCCGTGTCAGCTGAGGTCCCTGAGAGACTCAGCGACTGGCGGTCAGCCCATCCAGAAACGCCAGCGAGGGTGAGGCGGTTCGCAGTTGCCCGAGGCGACGGCTTGCCAGTATCCGCGATCCATGGCTTCCTGCTGCTGTTCCGGCTCGGATCCCAGTGTGATTATCCCGTAGGTGCAGCTCGGACGGACGTCCTGTGCGGCAAACCAGCCGAGGGCGCCAGCGGCAACGGCTGTGAATGTGCAGGCGACGAGGAGGAGCTGACGGGTGCCAGCAGGTATGGGAGGGATCACGGGCACATCGTACTGAGTACATCACTGACCTTGGCCGGGAGGCCGTATACCCGGCCCTTGGGGCGGTGACGGCACGCTCCTGCGTCCTCGCGCTGCTGTGAGACGTGAGTACCTGCCGGCCGTACGGCAATGCCCTGTTGGTAGCCGCCGACCTGGTTGCCCCGATCCATGGTGACCACCCGCTCTCCCAATCTGTGACGGCGTCAACCACTCACGAAGCGCAGACGTCCGGACTCGAGTCGGAGCGGTCCCTTCGACGGGGGTACCGGTCTGCCTTCGGGGCCGCAGGCCGGTAGTGCTCGGCGAACAACCGTGCAACGAGTTCTCCTCGGCTGGAGACTTCCATCTTGCCGAAGACGGCCTTGACGTGGTCGCGCACGGTGTGGGGGAGATGAACAGCGTCGAGGCGATCTCTATGGTGGGCAGCCCGCGTGTGATGAGCTGCGTGATCTCCAGCTCGCGCGGCGTGAGACCGTACGCGTCGGCGATGATCACCGCCCGGTCGGCGGCGGCCACCGGCTCGATGATGAGCGCCACGGGACCGGGTCGCCCGGCGGGGCCGCTGAGGCAGGAGGCGTGGCAGGTCAGCCATCGGCCGTCAACCGTTCGGATGCGTACGCGCGCGAGGCCCGCCCGCTCGCGGCCCCGGGCGATCGCCTGGGCCTGAAGCGCGGTGGCGACCACCCAGATTGGGAGCCGCAGACCCAACTGCGAGGGGATCGAGGGCCCTTGAGGGAGCTGCGAGAGATGTCGGCGCGCCTCTTCGTTGATCGAAGTCGGCTCACCGGAGGGACCGAAGAGGACCAGTCCGGGTGCGGGTGCGTCGGTTCCGGCGGAGGACGCGGACGGGCGGGCGAACCGCCGGAGCAGCGAGGCCAGCGGACCGGACAGACCGGCGAGCAGTGTCGTCTCGACCGGGCCGAACGGGGCGCCACCGCGCATGCGGAACAGGCTCACCACGGCCCACGGCCGGTCGCCGACCCTCAGGACGGCCCGTAGCTCGTCGTCCACCCCCCGGCTCCCGAGCAGCCGCCGGAAGTGCGCGCTGCGCGTGGGCAGGTCGCCCGTGGCCACGCGCAGCCCGGCCGCCGGAACCGCGGCGCGGGCCAGGTCCCGAAACGGTACGACGTTCTCCTCCAAGAGTTCGCTTTCCCAGTATGCGGCACAGCCTTCGCCGGAGCCGAGGTCCTCCACCAGCATCGGTGCGGTGATGAGACCGGTCTCCGGATCGGTGGCCGCCCATACGGCGGAGTCGAACGGCATGAGCCGTCGCAGCTTCGTGGACGTGCGTCTGAACAGCTCGAGTGTGTCGGTGGCCCGCTCCGCACCCGACAGCACCTTTGCGTGAGCTGACAGTGCCTCGGCCCGGCGGCGCGCATCGGACATGGTGATCTCCCGTGGTCTGGATGCAGGCCAGCCTGCCCGCCCGACTTCCAGGCGCCAACCCCCCGTTTGAGGGGGACCCTTGCGGTCGGTCACCGATCGCGGGGGATGGGGGCGGGGCCAGGCGGCGACGAGGCTCAAGGAGGCCGCGGCTTCTGCCGGCGGCGTCCTGGAACGTGAAGGGAAGAGCATGGATATCGCAATCGTCGGAGCGGGTGCTGCCGCGGTCGGCCTGTTGGACACGTTGGCTGCCACCGCCCACAGCCCCGGAGTCATCACCGTGTTCGAGCCGTCCCCCCATCTCTGGCGGGGCCGCCCGTACGGCCCGGACCTGGACGCCGTGCTGGTCAACGCACCTCCGGCCATCATGTCGATCCGCCACCTCGACTTCGGGCACTACACAGCCTGGCTGGGCCCGCGTGGCACCGCTCACCTCGACGAACGGCTGGGACAGCCGCTGGTTCCGCGCGCGCTGTACGGCGAGTACCTGGTACACACCGCCGAGACGGCGGTGGCCGCCCTGCGCGAAGGAGGTTGGCAGGTGCGCATCATCAACGCGCGCGTCATCGAGGTGGCGCGGTCCGGGGCGTCCTGGTCGCTCCGTACGGAGGACGGGCGTGGGTACGAGGCCGACCACGTGGCGCTGTGCGTGGGCGGGGGGACACCGCAGGACCATTACGGGCTCGGGGCGTCCCCGCCTTCGTCGACGACCCGTACCCGCTGGCACGCACACTCGACCGTGTACCGGCCGGCAGCAACATCGCGGTCATCGGGAGCGGCCTGACCGCGGTCGACGTCGTCGTGTCGCTCGTCGCGCACGGGCACACCGGGCCGATCACCCTGCTGTCCCGCAGCGGGGTGCTGCCCCACGTCTGGCAGCGCCCGGTCGGACACCGGCCGCAGTACGTGACCGCCGAGCGGGTGACGGCGCTGCACCGGCAACACGGTGCCGTCACCCTTGAGCACCTCATCGGGCTGATGCGGGCCGAACTGGCGCACAGAGCAGAGGACTTCGAAGCCTTCGCGGCCGAGCTGCTGGCGTCCGGGACGGAGGATCCGGCCCGGCGTCTGAAAGCCCAACTGGCCGCTGTCGACGACGTCCGGATCGGCCGCCGAGTCCTCCAGGAGACAGCGCACAGCGTCGGCCCGTACGCGTGGGGACTACTGCCCGAGGCCGACCGGCTGCGGCTTCGGCGGCACTTCCGCATGGTGACGAGTGTGGCGTCACCGATGGTCCCGGTGAACGCCGCGGTCATGATGCGGCTGTTGGACTCCGGGCAGCTCACTGTCGCGTCGGGCGTCCGCAGGATCGAGGTTGCCGACGGGATGTTCCGGGTGCACGGAGCTGACGGTGCACGCACCTTCGACATCGCCGTCAACGCCGTGAATCCGCCGCCACGTTCGATCCCTCGGGGCGCGCTTCGGACCGTCGCGTCCCTGCTCGCCGACGGCGCGGCCGACCGGCACCCGTCCGGTGGCCCGATACCGGCTGACCCGCGTCTGCACGTGGTGGGAGACCTTGCCGGTGGCGGTCCGTTCATCACGTCGAGCATTGCGGGCATAGCGGCCCAGGCGGCACGAGCCGCCCAGGCGATTGTCGCCGCGCCGGACGCAGCGCGGGTCATCTGATCTGTACGCCCTTGCCCGGCGGAGTCATCGCGGCGTCATCGAGGCAGCGCCCGGTCGAACAGGAGGAGGCGATGAATCCCGTGCCCCGCCGAACCGGTGGGTCGCCGAAGCCGCATCGTGATCCGGGAGATACCGTGCCGGGCTGGTGCTCCGGGCCCACCGGTGTGACGTTGGCTGGCATCGTCTACCGATATCGAGGTCCAGCATGTTCGGCCTGGCATTCGTCGCCCCCTGGCTGGTACTTGCCTCCACGCTCTGGGCGCTGGTGCCGCTCGTTCTCCCCCGGCGGCGCCGGCCGGGCATCATCATCGCCGTCTCACATCTCATAGTGACGCTGGCGATGATGCGGCCCTGGACCGAGGACTGGTACTGGCACGACGGAGCATGGCTGATCCTCGTCTTCGGGCAGGGCTCTCTCATCGCGCTGGGACGGCTGGCCTTCGAGCTCAGCCCGCTCGGTGCCCGCCGCCGCCGCACGAAGCCCCTGCCTCCGGTCGGCGACACGGTGACAGTTCAGCCCCAGCCATGATGGGGCGTGCTCCGGGGTGACCCCGAGCGCCCCGGTATCGACGATGCCTTCGAACACCGGGCGCCATACAAAGAGGGCCGACAGCGCTCTGCCGGCCCTCCAGGGGTTGGGTGCGTGCCGGGGTCCGGTCAGAGCCGGCCGCCGGTGAGGCGCGTGATCGGCCCGACATGGCTCCTGGCCGTCTGGCGTCCGAGGGTGAACGCGCCGGCGAGGAGTCCACCGACGCCGGCGGCGGCGCCCACGGCCATGACCTTGCGGTGCTTGCCGACGGTGCGAGCGATGGTCGCGGTCGACGGCACCCTGCCCGCCGTGTCCAGGACGGTCTGCCGGCCCGTTTCCCACCCGGCGACAGCGGCTCGCTTCGCCGCCAGGCCGGCCAGCCGCACACCGGTCCCCGCCGACTCGGCGGCTTCCTGGGCCGAAGACTTGGCGTCCTGCGCCGATGACTTGGCTTCCGAGGCTGCGACCGCCGAGCCGGACTTGGCCTGGTTCCCGGCGGCCTCAGTGATCTGTCGCCCCTCGGCGGCAGCCGTCCGGGCACCTGTACTGGCCTCCGCCGCAGAACCGATTACGTTCTTCTTGGATCCATCATTCTCTGCAGTCATGGTGTTCGTGTTACCCCTCGAAGCGGCTCGAAACAGAGGGACGCCCAGACACTCGGTCCCCACACCGACACCCCAGGGCGTCAGCCCCTCGGGACCCGTTCCGACCGCTGCTTCTCAGTCCTCTCGATGGCTGAGCGTGAACAGACCGCCGTCCGGGCTCTGCAGAGTCCGTGAGAATCCCTTCGGTGCCCAGGAAGTCGCTGAGAGCTGAGGCCTGGTCGCTCCGGCGTCGACCGCGGCAGCGACGGCACGCTCGACGTCGTCGACCGGGAAGCTGACAAGCCAACGCGGTCGGAGCTGCGGTTGATCAGCACTCGGAACGCCGCCGCCGCGCAGGGAGAGGGCTGGTCGGCTGTCCCGTTCGACGACGACGTGATGCTGCCGGAAGGTCACGTCGATCGCCGCTTCCGATGCCCAGCCGAAGACCTCCCCGTAGAACCTCGCTGCGTCGAACACGTCCCGGGTCTGCAGATCGAGCCGGGCGGGGGCGCTTCCCGCGCCCGACGCCCACGCCAGAGCGGGACCCTCCCAGAAGCCGAATGTCGCCCCTTCCGGGTCGGCTGCCAGCCCAGCGCGCCCCCGGCCCAGTGGAATGGGGCCCACCGCGAGGGTGGCCCCTCGCTCCTGGATCCGGGCTGCCGTCACATCGGCGTCCCGCACGGCGAAGTACGGCGTCCACTCCGAGGCGGGAGCAAGCCCCGGCCGGCGCTCGCCGATGCCCGCAACCGGCAACCCGTCGGCCGACGCGACGACAAACTGATCGCCCAGCGAACTCCGACGGAACTCCCAGCCGAGAACCGCCGCGTAGAAGGCCCGCGCAGCGACGAGGTCGCCGACCATGAGGTTGATCCAGCACGGCATACCCGCAACCGGCACCACCTGCTCCGCGCCTGACACAGACACCCGCACTCCTCACATCGACCCACGACCCGTGTGCGACCGCAGGCGCGCCCACTCAGGCGTACCCGCCGCAGCGAACCTATCCCAGTGGCCGGTAGGAGCCGGCCGCTGCTCGAGGGTCCGAAGCACCGGTAGCAAAACGACCGAGTGTCGTCGTCATGCCCTCAGCCTTGAGGCAGCACCGCCACGGCGGCCCCGTCAACACAATGACGTCATCCAGCCAGGTCGCCCCGCACGATCGGGCCGCCGACGGCCGCAGGTGCTCTGCGCGCTCGCTGAAGACCTACGCAGCCACCCTGGACCCATACGTCCCGGGCACTGGTGAATCTTCTGCTGAATCGCCCCGCCCCGACGCCCGCTGTGGGAAAGTCGATGCGTGACGCGTCTGGCGGATCCACTTCGATTCCTCACCATGCTCGCCGCCTGGGTGGCCACTCCCTGGGCCCTCGCCCCGTACTCCGTGCTGCTCGCCGTGGTCTCGGTGATCCTGCTGCTCGGCGTACTCACCGTCTTCGTCACCCCGGGCGACAACGGGATGGACAGGGAGAAGATCCTCGTGCCCGTCCCGGGCGTGGTGACCATCGCCCTGGTACTTCTCCAGTATCTCGCGGCTGTCATCTCTTCCTGGGTGGCCTGGCCGACGTGGGCTGCCGTCACCGTGATGGTGCTGGCCGCAACCAGCCTGATCGCCGAACAACCCCGTTGGCGGCAACTGCTCGCCGTACGGAGTTAGCGCTCCACGAGCAGGACGGTGACCTCCGAGAGCCGGCCGCGGGGATCGCTCCGTCCGGCCGTCGAACGCGGGTCGTTCACTGTGTCCGCGCGTAACAGCCGGTCCGCGCAGAAATAGGATGACACTGTCCTTGTCCCTGTGGGCGAGGCTGACCAGAGGGGCAGTGTGAACATGACCGGGCAACGCGACCGTTGGGCGGAACTGACCGGCGGAGAAGCTGGGGAGGAGTACGCGCGGCGTTTCGCGCGGCTCGTCGAGTCGGGCCACGACGTCCACGGCGAGGCCGCCTTCTGTGCCGCATTGCTGAAGCCTGCCGCGCGGGTACTCGATGCCGGCTGCGGAACCGGCCGGATCGCGATCCGCCTCACCGAACTGGGCCACCACTGCACCGGCGTGGACGTCGACCCATCGATGCTCGCCGTCGCCCGCCGTGAGGCCCCCACGCAGGAGTGGGTCCTCGGTGACCTCGCCCGTCTGGATGACCTCGACCTGGAGCCTTGCTTCGACCTGGTGCTCGCCGCCGGAAACGTCATCCCTCTTCTGGCCCCCGGCACCGAGCCAGAGGTCGTCCGGCAACTGGCTGCCGCGTTGTGCCCCGGCGGTCTGCTGGTCACGGGCATGGGACTGGATGCGGCACACCTGCCGCTGGCGGAACCGCCGCTGACCATCACGGAGTTCGACCGCTGGTGCACCGAGGCCGGTCTGACGTTGCGGCAGCGCTGTTCCACCTGGAGCGGCGACCTCTACGAAGAGGGCTGCGGCTACGCCGTCAGCGTGCATTCCCGCCCCACCGTGTGAGTCCCGTACGGGATCCGACCCCCGGCGGGACAGATGGCCCGACCCTTGCCCACGACGCCCGCGCCTGTCGACTGGGCCAGGCGCGGGCGACGCAAGCGCCGCCCGGACCAGGAGCCGGGACTGCATTCCCCCGCGTTCGCCTGCGGCGCCGGCGACAGGACGACCACCTCGGCCGAGCACAGTATGTGAGGGCTGACGCGAGTGGGACAGACGCGTGCACGTCCCGGAGCGGCCCCGGCGCTGACGCCGTCACGACTGATGAAGTCGGCCCTGCGGCGTACGAGGCAGAGCAGGGCTCGGGCGTGGTGCGATGCTCCGCGTGGAGGTTCCGGGACGGGGACACGCCCCGGAACCGACGGGCGATCCCCGTTACCGACAGCGCGCGGTGAATCCGTTCGCGGCGAGGCCCTGACAGAAGGAGGCTCTCGCATTGCCGTAGCGGGAAAGCCTGCCGTCGACGAACCAGGTCGTGTCGGGCGCGAAGTCGAAGCTTCCGTCGTCGATGCCGTCCCAGCCGTAGCGGAAGTCCAGGTTGATGTAGGCCACCGAGCGGATGACGCCCCGCAGATCGTGCTCACCAGGCAGGTTCGGGATGGGACCCCGGTAGTTCATGAGGGAGAAGAGACGCTTGACCCAGAGGTCGCCGCGCTGTTGCTCCAGGCCGTCGGTCGCTCCGCCGTCGGCGGTGAAGTTCATCATCCCCGCCTCTGACAGGACGACCGGCTTTCCATGGTCCTTGGCGAACTTGACGAGCTTGAGCACGTTGGCGTCGTGGTCGAAGTTGCGCCAGACCGCGGCAGGGTTGCCGTGCGAGTCCGTGCCGATGTAGGCGTTGCGGCACTGGCTCGCGCCGACATCGTAGTTCTGCGGCGGGGTGCCGTTGTAGAGGTAGCCCCGGTCGTGGATCGGGAGGCACAGTTCGTGGGCGAAGACGGAGACGCCCATCCAGTCGACGGCGGAGTCGCCCGGGTACATGGCCTCGAACTCGCCGCGCACGGGGTGGAAGACGTACTGGAGGTTGCGGGCGGTGGACTTGCTGTCGAGATACGAGGCGAGCCGGTTGAAGGCGTTCTTGTACGAGGCGCAGGTCGCGTCGGTGCAGTGGTAGTAGCTGCTGACCTCGTAGTCCAGCCGCAGCTTGAACCGGGCCTGGGGGTGGGCTTCGGTGAAGGCGAGCAGCCGGTCGAGGGAGGCGGTGTGGCCACCGGCCGCTATCTCCGCCGTCACGGCGCGGGACCGGGCGGCCTTGGTGTTCTCGTCACCGCCGTTGAAACCCGGTGGGTTGTCCTTCCAGCTGATCCCGACCTGGACGGTCTTGCCCTGGTCGGCGAGGAGGGTGGCGAAGTCGCGGTGGGCTGTGTTCACCCAGTTGCCGCTGCGCAGCTCGTAGTAGACGGATCCGCCGTCGGCGTTCTGGCCGAAGCTGTTGAAGTCGTCCCAGGCAGCGCGGGTGGACTGGCCGAGCAACAGCTCGGGAGCCGCCGCGGCAGTCGACCCGGTGTCGGCGGCGTGTGCGGTGGCGCTGCCCGGCAGGACGAGCAGTCCGGCCAGCGCTGCGGTGGCCAGGGACCGCAGCGCGGTCCACAGCGGTCGTGTCAGGTGCATGGGGGAATGGTCTCCTCGGAAGTGGGGGACGGCCGGCCCCGGAGTGCCGCCCACCGCGTGATCGCAGTGGGCGGCACCCAGGGTGTGCGGGGGAGGGTCAGGCCTTCCAGGTGTAGGTGGGTGTGGTCAGCTGGCTGCCCTGAGTGCTGGGCTGGTAGTTGAAGGAGTAGGTGAGGGTGGCGCCGGAGGGCACCTGCACGGGAAGCTCCCAGCGCTTGTCGCCGCTGTCGTACGTCAGGAAGTAGTTCTGCGGGGACCCGCCGCCGATGCGGTACTGCACGGTGACGAAGGTGGCTTGGAAGCCCTTCGGAGCGAACCAGACCGTGCCGCCGGTGACACCCTGGCTGTACGAGCCGTCACCCGGAGCGGTCGGCGTGGGAGTGGGCGTCGGTGTGGGGGTGGGGGTCGGCGTGGGAGTCGGGCCGGGGCCCGAGGTGCCGTTCGTCCACATCGACTTCTTGATCTCGGTCAGGAAGTTGGCCAGGACCGTGGGATCCGCCTGGACCCGGGAGTCGCCCCAGTTGCCGTTGGCGCACCCCGGCCCGCCCGCCTGTGCCCCGGCCGCGCACTGCCACTGCGTCTGCGCGTCCCAGTTGGTGTTGATGTACGCGGCGGCCCGGATGACGTCCTTGTTGCGGTTCACCCAGTCGAAGTAGCCGGCGTGCCAGCCGTCCCAGATGGCCTGGCCGCTGCTTGCCGCCGGGCTGTTGCGGAAGATGCAGCTGCTGGTCCTGGCGCCGGTCCGGGCACCCTGCGGCGCTGCTTCGGAGACCATCGCGGGCTTGTTGTGGCCGCGGGCGAAGTCGAGCACCCGGTTCTGCAGTCCGACGGGGTCGGTGTCGTGGGACCCGCAGCCCCACTGCGTCTGCACGGAGCGGGAGTTGTAGAACGAGGACAGGCCGACCCAGTCGACGTAGGCGTCGCCCGGGTACCAGTCGTTCAGGTGGTCGGGGTCGGTCACGATGTAGTTCCACTCGGGGTGGTCGGTGTGGGTGTTCACCGGCCACGCCGCGCTCTGCCAGACGGTGGCGACCCGGGTGGCTCCGAGGGCGTCGATGCGGCCCTTGATGTAGCGGAACGCCTCCTTGTAGTACTCGGAGCTGTAGCAGTTCCACGGGCCGTCGAACTCGTACCCGATGCGGAGCAGGATGTCGCGGTCGTAGCTCTTGAACCGCTGGACCATCTCGTCGACCTTGGCCCGGTACCGCGTGATCAGGTTCGGGCTGCCGGCCGTCACGTCGGCGTCGTTGCGGCCGATGACGGCGCGCAGCGGCTGGTTGTTGCAGCCCGAGGTGGCATCGGAGAGGTACAGCCCCACGGCGACGGCCGACCCTGGGTACTGCTCCATGGTCCTGGCGAAGTCAACGGTGCCCGCGCCCCAGTTCGCCGGGCTGTTCATGCCGGCGAGGGGTTCGGGCGATCCGCCGAGTACGAGGTTGGTGTAGAGCGTGACGCCACCGGGCGCGGGGGCGCCGAGTGAGGTCTTGTTCAGCACGTCGGTGCGGTAGTCCGAAAGCGTGTCGCTGTCCTGACCCATCACCAGCATGACCTTGCCGTCGGCAGGGACGCCACGACCGCCGACCGCAGCCGTGCCGGCCCCGGTCGTCGTTCCCGCCTCGGCTGTCGCGGACAGTCCCGTCAGGGCGATGAGCGCGGCACAGGCGGCGGCTCCCGCACCGACCGCTCTTCTCATGTGTCTGCGTGGTCCGACATGTTTCATGGGTGTCTCCGGTTCGCCGGGTGGGGTTTCGCCCGCCGACGATGCGTCAGCCGGCGATCGCATCGTGAGGGTCGCGCCCCCTCCGGTCAACAGGTCGCGAAAGTTTCGTAGATATCGGCAGGTCACGAAGTCGGGGCTACGAAACCTTGACCGGCCGGCCGAGGTCTCGCCCGAATCTCCGCAGGTGGAGAGCCTGTTGGCCCGAAGTGTTGGATGATCGGAACTCTTCCCGGTTGGTTCTCCGGTAATTGCTCTGCAAGTTTCGCGAAACTATTGACATTGGTTTCGAGGGCAGCGAACTTGGTGCCACTCATCCCGCACCCCTCTCCCGGAGGACCACCATGGGCCGTACGCGTGCCCGCAGAACTGTCGTCGCGCTCGCCGCCGCCACCGCGCTCATCGCTCTCCCCGCCTGCGGCGCGGACTCCGGCGAGGCCGACGGCAAGATCACCCTGACCGTTGCCACGTTCAGCGACTTCGGCTACAAGCCCCTCATCGAGGAGTACAAGCGCACCCACCCCGACATCGTCGTCAAGGAGCGCATCTCCCAGTTCGATCAGCACCACAACCAGCTCTCCACCCAGATCGCCTCCGGGAGCGGAGCTGCCGACGTCGTCGCGATCGAGGAGGGCTACCTCCCCAAGTTCCGTTCGGTGAAGGACAAGTTCACCAACCTCGCGGACCACGGGGCGACGGACCGCAAGGACGAGTACCTGGGATGGAAGTGGGAGCAGGGCACACTCGGCACCCCGGACTTCGTGATGGGGTACGGCACCGACGTCGGCAGCCTCGCCATCTGCTACCGCAAGGACCTGTTCGCGCAGGCCGGTCTGCCCACCGACCGCACGGAGGTCGGGAAGCTGTGGCCCACGTGGGACGACTACTTCACCACGGGCGAGAAGTTCCAGGCGAAGGTGAAGGACAAGGCCTGGTTCGACAGCTCGGGCAACATCTTCACCGCGATGATGAACCAGACCGAGTTCGGCTTCTTCGACGCAGACGACAAGTACATCGGGGACACCAACCCGAAGGTCCGCGAGTTCTTCGCGGCGGCGGCGAAGGCGACCGCTGACAAGCAGTCCGCCAACCTGCAGCCCTTCAGCCAGCAGTGGAACGCCGGCATCAAGCTGGGCCGGATGGCGACCATGACGTGCCCGGCGTGGATGACGGGACAGATCAAGAACGCGGCGGGGGACGCCAACGCCGGCAAGTGGGACATCGCAAGCGTCCCGGGCGGCGGCGGCAACTGGGGCGGCTCCTTCCTCACCGTGCCCAAGCAGAGCAAGCACGTGAAGGAGGCCGCCGAGCTCGCGGACTTCCTGACCTCTGCGGAATCCCAGAAGAAGATCTTCACCGGCCCCGTCGGCGCACTGCCCTCCCTCCTCCCGGTCCTCGACGACCCGCAGGTCACGAGTGCGAAGCAGGAGTACTTCAACGACGCTCCGACCGGCGAACTGTTCGCCTCCTCGGCCAAGAACCTCAAGCCCAACTACCGGGGAACCAAGGACCAGCAGGTCCGCATCCCGTTCGGCAACGCGATGCAGCTGGTCGAGCAGGGCAAGGCGAGCCCGGACGCGGCCTGGGACAAGGCGCTCGAAGAGGCGTCCAAGAACCTCCGCTGACACCACCGGGCGGCGGCGCCGAGCGTCGCCGCCCCCGTCGCAGACGCCCCGGCCCTCCTCATCCCTACGGAGAACCAGCATGGCGCTCCAAGCCGCCACCACCCCAGGCTCACCCGGCGGACGCCGTCCCCGCCGGCTCCTCCCCGAACGGCACCTTCTGCCCTACCTGTTCATCGCTCCCTTCTTCGTCGTCTTCGGCATCTTCGGTCTCTACCCGCTGCTCCAGACGTTCTGGGTCTCCCTGCACGACTGGGACCGCCTCTCGGGAGCCGGGCCATGGGTCGGAGCCGACAACTTCACCCGGCTGCTGGGCGACTCCGACTTCTACACCGCGTTGTTCAACACGCTCAGCATCTTCGTGCTGTCCACGGCGCCCCAGCTCGTCGCCGCCCTCGGAGTGGCCTGGCTCCTGGACCGCCACCTACGGGCGACGAGTGTGTGGCGGGCACTCGTGCTGGTTCCGCAGTACGTGTCCGTGGTCGCCGTCGCGCTCGTCTTCTCCCAGCTCTTCGGACGCGACTTCGGCATCGTGAACTGGGCGCTCCAGAGCGCGGGGCTCATCAGCGATCCCGTCGACTGGACGGCGGACACCTGGAGCTCCCACGTCGCCATCAGCTTCATGGTCATGTGGCGCTGGACCGGGTACAACGCGCTGATCTTCCTGGCCGCCATGCAGGCCGTGCCCCGCGAACTGTACGAGTCGGCCCAGATCGACGGAGCCACCCGCCTTCTCACGTTCCGCAAGGTCACCCTGCCGGCGATCCGGCCGACCATCGTCTTCACCGTGGTCATCTCGACCATCGGCGGACTCCAGCTCTTCGCCGAACCCTTCCTGTTCGACCAGCAGGGCAATGCCGAGGGCGGCGCCGAGCACCAGTTCCAGACCCTGACGCTGATGCTCTACAAGTACGGCTTCATCAACAACGACGCCGGTTACGCCTCCGCCGTGTCATGGGTCCTCTTCCTCCTCATCGCGATCATCGCCGCGGTGAACTTTCTGCTCGCCCGCCGCTCCGACCGCACGTGACCCGGTACCAGGAGAACCTCATGGCCGTCACCGCCCCACCCCGGGCCACAGCCCCGACGCATGCCGCGACCCGCAGGCCGCGCTCCGTCCCCCGACGTGGTCCGGGCCGCCTGGACAAGGCCGGACCTCTCGCCTACGCCATCCTGGCGGCGATCACCGCCGCCTCAGTGTTCCCGCTCTACTGGAGCTTCGTCGTCGCCTCGCACGACGACAACTCCGTACTCGCCGGCACGACACCACCGCTCGTACCCGGCGGGCACCTCATCGAGAACATCCAGCGCGTCTTCGAACTCTCCGCATTCTGGCAGGCGCTGGGGAACTCCTTCATCGTGGCGGGCACGACCGCGGTCAGCAACGTGCTGCTCTCGTCCCTCGCCGGCTTCGCCTTCGCCAAGCTCCGCTTCCGCGGCCGCAACGCGCTGCTCGTCTGCGTCGTGGTCACCGTCATGGTGCCCACCCAGCTCGGCATCATCCCGCTCTACATGCTCGTCACCGACATGGGGCTGTACGGCAAACTCTCCGCGCTCATCGTGCCCGCGCTCGTCTCCGCGATAGGGGTGTTCTGGATGCGGCAGGCCGTGGAGGAGAACATCCCCGACGAGCTGATCGAAGCCGCCCGCATGGACGGCGCGGGGCTGCTGCGCACCTACTGGCACGTGGTCGTCCCCGGCGTACGCACCACGGCCACCGTGCTCGGCATGTTCACCTTCATGTTCGCCTGGAACGACTACTTCTGGCCGCTGATCGCCCTGCCCCCCGAGAACGGCACCGTGCAGATCGCACTCAACCAGCTCGCCGCCGGCTACTACACGGACTACACCCTCATGCTCGCCGGTGTCGTCGTGTCCGTGCTGCCCGTCCTGGTCGTCTTCACCGTCCTCGCCCGCCGGATCGTCTCCGGTGTGATGGCCGGCGCCGTCAAGGGATGAACCCCGGTCCGTTCCGCCCCACCGCTCCCAGGAGACCCATGACCGCCGCGCAGACCGTCCACGACCAGGACCGGTCACCCAACCGTCCCCGGACCGCCGGAACGATCGTGAATCCCGTGCTTCCCGGATTCCACCCCGACCCATCGATCCTGAGGGTCGGCGACGACTACTACATCGCCACCTCCACCTTCGAGTGGCTCCCCGGAGTTGCCGTCCACCACTCCCGGGACCTCGTGCACTGGCGTCCGCTGGGCGGACTGCTCCGGGAGGAGCGGCTCATCGACCTGACCGGGCGACCGGACTCCGGCGGAGTGTGGGCGCCCTGCCTCTCCTTCACGGATGGCCTCTTCCACCTCGTCTACAGCGACGTCACCAACCTTTCCGGGGCCTTCAAGGACCTGCGCAACCACGTCATCACCGCCCCCTCGCTCGACGGCCCCTGGTCGGACCCCGCACCCTTCCCGTCGCACGGTTTCGACCCGTCCCTCTTCCACGACGACGGCCCGGAAGGCGACGGACGCAGCTGGGCGCTGTGGATGGAGTGGGACCACCGGCCGGAGCAACACTCGTTCGCGGGGATCCTGCTGCAGGAATGGGACCGGGAACGACGGCAGGTGACCGGACCGCTGCACCGGATCTTCACCGGCACGCCGCTCGCCCACACCGAAGGCCCGCACCTCTACCGCCGCGACGGCCGGTACTACCTGACGACTGCCGAAGGCGGCACATCCTGGGCGCACGCCGTCACCGTCGCCCGAGCCACCAGCCCGACCGGCCCGTACGAGGCAGACCCCTCCGGTCCGCTCCTCACCTCGGCCGGACACGAGCAGCTGCCGCTCCAGAAGGCAGGGCACGGCAGCCTCGTCGCCACCCCCCACGGGGAGTGGTACCTGGCGCACCTCGTGGCCCGGCCCCTGAGCCCGCTCGGCAGCTGCGTGCTCGGCCGCGAGACCGCCCTCCAGCGCATCGAGTGGACCGAGGACGGCTGGCCCCGGCTCGGCGGGCCGCCCGGCCCGGACGGTGACGCGTCGCCGAGGACCACCGTGCCCGGCCCTGCGCTGGCCCCGGTGCCCGTACCGGTGCCTCCCGCACGCGACACCTTCGACCAGCCGCGCCTCGGCACGGTCTGGTCAACCCTCCGCCGGCACCCCCGCCCGTCCTGGCTGAGTCTCGCCGAAAGGCCGGGCCACCTGCGGCTGCGTGGCGGACAGTCACTGGGCTCGACACACGAGCAGAGTCTCGTCGCACGCCGCCAGCAGGCCACGGACTTCGACTTCACCACCCGGCTGGAGGCCGATCCGCGCACGCCGCAGCAGATGGCGGGCCTCGTCCACTACTACAACTCGACCCTGTGGCACTACGCGCATCTGACCTGGGACGAACAGCGAGGACGGGTGCTGCGGGTCGGGGTGTGCGAGCACGGCCGATACCTCGAACCCGGCATGCCCGTACCGGTCCCCGACGGCCACGCGGTGGAACTCCGCCTGACCGTCCACGCGGAGAAGGGCGATTTCGCGTGGCGGACCTCGGACCAGGGCACCTGGCAACGGCTGGGCCCCACCCTTGACGTCACCCGGCTGTCGGACGAGAGCGCGACGCAAGGTGACGCCACCACAGGGCACTTCACATCCTGGGGCTTCACGGGAGCATTCGCGGGTCTGTGCGCCCAGGACCTCACCGGGGCCGGAATGACCGCCGACTTCGCCTGGGCGGAATACCGGGAAACCGGGCGGCGCACGATCGGGAGCGTGTGAGCGCGGTGGAAGAAGCGTGGCAGACTCGGCCGTCCCCCCTCAAGCAGCGGCGGAGCACGGAAACCCAGCGAAACGGACGGACCGGATGACAGGGCAGAGCCCGGAGAGCCCGGGAAGGGTCACCCTCACCACGATCGCGTCCGAGGCCGGCGTCTCCGTCTCGACCGTCTCCAAGGTCCTCAACGGACGCTCGGACGTCTCCACGGACACGAAGGAACGCGTCGAGGCGGTCATGGACCACCTCGGGTACCAGCGACGCCCCGCTCGTCGGCGGGGAGCGGTCATCGACCTCGTCCTCAACGAACTCGACAGCCTGTGGTCCGTGGAGATCATCCGCGGCGTCGACGAGGTGCTCCACGCCGCCGGCGCCAGCATGGTCCTCTCCGCTGTGCACGGACGCAGTTCCGACACCCGCGAATGGATCGACCAGCTCGCGGCCCGCCGCAGCAACGGAGCCATTCTCGTCGTCTCCGAGCTGACCCCGCAGCAACGACGGAGACTCACCGCGCTGGACGTCCCCTTCGTCCTCCTCGACCCGGTCGGCAGTGTCGAAGCCCTGGTTCCCACGGTGGGCGCCACGAACTGGGCCGGAGCCGTGAGTGCCACCGAGCACCTCATCGAACTCGGGCACACCCGCATCGCACACCTAGCAGGACCGCGCCAGGTGCTCTGCAGCAGAGCCCGCGCCGACGGCTTCCGCGCCACCATGGAAGCGGCGGAACTGCCGGTACCCGAAGCCTGGGCGCCGCACGGCGAGTTCAACGACGCCTCGGGCAGAACCGAGCTGGCCCGGCTGCTCGATTCGCTCGACGCGTCGGGAGAAGATCCGCCCACCGCGCTCTTCGCCGCCAGCGACCTCCAGGCGCTCGGAGCCTTCGAGGTGCTGCGCGACCGTGGCTACGCCATCCCGGGAGACATGAGCATCGTCGGCTTCGACGACCTGCCGGTCGCGCGCTGGACCCACCCGGCTCTCACCACCGTCCGACAGCCCCTGCTGGACATGGCCTCCGTGGCGGCGAACGCACTGCTGCGGATCATCGACGGCGAGCCGGTGGACCAGTTCCGGCTGGAGCTGGCGACCCAGCTGGTCGTACGGGGCAGCACGGCGCCTCCGCGGAAGAACACGACGCGACCCTCCTGAACGGGAGCGGAGGGGAGGCCGGGGGAACCGGCCTCACTGGCGCCCGCCGGCGCGGACGGCCTCATCGATGGCGTTCGGTGCCGTGAGCGAGGGACACACGCTGGGGGCTGCCGTCGTGGACCAGAGTCGTCGTCGAGAGCGAGCCGGGGCACTCATTGCCCGGGCTCGCTCCCGGCGACAGTGTCAAGCAGTCGGTCGCAGGCTCAGCCAGTCCACTTCGGCATGCCCCAGTCCTTTCGTCAGACGGATGCGGTTGACGCCCTCGCGCAGAGTGACGTGGACGGTCGCCGTGCCCGCCACCGCGTCCTGGCGTGGCCCGCTCAGCCAGGCGCCGGTGGACGGGTACGCGATGGTCCCGGCCGCCGTGCCATTCACCCCCACCCTGTGATCGGCCGGTTCTGCGAGCCCGTTGGCGTACCCGACGTCGATCAGGTAGGTCCCGGCGCGCGGGGCGTCCACGGCGAACTCCACCGAGCTCGTCGCCCTGTCGATGCCGCCGACGAAATCGGGGAACTCGTTCCACCTGTAGTGCCGGATCTCCGCGTCGCTCACCGACGCCAGCTCCGCCTCGTAACGGTGGGTGTCCGGGCGTACGTCGATGTAGTCCAGCTCTGCGTAGCCGGATCCCTTGGACAGGGTGACGGTGTTCTCCCCGGCCGCCAGCACCACGCGTTTCACCGCCGTGCCCATCGTCGTGTCCGCCCAGCCGCCGGTGGGCGGGTAGGCGACCGAACCCTGTGCCTCGTTACCCACCCGGACACCGTGGGTGGCCCCGGCGGTGGTGCCGTTGGCGTAGCGCACGGTCATCAGGTGGACGCCGGCCCGTTCCGCCCGCACGGTGAAGGAGACCGAGCTGTCTGCCCGGTCGATCCCACCGATGTAGCCGCGCCCGGAGGCGAGTGCGGTGTCGCTGCCCGTGTGCGGGACGGTACCGACCTGCCGGCCGTCCTCCGCCTCGTACTTGCCCGGATATGCGGCGGCCGGGGCGGCCGGCTGGACGGTGATGCGGTAGCCGTTGAGCCGTTCCATCTTCCGGATCGGTACGGTCAGGTTTCCGCCCTGGTCGAGGGCGAGGACCTTGTCGTACACGTTGTACGCCCCGGTCTGCGGGTCGCCCGCCCGGTCAGCCCGGCGGTCGGTGGCCAGTGGGTCGGTGGACCAGCGCACGTACTCGATCCGGACCCGGACCTGCGGGCCGAGCCCCCGGGCCGACAGCCCCAGCAGCCGGACGTCGATGTCGCCGTCGTCCCCGCCCGCCAGCACGGTGACCGAACGCGCTGCGGGATCCCAGGAGGCCACCCCGTCCGAGCCCTGGTAGTGCCGGGTGTCCCAGCGGCTGACGAAGAGCTGGTTGCCGCGCATCTCCTTGAACCAGTGCATGAAGTGCCAGCCGCCGTTCGGCTTCAGTCCCTCGGAACTGCGGCGCAGTGTGTTCCCCAGCAGCCCGGGGTTGGTGTAGATCCCCATCGCGGCCGAGTCGACCCCGTACCGGGCGAACTCCGCCCAGTGCTTGATCATGGTTCCCGGCACGCCTTCGAACTCTCCGTCGCCCGGCCCGTACTCCTCGATCATCACCGGACGCGGGGTGATGCCGAGCTCCTCCTCCAGCGGCCGGTAGTAGCGGGTCAGCGTCTCGGGCACGTCACCGGGGCTCGGTCCGAGGCTGTGCCAGCCGATGACGTCGGGCAGGGTCCCGGTGTTCTTGGCGTTGACAAGGAAGTTACGCATCCGGGGCTGCCGGTCCGGGGCCTCCCAGGGGTTGTAGTGCTCGTAGTTGGGGCCCATGATCCGCACATCGCGGTCGATGGCGCGGATCCGCCGGACGGTCTCCGTCCAGAGCCAGTTGACCTTCGCGTCGTACGTGGCACCCTGCACGCGCGTATCCGTCATGAACGGGCTGTCCGCGTGCGGTCCGAGCTTGTTGTCCGGCTCGTTGAGCGGGGCGACGGAGTCCAGGACGTCCTTGTACTTCTGGATGGACCTGGTCGCGCTGTCGACCTTGCGCATCCAGTCGTCGTACCCCTTCCAGACGTAGGGCCAGCCGCCCATCAGGTCGTTGTACCGGCCGACCATCTTCACTCCGGTACCCCGCAGTTTCGCCGCCACGGACTCGGTGGAGCTCGGGTAGGAGACGTCTCCGTCCATGCTCTGGTGCTGGGAGAGGAGCAGTTGCGAACCGGCGGCGAGCGCGGCGGGGGTGGCGGGGGTGGTCGTCACGCCGAACAGCGTGCCGAGACCGGCCTTCGTCAGCGGGCCGGACTGACGACCGGTGTCCACGGTGATGACTTCCGGGGCGACAACAGCGGCGGCCGCCCGAGCACCCTCCTCCTCGGCCTGCCCGGTCCCGGCCAGGGCCGTGGCGAGCATCCCGCCGGCCAGGAGCGCCGCCAGGGCGGGGCGGACCGCGGCGACACGGCCAGCCCCGTGTGCCGGACGGCTCACCGGATGTTCCACTTCATGTTCTCGCCGCCCCAGCAGTCCCAGATCTGGACGCGGGTGTCGTTTGCGGTTCCCTGGCCCGCAGCTTCCAGACAGCGGCCGGAATTGGGGTTGCGGATGGTGCCGTCGGAGTTGACCGTCCACTTCTGATTGGCGCCGCCCCAGCAGTCCCAGAGGTTGACCTTGGAGCCGTTGCCCTTGGCGTTCACACCGCCGCCGACCTCCAGGCACTTGCCGAACGCACGGATCGTACCGTCGGAGCCGATGGTCCACTGCTGCGGTGGTCCGCCCCAGCAGTCGTAGATGATGACCGGGGTGCCGTTCGTGGTGTTGCCGTCCGTCACGTCGAGGCAGCGGCCGCTCTGCCGGCCGACGATGCTCTTCGCCCCGCCGCCGCCGGTGCCGTTGGTGGTGAAGGAGAAGTCGTCGACGGCCAGGCCAGCGCCGCCGATCCACGGTTCGAACCCGGCCTGCACGCTGGTCAGGTACCAGGATCGCTGGATCTGACCGCGGGAGACGGCGTCGTCGGTGAAGGACCGGACCGCGAAGTCCAGACTTCCGGTACCGGAAGTCCGGACGTAACTGATCACGTTCCAGCCGATGTTGCCGACCCACACGTCCCAGGCGGCGCCCTCGATGGTCGTCGTGGCCACCTTGGAACCGATGGGTTGCGGACGGCCCCGGTGATCGAGCCAGATCATCAGCTCGGCGCCGGTGTTCTGGCCGTCGCTGCGCGGGGTCGGGTCGAACCACAGGTCGTAGCTGGCGTTCCATTCACCCGAGTCGGGGCGAGCCATCGCCACCGAACTGCGCACGTTCCCGAAGTCCTGCACACGGAGGGGGAGTCCGCTGCCGGAGGTGCAGTTTCCGTAGTGGCAGCCCGCGTAGATCGACGGGTACCCGGCCGGCACGTTGTTCGTCGGGTTGTTGTGGTCCGACGCGGTGATGGCGAACCCGTCGGCCCGTACGTCGATGCACTGGCGTGTCGAGGCGCCCCAGCGGTTGTTCTGGACGACGTACTTGCCGTCCTGGATGGCGGTCGACGCGTACTGGTCGCACAGGACTGGGGCGGCCACGGCCGGCGACGCCGAGGTCGCCACGGCGCCGAGCGTCGACGCCAGCAGCGCGATCACGGCTGCCCAGAGCCGGAGTAGACCCGCTCTCCGGCTCGGACTGGCGGTTCGGGACATGGGTGTTGGCCTCTCTGAGGGGAGGGGAGAAATGCGGGAGCGCTCCCACGGCATCGAAAGTGACACGGGTCCCCGCAGTGCGGAAGGTGCTGCGTCGGACAAGCGGAATCCCGAGGGAACTACCGGTAATCCGAGGGCGGGTTTTCGGACAGTGAGAAGGGCGCGCGGGCGCGGTCCCGTACCTGTTCGTCGGTGTCAGCAGTCGCTGTCGAGGGTGATCCTGTCCTCGGCCTGCCCGGTGTCGACCGCCGAGGCCACGCCCTTGCCGTGGAGCAGTCGTACGGCAGCGCTCCGGAAGGCCTCGGTGCGCTCCTCGATCGGCTCCCGGCCATTACCCGCGAGGTAATCGCCCCGCCCAACCACCCTCGGATACCTTCCTGTTCATCGCCCCCATCTCGGAACGAAAGGAGCCACGTCGTGCCCGCTTACGGCTTCGCTCATCTCCGCAGCCGCCGGAATCACTCCGACGTCATCGAGTACCTGGAGCGCATCCAGGCAACCCTCGACCCCTTCGCCGGCCGCTTCGTCATCCACGGTCCCCCGGCCGAAGTCGTAGAGGGCACGTGGCCCGGCAGCATGGTGCTGATCGAGTTCCCCGGCCTGGCCGAAGCCCGTGCCTGGTACGACTCTCCCGCTTACCGGGCCATCCTGAGACTGCGTGCCGACCACGTGGAGGGCGACTTGGTGCTGATCGAGGGCGTCGGCCCGGACTACGACCCGGCCGAGCGGGCTCGCACGTTGCGAACAGAAGCCGGCCGAGCGGGTCGGCCGACCACGTAGGCCTGCAGGTGTGTGCGCGGCGAGGAGGTCGGTACTTCCGCCGGGGCTCCGGAGCACGGGAGCTCCGGAGCCCTGTGGGCGTCTCTTCAGCGCAGGAGGAGCAGGACGGCCAGGGCCAGGAGGAGTGAGTCGATCCGGTCGAGCAGGCCACCGGAGCCGGCCAGCCAGTGGGCGGAGTCCTTCGCCCGCGCTCCTCGTTTGACCATGGATTCGAGCAGGTCTCCCGCCGGGGCGCCGACCGCCACCGCGACCGCTGTGGGCCCGCTCAGCTCGGACAGCGCGGCGAGTACGCCGAGGGCGGCCGCGGCGCCGGCGAGGGTTCCGCTCCACCGCTTGGCCGGGGAGAGCGGTGACAGTTTCGGCCCGCCCACCCGTTGGCCCGTGAAGTACGCGACGATATCGCCCACCGAGACGGCGATGAACAGGACGAGCGCGGTCGCGCCGAGCGGTGCCAGGGCAGCGAGCACGCTCAGCCAGACCAGCCCGAGCAAACCGGCCCCGAGCCGCCGCAGACCGTGGGCGGAGTCACCGGCCAGCAGCGGGACCGCGGCGATGGCCAGGGCCCCGACCGCCACCGCCCGCACCTCCTGCCCGGGCGCCAGCCAGGAAGTCAGCACCACGCCGGAGACGGCGACGGCCAGTACGACCCTGTCCGGCAGGGACAGACGCATCAGCCCGCCGAACTCCAGTGCCGCCACCACTGCGACCACAAGGGCGAGAAGCGTCACTCCCGGCGTGCCCCACCAGAACGCACCGGCCACCAGGGGCACTCCGACCGCCCAGCAACACCACCGGATCAGCAGTTCACGGCGGCGGGAGAGCGCCGCGGCGACCCCGCCGACCGCCAGGGCCCCGCCGAGGAAGGGCGCGAGGGAGGCGACGTCGGTCACCGGGCGTACCCGGCGACGGCGGCGGCCGGGAGTTCGGGTGTCCGCCGTGACAGAGAGCTGGGCAGCAGCGTCTCCAGCGCGGCTTCGTACGCCGCGACGATGCGCGCGTTCTCCGCCGTGTCCCTGACCGCGACGCGTACCGTGCGCCCTTCGTACTGCGGCGACAGAGGAGACAGGTCGCGCAGGTAGACGTCGTGCCGACGGCACTCCTGCACCAGGCGGGCAGCGCTGGGTCCGTCGTACGGCAGGGTGATGTTGAGGAAGTTCGCGACGCCCTCCTCGATCACGACGGTGTCGTCCACCTGCGCGAGGTCGGCGGCCAGCTGACGGCGCAGGGCGTGGGTGCGGAGCCAGCAGGCGCGGTAGTACGCGGGGTCCCGCAGGGTGGCCACCGCGGCGAGTTGCGCGGGAAGGCCGACCGCCCAGGGCGGCGTCCACCTGCGCAACAGTGCAGCCGTGGCGGGCTCGGCCACCAGGTAGGCCGCCCGCGCGCCGGACAGCGCGTACATCTTGGACAGCGAGGTGCAGACCACGACCCGCGGATCCACCGCGGCCAGCGGGGCGAGCGACTCGGCCAGGTCCACGTAGCCGAGATACGCCTCGTCGATCCACCAGCGGGTCCCGGCAGGGGCGGCCTCGATCAGGCTGCGCAGTTCGGCCGCGGGTGCGTGGCGTCCGGTCGGGTTGTTCGGGTTGACGACGACCACCAGGTCGTAGCGACCCTCCCCGACGACGGAAGCGAGCCGGGAGACGTCGATCCGCCACCCGTCCTTCCGGTGCAACCGGAAGCGGTCCACCCGGCACCCGATCACGCGCTCGGTGACGTGGGCGTATTCGCCGTACCCGGGATCCAGCAGCAGCACCCTGCTGTCCGGGGTCAGCCAGCGGCCGAACGCCCGGAAGATCAGGTCCGACGAGCCGGCTCCGGCCACGAGCGTCTCCACCGGCAGCGCCCGGGCCTCGGCGAGTTCCGACAGCAGGCCCTCGGCGCCGGTGGGAGGCGAGGTACGGGCGGACCAGGCCGGGTCTTCCGCGAGCGCCGCGCGTACCCCGGGCGAGGGCGGGAACCAGGCGTCCAGCACGTCGGCAGCAACGACCTCGTGGCGCCGGTGCAAGGTGCGGAAGTCCTTTCCGATGGCGGTGAAGGACGCTCCGCCATGTTCACATCCGTCGGGCCCAGGCGCCCATTCCATGTCCAACTGCCAGTCCACGACCGAGCGGAACCGCTCCAGGGCGGTTCGGTAGCGGACGGTGGCGACCTGCGTCAGCCCGGCGACCTCGCCCGTCAGCACCTCGAAGGTCACCGCGCCGCTGCGGACGGTGTGTCCGAGGGGCTCCAGACCGACCGCCAGGTACATGTCGAGCAGTTCGGTGCGGCCCATCGCCACCACCGTGCGGCCTCCCCGGGAGGAGATCCAGCGCAGGGCCGCGTACATCAGCAGCGGTGCCACCGCGGTGCTGCGCCAGCGAGGCTCCACGGTGAGGATGCGTACCTCGAAGGCTCCACCCTCGGACAGCAGCGGCAGCTCGTCGCGGGTCAGGTACTTGTCGAGGCCGTAGCGGCCCAGCCACGGCGGGGTCAGGCTGACGAAGCCCATGCGGACCGGCCCCCGGGCCGCGACGAGGTAGACGTTGTCGCCGTCCAGTGCATCGTGCAGGCGTCCCTCCGGGCGCGGTGCGTGCTGACCGAGCTCCTGGGCGTACACACGGTGCCTCAACTCGTGGATCCAGACCAGGTCCTCGGCATCGGCAGCTCGTATCTGCACATCGCGACTCATGAAATGTCTCTTTCGGTAGAGCAGGGGAGAGTCCCCCGATGGGAGAGCGCCGTAACGCACCTCCTGGGAGGGGGCATCACCGTATCTCCACGGAAGGAACGCGTTATGCGGACATCCTTGGTGGTGACGTGCGACCGCACATGAGTAGGCGTACCTGAGTACGTGAGTACCTGACGGGCTGGAGACCGGCCAAGATTCGGTTCTGGCCCAACTTCCGTGCGTGGACAGGGCGAACAGTGGCTGACAGTCAGTTCAGCCCGACAGGGGCTGCCCTGAGCGGGTGACCGTTCAGCTCGGAGCAACCCTCTTCGTCCCACCACAACCCACCTTGGGCGGTGAGATAGGGATACAGCCCGTGCACGTCTCCGCCCTCATGCAATGCTCGCGCGACGGCGTGGAGAAGGCTCGCCAGATCAGGCCAGGAGTCGGTGAAGTCGCCGCCACCGCCGTGTCCTGCCCAGCCGAGGCGCCCCGCGTCCGGTCCAGGACGCAGGTCGATCACCTGCGCGCCGCCATCGGCCCCCTCAGCCCAAGGAACCCAGAGGGGGTGCCACCAAGGCTCGTCCTCCCAGGCGCGAGGGGTCAGGCCGTCGTTCTCCGCCGCGATGCCCATGCAGGTCTTCCAGCGGTCCACGATGCCGCTCACCGGGAGCGGGGACTGCTCCGGCAGGACGGTCGTCCACGTGCTCATACCGTTGTGGCACCGCAGAGACTCAGCGAGATCTCCGGGCAGCGGGGTGCCGAGAACCCGTTCCGCATGTCGAATCTCGTGGGGTGTCGCCGGTGGACTGAGGAGCGCCGAATCGGAGGCCGCGTGCGTCGCCAGCCAAGCGTCGACGGCGCGCCAGGACTCCGACGGGGGCAAGATCTGCTGTGCCATGGCGCCATCCTGCCCCACACGTTCGACAAGGCGGATCGAGGCCCCAGCCGGCCGACGAAGGGGGCAGCAGCGGCCGGTGTTCGGCTCGGGCGCGACCGGTGGCCGCCCCTCCTCAACAGCCGCACCCTCGGGCCGGTGAGAGGAAGTGGGGGACGAGTGGTTCCGATGCGGCTCGGGTTGCGCACGCGGTATCCGGAACCACTCGTCCAGCGGTGGTCCTACGAGGCGCCGTCGAGCACCTCACGCAGCCGATGCCCGAACTCGTCGGGCTTCCCTGGATAGCCGAATTCCCCGTCGAGGAATCCGCCGTGATGGCTCGGGAACACGGTCACCCGCAGATTGAGCAGTTCGGCGGTCGCGACGCTGGTACGCCCGGTCAGCACGCCCTTGGACTCCTCACCCAGGGCGACCACCACGCGGGTCGCAGCCCTGGTGATCGCGTCGACGTCCGGACGATGGCTGCTGATCGCCCATGACCGGTCGGACAGCAGCGGATCAGCGCGCGAGCCGTCATCTTCGGTGGGCATCCCGAACGCGGCGGGATCGGCATCGGGCTGCGCGAAGTACGCGTCGGTGAACTCGCCTTCCCAGGAGGTCATCGCGATGAACGCAGCCATCCCGGCCCCCCACCCACGCTTCTCGTACACCTCCCGGACGTGAGCCCGCGCCCGCACGGCCGCCGGGCCGTCGGGGGTGAGAGTGAGGAGCGGCGGCTCGTGGGCGACCAGGGTGGTCACATCATCGGGGTACTTCGCCACGACAGCGAGCGCGGTGACCGCGCCGCCACTGCTGGCGAACATGTCAACCGGCCCGGCCCCGAGCGCCTCCATGACGGCATGCAGGTCATCGGCCTGAACCTCCGGCGTGTGGTCGACCCGTCCGTCCTTACGGATACTGCGACCGAGACCGCGCGGGTCATATGTGACAACGGTCCGCTCCGGGAAGCGTGCCGCGAGCGCAGCGAAACCAGCAGCGTCCATGGGCTGCCCGATCATGAACAGCGGCGGACGCCCGTCATCGGTCGGCAGCGGCCCACGAACGTCGTAGACGAGGTCCGCGCCGGCTGTCTCGAGTGTGTAAGTCTCCATACCCGTACAGACCGGCCTCGCCCCGGAAACTCATCGGCCCATGCACCCCCTACTTCGCGTGGGCCCGGGTGACCGTCCTCATGGCTGTCGACAGGGCAGGGTGTCGGCGCCGGAAGAGGACGCGGAACGTGCCCATGGCGAACGCAGGGGTACTCGGATGACCCGTCGGCGCGCTGGAAATCAGAGTGACCGGCAGGCGTCCACCTCCCTACTCTCGTTCGCATGGAGAGTGCTGGGGGACTGCTGAATGTCATCGATGTCGAGGCGACGTGCTGGGAAGGCGCGCCCCCACCCGGTGCGGTCAGCGAGATCATCGAGATCGGGCTGGCGGTGGTTGACCTCGGCCGGAGTGAGCGTGTCGGGAAGCATCGCATTCTGGTGCGGCCCGTACGGTCGGCCGTCAGCTCCTTCTGCACCGAACTGACCGGGCTGAGTCAGGCCGAGGTGGCCACGGGCATGAGTTTCGCCGAGGCCTGTCGACTGCTGGCATCCGATTTCCGGGCAGGGGTGCGTCCGTGGGCGAGCTGGGGGGACTACGACCGTCACCAGTTCACGCGTCAGTGCCAGGCCACCGGAACCGCGTACCCTTTCGGACGTCGGCACGCCAACGCCAAGGCAGTCTTCACCGAGGCCCATGGATTGCGAAGGCGTCCGGGAATGGCCCACGCCCTGACGCTTGCCGGACTGCCGCTGGAAGGGCGTCATCACTGTGGCGAGGACGACGCATGGAACATTGCCGGCCTGATCCTCGACCTGGCTGCCCGTGACGCCTGGCCCGAGGTCACAGCCCAGGGGCCGCCTGAGCGTCCCCTCAGGTGCTGAGCGGACGTGAGCCGGTCGGTGCCAATGGCACGGTGAGCCCGCAGTCCGCCGCGAGGTCGTCGCGATGCGGTTACGGCTCCCGTACGTCAACGTCCTTTCGGCTGAGGCGACTTGTGCGCCAGGTCGGGGCTTCTCAGGATGATGGCCGAGGCCCATGATGGCGGAATGGCTGTCAGCGAGGATCTGCTCTGGGACGCGGCGGACAAGAGCACACGGACCATTCCGCGGCTACGGCGCGTGGCGGTCGTCGCGGGCTGTCTCGGCCTCTTCGGCCTGGCGATGTGGATGGGTCCCGACATCAGGTGGGCGGCCTGTGCGGCTGCGGTCTACGTACTGGTGGAGATCGCGTACTGGGCGTGGGACCGGCGGCGCCTGGTCGAGGCACGGATCGTCACCGGCGAGCCCGACGGTCGCGCGAGACTTCGCCTCCGGCATGCGGGCGGACGGATCACGGAACACGACCCCCACCAGGTGACGCGGGTGCTCATCATTCACGACAACGTCGTCGACTCGGCGAAACTTCGGCTGCGCTTGCGGGGGAAGCGGCTCTTCTTCGGGCGTCCAGGGCGTTCCCCAGTGCTTACGACGTGGCGGGAGACGTGCCCGAGAGCCTCTGTCAACGACAGGAACGCATGGTGGGGTATGCCGGGGATCCCTGACTAGCACGGGCCCTCCCGTCTCCTGATGTGAGTGAGACGTCGGGGTCAGGATGGTTCCACGGGACATGGGGATCAGTTGCCGCGGACCGGTGATCAGTTACGGGAACGCCTGGCCTGCGAGCACACGACCTGGGACGGCTCGGAAGCCGGTTGGCGTAGTCGCGGGTGTCGGCGTGCCCACCGCGTAGTGGCCGCCGTCGCGCCCACGCTGCTGCTCCAGAGCCCCCGTCAACTCGTCCGCCGGGCTACCCGGGCCTGACCCGCCGTCCGCAGTCGGCCCTCTCCGCATGCGACCGCGGCGAGGTGGACGGACGATGAACACGATGAGTGCCGCAGCGGTGACCGACGGGGATGCCAGGCCGGGCATGAGTGATGCCCTGGTCGTGCTCAGCCATGTCAACAAGCACTTCGGGGCCCTCCATGTGCTCCAGGACATCGACCTGACCGTTCACCGCGGTGAGGTCGTGGTCGTCATCGGTCCGTCCGGCGGCGGCAAATCAACGCTGTGCCGCGCCATCAACCGGCTGGAGACCATCGACTCGGGCGAGATCGTCATCGACGGCAGGCCGCTGCCCGCCGAGGGCCGCGAGCTGGCCGGCCTGCGCGCCGACGTGGGCATGGTGTTTCAGTCCTTCAACCTCTTCGCCCACAAGACCGTGATGCAGAACGTGACGCTGGGCCAGATCAAGGTCCGCAAGAAGGACAGGGCTTCGGCCGACGAGCGGGCGCGCTCCCTGCTGGAGCGGGTGGGGGTGGCCTCCCAGGCGGACAAGTACCCGGCCCAGCTGTCCGGCGGACAGCAGCAGCGCGTGGCGATCGCACGGGCACTCGCCATGGACCCGAAGGTGATGCTCTTCGACGAGCCGACCTCGGCACTCGACCCCGAGATGATCAACGAAGTACTCGAGGTCATGCAGCAGCTCGCCCACGAGGGCATGACCATGGTCGTCGTCACCCATGAGATGGGATTCGCCCGTTCGGCCGCCAACCGTGTGGTCTTCATGGCGGACGGCCGGATCGTGGAGGAAACGACGCCCGAAGTGTTCTTCAGCAACCCGCGCAGCGAGCGCGCCAAGGACTTTCTGTCGAAGATCCTCCACCACTGAGCGGGATCACCTGCTCACCGCTCCCGCCCGCCGCACAGGTGAGGCAATCCCTAGGAATGATCACCATGAATCCTCGCAAGACCACCGCCGCGGCTGCGGCCGCACTCCTGCTGTCCCTGACCGCGGCCGCCTGTGGTTCCGACGGTGGCAACGACACCGCCGCAGGCACCGCGGCGGGCAGCCGCGCCGACACGATCACCATCGGCATCAAGTTCGACCAGCCCGGGATCGGTCTCAAGACTCCGGACGGCGACTACACGGGCTTCGACGTCGATGTCGCGACGTACATCGCCAAGGAGCTCGGCTTCGAACCCGGCGACATTGAGTGGAAGGAAGCCAAGAGTGCCGACCGCGAGACGCTGCTCCAGCGGGGCGACGTCGACTTCATCGCCGCGTCCTATTCGATCAACGACGAGCGCGAGAAGAAGGTCGACTTCGCGGGTCCCTACCTGCTGGCACACCAGGACATCCTCGTCCGTGCGGACGACGACTCCATCAAGAAGCCCGAAGACCTGAACAACAAGAAACTCTGTTCCGTCACCGGGTCCACCTCGGCGCAGAACGTCAAGACGGAGCTCGCACCCAAGGCGCAGTTGCAGGAGTACGGCGGCTACTCGGAGTGCATCACCGGCCTGGAGAACGGGGTCATCGACGCGGTGACCACCGACGACTCGATCCTGGCCGGCTACGCCTCCCAGGAGGAGTTCGAAGGAAAGTTCAGGCTCGGCGGATTCAAGCTGAGCAACGAGAACTACGGAATCGGCGTCCCGAACGGCAGTGACCTCAAGGCCAAGATCAACACGGCCCTGGAGAAGATGGTCGCCGACGGCACCTGGGACAAGTACGTCGAGAAGAACTTCGGCCCGGCGGACTACAAGAACGAGCCCGCACCGAAGATCGGCGTCGTCGTCACCTGAACGGGGCTGACCAGCGCGCCGCCCCGCACGCGGGCGGCGCGCCTCATACTTCGCCCACCCGGAATCGTGGGAGATCGTGTTCGACTTTCTTGAGGGTTACGACCTGCTGGGGGCCTTCTGGGTGACGGTGCAGCTCACCGTCTACTCCGCCATCGGCTCCCTGATCTGGGGAACGATCCTGGCCGCCATGCGGGTCAGCCCCGTTCCCCTCATGCGCGGCTTCGGCACCGGCTATGTGAACGTCGTGCGGAACATCCCCCTGACGGTGATCATCATCTTCACCTCGCTCGGACTGTTCCAAACGCTCGGCGTCAGCCTCGGGGCGGAAGACTTCGAGACCATCAACTTCCGGCTCGCCGTGCTCGGCCTGATCGCCTACACCTCCGCATTCGTGTGCGAGGCGCTGCGCTCCGGCATCAACACCGTTCCCATCGGGCAGACGGAGGCCGCGCGCGCCATCGGCCTGAGCTTCCCCCAGGTGCTCAGGCTCATCGTTCTTCCGCAGGCATTCCGCTCCGTCGTGGGCCCACTGGCGAACGTACTGATCGCGCTGACGAAGAACACCACCGTGGCCGCCGCGATCGGAGTTGCCGAGGCCGCGACCCTGATGCGGGAGATGATCGAGAACGAGGCTCAGCTCATCCTCATCTCCGCCGTCTTCGCGGCCGGTTTCATCTGCCTCACCATGCCGACCGGGCTGTTCCTGGGCTGGGTCAGCAAGAAGGTTGCCGTGAAGCGATGACCTCCGTCCTCTACGACGTACCAGGGCCGCGCGCCAAGCGGCGCAATGTCCTCTACACCGTCGTGTTCCTGGTGGCGCTCAGCCTGGTGATCTGGTGGGTCATCCAGAGCCTCACGGACAAGAACCAGCTGGAATGGGCGAAATGGAGACCCTTCTTCACGGACTCCCGCGCCTGGTCCACGTACATCTGGCCAGGGCTGAAGAACACGATCATCGCCGCAGTGCTCGCCATGGTCATCGCGCTGCCCCTCGGGGCACTCTTCGGTATCGCCCGGCTCTCCGAACACTGGTGGGTGCGCGGAGCGGGCGGAACCGTCGTGGAGTTCTTCCGAGCCATCCCCGTACTGATCCTGATGCTCTTCGCCAACGCGGCCTACGCGGAGTTCACCGACGTCAGCCCCGACAACCGCCCGCTGTACGCCGTGGTCACGGGGCTCGTCCTCTACAACGCCTCGGTGCTCGCCGAGGTGGTGCGCGCAGGCATCCTGTCGCTGCCCCGTGGACAGACCGATGCCGCGAAGGCGATCGGCATGCGCAAGGGGCAGACCATGACGAACGTGCTCCTCCCACAGGCGGTCACCGCGATGCTGCCGGCGCTGGTCAGCCAGCTGGTGGTCATCGTGAAGGACACCGCCCTCGGCGGCGCGTTGCTCGGCTTCTCCGAGCTACTCGCCTCGGTCCGCCCGATGAGCGCGAACTACGGTGCCAACACGATCGCGTGCTTCACCGTCGTCGCGGTAATCTTCGTCGTGCTGAACTTCGCGCTCACCACGTTCGCCTCGTGGCTGGAGCGCAGGCTGCGACGCGGAAGGAAGTCCACCGGAGCGGTGGTCGGCGTCGACGCCGTCGCCCAGCTCTCCACCCCGGGGGAGCCCATGGAGCCGGGCGGTCCCGGAGCGACCCGTGGCGAGTCGAAAGACGATCGCCCCCGGTCGTGAACCGGCCGAGAGCCGGTGCGATCGAGCCCGGCTACGCGGGGCGAAGAACGGGATCAATCTGCGTCAGGCTCTCGTACATTCGACGGGAACCCAGGGCAACCAGCTCGTCGTTGTCGCCCGACATCTCCTCGCAGAGCCGCAGACCCTCGTCCAGGTCGTCCGAGAAGATGCTGAAGACATCGACGACCGCGGTATGGATGTAATCGGCGTGGTTGTCGTTGGCGACCGCCAGTGCGGACGCGACTATCGCCAGTCCGGCCCTGTCCTTTCGCCGAAGCAAGCCCTCCGCGGTCCGCCGGGTGACGAAGGTGTCACCGGAGTCGAGCACAAGCCCCAGCAGCGGCTCCACGGCCTCGTGCATCTCGGCGAACCCTGCCAGGCTGTGACCGGCGTCCGCCCGGTCACGCCAGTCGTCGCTCCGGCCGAGTGCGGCCAGTGCCACGACAGCCGCACGCCGCAGGTCACCGTCCATTTGCACGCCCACCCCTCCCACGATTCCGGTCAAAGTATCACCGAGGTGCCCTACCGGATGATCACCCGGGACAGGTCCTCGGTACCTCCTACGGATCTTCGTCCCGAGGGTCCCGTACGGGCGGTACAGTGCGCGCCGTGGACATACCCGACTGGTTCGTCTGGATCGCCCTCGGCCTCGCCGTCCTGCAGGCCCTCGCCCTCGTCCCCTTGACCCGCCGACTGCGCGACTCCGACTCCGCAGTGCGCTCCAAGGCGCGTCTCGACCTGCTGGATTCAGGCAGTTCCCTGCTGCTCTTCGGCGGCCTGCTCCTGAGTCTCATGGTCGCGGAATCCTGGTTCTGGCTCAGTCTCGTCGGCTTCGCGCTCCTGACCTTCGTCTATGTCGTGAAGGGCGTCCGCCTGCTCCGCGCCCGGCGCCGCCCCACCGCCTGAGCCCGCATATCTTCCACTGGAGAATCCGTGGGGCGTCTGCCCACCGGACAGTCAGTGATTCCCGAGCTCGGAGCGCGAGTTCGATTCTCGTGACCCGCTCCATGGAAGCCCCAGGCCGTCGGCCGGGGGCTTCTCCTCTGCCTGGACCCGTTCAGAAACCTGGCTCCAGTTCCGCACGAGAAGACCCCTGACCAGCCTTCTTGCGGACGGACCGACAGTGCGTGGTGCTTGACGGTTGGCCCGGGCCGTCAGTCTTCCACCTTGTCGAACGTCTCCACTGCGGAGCGGAAGGTGTCCTGTTCCGACACAGCGGGGTTGATGAGAACGACGAAGTCGGGGAGGGCAGCCTCGGACGGGACACCCTCTTCGTAGACGGTGCCCGGTTCGTCCTCCCACGCAATCAAGTGGATCACTACCGAATAGCAGCCCACGGGCAGATCGCAACGGACGGTTCCAGGCCACGCTTCGGCGCCCACTGCCTCTATGCCGCTGAGCCACACCTGTCCCGACGAATGCAGAAGGTAGGCGTCCGAGGTGACCAGGCGGTGCGTGCTCTCCCGCTCTGTCAGCTGCGCAAGCAGGCCGACGCCCCCTATGCGGACCAGCACCCCGAAGGCGCCGTCACTTCGGATGTTGACGGGAACGAGGGCACCGCTGCGTATATGCCGTTCAACGTCCTCGTCCTCGCCGAGCTGCAGGTCCCAGGTGTCGTCATCGACGATGCCGGCGAAGCGCTGGGGGTTCCACAGAGCGAGCATTCCAGCATCGGTTGCCACCGTGGACACGGTCTCGGGAGTGGGCGGGGAAGGAGTCATCAGGGAATCCTGCCATGCGGATTCGGCCACGACCGTGGCCCCACGAGTTCCTGGGCCCGCGGCCCGGCCGCATCTATCGGGTCGCGGTGGACTCCCGCAGCAGGGCAGGATGCAGCCGTGGCCACTCCTTTCGTAGACGTCCACGGGACTGCCGAGAGCGGCCCGTACCGCTGTCCTTGTTGCGGCTTCGTCACGCTCGACGAGCGCGGCAACTTCGAGATCTGCTCCGTATGCTTCTGGGAGGACGACGGGCAGGACGACCAGGACGCGGATCGGGTTCGAGGCGGGCCGAACGGCTCCCTGAGCCTCACCGAAGCCCGGCGGAACTTTCATGCCATGGGCGCCTGCGACGAGCGGTGCACCCAGTTCGTACGGGCCCCTCGGCCGGACGAACACCCACTGGCCTGACATCACCAGCTGACATCGACGCCGCCGCACGTCAACGAACGGGCGAGGCTGAATGAGCGCGGATCGGCGACGGTACGACCCTGCGCAGGCTGTCGGCAGACGAGGGCTCGAATTCCTGGGGGGAGTGTCAGCCCTACCAGGCACGCCCCGTACGGAGAAGCCGACTTTCCCCGCATGGGGGCGTACTCAATGATGACCGGACTAGGATCGCAGCGGGCGAAGCCGTAGCGCAGAGGTAGTCGCGCGCGGTCTCCAAAACCGCGAGGACGCCGGTTCGAATCCGGTCGGCTGAGCTTGCCCCGCAACGCGTCCAGAACGATGAGCGCCCGTGCGCGACGTGTGCACCCTCTTCTCAACTTGAGTGTGCGGTGATTCCCAAGTTCCGGGGGAGCCGTGCCACCTGGGCTCTGGCAGAGGAATCGACTCGACACCACTCAGCGGGTGGCTCTACGCTCCGGCCCGTGACCGAGGAAAGTCAGCTCCTGGCAAACTTTCGCGTCAACCTCGTGCCCGCAGTGCTGGCCCTGGCCAACCCCCCGTGGCAGCAAGCGGTGTGGCTCGACCCGTCGACTTTCGAGAACCTGGACCACATCTTTCACGTGCTCTTCGATGACTTCTGCGACGCCGACCAACCAGAGCTGTACCTCGGGACCAGTCTGCGGACCGAGGAAGAGGTCGAACTCATGCGTCAGCTGGGCGCTGCGCTCAATGCCGCAGGCTCCGAGGCTCCGGACGACACCGACGACCAGTACCTTCAAGCGACAGCATGGCCGAGGGTTGTGGCAGTGGCCGGCCGTCTTGCACAAGTGATGGTCTCGAACGACCTGAGCGAACTCGTGGCACTGCACAACACCCAGTCCAAGAGAACAGCGACCGCCACACGGACCGGTGAGCATGCCTCCGTCGCAGCCCTAGAAGGGCACCAGGAAGAGGGGTGACCAGCTGCGGTGCGGCCAAGGCGGGGCAAAAGGGAAGCTGTACGACAACTTTTAGGTGGGGACTGCCGGTCAGTAGAGGATGAGTCGCCATCGCTCGACCCAAAGCAGCCACTGACCACCCGAACCGCGCACCTGGACGCGGTCGCCTTCCACCTGCCAAACGGTGCCGTAGAGCGTGGTGTTGGGGAGATCCACCCTGACGATGTCGTAGACCTCCAGATCGGCCTCGACCGGCCGGCTCCATGCGTTCGCGCAGTTTTCGCAGAAGTAGCCCACAACATCGCATCCCGTGGCAGCCGACGGGATGCCGGGACGAACCGATTCGACGAAGCACCGCGGGCACGGGTCGGCAGTGTGACGGTCAACTGATCGGGACATCGTCCGATCTCCAACTTCCTTGCTTGAGGACCTCCCGTCGCAGCAGCACCGGGATCGCCGTGCCAACCTCGCTGTCGGTGCCTGTGGTTACGGTCCCAAGACGTTGTCGGAAGAGTTGGGAGTTGTTATGACAGAGGAGGCGTATGGCGGAGCCATCGCCACAGGTGGTCGTAGTCGTTAAGTCCCCCTGCGCGCAGGTTTCTCAGCTGTGTTGAGGGCCGTCACTGGCCAGCTGTCCTGGATCAGCGACCTGGCGACTCGACGGATCTCAGGGGTTGGGCTTGGACTCAATTCACATGAGGATGCCGCGGGCCCCCGCGAAGTGACTGACCAGTTCCGGATCGCCCGATTGCATGACCCGGCCGTGGTCAAAAGGCGCTCCTGTGAGCATTCGCCAGGCAGAGTTCGTGTCAAGCTCGACTGTCGCGTCCGGCGGCTCGATCGTGCCCACCAGGTTCAGCTCGACCAGATCCCACTGCCCCCGGCGCCGCTGCAGCCGCCAGGAGCCGCCTCCAGCCCCGCTGAGGTGGATCGCCAGGTCTGCGTCCGGACCCGTGAGGGGTGCGTAGTGGAGGGGGAGCGCCCACAGAAAGGTTCGCAGCACGGGGCCGAGGAAGCCTTTGTCTCGTACTCCCGGCCGGTCGACGGCGTCGCGGATCTGTTGTTGGTGCACCCAGCGTTCGGTGAGGTCCTGAGCGATGTCGAACCACAGCGGTACGGGGTCCGGGCTGGCCCAAGCGACGCGGCCCTCTGCCATGAGGTCCATGGATGCCCAGTAGGCGTCCATCTCCGTGCCGGCCACGCCGAGGAGGGTGCTGATCACTCGCGGGCTCAGCACGCGGTTGGTCTCCACCCACCGGTGGTTCTTGTCGTTCAGCGCCGCGATGAAAGACTTGTGGTCGGCGAAGCCAGTCAGCGATCCGGACCGGTCGCCGTCGCGCCCCCGGGACAGCCAGCCCAGGTCATCGTCCAAGATGTGCAGTACGACGTCCTTGACGGACCAGTCCGGACACACCGTGGGCCGATCCCATGCCGACAAGTCCAGGTCGTTCAGCAGCGCCAGCAGTGCCGCTCGCTCTTCGCGCAGCAGCGAGCGAACGTCCGTGGGTGGCAGGTCCCACAAACCCATGATCGTCCTCATCTCGTCGTATCCGCAGCGACACTTTGAGACATTGGACCAGAACGGAAAGTCAAAGCCAGCGACGGCCCCCAAACCTCCGCCGACCCCTCCAGCGCCGGCGGGGTGATGAGGCCGGTGGGTTGGGGCATGGTGGGGACCTTGGGCTTGAACCTGGCGGATCTCCCTTCGCGGGTGGTTACTTGGCGGCGGTGTCGATGGCGGGGGCGAGCAGGCGGCCCCGAGCAGGAGGACCGAGACGAGCCGGAGCGGCGGGCGGATGAGCTTGATGCCGAGCCGGCCGACGACGCCCGCGCTCGTGCCTTCGGCCCGCTCGGCGCTGGGTGAGTGGTGGGCTCAGGCGGTGTTCTCGTCGAGCACCAACATGATGTGCTCATGCTCGCCGTACCAGAGTGTCTCGGTACGCCGGAAGCCGTGCTTCTCCAGCAGTCGTACCGAGCCGGTGTTCCCGACGAAGGGATCGGCGTGCAGGGGGCGTGCCTTCTCCCGCTCCAGGAAGAGCGCAAGTGCCCGCGTGCCGATTCCCCGGCCCCAGTACTGCCTCCCGAGCCAGTACCCGATGAAGCGCCGCTCCTCGTCCCACCATGCCACCGCGTTGCCCGCAAGTGCTCCGTCGACGGTGATGGCCTGCACGAAGTTGGTGGGGTCCCCAAGAACCTTCGTCGTCCAGTGGGTCATGAAGGCTTCCCGTTCCCGGGGCGGGAACTTCGACCGTTGCACGGCCTCAGGATCGTGCTCCTGCGTGAAGAACTCTTCCAGATCGGCCGGTTCAACGTCTCTCAAACGCACCTGATCACTCATGCCGACGGAGTCTGCCACCAGCCACTGACATTCCCGGGGCCGGCGGTTTCCGACGGCGACATCTCTCTTGCCGACAGCGGTTCAATGTGCGGCAGTTCGGCCGAGTACGAGAAGGCCCAGGTGTCCCGGAGGCCGTCGAGACGGCACACGTTGACTTCGCCGCCCTCCAGCAGCGCGGCTGCGGCCCCGTGTCGTTCTGACGCGGACCCGGCCGGGGCGCCGCTCGCGGCCTGCTTTCCGGCTCGGCGCCGACCGGCGTCACCTGGTGTCCCGGAGATGCTCTTGTGTCCAGGTCTCGAAGGCGGTGAGGGGCAGACCCAGATTCCGTGCGAACGCGGGGCGGGCGGGCTGAGATTCTTCGTTGATGTGAGCCTGCGCGAAGCCCATGCCGGGCATCCCGGCGGCGGTCGCCTCGTCTGCGGTCATGTCGGGCGCGGTCAGCTCGGTGCCCAGAGTCCGGGAGAGGACCGCGGCGATGTCCGTCATAGTCAGGAAGTCGCCGGCCAGTTCGAGCTCGATCCTGTCGAACCGCTCCGGTGCGGCGATGGCCGCGGCGGCTGTCGCGCCGATGTCGTCGACGGCGATCAGGGACAGCCGGGTCGCGGGCTTCAGCAGGCTCACCAACCCGCCCGCGACCCCGCGGGGGAACATGATCTGCGCGCAGGGGTGGAAGTTCTCCATGAAGAACCCCGGCTTGATGAGCGTCCAGTGGGTGAAGCCCGCATCACGGACCCGGTCCTGGATCCCGGCCTTGGCGCTGAAATATGGCTCCATCCACGCCCACCGGCCCTTGACCCAGCTGACGTGCTGGCCCGCACCGGAGACTGATGTGTGTACGAACTGCGGGACCCCGGCGGCCCGCGCGCCACCAATCAGGTTGCCGGCCTGCGCGACCTCGCCTTCGAACCCGCGGCCGTCCATGTCGGGCATCTGGACGGAGAAGACGGCGCGCACGCCCATGGCGGCCCGGTGGACGGAGCCGAGGTCGTCGAGGTCGCCGGTGACCAGCTCGGCGCCCAGCGCCTCGACGGCCTTGGCTCGGGCGCTCAAGGGGTCGCGGACCAGTGCCCGAACGGGAATCCCCGCCGTGAGCAGGGCGCGAGCGGTGGCGCCACCTTGCTGACCGGTGGCGCCGACGACCAGTACGGGGGCGGAGGGTGTGCTCATGCTGCTCCTCGGATCGCATCCGGACGTAAACGGCGGGGTCCGCCATTTACCTCGGGTACGATACGGAGGGCCCCGCCACTTAGCAAGCACGGAGATGCCATGACGGTCCAGCGCGCGGATGCCCGGCGCAACTACGCGCGGATCCTCGCCGTGGCGGAGGAGGAGGTCGCCGCGCACGGCGCCGATGCCTCCCTGGAGCAGATCGCCCGCACCGCCGGAGTCGGATCGGCCACCGTGCGCCGACACTTCCCCAACCGCCGGGCCCTGCTGGAGGCTGTGTTCAGCCACCGGATTGACGCCCTCTGTGCCCGTGCCGTCGATCTCGCCGAGGCGGACGACCCACGGGCCGCGCTGCTGGACTGGCTGAGTGCGCTCACCACGTACGCAACTACCGCGCGCGGCATGGCCGATGCGCTGGTCCAGGACGGGACGGACGACGCGGGCCACGTCAATGCCTGCGCAGTGCGCCTTGGCGGCGCGGTCGATCCACTGCTGCACCGCGCCGCACGGGCCGGCGCGGTGGCACCAGAGGTGACCACCGCCGACCTGGTCTCGCTGGTCACGGGTCTCGCACTCGCCACGGAGCATCACCGGGACCCGGCCGCCGAAGCGCACCGACTGCTCGCCCTGACGGTACGGGGGATCAGCCCGCAAGGGTAAAAGGGTGCTGCCCGGCGCGGCGAACGCCGTCTCTACCCAGCTCAGGGCACCAGCACGACTCTCCCGAACACCTCCCCCGCGTCCATCTTGCGGTGAGCCAGCGCCGCCTGCTCCAGTGGCAGTACCTCGTGCACGACCGTGCGCAGGTTCCCGAGCGCGGCGTCGGCGAACTGGGAAGAGCGCACGGCCTGCCGGTCGGGGCCGGGCACGGTGTCGGAGCTGAAGGTGGCGAACGACAGCGATCTGCGGAAGGAATCCATCAGCCGCATGCCGAAGTCTGCCGGCGGCTGCCCACCGACCACGCCGACGGCCACGTACCGCCCGTTGGAGTTCAACCTGTCCAGGAAGAGGGGAAGCTGGGGACCCCCCACGACATCGATCACCACGTCGAAGACCGCCGGGGCATCTGCGTCGCCCTCACCGGAGCGGTTCAGGACGTGCGTGGCGCCGAGCTCTTTCAGGCGGGTACCGCGCTCGGGCGATGAGGTGGTGACCGCCACCGCGCCCGCGCCGCCCTTCGCCGCGAGCTGGACCGCCGTGATCCCGATGCTGCCGGCCGCACCTCGCACGAGCACCGTCGCCCCGGGTGCGAGACGGGCCCGCTCCAGGGCGAAGTGGGCGACCACACCGGAGCCGCCGAGGGCAACCGCGTCGGTGCCGGTCAGGCCGTGGGGCAGCGGGAGCACATCATCGACCGCGGCGACGGCTTGCTCGGCATACCCACCGGACAGGCCGGTGAACGCCCATACGCTCCGCCCGACCCACGAGGCGTCCACACCCTGTCCCACCGCGCTGACGCATCCTGCGACTTCGCTGCCGAGGACATGCCCAGCCCGGAACCCGTGGGCGGCGAGCGTTCCCCGGCGGATCACGGCGTCCACGCCGCCCACGCCGATCGCCTCCGTGGCGATCCGCACCTGCCCCGGAGCAGGAACGGGCACGGGCACGTCGATGACCTCCAAGCCTTCGGGGTTTCCGAACGTCCTGATGACGACGGCTTTCATCTCTGCTCCTCGGGTCGGTGGACGGACCGCCATCACTGCTGCGACCGTGCGTATCGAATCGGCCCCACCGCCAGGGCCACCGGCGGATTGCCGGGGTGGGGTGGTGGGACCGCCATCGGACCGTAACGGGCTCCTGCGTCCGTCCAGCTGAAGTGAGAGACGATGACCGGCCACTTGCCTCAGACCGTGCGTTCCGACGCCCGCGACAATCGGGCCCGCATCCTGGACGCTGCCCGGTTGGTGTTCGGCGAGGAGGGTCTGAGCGCACCCATGCGCGACGTCGCCCGGCACGCAGACCTGGCCCCCGCCACGCTGTACCGGCACTTCCCGACGAAGCGGGAACTGATCGCGCAGACCTTCACCGAGCAGCACCGAGCCTGTCACGCCGCCGTCCGCGACGCCCTCATGGACGCGGACCCCTGGCACGGATTCCAGAGCCTGATCGAGCGGATCTGCGAACTCCACGCCCACAGCCGCGGATTCGCCGACGCTTTCATGACGGTCTTCCCTCAGTCCATGGACTTCGCCGCCGACCGCGAGCGGACCGCGCGGGCGGTCACCGAACTGGCCCGCCGTGCCCAGGAGACCGGCCAGCTCCGTCCCGGCTTCGTTGTCGACGACCTGATCCTGATGCTCACAGCTCACCAGGGCCTCCAGCACGTGCCCCGCCCGGCCCGGCTCACAGCCTCCCGCCGCTTCGCCGCTTACGTCATCGAGGCGTTTCGCGCCGCACCGCAGACGGGAGCGCCCACGCGACTGTCGCGCGAACAAGGAGAACAGATGGTGGATCCACCAGCTTTGACCCCTTCCCAGCGAGCCGAAGCGCTGGAGAAGGCGAAGGCCGTCCGCAAGGAGCGCGCCGACCTGATGGCCCAGCTCAAGGAGGGGACCCTGCCGCTGAGGGACCTGCTCGCCCGTAAGGACGCGGTGGTCGGCAAGATCCGGGTGCGCCGCGTCCTTGAATCGCTTCCCGGCATCGGTGCCGTCCGCGCCTGCCAACTACTTGCCGACCTGCGGATCTCCGAGGGCCGCCGCGTCCAAGGCCTCGGTTCCGGGCAGCGTGCTCGGCTCCTTGCGCTGTTCCCCGCAGGGCACTGACCGGGCGCGCCGGGCAGGCACCGCCAGGGGCGGTGCCTGCGCGATAGGCCCTGGGGTGCGGCCGTGACAAGGATGTGGACGTCGCGGCTTGGGTGAGGCTCATCGCAGTCGAACGCAGGGGGCGACCTGGCGGCAGCTCACCGCTGACCAGAGGAAGCCGATGAAACTGTCCCTGCTGATCGGCGAGTCCGGCCGGGCGGGGGTCAGGCGGGAGGTGTGTCGGGGCGGGCGTCGTACACGGCGCGGGCAGCGTCGATGTGCGTCAGGTGCGTGATGCTCCACTCCAACAGGGGTGCGGTGGCTTCGCGCAGGGTCCTGCCCGTCGCGGTGAGTTCGTAACTGACGTGCGGCGGCATGACGTTGCGGACGGTTCGTGTGAGGATCCCATCGCGTTCCAGGCTACGCAGGGTGACAGTGAGCATGCGCTGGCTGATCCCGTCGGTGGCCCGCTTGAGTTCGGTGAAGCGGCGCGGCCCCTGGCTGAGGTTACGCACGATCAGCAGCGACCACTTGTCGCCGACGATGCCGAGCACTTCACGGGCCTTGCACGGGTCCTCCGGCCGAGTCGGCCGCGCCTGGCCGCCCGCGGTGCCGCTCATGGTTACCTCCACAGAACCGGGGCACCTCAATGTGCCGTATTGATCAAGGTGCGGCAGGTGCAGCACGATGATGTCGGTTCCCGAAGAGTACCGAGGCACGGAACAGAACTGCCAAGTTCTCGGGCCTCCCCCTCCCCGAGAGAAAGAGATTCCCCTCATGTCAACGTTTCTGCTTGTACACGGTGCTTGGCACAGCGGCCGGTGCTGGGAACGAGTGGTCCCGCTGCTGGAATCGGCCGGACACCGCGTGTTCGCGCCCTCGCTGACCGGCTACGGCGACAAGGCACACCTGCTCGGACCCGAGGTGGGGCTCGACACGCACGTCGAGGACATCGTGAAGCTGATCCACGAGGAGGAGCTGACCGAGGTAGTGCTCGTGGGCCACAGCTACGCGGGGCTGGTCGTCTCGTCCGTGGCCAACGACGTGCCGGAACGGATCGCGCACCTGGTGTACCTGGACGCGATGGTCCCGGAGCACGGCGAGAGCGCCGTCGATGTACAGCCCATGACCCAGAACCTGATCGACCTGGCCGCCCAGTCCGACACCGGCTGGCGCATCCCGCCACTGCCCGAGATGCTCCCGCCCCTCGGCCTGTTCGGGGTCACCGACCCGGCGGACGTCGCATGGCTGCGCGCGACACTCTCCGACCAACCGGTGCGTTGCCTGCAGCAACCGGTCCGACTGGACAACCCAGCCGCCGACACGGTTCCACGCACACACATCCACTGCGTCGGCGCAGAACCGGAAGGCATCGTGCGCCGGCCCGTCCCCGCGACACAGCCCAACGGTTCCCCGGCACGCATACGAGAACTGCCGACCGGACACGACTGCATGATCACCATGCCGGCGGCCCTGAGCGAACTGCTGCTTGAACCGGTCCTTCGTTAGCATCCGGACCGTGACTGCGGCAGTGAGCTGAGAAGACCCGCCACCGTCAAACAGTGCACCTGCACCAGCGCCGCTCGCCCCAGGCATCCGGGCCTCACCGATCCCCCCTCCGACTGGTTCGCCCCGGGAGCTGGACAGTGCCTCCAGGAGTTGCAGCAGTCGCTGGGCGTCGTCGATCAGTTGCTCAATCGGCGCTCACGATCACACGGAACTGCTCACGAAAACGCAGAACCTGCACGCAGCCATGTAAGCGGAGTCCCGTTTCCTGGCCGCGGGTGTCAGGACCGCGATCTGGAAACGCCCGCCCCCGGCGAGATGGTGGTGACGTCCAGGCAGTGGTCGAGGAGTGCGTGCATGCGGGGAACAGGGAGGGCCGGATTGGCTGCAGCGCCCTCGGCGGTGAGGGGGTCGGCGAGGAGGGCCTCCATGGTTTCCGGTGACAGGCCCGGGTTGGCGGCCGCTCCACGGCGCACTGACGCGTCGGGGTCCCTCACCGGGGGGTCGGGCAAGGCGGGATCGGCTGCGGCCAGGGCCCGAACCTCTGGATCCGGGTGGTCGACGAGGTGAGCCCAGCCGGTACGGGGGAACGCGGGCAGAGCCAGCAGGTGCGGACGGTGGGCCGGGCGGGTGACGAAGACATCCAGGAGGAGGTGCGGCGGAGCCAGCGGGTGGTGGCAGGCCAGCCGGATCCTCACCTCCTCGTCGTCGTCCTGCGCGAGCGGCTCGGCGAGTTCCGCCGACAGGCCCGGCCAACTTGCCGCAACCCGGCGGAGCACCGGTTCCTCGGACACCGCGCAGGCGGCGAACCAGTCGGGTGACGGCCCGACGGCCGGCCCGGTAGTCGACTCGGGGATCGGGCAGGTGCAGTCAGGGCCGTGGCCGATGACCCGGTCGATCGCCCAGTGCTCCGCCCAGGTGCGGGGGAAGGGATGGAGGCGCGCGCACATCCGCACGTGCTCGTCCGGGTCCTCTCCCAACTCCGCCACCAGGTCCGGTCCCACGTCGGGCCTGGCGGCGATCAACGCGCGGACCTCCGCGTCGGGGTGGCGGGCGAGCCGGGCCAGGGCGTAGGCCGGGGTGTGCCGGTTACGGGCCAAGGGGAGCACCGTGCCGTCCGCGAAGCAGTGCTCGACGAGCGCGGGGGACAGAGCACACGTGGCGAACACGAACTCGTTGCGCGAACCGAAGGACGGCAGCATGGCCTCCACCCGTTCCGGGTCCAGCTGCCAGTTCCTGTCCTGCGCCGCTTCACGGACTGCGGGGTCCGGATCTTCGAGCAGTCCGGCTCGTTGCGCCGGGGTGAGTGACTGCCACCTCCACGTTGCCCGTATCCGGAGTTCGGGGTGCTCGTGGCCGGCGATGGAGCGGAAGAAGGACAGCGGGATCTGCCGGGACGAATCGAGCTCCCCGACGATCTCCTTCGCGGTGACCTTTCCGTCCTCGCCTCCGTCCTGGGCCAACAGGAGGGTCACGAGGATGTCGTCCGGCAGCGGTCGGACCCAACGGGGGTAGTGAGGGGGGCCGGCCGCGAGCCTTGCGCGGACGATCCCCGACGGGTCCGTCGCCAAGGGGGCGAGCCGCGCCGGGTCGACGTACCGGTTGCGGGCGAGCGCGCGACGGATGACTTCGGCCGGATGGCGCAGGGCAGCGTCGACAACGGCGTCAGGCAGGTCACGACCCTCGCACATCAACAGTCCGGCCTCACCGGCCCCTTGATCCAACAGACGTACCAGTACGTCGGAGGGCGCCGCCGGATTGAAGGCGATGCCGCGCAGCCACAGTTCACGCAGTGAGTCGAGCACCGTGTCATCCTGCCACTTCGCCCCCTGATCCGGTCTTGCCTACGACGGCCCGCTCGTGGCCACCCGAAAGACGGCCGGAGCCGTTGCTCAAGTTCAGCGAGGAGTGAGAAGGCAGAACTCGTTGCCTTCCGGATCGGCCAGAATCGTCCAGGAGACAGCGGACTGGTCGATACCAGGGTCGGTGGCGCCCAGAGCGCGCAGACGTGCTTCCTCCGCTGCCAGGTCGTCACCGGGGTAGGGGCTGACGTCGAGGTGGACACGGTTCCACACGCTTTTCGTGTCGGGGGTGCGCAGGAACTCCAAGTAGGGGCCGACGCCCTTGGCGGAACGCATGGCCGCGCGGTCGTCGGTGACCTCGTGCAGCGTCCAGTCCATCGTCTCGCCCCAGAACCGGGCCATCCCTCGTGGGTCGGTGCAGTCGACAACCACCGCAGCGATCGGCCCGGTGTCCCGGTAGATGGGACGGGGCTCCAGGACGCAGAACTCGTTCCCCTCCGGGTCGGCCATGACCGTCCAGGGGACGTCACCCTGGCCCACGTCGGCGAGCGTCGCGCCGAGATCCTTCAGGCGCGCGACCAACTCCGCCTGGTGGGCTGTGGAGGTGGTGTCCAGATCAAGATGCACCCGGTTCTTCACCGTTTTGGGTTCCGGGCGGGCGACGATGTCGATGCAGACCGCCACAGGGTCGGGGTAGACGAAGCCCAAGGGTTCGAGATTGGTCACGCCGGGTCCCTCGCTGTCGACACCCCAACCGAGTGCCTCGGCCCAGAACCGGCCGAGCGCGGAGTCGTCCAGGGCCTTCATATTGATCTGCACGAGCCTTGTTGCCATGTCTCAGATCCTAGAAGGTGACGCTCGGGTGGTGCCCGAGGAGCGGCCGTACCTGCCGGGTGGGAGCTCCTCGGGCACCATGTGACCGAGCCCTTCTAGAACATCGAGTGCAGCAGCTTGTTCGGCGAACCCGTGAGGGGGTTGCGGACCTTGCCGCTCGTCGCGTTGTTCACCAGGGCGTTCCGGACCTGGGCCGGGGTCGCGGTGGGGTGGGCAGAGAGGTAGAGCGCTGCCACACCGGCCGTGTGCGGGGTGGCCATGGACGTGCCCGAGATGGTGTTCGTGGCGGAGTCGCTGTCCTTCCACGCCGAGGTGATGTCGACCCCCGGAGCGAACAGGTCAAGGCACGTGCCGTAGTTGGAGAACGAGGCGCGGCTGTCCGTCCTGTCCGTCGCGCCGACCGTGATCGCCTCGGGGACGCGGGCGGGCGAGTAGTTGCACGCGTTCGCGGGCAGCCCCAGGATCGGCAGGCCGTTGCCCGCGGCGATCGAGTAGCTGACGCCGGAGGTGATCGACTTCTTCACCGCGTCGTCGAGCGAGGTGCTGGCACTTCCGCCGAGGCTCATGTTGGCGACCGCCGGCTTCCTGGCGTTGGCCGTCACCCAGTCGATGCCTGCGATGACGCCGGCGGTGGTGCCGGAACCCTCGCAGTCCAGAACGCGTACGGCGATCAACTTGGCGCCCTTGGCGACGCCGTACGTCTTGCCGCCGACGGTGCCCGCCACATGGGTGCCGTGGCCCTGGCAGTCCTGGCCGTTCCGGCCGTCGCCCACGGTGTCCTTGCCGATGCTTGCGCGTCCGCCGAACTCACTGTGGGAGGTGCGGATCCCGGTGTCGATGATGTACGCGTTCACGTTCGAAGCGGACGTGGCGTGCGAGTACGTCGTCGACAGCGGAAGGTTCCGCTGGTCCACCCGGTCGAGACCCCAGGTCGCGTCGGACTGGGTGTCGTTGAGCCGCACGATCGAGTTCTGCTCGACGTACGCCACACGCGGGTCGGCGGCGAGCGCCTTCGCCCTCGTCTCCGACAGGGAGGCCGAGAAGCCCTCAAGGACGTTTCGGAAAGTGTGCTTGGGCGTGACGCCGAGATCGGCGGCATTGGTCCTGCCGTCCTTCAGGACGACAATCCAGCTGTTCTGTACAGCGGTTACGGAGGGGGCGAGGCGAAGATCGCCGATGATCGCACCCTGCGCGGTGGGGGAGACGGCGAACTGGAGACCGGTCGCAACTGCGAGCGCGGGTATCAGCGCCCCGACGCGACGGGCAGTGATTCTCATCCTGTGCACCTGACCTTTCGTTGACCGGGTTACGGGCAAGTACGGTCGTGCATGGTGCCAGGACGTGTGGTTGCGTGAACCAGGGCTCCGTGGTGTGACGTACGCCACAAGGTCGCGACTGGTTGGTAAGTCCCCCTGGAATAAAGGGAGTTGAGGGATCACCATGAGGTGTGGATCTTGTGCGCGCGCCTCACGTGCCCGAAATGCGAGGCAGGGCGGGTCAGGGCCGGAGTGTCGTGCGGTCTGCCGAAGTCCGGCGCGTTTCGTCGAGTGCGACCCCGTCTCCACCGTCGACGACGCACGCATCACCGAGTCCGGCGCACGCCGCGAACTCATGCGGCACGGCGGTGACTACGCGGGCGTGTTTCACCCTTCTGGGCGGACGGCTTCGTCTTCAATCCGTCGCGTGCCCGGCGAGGCCGCCCTTGCTCAGGGCGCCGTGGGAGTGCGCGCGGGATCGTGGTCGGCCGGTCACGGCCGAGGTCAACTATGCGGCGGTGGGCGCCTGGACCGTGAAAACGGGCACTCTTCCGTCCGCGAACCGCTGGAAGCGCACCCGCGTGCCGATGCGGGGTGCGGGCAGGGTGCACCCGCTGAGGCGCGCCTCGATGCGAAATCCGTCGTCCAGGCCGACCAGGCACACGAGACGGGGTACATGCCCTTTCCGCGGTCTGTATTCGTAGTCGTCTATCCGGCCGGCGCCCTGGCTGTCCTCCCATGTGAGGTCTTCGCCGCCGCAGTGCGGGCAGATGCAGCGGTGGCCGAACAGGGCGCTGGTGCACCAGGTGCATCGCTGGAAGCGGAGAAGGGAGGGTTCTTCGGCACTCTCCGGGGCGGGTTCGTTGGTGGTCCGGTAGTGCACAGGTGCTCCTGGGCTCGAGGCGGGAGTGCGCGGGCGGTTGCTGGGGCGGTGGGCGGCGGGTGCCCTCGCGCGCAGGGCGGGTCAGGGTGCCGAGGTCGGCTCGTCGGGTCCTTCGCGGTGTCGAAGCCGGCGTGCTGTCGCATCGTCCGGGGCCGACCGGGGTTCGTCGAGGGGTACGCGCCCCGGGTGAGCGGGTAGCGCCCGGGAGTCCTCGGCCGGGCCTTCGCGTCGGAATCCGCCCATGTCCAGCCGTCGAGGAGCGGCTGGATCGGCAGGCCGGTCGGACGTGCCGCGCGTCATGGAAATCACCCTGAACCTCCAGCGGTACTGAATCTCGCCCTGACGGTACTCAGTATCATTCGACAGGGCAAGTGGCCTCTCGAGCCTGAAACGGGGAAAGATGGGCGATCATGAGTAAGCCTTCCGCGCGGACCCGACTCGCAGAGGCCGCCTTCGCGCTGTTCGACGAGGGCGGATACGACCGGACGACCGTCGATGACATCGCTGAGCGGGCCGGTCTGGGGCGTACGACGTTCTTCCGGCATTACCGTTCCAAGGAAGATGTGATCTTCCCCGATCACGACCGGCTCCTCGACCTGATCAGGGACCGGCTGGCGACCTCCAGCCACAGCACTGCCCTGGTCGCCGTCTCGGACGCGGTCCGTCTGGTTCTGCTGCACTACCTCGACGAGGGTGAGCTCGCGCGGCGCAGGTACCTGCTCACCAGCAAGGTGGCTACCCTGCGGGACCGCGAGATCGCCAGCGTGGCGCGCTACCAGCGGCTGTTCCGTGAGTTCATCGCGGACTGGATGGGTGACGCGGTCCAGTCGGCGTCACTCAGGGCGGAACTGATGTCGGCCGCGGTGGTCGCGGCCCACAACCACGTACTGCGCCGCTGGCTCCGGGGGGAGACGACGGACCCGGTCGGCGAGGTGGACGAGGCGATGCGCGAGGTGCTGGCCCTTTTCCCGGCGGGCGACGCGCCGGTGGCAGGAGCGGGTACGACGGTCGTCGCGTTCCGGACCGGTCAGGACATCGACGCCCTGCTTCCGTCACTGAGGCGACTCGTCGAGGGCGGGACGGACGACTGAGGCATGCCCCGCGGTTCTGTACGACGCGCGGGACGAGCGGGCTGTCGAGACGGTGTTCTCAGAGCCCGAGGGGGCAGGAAACGGGTTCCCTGCCCCCTCGGCTGCGGTTCTAGACCGGGCCGGACTGCCTTCCCGGCCCGTCGGCGTCCCCGGCCGGCTCCTCACTCAGGCCCGCGGTGGCCGGAGTCAGCACGCGCGCGAGGAAGGACCGGGTGCGGACATGACCCGGCGCGCCGATCACCCGTGCCGGGGTACCCTCCTCGACGATGACCCCGCCGTCCATGAAGACGACGCGGTCCGCCACCTCCCTGGCGAAACTCATCTCATGGGTGACGACGAGCATCGTCATCCCCTCGTCGGCCAGTGAGCGCATCACGGCGAGGACGTCCCCCACCAGTTCCGGGTCCAGGGCGGACGTCGGCTCGTCGAAGAGCATCAGTTCCGGGTCCATGGCCAGTGCCCGCGCGATGGCCACCCGCTGCTGCTGACCGCCGGACAGCTGCGCCGGGTAGGCGGACTCCTTGTCGGTCAGGCCCACCCGGGCCAGCCGTTCGCGGGCGATCCGCGCAGCTTCCGCCTTGTCGCGCCCGAGCACCCGTCGCTGAGGGAGCGTCAGGTTCTCCAGCGCCGTGAGATGCGGGAAGAGGTTGAACGACTGGAAGACCATGCCGATCCGTCGGCGCACACTGTCGATGTCCACATCCGGGTCGGTGACCTCGGTACCGGCCACCATGACCGTTCCCGAGGTGGGTTCCTCCAGCAGGTTCACGCAACGGAGCAGCGTGGACTTGCCCGAGCCGGACGGGCCGATGACGCACACCACCTCACCCCGGGCGACCGTGAAGTCGATGCCGGAGAGCACTTCCAGTGTTCCGAACGACTTGTGCAGGCCCCGCACCTCGATCGCCGGTGTGTTCGCCGCTGCCGCGCCGTCCGTCACAGGAACAGCCTTCATCGCACTCACCTCGCCCTCGCCGTACGCGCTTCGAGCCGCCTGACCAGATGGCCGAGCGGCAGGGTGATGATCAGGTAGCAGAGTCCGGCGATGAGGATCGGGGTCAGGCTGCGATTCTGGTTCAGGGCATCCCGCCCGAACTTCGCCAACTCGTACTGGGAGAGTGACAGGCCCAGCAGATACACCAGGGACGAGTCCTTGGTGAGCAGGATCAGTTCATTGGTGAGCGGTGGCAGAACGATGCGCAGGGCCTGCGGAATGATGATCGACACCATCGCCCGGCCCTGCGACATTCCGAGTGAACGCGCCGCCTCCATCTGTCCCTTGGGGACGGCCTGGATTCCGGCCCGTATCGTCTCCGCCATGTAGGCGGCGCCGACGAGCCCCAGCGCCAGCATCACCGTGACGTACTGATTGAGCGCCACCTGGAAAGCGAGCGGGACGCCGAATCCGAGGGCGATGAAGACCAGCAGGGCGGGAACCCCGCGGAAGAACTCGATGTAGGCGATGGCCAGCCAGCGGTACGGAGGTACGTGCGACAGCCTCATCAGTGCGAGCAGGAGCCCCATGGCCAGCCCGAAACCGAAGCCGAGCAGGGTGTAGATGACGGTGTTGACGAGGGCGGTGGTGATGATGTCGGGGAACTGCGCCCTGGCCACCTCCACATCGAAGAACGCCCGTCCGATCTCGCCCCAGTCGGCGGTCAGGGCGACTACGGCTGTCACGGCGGCGAGGACGGCGTACTGAACACCCCGGATGGCTCGGGTCCGTTGTCGGCGGGATATGGGCATCAGTGGTGGATTCCTCAACTCTTGGGGGCGGCGGGGAACCACTTCTTGTAGATGCGGTCGTAACTTCCGTCGGATTTGGCCTCGCTGATCACCGCGTCCACCTCCTTGCGCAACGCATCGTTTCCGGTCCGCACTCCGATGCCGTACTCCTCGCCCGTGTTGAACTCGGCGGTGACCTCGGTGTCCGGGTTCTTCCGCACGTACTCGAAGAGCACGCCGTTGTCGTTCACCGCGGCGTCGACCTGTCCGGTCTTGACTGCCGTGAGCAGCAGGGCAAGGTCCTCGAACTGCACGGTCGTCACCCCCGGGGCGTTCTTCTGGGCGTACGTCTCCCCGGTGGTGCCTTGCTGGACCCCGAGCTTCTTTCCCTTGAGGCTCGCCAGAGAGGTGAAGGAGGACCCCTTCTTGGCGACCAGGGCCTGCGTGGCCTCGAAGTAGGCGGCAGAGAAGTCGAGGTTCTTCGCACGCACCGGCGTGATCGTCATGCCTGCCGCGGCCAGGTCGCACTTGCGGGCGTTGAGGTCCTCGCCGCTCTGGATGCCCTCGAAGGGCGTGTCCACGATCTCCTGGGTGACCTCGAGCTTCTTGGCGACCAGATCCACGAGGTCCACGTCGAAGCCGACGATGGCATCGCCCTTGCGTACCTGGAAGGGCTCGTACGGCAGATGTGTGCAGGTCGTGAGCTTGCCGGAGTTGACCAACTCCAGTTCTGTGCCACCCGACGCCGAGGGTTTGGTACTCGTGCAGCCCGTGAGAACGGCGACGGCGGTGACCGCGGCGGTCGCGGTGGCCAGCAGGGGAAACACGGAACGATCGGACATGGGATCTCCAATGTGCGGTCGGCCAACGGGCTCACTTCGTCAGTGAGTTGCGCTGATCCTGCCATCGGAGGTGCCGGATGTCGCCTGTTGAGTCGTGGGCGGTCCGTGAGGTCTGGGGGACGAGTTCGAGCCTGTCCGCAGCGCCCGCCCGCGGTGGGCGGCGCTCACGTCCGGGCGGGCCGAGGACCGTTGTCCGGTCGGTGACCGAGTATGCGGGAAGTGCCTCCGCCCCTGCCTCGTACAGGACGTGACGAGTCCCGTATGGGGCAGGGGCGGTGTCGGTCAGGGGAGGATCTCGATGTATCCGCCGGTTCCGTGCACGCGGATCCGCTGTCCGTCCTGGATCAGCCGGGTGGCCCGCTCCACGCCCACGACGGCCGGCAGTCCGTACTCCCGGGCGATCACCGCGCCATGCGTCATCAGGCCGCCCACTTCCGTCACCAGGCCCGCGATTCCGACGAACAGCGGCGACCAGCTGGGATCCGTGAAGGTCGTGACCAGGATGTCGCCCGCCTCGAGATCGGCCTCCGCCATGTCCAGGACGACGCGGGCTCTTCCCTCGACGGTCCCGGCGGAAACGGGCAGGCCGACCAAGGCGCCTTCCGGTACGTCGTCGCGCCGGTACGCCCCGGTGACGGCCTCACCGTCCGATGTGAGTACCCGGGGCGGTGTGAGTGCGTGGTACGACCGGAACGCTTCCTTGCGCTGCTCGATGAGCCGGCCGTCCACCTGGTTCGAGCGCGCGACGTCGTGGAGTTCCTGGAACGTGAGAGAGAAGATGTCCTCCTTCTCCGCAAGCACACCTGCCCGCACGAGGCGCTCCGCCTCCTTCATCAGGGCCTGTTTGTAGACGAAGTAGCGGCTGACGATGCCGTACTTCGGGTACTCCCGGTATCCGATGAAGGTGCGGACCCGGTCGATCATCCGCTTGGTCTCCTCGGCCTTCCGATTCCCGTCCGGCAGGGCACGCAGGCGTGACAGCACGTCCCGTTCCTTCTCCCGCGCCTTCTGCCGGCCCTGCTCGAAGCGCCGCTCGGCGGCGCCCGGCTCGAAGATCCTGACGTTGTCGAGGATCACGGGCACGAGCGTCGAGGGGCGCTCACGCCAACGCGGCCTCGTGATGTCGATCTCGCCCACGCAGCGCATGCCGTACCGGTCGAGGTAGGACGTGATGGCGTCGCGCGCCTCCGCCCCGCCAGGGAGCTTCGCCAACCCGTCGAGGAAGTCCTCGTCCCCGACACCCTGCAGGAACGCCACCACCTCCGGGTGCGGGCGGATCACGTCCGCGACGTCGAGCAGCGCCAGACCCATCTCCGACGTGATGTTGCCGGGGGCGGACAGCGTCAGCGTGTCCGCCGCGTTCTTCTCACCGAGCCACTCCCGCAGCTTGTCGTTGAGCCACCACGTGGCATCCATCCCCGCCATGACCGCCCGAAGGCTCAGCGGATCACCGAGGACTCGCTTGTGCTCCTCGAAGGCCGCCAGCAGGAAGTCGAACAGCGACGGTCCGGTCTTCGTCCGGATGTCGCGCTCCAAGGCGGCGACGGACGCCTGACTGCGCTCGATCAGCTCGGTGACGACGGCCGGATCGGTCTCGATCGGGGCGGGCCCACCGCCGGCCGGCGGTACGCCGGGACTCGGGTCCGGGAGCGAGGGGACGAAGCCGTCGCGTTCGAGGACGGTCTCCAGAGCGTCCCTGATCAGCGGATCACCTCTCCCTATGGCGTCCAGGAGACCGGCGCGGCTCGTGGGCGAGGCCAGCCGCCGGGTGACGTCGACGAACAGCCTGCCGCCGGCTTCGTGCATCTGCACCATGGCCGTCAGCTGCCACATCGAGAACCCCAGGGGCTTCATGGGGTCGGTCATCATCTGCCCGTGACCGACGGAGACGTAGACGTGATTCTCCTGGTCCCCGGCCTCGGGAACGGGGAACAGCGTCGTGATCGGCCGGCTCTGCACGATCTGGAAGCCGTCGTCGACCAGACACCATTCGATGTCCTGCGGGCGGCCGAAGTGCGCTTCGATCCGCCGCCCGAGCCGTACGAGCCGTACGACCTGCGCATCCGTCAGCGCCGGCTGTTCCTGCTGGTGCGAGTCGATCGCCACTTCCTGCGTACCGCCGTCCGGCAGGGCGTGAACGGCACGCTGTTTGGCGGCGATCGCCTTGGCGATGATTGCGTCGTCCCGCACCGTGAAGACGTCCGGGTTCACCAGCCCGGAGACCAGGGCCTCGCCGAGGCCGAAGCCGGCGTCCACAGTGGCGACCTTCCGGTTGCCCGTGACGGGGTCGGCCGTGAACAGGATGCCCGACGCATGAGGGAAAGCCATCCGCTGCACGACCACGGCCATGTGGACCGAACGGTCGTCGATGCCGTTGCGCCGGCGGTAGATCACGGCCCGCTCGGTGAACAGCGAGGCCCAGCACCTGCTGATGTGCTGGAGGACCGCAGTCGGCCCCACGACGTTCAGGTACGTGTCCTGCTGGCCGGCGAAGGAGGCCGTCGGCAGGTCTTCCGCCGTCGCGCTGGACCGGACGGCGCAGGCGGCCTGCTCGCCGAGCCGGGCGAGCGCACGGGTGATCGCCCCCGCAAGAGCGCCGGGGACGGCCACCGCTTCGATGGCCTGGCGAATCTGCGCGCTGAGCGTGCGGATCCCCTCCAGGTCGTCGGGGTTCACGCGCGACAGCCGATCGAGCTGTTCGTCGATCGACGGCTCCTCCGCAAGGATCCGCCGGAAGGCGTCCGTCGTCACGCAGAAGCCCCCCGGAACGCTGACGCCCTCGATCCGTGACAGACCGCCCAGGTGGGCCCCCTTGCCGCCGACTACCGTGACCTGCTTCTCGTCGACCTCTTGAAGATCCAGAACATACTGGTCGGTCATCGCGATACCTCCGGGGCAGCCGTGCTCCCTCGCGCTGGAGCGGCCGATCGCATCACCGGCACCTCCAGCTCTGTCGAACCTCTTGTCGAGCACGTCGTCATCTTCCGTCGCCTTTCCTCCGACGAGCCGGCCGGATGTGCCGCCCGGTCAGGCGGCGCGCACACCCGCACCACCGCCCCGGGGGCTTGTGACCGAACTGCCGCTCCGGCAGTCGATTCGACGTCACCGCGTCCCCCAACGCGTCGACAACACACGCACGTCGTGCCCTTCTTTCCGCAGGTTGTGGCCTCGGCCGATGATTCTGCGCCACCACCGGGGCCTTGCCGCAAGCCCCCCATTGCGCTATAAGTTGAGAGTGGCAGGGAGAGAGATCTCCTTGCCTTTTGTTTTTTGCCGTCCGCCGGGACTGACCAGCGACTCGCGACTCGCGACCGAGCGATCGAGCGATCGAGTCGAGGAATCCCACCCGGCGCCCGAGCGGCCGCGCGCGTGTCGCACCGGTTCCACTCAGTGGCGAACGTGATGATGGCGTACGCAGGTCGAGCCGGACTCCGACAAGACCCCTCTCCCGAAACGTGCGGCCTGGAGGGCGAATGAACCCTGAGTGCACCGTCGAACGGCGCAGAGCGATCCGGCTGGGGGGAATGATCGCACTCGGTGGGAGCGCGGCAATCGTAGGCGCTGGCCCTCCGGCGTCACCGACAACGGGGAACCCTGGAATTCCGCCATCGATTGTGGGGCGCACCTACATCTTCGGGTACGGGTCCCTGATTCAGCGAGCATCACGCACCGCGACGTGGCCCGAGGCGGAGGAAGCCGTACCCGTGGCGGTCAGGGGCATCAGTCGCGGCTGGTACGACCGGGTGGACACGGTCAGCTGGGGCCCTACGTACTTGGGGGCCGTCCCCAAGAAGGGCGCGAGATGCAATGGGGTCCTCTTCTCCGTCACCCAGCAGGCACTCGAAGACTTCACACGCCGTGAATCCGGCTACCGGCTGACCCGGATCCCCGCGAGCGACATCTCCATACTGGACGGAAGCAAAGGCCCTCCCGCCGGTTCCGTGTGGTATTTCGCCAACGTGGCCAAACGCTTTCCGAACGAGCAATTCCCGATCGTTCAGTCCTATGTGGACGTGTGTCTGGACGGCTGTCTGGAAAGCGAGGAAAGTTACCCAGGAGCCCGGGAAGCCCAATTCGCCAAGGAATTCATCAGAACTACATCGGACTGGCGGACGCCGTGGTTCAACGACCGGATCTACCCGTGGCGGCCCTTCGTGCACGTCCCGCGCGCCAACGCCATCGACACGCTGCTTCGTGACGGACTCGGAAAGGACCTCTTCGAAAGGATCACGCTCCCGCACGGTCCCAGTCGGCCTGCCTGGACCCACGGCATGACGATCGGCCCGGACGGGGGACTGGAACGAGGAAGTTCCTTGTGGCCACCGTGATCCGATCCCCGACCCAGCGGGGTGCGTCGTAACGGGTACCGAGCGGCATGTCGTGTCCGGCGTGCTCGTTGTCGCAGCGGGGGAAGGTCTGCGCGTGTGCCGTGCCGCTGCTCACCGTCACGGTCGCGACGTACGTCGCCTACCGACACCCGGCCCGTGGCTTCGCCGCCGCGGCATCCGTCTCACCGTCCCTGACGGGGCGCTTCGCTGTCGGCCGTAGGGTGCACCGTGAGGCCGTGAGGTGGACGTTCGGGGAAAGGAATGGCCATGGGGGACGTGCAGTTGGCGTGGCAGCGGTTGGTGGACTGGCTGGAGACGAATGCACCGGCGACTGCATCGTCGGTTCTCGCTCCCGCGACGCCGGCGGCGATCACTGCGGCAGAGAAGCGCATGGGCGTCGTTCTCCCGGGCGACCTTCGGACTTGGCTCCTGGCCTCCGGGGCCGACAACGGCCCTGTTGGTGTCACGGAGGGGGTCGTGCCCGGCAGCAACCGCGATCTGCTGGGACTCGCGGCCATGGAGCGGACGTATCACTTCAAGATGGAGATCGAGCGCGACGACCCGTCCGACGATCCGGAGTTTCCCTTCTGGCACGAGCAGTGGATTCCGATCATCTCGGACGATGATGCTTGTTACGGCAGGTTCCTGGACGTGCGTAGCGGTCAGATCGGTTCATTCGGCGACGGGGACGCGCCTTCCTTCGGAGTTCACGAGTCTCTGTCCGCTCTGTTCAGCGAGACGGTCGCCCTCATGGAGCAGATCTCTTCGGGAGCGCAGGGCGCTACGGGACGCGTTCAGGGCAGCAGGCTGATCTGGGACTGATGACCGGGCACTTTCGTGGAATGAGCTTGGCCCTGTGGCCAGTACCCGTCGTCAGGGGCGCGGGGCCCACGGGTCGTCGTACCACACCGGATCGGGCTGTTCAGGGTGGAGCATCTTTCGGACGCAGCGCCGTAGTCCCGTCTCCTCGGATTCGCCGACGGCGGCCATCCAAGGCAGGTCCTCCATGGCCTGGGCGCGCTCGTCGGTGGCGAGGTCCTCGACGACGGCGCGCAGGTCGTCGGGGGCGGGTTCGTCGGTGAGGCAGAGCCAGCCGATCGCTGCGGCCAGCCGGACCTCTGGCGCCTGTGTTCGGTCCCGCCACCGTTGTCGCATGCATGCGGTGGTTGGCGCGTGGGGGTGGCTACGGGTGGCTTCGGCGGTGGCGAGCACCAGGGCGGAGCGGACGATCGGGTCCTGCTCGGCGGCGAGCCGGGTGCGGAAGGCGGCACGGACCGTGCGGTCGGGGTCTGCGGCGGTGGCCAAGGCGTAGGCGGCACTGATCCGTATCGCAGGGTCGGGGTCGTCGAGGAGGGGCTTCAGGAGGGCGGTGTCGGCGGTGATCGCGGCGCGGGCGGCGGCGACCGACCAGCCCGCCGGGTAGCCGGTCACCTCGACGCCGTAGCCGTCGTAGAGGTCGTCGTACGGGGTGTTGCCGCGGTGGAGCAGCAGTTCGTTGCGGGAAGCGACGCCGAAGTGTAGGGCGCGGGCCGGGGAGGAGACTTCGGCGAGCGCCCCGGCACGGTACGGGTGGCAGGTGTCGGCGGCGATCCGGATCAGGAAGGGTACGGCGAGCACGGCGGCGGCCCGCATGTCGTTGGCGCACATCCCGCTCACAAAGCCCGTTCCTGTGCGCACGGACGAATTGCCGGTGTGCAGCAGGTGAATGGCTTCCTTGACGTGATCCCCCCGCGGGAAGTGCTCCCAAGGGACTTCGTCGAGCAGGAATCCGTCCTTGGTCTCGGGCCGAATGGCGGCCACCACCGCACGCACGTCGAACGGTCCGCCCACGAATGAGGACAGATCAGCTCCGTCCGTCAACTTCCGGCACATCGCGAACGTCGGATCAGTTCGCCACTCGCCCATGTCACACCACCCCACCGCCGAGTCCGATCGGAGTAGATCATGCCGAGCGGAGTGCATCAGTGGGTTGCGAGTCCACAGTCGCTTCAGCGCAGGTCGAGCAGCATCACGTCATGGAGGTCCGCGCCCTCGCCCCGTGGCCGCGCCTCGCCGATCTTGCGGTATCCCCACGCCCGGTAGGCAGCCGACGCGGCCTCGGCGGCCGGGTGGACGTTCAACAGCACCCGCTCGGCTCCGATGCCGTCGAGCAGCATCTCGTGCAGACGCCGCGCAACACCCTGTCCGCGCCACGGTCCGCGCACGGCGAGTTCCATGAGCCCGAAGGTGCGGTGCCCGTCCTCGTACTGCATGTCGTCGGGCACGGGCTCGGTCAGTTCGTCCCACCACACGGTGTCGGGCCCGAGCGGGTGTCCGTATGCCATGGCGATCGGCTCGCCCTCCGAGGTGCGGGCCATGACAGCGCGAAAGGCGCTGTGGCGAGCCTGTACGGGGAAGCGGCGGAAGGCTGCGGCGACATCGTCCGCGGTCTCTTCGTACGGAGGCTCCGCGAAGACATCGCCGTAGATCAACTTGAACGCTTCCTCGGCCTCCACCGCGGCCGACCCGTCCACACGCCCTATCGCGATGATCCCTTGCCGCGTCATATGGTCCCCCTCGGACGGTCACGTGCATGCGTTCGCCGCGCCCTCGGGTGCTGGTGGCTGGCGCTCGTCACCAGGACACTGTTGCCCCTGGCAGCGTTCACCAGCCGACCAGGTCCATGGACCTTCGCGCGAGCCAGTCCGTGAAAGACACGGGCTGATCATCCAGGTTCAGAGGCAGGATCTGGTCGCAGGTGGCCCGGCCGTCGAACCACAGTGAGCCGTGGTGCGGACCGGTGACAACGAGCAGGGTCGAGAAGCCACAGCCGTTGTCCTGGATGAATACAGCGCCGGACGTCTTGCGCTCCTGGAACACCTCGTATTCGGCGTTCCACTGCTCACATGCTGCCTGGTAGGCGTTGGGGTTCGGGAAGTCCTCCGTAAGCGGCTCGCGCGCGACCAACTCGTCCTCGTAGGCACGGTAGGAGTCGGGGTGCGGGAAGGCGGTGGTGAGCAAGTCGTAGTTGGTGTCCGAGTCCCCATGCCAGCCCCAGCCTGTCGCGGATCGGCACAGGCGGTTCACCGTGCTGCCGGCGTCCTGACGGAGCAAGTACTCGCGGTACTGGTCCGGGAACGCGATGCGCAGTTCCACCTCCGCTTCGCAGATCTCCGCTTCGGACAGCGGCACCGCCGGGCAAGCGCTCGGCCGAGAGGTGGGAGAGCCGAGCTCGTCAAGGCGCCGCCCCCGGGCAACGCGTTGTGCTTCCGCTATCCAGTCGGTCGTCATACGGGTGAGGTTAGACCGAGCGATCCGTCGTACTCTGCCGTGGCGTGGACGCTGGGATGCAAGGTCCGCCGCCCGCAGGCACGCTGGCCCGGAGGCCGAGCCTTCGTGGCCGTTGCCGGGAGCTGGAGGGAGAGCTCAGACGGCTTCGGTCAAGAACCCGGTCCCTGATGTATCCCGGTCAGGAAAGACGCTGGATCGCGGTCGCATCCCGCCTTACGGTGGCGCCATGAGCGATCACTCAGAAGCGCTTGTCGCGCCCGTCGAAGCCTTTGAACCCCCCTACTACGTGGCTGTCTTCACTACAGTGCGAACCGGGGAACAGAGCGGCTACAGCGAGACCAACGCCCGCATGGAAGACCTGGTGAAGGACGTCCCTGGGTTCCTGGGGATGGACCACGCGCAGACTCCTGGTGGGCTGGGCATCACCGTCGGGTACTTCCGAGACGCCGACGCCCTCACGGAGTGGCGGACCAATGCCGAGCACCGCGCAGCGCAAGGGCGTGGGCAAGCCGAGTGGTACCAGAGTTACACGCTGCACGTAGCGCAAGTGGAACGGAGCCACGGGTTCGTGCGAGGTGAGGTCCTGCGGAGCCCAACAGCAGCCTGAATAACCGAAGTTACCTCCTGGTGCGGCAAGCGCCGTCCCGCCAGGCTGTTCGGGTGGCAGAACGAGTACGCGTCCGCGACATCGATGACGACGAGGGCAAGCGCCTGCTGCGGATCATCTTGCACCGCCCTGCTCGGGACCGGTGCCGGCCGCGGCATTTCGGGTGTGCAGCGGAGTCGTGTCAAGGTGGTCGAGATTCGGGCGAGGACGTAGGCGGTGTGTGCTCGGTCATGTCGATCCGGCTCGCCGTCGTGATCAGCTCTCGACAGATACGGGTTCCGCGTGGAGTGACACGGCGGTGAGGTAGAGACCGTCGCCGCTGATCCGGAGCGTCGGGGGCAGGCCGTCACTGAAAGCATCCGAAACCTCGGCGGTCGGGTAGCCGAAGAGGTTGATGCCGCCGAGGACAACTGGGCAGGCAGACGGCCCGGTGAGCGTGAAGGGGGCGCGGGTGAGGCCGATGCCGGCTAGGCCAGGGGTGTCCTGGTGCCGGCCGCGGCGGTCCGTGGTGTCACCGTATGTGTCGAGCGTCAGGCCCTGGTACTGCGCGCTGAAGGCCCAGCGGGCGCCACAGACCCAACCATCGCGCACGTCCGCGACGGTGGCGACGGCCCACTGGGCGGTGCGCTCGTCCATGCCGAAGCGGAGGGTGCCGGCAGAGCCAGGGAGCCGGAGGCCGACTCCTGGGATCAACTCGAACATGCGGAGATGGTCCCAATGAACGGCACTGCGCCACAAGCCGGAAACGACGATCACCTGCTGCTGACTTCCAAGGGGCGTTTGCTGTTCCTGCAGCTCAGGTGGCTTGCGCGAGCTGGTTCGGCCGGGTCGGCGGCGGCTAGACGTATTGATCACTGATGCGATGTGGGACCGGATCGAGCCGCTGATTCCGGCCGATCCGGTCCGTGGTCGGCGGTGGGCCGATCGTCGTGCGGCGTGTTGGCCTGGCTCCTGAGGGAAGCCCCGCTTCGCGGAGCTGCGCTAGTAGTAGCCCTTCGTGCCGTCGAGTAGCTCCCGGACGATGTCCGCGTGCCCTGCGTGTCGCCCCGTCTCCTCGATGAGGTGAATCAGTATCCAGCGGAGGTTGGCGCTGCCGTCGTGGAAGTCGGGGTGGCGGCCGGTGTCGTCCAGGTCGGCCGCGGCAACGATCGCGTTGCTGCGGGTGCACTCGGCCTCGTACTCCGCAAGGAGCTCTGCGAGGGGGCGGCCGTCGGTGTGCCAGTCGGCGTTCTCGCCTGACTCGTCGAATGCGGGGTTCTGCTTCTTGTCGCCGCCGAGGAACAGTACTTCCAGCCATATGTGCTCGGTCCAGCGCATGTGGGAGATGAGACCGGCCATCGTCATGTCCGGTGAGGTCGGGATGACCGGGCGGCGCGCGTCCTCGTCGCTCAGCCCTTCGCATTTCCAGCGCAGAATCTGCCGCTGCAGGTCCAGCCAGCCGGTGAGCGCAGTGCGTTCATCCGCTTGGCGCGGGGGGCGTTCCAGTTCCGATGACATGGCGGCGCACGTTACCAGGGCGGTCGGGAGGGGCACCTGGGTGACGGGCGCGTCCGCGATTTACCGGTGATCTTCGAATGATGCCGCGGGAGCGGGCCCTCGTCTTCGCAGTTCAAGGCGTCGACCCAGCGACATCACCGATCAGACTTCAGTAACACCACAAGGGGCTTCCGTGACACGCCCGACGAGCCGCAGAAGCCCAACTTGCCTAAATTCGCGTCCCGTTACGGAGCCCGAGAATCGGAAACTCTTCGTTGTGCTGGGCTGGTTCGGATAGGGCCAGCTCGCCGCCCTCGGCCTGGTCCTCAACGCCGTCGGCTTCGCGCCGAGCACGACATCACGGACGAGCACGTCGCCCGCCTCTCCCCGCTCAAGGACCGACACATCACCTTCCTGGGCCGCTTTGTGTTCGACATCAAGGCCGGCGGATCCGGCCAGGGCCTGTGCCCTCTCCGGGCCCCGGACGCCGTCGAAGACGACGAGGACTTGTACAGCATCTTCGATGCGGCCGAGGTCGAGGAGACGCTCGGCACGGGAGAGCTGTTGAATGTCGGGCGCCGTTCGAGGACTGCGGCGGCCTTCTTAGTGCGGCCAGCGTCGACAAGCACGTCGGACAGGTCGGCTTCTGCGTTCGCATCGACCGCCGCCTGACGCGGCGCCTGCGGCCGCGACGGGTCCGTAGGCGGCGGAGCGGCGCGGTGACCCGTGGGGCATCGTCCCAGCAGCCATGGCGCGGGAGGACGGCCTCGAGTGCTCACGGATGCGCTTCTGCCGCCCTTCACGCAATCGGCCCAACGGAGCCGCACGCGCAGCGGACCCCGGTGCCGGCTTGCATACGACGGTGAGGGAAGGGCTGCGGCGCGATGGACCTACGGCGGGCTGGATCGCTGTGGCGGAGGGGCACCTCGGCCGTAGGCGGTATGCCGTTCCTCGCCCCGTTTGTGCGGATGTCCGATCCCTCGCACAGCTTCAGAATCGGCGCTATGACGTCATGCGGTTTCTAGGGGATTGGAGACACCCCGTGAAGGACCTCAAGTTTGAGCAGAAACGCTCGTTGTCACGCCTCGATGCGGCTGACCAGCTCACGGCGATCGCTGCCGCGCTGAGAGAGGGAGGGGACGTCGAACTGGAACTGGGCGGCGTGACGCTGAGCCTTCGGATCGCGGACGACCTTCACGGTGAGCTGGAGGTCGAGGTCGGTGACGGGGAGATGGAGCTGGAGATCGAGTTCAAGTGGCCGACCGCGACGTCCCGGACCGCGCCTTCGCAGGCGGGCGCGGGTAAGGCCGCCACGAAACGGAAGAGCGCGCCCGCGAAGCCTCGTCGGAGCGGTCCGGGCGACGGCAGGAAGGAGGGTGCGAAGCGGTCCGCCACGAAGGCGTCCTGAGACCCCTTCGTGTGCGGGACCGCTGCGGCGGGGGTGCCCGAGGCCCGTGGACCCGTTACCTGCGGAGGGCCGCCCGCCAAGCGAGGGCGAGCGCCACCTCGGCGAGGCCGAGCAGGACGAGCCACAGGCCGAGCAGCCATGTCAGGGCGCGGGCCGACTCGGCCGGCAGGGCGAGCACCACGATTCCCGCCACGATGGCGAGTACTGCGGCGCCCAGGACCACGCCTCGGTGGGGCAGGTCCTTGGCGGCGATTGCCGCGTAGAGGGTGAGGATGCCGGATACGAGCCAGACGAGCCCGACAATCAGGGACAGCGCGGCGATGGTCTGCAGAGGGTTCCGCAGGCACAGCACCCCGGCCAGGGTGTACAGCACGGCCAGGAGCAGCCCCGGGAGCCGTTCGCCGTGGCTCTCCCCGGCGAAGACGGCCACGAAACGGAATAGCCCGGTCACCAGTAGGTACAGGCCGATGAGGACCGCCACGACGTGCAGCGTCCCGTCCGGCCAGAGCAGAATCAGGAGGCCCGGCACCAGCGTCGCGATCGCCGAGCCCAGGATCCAGGTCCAGGAACGGCCGAGACGCGCCAGCACATCCGAGGGGTCGCCCATCGGACCGGGCTCCGCACCGTAGGGGTCGTCTCCCGCTCCGGTACGCGGTGCCGGGCCATGCGACATGGTCATGGTTGCCTCCTCGCACGATCGGCCGGGGCCGAAAAGCGACGGTTCTTGCTTGCCAGCATGGACCGTTTCGATCGGATCGGCACTCGACAGCGTGTCGACACCTGCGGGGGAGTCGGTCTTCACCTCGCGGCCACGGGCAGGCCAGGGGAGCGGACGATCATCGAGGTCCTTCATGAACCTTGTGCCAGGAGGCCACCGTGCTCCGCCGTACCCTGTCCGTTCTCGCCGCTGTCGTCGCGCTCGCCGGAGCCACTGGCCAGGCATCGGCCGCCGACGGCGCCCCGGCCGCTCAGCGTCCCGGCCCCCGCGTGCTGGACGTCATGTCGTTCAACATCCACCACGCCCAGGGCACCGACGACAGGCTCGACCTCCAGCGGATCGCCCGTGTCGTCCGCGAGAGCGGTGCCGACGTCGTGGGCCTGCAGGAGGTCGACAACCACTACTCCGAGCGCAGCGAGTGGACCGACCAGCCCGCCGAGCTGGCCGCCATGCTGGGCTACCACGTGGTGTTCGGCGCCAACATCGACAATGCCCCGCCGGCCACGGGCGGACACCGCGTCCAGTACGGCACCGCGATCCTGTCCCGGTACCCGATCACCGCGTCGGACAACACCTGGTTGTTCAAGTCGCCGGGTCAGGAGCAGCGCGGCCTGCTGCACGCCACGATCGACGTCCGCGGCAGGGCGGTGGAGTTCTACAACACGCACCTGGCTGCCAGTTCGCAGACCGACCGCCTGCGGCAGTCCGATCAGGTCGTGGACCTGATCGGGGCGAAGAGGCCCGCGATCCTCGTGGGTGACTTCAACGCCCTGCCGGACGCGCCGGAGTCCCAGCCGCTGCAGGAGGCTTTCACCGACGCGTGGGCCGATTCCCCGCACGGGCGCGGTGACGGCGCGACGTACCCCGCCGAGGCTCCGACCGAGCGGATCGACGTCATTTACACGACCGGCAAGGTGACGCCGCTCGTCACGCGTGTCGTACAGGTGGCCCCGGCCGCCTCCGACCATCTGCCACTGATCGGCAAGGTGCTCGTCACCTCCTGATCCGGCCACAACTGCGCGCTCCCGCACCTGAGCGCGACGAGGACGCAGCCCCGCCGGCCTGTCCGGGTCCCACGATCGGAAGGTCTTGGGAACCCGGGCGCATCCGGTGTTCCGATGATCGTCAGGCCGGTACGAACAACAGGGACCGCGGCTGATCCGGCATCGAGAGTGTTGCGAACGATTGACAGGGTCATGACTCTTGTCTAGTTTCCTGAGCGGCTGCGGTGTCACACCGGACCCCCGCCTCCGGGAGGATGCACATGGCCGCATCGTTCGTCACTCATCGCGCACTCGACGGCGGGACGTACCACCTGGAGGGCGATGTCGACCTTCAGGCGCCGTGCACGTCAGCCGTCGAGGTGGTGGCCGGCGGCCGACTGATCGAATTCACCGCCGGGCCGGCCTCCCTGGGGGACGACGTCGCCGCATCCCTGGGCATCGGGGCACCCGAGACCGAGCTCACCTTCCAGAAGGGCACGCTGCGCATCTTCCGGTCCGTCGAGCGCGAGCCGCGCTCGGGGCTCGTGGAGCGACCGTCGCTCGTCGTGTGGCGAGGTGAGCGCCACGCACTCGTGACCCGGTTGTACGGCCTGGATGTCACCGCGGTGCTCGGGCTGCTCCGGTCGGTGCGCATCACGGAGAGCGAATACGGCCTCACCCTCCAGCCGGACCCCTCGGCCGGAAGCGCCTTCGCGCGGCCCGCGACGGTGATCAAGGAGGTGCCCGGCCTCGGGCTGCTGGAGCTGTCACGGCGCACCAAGGAGCACACCGCTCAACTCCCGCCCTGGAAAGGGGTGGCGGTCGCGTCCGGCGAGCTGTTCCGCGACACGCTGTCCGACGGCAGCCCGTTCTTCGTGCTCTCCTCCACCGAGATCTGGGCCACGGTGGTGCCACTGGCGTCGACTCCCGTCGAGCGGGTACCCGAACTCGTCGGCCGACTCACGCTGCGGCACACCGGGTGATCCGCCGGTGACCGGCTTCTACGGCGGACTGACCGCCTCCGTCGTCATCCTGACCCTGCTCCTGGGTGCGGGCTCCCATGCCGCCGCCCCGGCCGCACTGGGCGATGCGCTGTGGGCGCACGGCGTGCTGGGTCCGCGGCTCCGCCGGCCGGTGGCCGTCACCCTGCCGGTCGCGGAGGGCGTCCTGGGAGCGGCCGGCGCAGCCGCGCTGCTGACGGGTCATCAGTTGCTGCTGCAGGGCGTACTCGGCCTGGGTGCAGTCCTGTTCGGGCTCTACTCCGCCTACACGCGACACGTCCTCGCCCTCGGCCGCGGGGGGCCGTGCGGCTGCTCCGGCCAGGACGTGCCCCTGAGCCGCTGGGTGACCCGGAGGGCCGCGGCCCTCGCCGTACTCGCGACGACCGGCGCCCTCGTCGCCGGAGCCGGCCCCGTACGGCTCTCCACGACGGAGCTGATCACGCTGATGCTCGCAGCCACCGCATGCACAGCGCTCCTGTGGTCCCTGCCCGCTGCCATGCACGAGCCGACCGCAGCCTCCGTTCACCTGTCGACCAGGGCGCCTGCTCACCACCAGGCCGAGCCCACCGTGCACCGGACCGCCGAAGGAGTGCCAACGCGATGGACTTCACCACCAGCGCCCTGATTGCCTCGTGGGCGGCGATCGCGCTGCTCGCGCTGGTCGTCTCGGGACTGATCAGGCAGGTGCACCAGCTGTCACGAACACAGCCGCACCGTCCCGGGCGGGTGGGCATCGCCCCCGGCGCACAGGCGCCCGGGCTCGACCCGGCCCGGACCGGTCCGGCGGGGCTCGACGGCCTCCTGGCGCCGGGCCGCGCCGCGCTGCTGCTCTTCCTCGACGCGGACTGCCGTACCTGCGGCCAGGTGCTCGACGAGGCCGGCGCCTGGACGGTCCGCCAGGGCGACGAGGCCGCCCCGCAGGTGCTCGGGCTCTACGCGGGCGCCGGACCGCAGGCCGACGAGGGCGCCGTCCCGGTCTGGGACCACCGTCCGGAGCTGTTCACCGCGTACGACATACCCGCCACCCCCTACGCGGTGGCCATCGATCCGGAGCGCCGGATCGTGCGTTCCGAGCCGCTCGGTTCACCCACCGCGCTGCTGCGGCTGCTCGACGACATCGCACCCGCAACGCCGAGGAGCCGGCCATGACTTCGCTGGACGACGTGCCCACGCTGCGCCGCTCAGGGAGCGGTGGCCGCCGCTCCCTGACCGGGCGCGGGACCCTTCCCTCCTTCGCGCCGTCCAGGCGTACCGTGCTGCAGGCCGCGACCGCCGCGGGCTTCGCCGCGCTGGGGGTGTTCTCCGCCGCCCGGGAGGCCTATGCCGACGGATACGACATCTGGACCGGTGCGTGCCCCAGTTACGCCGCGGACCACAACTGCTCCCCGGGCTGCGGGCCCAGCACCATTTACGCCGACGCGTGCGTGACCTCGGGGACGAACACAGGCTTCCACCGGACCGACGGAGTGACCTGGACCCTGCGGCCCAACCAGTGCTACGCCGGTACCTACGACGGCTGGCTGTGGCGCTACAGCGCGGCCTGCGGCAGCTGCGGCTGCGGTATCGAGCGGCGCTGCCACGACGGGTACCGCAACACCGGCTCCGGCTGGGTGAAGTCCATCTGCCGCTGGACCACCGACTGTGACTGCCCCGGCTCCGTCACCTGGCCGACCATCGGTCGCGGCGCCACCGGGCCCGACGTCTTCACCATCCAGCACCTGCTCACCCACCACGGTCATCCCACGGATGTCGACGGCATCTTCGGGGTGGACACCGAGGCGCAGGTCGAGGCCTTCCAGTCGGCGAGCGGACTCAGCCCCACGGGCAGCGTCAGCGCGGCCACCTGGCCGGTGCTGGTCGTCACCGTGCGCCAAGGAGACGTGAACGATGCCGTACGGGGCGCGCAGCGGCAGCTCAACAAGCACGGTTCCGCACTCACCGTCGACGGCAACTTCGGTTCGCTCACCCGGCAGGCCGTCGTCTCGTTCCAGTCCCTGCACGGCCTGACCGCCGACGGAGTGGTCGGCCCCAACACCTGGCTCACGCTGACCGGGACGGTCTAGGTGGGCGAGTCCGTCCGTCCCGCGGACCGGCCGAGCGGCGCCCGTGCCGTACGGGCGCTGCTCACCGACCCCGTTCTGCCCGTGGCGGCCCTGGGGATCGCGGTGATCGCCGCCGTCCTCCACGCCCCTGTGCTGACCTGGGCCATCACCGGCGGTCTGGCCGGTTACTCGCTCTCCGGCTCCGTTTGAACGCGTAACAGCGCATTCGCGCTGGCCTCGCCAGGTTGGCGGGCGACGTACAGACAGGCGCTGGTCCTCGGCGTGTTCACCTGCGGTCTGCTGGCCGGCGGGGTGCTGACGGCCGGGGTGCTGTGGCTCCTGTCCGGTCTCTTCACGCCGCTCCCGGACGTCGTGCGGCAAGGGCTGATCGTGGCCGTCGCACTGCTCGCCGTGCTGCGCGACGCGGGCAAGTTGTCGCTACGGCTGCCGCAGAACGCCCGGCAGATCCCGCAGGACGTCCTGCGCCGTCATCTGGTGCGAGGCGCGCTGCAGTTCGGCTTCGAACTCGGTACGGGCGTGCGCACCTACGTCTCGGCGAGCGCGCCGTACGCGATCGCGGCAGCGGTGCTCCTGTCCGGGGGCTCCTACGCGCCCGCCCTGGCCGTCGGACTCGGTTTCGGGGTAGGCCGCGCACTCACCCCGGCACTGCGCAGGCTCTCCGGAGACGGGGAGCGCTGGGACGACCTTCTCGCTGTGCGGCTGAGCGGCATGACCGTCGTGTGCTCCGCGCTGATCGCCGCTGCCGCCCTCGCGGTCGGGCAGTAGCGTCGTACCTCGCTTCGCCGATCCACCTCGGCCGGGGGACGCCCGTCGCCTGGCGCCAGGAATAACAACTCCCGTTACACATAAGCCAGTTGTGCCGGAGGTCTGGTCCTGTGGCAGATGGTGATGGTGTGGACACGTCACGGAGAGGGGCGTCAAACTCGCCTCAGCCCTCTAATGGGGGATCGGAAGGGACTCGCAAACGGAGGCGCCGTGTTGAGGCGTACGATCCAATTCGCTCTGTCATTTGTCATGATCATGACGGCTTCGATCGGGGGGGTGCTGGCCACGGCCGCCCCGGCCCAGGCCGACGAGTGCTACAGCTGGGGCCGCACCCTGTCCGAAGGCATGTCGGGCGCCGACGTGACCCAGCTGCAGATCAGAGTGGCCGGACACGTCGACTACGGCGAGATCCTCTCCGTCGACGGCAACTTCGGCCCGCGGACCAAGGCGGCGGTCACCAAGTTCCAGCAGGCGTACGGCCTCGGAGCGGACGGCATCGCGGGTTCCCAGACGTTCACCAAGATCTACGCACTGCAGGACCCGGACTGCACCCCCATCCACTTCACCTACGCCGAACTGAACAACTGCAACTCCGACTGGTCCGGTGGTGCGGTCAGTGCCGCGACAGCCAAGTCCAACGGACTGCGCACGATGTGGAGGCTGGAGGCCATGCGGCACGCGATGGGCGACGTGCCGATCGCCGTGTCCAGCGGATTCCGCTCCACGGCCTGCAACAACGCGGCGGGCGGTGCCTCGAACAGCCGGCACCTCTACGGTGACGCCGCCGACCTGGTCGGCAGCCCGTCGTTCTGCGTGCTCGCCCAGCGGGCTCGCTCGCACGGCTTCGGCGGCATCTTCGGCCCCGGCTACCCCGACCACAACGACCACACGCACGTGGACGGACGCACCAGTCGCTCCTGGTCCGCGCCCAACTGCGGCGTCTGACCGCCGAGTCTCCACACACCCGCACAGCAGCCCGCCTTCCCCCGGCCTCCGGCCCGGGGAAGGCGGGCCCGCACCGTCCGCAGGGTGCGCGGCCGATCAACCTCCCACCACGGGCAGGCGCCGCTCGTGGCCGAACCGGAGCAGACCTGCCGTGCCGCTCTCCCTCACTCTCCCCCCGCATCCGAGTAGGAGTGAACCGATGTCGTCCTGGATCCCCTGGCGCGCCCGCGCCGGAACGGCCCTGCTGGCAGTGCTCGCCGGTATCGGCGCCTTCGCCGCGCCCGTCCCCGCCCTGGCAGACTCCCCGCCCGAGAACCTGCAGAGCGTCACCTACCACGGCTACCGCATCGAGGTGCCCGCCGAATGGCAGGTGGTCGATCTGGCGGAGAACCCGCGTGCCTGCCTCCGGTTCGACAGACCCGCCGTCTACCTGGGCGAGCCCGCCGAACAGAACGACTGCCCCTCCGGAGTCGTCGGCCGTTCGGCGGGCATCGTCGTGCAGCCCATCACCGCACGCTCCGCCGGCCAGGCGACGGCGGCGACCGCGCGGACCCAGCGAGGCACAGCCGTCGCCCCGTCCGCCGCGTCCGGCAACGACACCATCCAGATCGCGGTCGAGGACGCCGGCGTCCTCGTGACCGCCGCCCACACACCCGATACCGAGGACCTGGTACGCGGCGTTCTCGCCTCCGCCGAGCTCACCGAGGGCGCCGAGCGCACCGTGCTGCCCCGCGCGGCCCAGCGGTCCGACACCACCCCCCTGGCCGCGGCCGGACCGCAACCCGGCACCTACCAGGGCAAGGGCTTCGACGCCTGCACCGCACCCTCGCAGGCCGCGATGAACGCCTGGCAGGCGAGCTCGCCGTACAGCGCGGTCGGCGTCTACATCAGCGGATCCTTCCGCGGCTGCGCCCAGCCGAATCTGACGGCGAGCTGGGTGACCAGCCAGACCAACAACGGATGGCGTCTGTTCCCCATCGACGTCGGCCGCCAGGCACCGTGCACCAGCTACTCGCTGAAGATGTCCACCGACCCGGCCACGGCCAAGTCCCAGGGCGTTACCGCGGCCGCCGGTGCCATCACCGCCGCGTCGAACCTCGGCATCCCGGCGGGCAGCGCCATCTACAGCGACATCGAGGCGTACACCTCCACGGCCTCCTGCAAGGCGTCCGTGCTGTCGTACCTGTCCGGCTGGACCGAACGGCTGCACAGCAGCGGCTACCTGTCGGGCTTCTACTCCAGCGCCGCCTCAGGCATCAAGGACGCCGCCGCCGAGTACAACAACGGCGCCTACACACGGGTCGACCACCTCTTCTACGCCTGGTGGAACGGCGCCGCCGACACCAACACCGGTTCCTACGTGCCGTCCTCCTACTGGTCCAACCACCAGCGGATCCACCAGTACGCGGGCGAGGTGACCGAGTCCTACGGCGGCTACTCGATCAACATCGACCGCGACTACCTCGACGTCGGCAACGGCTCCACGCCCACACCCACCTGTACCGGGGCGAACCTCGACTTCACCTCGTACACCACCGTCCAGAGCGGCTCGACCGGAGACCGGGTCAAGGCCGCCCAGTGCCTGCTCAAGGCCGCCGGCTTCGACCCGGGCACCCCCGACGGGATCTTCGGGCCCGACACGACCGCCGCCGCCCGGAACTTCCAGGCCGCCAAGGGGCTCACGGCCGACGGCGTGGTCGGCGCGAAGACCTGGACGGCCCTGCTGTCCCGCGGATCCACCCCGACCGTCCAGAACGGCTCGACGGGAGAGGCCGTCACCCGGCTGCAGCGCGCCCTGACCGCCGCGCTCGGCCGGACCGTGTCCATCGACGGCATCTTCGGCTCGGGCACCACCCAGGCCGCACTCGACTACCAGTCCTCGCGCGGACTGGGCGCCGACGGCATCGTCGGCCCCGCCACCTGGGGCGCCCTCCAGTCCGGAAAGTGAGCAGGCGAATGAAGAGGAAAACGAGGCAGAAACCGTGAGACGACTCGCACGCATCATCACGCTGTTCACCGCACTGGCGGGCCTGCTCCTCGGACTGGGCGTCCCCGCGCAGGCCTTCCCGCAGGCGGCGTTCCCGCTGACCAGCAACGGCAACCGGGGCTCCGACGTCGTGGCGCTGCAGCACCTGCTTGCCGCGCACGGCCGCCCCGTAACGGTGGACGGCGCCTTCGGCTCGGGCACACAGAGCGCCGTGGTGGGCTTCCAGCAGTCCAAGGGCCTGACCGCGGACGGCATCGTCGGCCCAGCCACCTGGGGCGCGCTCGCCATCACCGTCCGCCAGGGCGACAACGGGCCGGCGGTGACGGCCCTCCAGTCGCTGCTCAACGCCAAGCGGGGCGCCGGGCTTTCGGCCGACGGAGCCTTCGGGCCCGCCACCGGCACCGCCGTCCGCACCTTCCAGTCCCATGCGGGAATCAGCGCGGACGGCGTCGTCGGGCCGACCACCTGGCAGAACCTGCTGTGGCACTACGAGAACATCAACTTCGGCGGCAGCACGATGTGCTCACAGAGCCCCGACGGCAACGCGGGTGCTCACTGGGCGACAGCCGGCGCCGTCGGCCAGCTGGAGGCCGCCGCCGCCACCTTCGCCGCCACCGGGAACGGCAGACTTCCCGTCGGCGACGCGGGCTTCGAACACGGCGGGGACATCCCCGGCCACGGCAGCCACGAAGTCGGGATGGACATCGACGTGTGGCCCGCCCGTACCGACTCGGCGCAGTGCACCGCGGGGCGCATCACCTGGCAGTCCAGCACGTACGACCGCGCGGCCACCCGCAGGCTCGTGCAGGAGATCCGGGCCAAGGCCCCCGGCCACGTCCAGCTCATCTTCTTCAACGACCCGCAGCTGATCTCGGAAGGGCTGACCACGAGCTACGCCAACCACGACAACCACCTGCACATCCGCTACCGGTAGCCAGTCGGCCGCGGGACCCGGGCCTCGCCCGCGGACCCGCGGCCGTCCGCAGCGCTCAGCGGATCACCAGGGTGGTGCCGGCCACGGCGGGAACCAGTTCCCCGATGACCGGATGCCCGGGTACCTCCCCGGCGACCAGCAGCCCGCCGGAGGTCTGTGCGTCGGCAAGCAGGTGCAGCAGGCCCTCGCTCGCCCGTCCCGCGTCGAGGTGCGGGCGCACCCAGTCGAGATTGCGCAGGGTGCCGCCGCTGACGTACCCGGCCCGCAGGGACTCCCGGGCGCCGTCCAGCACGGGAACGGCGGCGGCGTCGACCACGGCCGTGACGCCGCTGGCCCTGGCCAGCTTGTGCAGATGGCCGAGCAGCCCGAACCCGGTCACATCGGTGGCGCACACGGCTCCGGCCTCCAGGGCAGCGGCAGCGGCCTTGTCGTTGAGCGCGGCCATGCTGGCGACGGCGTGGGGGAAGACCTCGCCGGTCCGCTTGTGGCGGTTGTTGAGTATGCCGACGCCCAGCGGTTTGGTCAGGGTCAGCGGCACGCCCGGCCGGCCGGCGTCGTTGCGCAGCAGCCGGCCCGGATCCACCAGGCCCGTCACGGCCATTCCGTAGAGCGGTTCCGGGCTGTCGATGCTGTGTCCACCGCCGACGAAGCAGCCTGCCTCGCGGGCCACTTCGAGCGCACCCGCCAGGACCTCCCGGGCCAGCTCCGGGGGCAGGACGTCACGGGGCCAGCCCAGCAGATTGAGCCCGACGACGGGACGGCCGCCCATCGCGTAGACGTCGGACAGGGCGTTGGCCGCGGCGATCCGCCCCCAGTCGCGGGCGTCGTCGACGACGGGGGTGAAGAAGTCGGCCGTCGACACCAGGGCGGTGCCGTCACCGGTGAGCACCACCGCGGCGTCGTCACCGTCGTCGAGTCCGACCAGCAGCCGGTCCTCGTCCCCGCCGAGGGCATGTCCGGGATCCCGGAGCGGCAGCAGTCCAGCGACCATCGCCTCCAGTTCCCCCGGAGGAATCTTGCAGGCGCAGCCGCCGCCGTGTGCGAACTGGGTCAGCCGTACGGGTGCGGCCGGAACGGCGGCGGGGCCAACTGTCGTCATACGGCGATCATTTCACCCCTTGCCCCAACAGTGTGCGGGGACCACAATCTTGCTCCGGAGGCGTTGGGCGGGCTGGTGCCCCTCCCGATCTTCAAAATCGGTGTGGTCCGGGAACCGGGCCAGGCGGGTTCGATTCCCGTCCGCCTCCGCTGACTTCGATCGGAGTGGCGCGGGTGGCGGACAAGACGGACGAGCCGCCTGCGGACATCAGGAGGCAGGTGCCGAGCACCACGGTGCTCCTGGGCGACCCCCGGCTGAGCGAGGCGTCCGCACGGCTGGGCAGGCCACTCGTCAAGGCCGCGGTCGGCACCGCCCAGCAACTCGTACGCGACGGACGGATCGGCCCGGGCGACGCGGTCCACGCCGCACTCGCCGCGCTCCCCGCGCACACGACCGGGCTGAGCCCCGTACACAACGCCACCGGCGTCGTGGTGCACACCAATCTGGGACGGGCCCCGCTGTCGCGGTCCGCACTGGAGGCGATGGCGGCGGCAGGCGGATACACGGACGTCGAGCTGGACCTGAAAACCGGCAGACGGGCGCCACGCGGCCGCGGCGCCATGGCCGCCCTGCGGGAAGCGGTGCCGGCCGCGGAGGCGGTGCACGTGGTGAACAACGGAGCCGCCGCCCTGGCCCTGGCGGCGGTGACGCTGGCCCCGGGGCGCGACATCCTGCTCAGCCGGGGCGAGTTCGTGGAGATCGGCGACGGATTCCGGATACCCGAACTGCTGGTCTCCTGCGGCGCCCGGATACGCGAGGTCGGCACCACCAACCGGACGCGTCTCGGCGACTACGCGGACGCCGCGGGCCCGGACACCGGTTTCATCCTCAAGGTCCACCCGTCCAACTTCACGGTGAGCGGCTTCACCGGGGGAGTGGAAGCCGGGGAACTGGCGTCCCTCGGCCTTCCCGTCGTCGTCGACATCGGCTCCGGCCTCCTCGCCCCCGACCCGTTGCTGCCGGACGAGCCCGACGCGGCCACGGCCCTGCGCGCCGGGGCCACCCTCGTCACCGCCAGCGGGGACAAGCTGCTCGGCGGGCCACAGGCGGGGCTGCTCCTCGGCCGGTCCGCCGTCGTGGGACGGATGCGCCGCCACCCGATGGCGCGCGCCCTGCGCGTGGACAAGTTCACCCTGGCCGCGCTGGAAGCGACACTGCGTGGTCCCGAGCCACCCGTGCACACAGCCGTCCACATGCCGCTGCCGCAGCTGCGCCTCCGCACCCTGCGCATGGCCCAGGACGCTGCCCGCCGAGGTCTGGACGCGGGCGTCGTACCCCACGACGCGGTGGTGGGAGGAGGCGGCGCGCCCGGGGCCGTTCTGCCCTCCTGCGCGGTCAGCCTCCCCGACCACCTGGCAGAACCTCTGCGCACCGGTGAACCGGCCGTGCTCGGGCGGGTGGTGCGCGGCCGCCTGCTGCTGGACCTCCGGTGCGTACCGGAGGAGTTCGACAGCGAGATCCTCGACGCGGTACTGCGCGCGGCGGGGCGCTGATCATGCGGGTCATCGCGACGGCAGGGCATGTCGACCACGGCAAGAGCACACTGATCCACGCGCTGACCGGCACCCACCCCGACCGGCTTGCGGAGGAGCGGCTCCGTGGCCTGACCATCGACCTGGGCTTCGCATGGACCGACCTCCCGTCGGGGGAGCGGCTGGCATTCGTCGACGTACCGGGACACGAGAGGTTCGTGCCCACCATGCTGGCCGGCGTGGGGCCCGTGCCTGCCGTGCTGTTCGTCGTCGCCGCCGACGAGGGCTGGAAGCCCCAGTCCGCCGAACACCTCGCCGCCGTGGACGCCCTCGGCGTACGGCACGGACTGCTCGTCATCACCCGCTGCGACATGGCCGACCCCGGTCCGGCCACGGTGCAGGCACAGGACCGGATCCGGTCCAGCACCCTCGGCAACGTCGAGGCCGTGGCCGTCAGCGCCCGCACCGGCGAGGGACTCTCCGAACTGCGCGCCGCCCTCGACCGGCTGGCCGCGCGGCTGCCGGACGGGGACGCCGAATCCCCGGTGCGGCTGTGGATCGACCGGTCGTTCACCGTGCGCGGCAGCGGGCTGGTCGTCACCGGCACCCTCGCGGCTGGGCAGATCCGCAGGGGCGACGTCCTGGTGACCGCCCGTTCCGGCAGCCCCGTGCGCGTCAGAGGGCTGCAGGCCCTCGGCGAGGAGACCGCCCTGGTGCGGGTCACCGCCCGGGTCGCTGTCAACCTCCGGGGCCTCGACAAGGAGTCGACAGGCCGTGGTGACGCCCTGCTCACACCCGACAGCTTCCTCCCCTGCCTGAGCTGCGACGTGCGCGTACACGGAGGAACACCTGCCACGGAACTGCCCCGCACCGCTGTCGCCCACATCGGTTCGGCGGCCGTGCCCGTACGCGTACGGGCGCTCGGTCAGGACCTCGTCCGCCTGACCCTGCCGGAACCACTCCCGCTGCGCATCGGCGACCGCGCGGTGCTGCGCGATCCCGGCCTGCGGCGGGTGCTCGCCGGTCTGACGGTGCTCGACCCCCAGCCACCGGAACTGCGGCGCCGCGGCGCGGCGGCACGGCGGGCGGCCGAGCTGGGTGACGCCCACGGCACCCCGGGCGAGGCGTCCGAGCTACGGCGCCGATTGCTTGTCAGGCGAGGTGAGTTGACCGCCATGGGGGTGACCGTCCATACCGCACCGGTTGCGGGGGACTGGCTCGCCGACCCCGCACACTGGACCACCCTGCGCGCCCGGCTGGCCGAACTGGTGGCGGCGCACCTCACCGAACAGCCGACCGAGGACGGCATACCGGTGGAGGCCGCCCGGCACCGTCTGGGGCTGCCGGACGTCTCCCTCGTGGAGGCACTGGTCACGCCGCCCCTGCGGATGAGCCGCGGGCGCGTGACCGCCGGACCCGCGGCACAGCCCGCCCCTGTGGCGGACGCGGTGCGCCGGCTCACCGCCGAACTCGACGGGCGGCCGTTCGCCGCCCCCCACGCCCAGCGGCTCGCGGAACTCGGCCTGGGCCGCCGGGAGCTCGCCACGGCGGTACGCCACGGATCGGTGCTGCGGCTCGCGGAGCACGTGGTGCTGCTGCCGGACGCCCCCCTGCTGGCGGCAGACCTGCTGAGCGCACTCGACCAGCCGTTCACCGTGGGGACGGCAAGCCGCGCCCTGGACACCACCCGGCGCGTCACCGTCCCCCTGCTGGAGCACTGCGACGGTCAGGGCATCACCCAGCTGCTTCTCGACAAGCGCCGCCGGTGCCCGCCCGGGTGACGCCCGACCCGGTCGCGGGGAGGTTCAGCGCCGCACCAGCGCCAGCATGCTCAGGTCCACCCCACCGAACCGATCTCATTCTGTCTCAGTTGACGCGCGTGCTCCTGCGCGCTGCCCCGGTAAATCGCAGGCATCTCGGTCAGCGGCCGTTCTATCCTGTCCGCGCCATTCCATGCGGGGATGGGCCTGACGGAGGGTGGCGGCGGAGTGCCGGACGTGTACAAGATCATGTTGGATGCCGAGTTGAGTAAGGCGTTCGACGTGTGGTCCGGCTATCTGAACGCCCGGACCGGCGAGGATCCTCAGGTCCGTGGACGACTGCGCTCCACGTTGCAGTCGGCCCGTGCGGCGGCCGCCGAGGGCGATCGCGCGGCTGCGCGCGGCTTGGTGGCGGAGATGTACGACGACGCCCGGGAAGCCGGCCTTCCCTGGGCTCCCGTGCCGCCCGGCCCCTGTGCGGCGGACGGGCAGGCGCGCGACTATGCCAAGGACGAACTGCGGCAAGTGCTTCCTGTGCACCGGCGCGAGGATCTCGACAGCATCGCGATCTACCTGCGCGTCACGGGCCGCCGTCTTCGGACCGCCCCCGGCCTCGACGCCGCCACCCGCGAGGACATCCTCTACATCTCGGCCCGTGCCGGGATGGCCCTTGATCTCGCTCACCCGACAGCCGCGCGACGTGAACTCGAACGCCTCAAGGCAATTGCGCGACGCTGCGGCGTGGAGCCCTGAGAGTCAACCGAGCGGCAACGGTCGCGATCCGGCCACGGGGCCGGGCGACGGCAGGCGGCATACGTGCGTGCAAAAGGGGCAACTGGGCAGCCCGGTTTGCGCGTCTGGCCCGTCACCTCGGCCGCACCAGCTCGTCAGGGAGCTTCCCTCCCGGTCGAGGTCCTCGTCAGAGTGTCGCTGCCGCTCGACACCTCTCGGCCTGCCGGGGCGGGCCAAGAGGTGTGGAGCGGACCCTCGCCGTACAGGTCCTGGACCCAGTTGTCCTGGTACACGGTGTCGAGGTAGCGCTCGCCGAGGTCCGGCGCGACGGCCACCGCGGTCAGCTCCCGCGCTCCGTGCCGCGCCAGCCAGCCGATCGCGCCGCTCACCACGGTGCCCGTGGAGCCGCCGAAGAGGAAGCCTCTTCTTGCCAGGCGGCGGCAGGCCCGGATCGTGTCCGCCTCCTCGACGCGCACCACCTCGTCCACGTACGACTAGTCCAGGAGCGGCGTGCGCATGCTCATGCCCAGCCCCGGGATCATCCGGCGTCCCGGCTCACCGCCGAACGCCATCGAGCCGACGGTGTCCACCGCGACGATCCGCACCGGCCGATGCCAGGCGCGGAAGTGGCGCGCGTAGCCCATCAGTGTCCCGGTCGTCCCGGCTCCCACGAACAGGACGTCCAGCCGCGGGAACGAGTGGGCGATCTCCGGGGCCGTCGTTCGGTAGTGCGCCCTCCAGTTGGCCGGATTGGAGTACTGGCTCAGCCATACGTACCGGTCGTCGGAGGCGCACAGGCGCCGGACGTGGTCGAGGCGCGCACCGAGGAAGCCGCCGTTGGCCTCTCGGCCGGCCACCATATGAACCTCGCCGCCCAGCGCCTCCATCATCAGCCGTGTGGCGAGGCTGCAGCGTGAGTCCGTGATGCAGACGAACCGGTAGCCCTTGCTCGCCGCGACCGGACCCTTTGTCGGGCGCATGGTTGTCGAGGATCGGACGCGCCTCGAGGCCGGCCGGTACTTCCCCACTGAACGTGGAGCAACTTCCGGAATTCGGCTGCCCGTTGGTGCCTGTGCAGTGGGCCGATCAATGTCATGTCTCGGACCGGTGTGGGGGCGGGAGCGAACGGCCGCCGGCTCCGGGAGAGCCACGTTCGATGAACCGCCGCCAGGAGCGGACCGGAGCGGACGGCTCGTACCCGGCCAACGACCAACCTCCGACTCAGGTCACCGGCCCCGGGCTTGGTCGGCCATGTTGCGGCCGTGCCACAGCCCGATGCCGCCGCGGGCGAGACGTGATCGACCAACACGGCGCCGAGAAGGTCCTGGTCAGGTAGGGCCTGATGCATCCGGCGATCAGGCTTCGGGGACACCGGCACCGTCTTCGCCGGGCCAGAGCCCGAGATTGCTGAAAAGCTCCAGCAATCCGCCGCCCCAGTAGCTGATCACGTCGCAGACCGGCGGAATGAACGGCGTGTAGGGGTTGGGAATGAGTTCCTTGACGTAGTTGGTGCCGAACGGGGAGACGATGTTGGCCCAAGGGCCGAGGATCGCACCGATGAGGGCCAGTACGCGGTCGCCGGACCAGGTACCGCCTTCCTTGACGACAGCGGGGACACCGATGGCCAGGGCAGCCGCGCCGAAGACCATGTTGAACGCCGACAGTACGAATGAGAGCACGTCGGAGGTGGTGCCCCAGCCGGAGGCGTAGTTCTTCACCTCGAACCACCGGAACAGCTGCCACACACCCATGCCGAGCACGGCGAGGCCGGCTCCCGCGCTCCAGCCGATGATGGGCCATTCGCCGAGGCCGGACAGGGGGGAGGTGAGGGCGAACGACGCAAGGTTGGCGAAGGCCCCGATCCCGGTCACCCCGTCGATGAGCCCCTGCAATTTTTCGGAGTCGTCCATAGCCGTGCAGAGGTCCATCCAGCCCAGACAGCCTCCTTCGATGAATTCGGCGAAGAACCCGAAGAGGTAGTAGAGCTGGAGGCCGGCGTCTTCCTCGGGCCCACTCTCGGCGGTACGGGCCTGGCCGTCGAAGGAGGGGGGCCAGGTGATGCTCGCCGACTCGCCGGTGATGATCGTGCCGAGGACGTGGCCGGGCACGGCGATCATCAGGGTGAGGCCCTGCAGGACGGTGATGCTGGTGACGATCTTGTTGCCGGCGAGCACATTGAAGAAGTTCCAGGCCAGCAGCAGGGGGATGGCCAGCGGGCCGTCGAGCTCCGCGTTGAGCAGGCTGTCGACCTCGTCGAGGCAGACCTGGACCGCCTCCAGAAGGGCGACGACGATGGCGTCGAGGAAGGTGAGGAGGCCGTCGACGAAGTCCTCTGTCAGTTGCTCCAGCAGTTCACTGATGTTCAGGTTCGGATAGGTGGACGGATCGTCGAACTGAATCTTGGTCTTGATCCATGTCGCGACACCGTCCAGGTCTTCTCCGAGATTCTTGAAGGATTCCCACGTCGACTCCGCGGACAGGGCCGACCACAGGCCCGTGAGGGGGTCGGTCGCGGCGAGTGTGCCCGGCGCGCCGGCCTCGTCCATCCGGCGCTTGCACTCATCGAGCATCTCCCTCATCGAGCGCGGTGCGGACTTGGACGTGAGACGCGCTGCGTCGGGGCCGGGACGGGCTCGGGTGCCGGCGGCGCCGCCCGTTCCACTGGGCGGGGGGAGTGCGCCGAAGGTCTGGCTGGTCACCAGGTGCGCGTGTGGGCTGGTGGTGATGTCGGAGGGGGAGACCGCCGATCCGCCGCAGGCGGTATTCGGGATCTGGTTGGTGTTGCCGGACGTGGAGCTCGGGGCGGCGTATTGCTGCCAGCCCGGGCTGGTGGCCAGTGTGAGGCTCGGGCTGACACCGCTGGAGGCGGAGCCGATCGCGTCGTTGATCGTTTCCAGGAGGTCCTGGAAATTCTTCGAGCCCGGCTCGATGTTGGTGATCGCGTTGCCCAGGGCCGCCTGCGCGGTGGTGAGGGCTCCCCGCAATCCCTGCGAGATGGCTTCTGCGGAGTTGAAGATGGCTGTCGCGTCGAACAGGGCCTTGAGGAAGTCGATGACGTCCTTGATGAAAGCCTCGATGGCGGAGAAGACGGCCATGACGGCGTTGACGGCGTCTTCGATGCCTTTGATGATGAGGCTGCCGAGGTTGACGATGGCGTCGCCGATCTTGACCGCGATCTGCACGATGCCGTCGACGAGATTGACACCGACGTGGTAGACGGCCATCGCGGCGGACTTGATGCCCTGCCAGACGCTGTCCCAGAGGCCCTCGATGTCGCCCCACAGGCTCTCGCCGACGACGTTGTTGTGGTGGGCCAGTTCGGCCAGGTAGGCGTCGCGGTCGTAGAACTCCTGATAGCTGGGCCGGTCGGTGACGACGTCACGGTTGATGATGAACCCGGCCAGGTCCTGGCCGGTGGCGCCGGTGCCCTTGGCGATGAGGTTCTGGACGGCGGTGTGCGCCTGGTCCGCGGTCATGACGGGGTTATCGCCCTGGACGCCCGGGAACACGGGGCCGCCGTTCTGGGGGCGCTGCGCGCCGGAGATGGCGTCGGGGGTGAAGGTGGTGTTCCCGTCGGTCTTGTAGGCGAGCGTGCCGGTGGCGCTGGTGCCACCGTTGCTGATGCCGGCGGTGCTGCCGGCGAGGTAGGCCTGCACCGGCCCGCCCGGTGCGGCCGGCACGGGGCCGAATCCCGGCTCGGCGTCGCCCTCCGCCTGCTGCGGCAGGTCGGTGAAAGTCAGAGTGGGCGGGGCGAAGTCGGTCGCGAGGAGTCCGACGGTGACGATGCCGGTCGCGGTCGTGGTCACGGTGGCGGCCTGCCCGGTATCGGGCCCGATGATCTGGACGCTGCCGTTGATGACGGCGCCGGAGGTCGTCGAGGCGCTGACCGTCAGACTGCGGTTGGACACCGGTATGCCGTTGGCGTCGGTCAGGGTGAACTGGGTCCGGTACGTCGTCACCTCATAGGTGTTGACCTGGGCCAGTGCGGGGGTGTGGTTCACCCAGCCGCCCGGCATGAGCTGATGGAGCCTGAGCTCGCCCGAGGCGTTGGCGGTGAACAGGGTGGGCGGGTCGTTGGGGAAGGACGACGCGAACAGCGCCTCGGCACCCTCGTTGACGTTGCCGGTGGTGGTCGCCGTGCAGGAGATGGCCATGCTCGGCGCCCACTGGATCGTGTACTCGTGCGGGTTGTCACTGTTGCTGAAGTACCCGGTCTGGGTCAGGAAGGACAGCGTCCCCTCGGAGTCGGTGAAGTACACCGAGGTCATGCCCCCGCTGTCGGTGACCGCCTGTGCCGAGGTGATCGTGCCGGCCGTGTTCACCGGCAGCACGATGCCGCCGTACTCGGCGTCATAGAGGAAGGGCACGCCGTTGGTGTCGACGTAGAGCGGCCGGAATCCGTACTCCAGCCCTTCCCAGCAGACTCCTGCGAACGACTGCGCCGCAGTGGCCGGTGCCGGCGAGACCGGCGGGCTGGAGCGGGAATAGGGGGACTGGTCGATGAGGCCGTCGCTGTTCAACCGCCACAACGAACTCAGCGACTGGTCGGCGGACACGCTGCTGTCGGCGCAGACCAGCACCCAGTTGCCGAACTGCCCGGCGATCGGGAACAGCGTCCAGTCCGACCAGGTGGCGGAAAGATCATCCGTGTCTCCCCACAACATGGAGTCCTCGTGCCAACTGCTGCCGTCGAAGCTGAACGTGCCCACGTACGTCGTTACGGGCGGCACCATCTCGAAGTTGCCCACGGCGTAGACGATCGGAAGAGGATCGGTGCCGGTGGTCGGGATGGGACCGTTGCTCCGGCCTTGGATGGCGGGGTTGTAGTAGGCCACCTTCAGGGATTGCACCCCGACCGTGAAGCCCTCCACCGGGAACGAGTAGGTGAAGGAGTCGGTGGTGATGTTGCCGTCACTGTCGATCCAGCCGTGCCAGACCGTGCTCGTCAGATTTCCGAACTGATCGGTGAAGGTGCAGAAGAAGTTCGGGCAGCCGTCGGCGATGCACGCGACAACCGACGTCGGCGTGCCCGCGGGGGCGCCGGGGATCGGGGTCAGGGTCCACCCGTGCGCCGCTCCGGGGTCCTGGGCGAGATAGTTCAGGGTGTACGTCCCCGAGCCGTCGCCGCCCTCCGAGGGCGTGTCGGTGATGACGAAGGCCTCGGCCGACCCGTTCTTGAAGGGGTTGCAGAACGTGCCGACCCAGGGCGCCACGTTCTGCGACGGATCCTGGTCGAGACTGATCATGACGCTGTCGGTGTTGACTGCGTCCTGCATCAGGACGCAGTTGACCTGCGCGCTGAACGGCGCCGCAGGGGTGTATGGGGACACGGTGGGCATGACCAACTCCATCGCTGACGGGTCAGAGGGCGTTTACGGACCAGAGGACGGTGTCGGACTGGTCCATGATCACGAGCCTGATGGGGAAGCTGTTCGGGTCCAGGGCGAGCTGGGTGCCGTTGACCCCGGCGCTCCACGTCACGGAACCCTGGTCGTCGAGGACATGCAGATCGCCGTCGGTGGTGAACACCGCGCTGGATCCGGGTTCGGACCAGTAGATGTGTTCGGTCGCGATGTTCCAGTAGACGAACTGGTCCGACTGCATCCGGAGTTCGTCGCTCCAGAGCCCGGTCATGGCGGTGCCGGGGGTGAAACACCAGCAGGGCGCGCAACTGGCGGCGGCGCCGTCGAAATAGCCCGGCTGTCCGGCCCGGAAGGTGGGCGACCCGGCGGCTGTGATCTCCAGGCAGGGGGTGGGAACGCTGGACAGGGTGAAGGAGTCGCCGGGACCGCCGCCGATGTTCTCCGAGCTCCATACGACGTTCGTCCCGGAATCATCGTAGATCTCCAGGTTTCCTGCCTGGGTGAACGCGGCGGAGTGCCCGGCGAGGCTGCCGTTGCCGCCGGTGGTGCCGGCATCCCAGGCCGGCTGGCCGAATTGGTCGAGCAGCACGAGGTTGCCGTCGAGTTGCATGATCAGCACCGCTCCGCCGGCGGCGACCTGACCGCCGGGCGGGATCGACGTGCCGGGTGGGCAAGGGGCCTGGACGCGGTTCGACAGCCAGAGCGGGGTGCCGTTGCTGTCGACGATCTGCACCCTGGGCGGGTCGTCGGCGAACTGGAGCGTCGCACCCGCGCTTCCGGTCGTGCCCGACGACCAGAGCTGATCGCCGGACAGGTCAACCACGCGCAGGTCGCCGTCCTGGGTCAGGACCGCGCCACCGACGTCACCGCTGAGAGGGAGTGACCACACCTGGGTGCCGCCGTCGGTGAACATCAGGCCGGTCGACTGCACCGCCAGCGCCATGCCGTTCTGGCCGCTGACGGTCGAGCCGACGGGCAGAGCGGTGCCACCGGGCAACGGGCTGGGCAGGGCGACGGGCGGGAACGCGGCGTTCTGTTGGACCTGGCACCCCGACCACTGGCCCGTGTAGCCGGGCAGCGTGGTGCTGAAGCTGCCGGACTCGTTGGTGAGCCCGTAGAGCCACAGGCTCTGGTCCGTGCCGACCACGAGCAGGGCGGGGATGTCGCCGGGCACCCGGTCCGGGGCGAGCTGCACCGGGTCGGTGCCGGACCCGCCGGCGTAGATCTGCGACGCGGGTCCCATCATCGGCATCTGGCCGTTGAAGCACGTGCCGATCTGCGGGATCGCGTAGACGCTGTCATCCGAGCCGATCACGTACAGGGTCGTGTTGAGGCCGGCCACGGTCTGCCCGGCGATCGCGAGCTGTGCCCCCAGATTCGGCACCGGCAGCGCCATCGCCTGGCCGAACGCGGCCGGCCAGACCATCAGGTTGCGCTGTCCGTCCTTCGAGTCGTCCAGGTAGATGGCGGCCGGGACGGCCGAGGCGGTATCGGTGACGGGCTGGACCACCGCGACCAGGCCCCCGGGGAAGACGCCGCCGGCGTCGCCCAGCCTGCCGCTGAGCCCGGGGGACTCCAGCGTGTGCCACCACGTCGTGTCGCCGGGGACATTGTTGGAAGAGAGCTGGATGAGATTGCCGGAGTCGTCCTGGTTGACGAACAGATTGAAGTGGGGAACCCCGCTCGACCCGGGCGCCTCGGTCGGCGCCAGCAACTGCGTGTACCAGTCCAGTGCCCAGCGATCGTCGGTGAAGCCCTGGTAAGGGTTCCAGGTGCTGCCGTTGAACGCGGTGAGGACCAGTTGCTCGCCGTTGTCGGTGCCGTACAGGACCGGGCACGACCGGCCGCGGACCGGCGGGGTGTAGGCGACGCACAGACTGGTGACGATCGGCACCGAGCCCACCGGGCACTGTGGCGACGTGCTCCACCCGTCCGCGGTCAGCTCCAGCTGACCCAGGTACCCCGAGGGCGCGCCCGAACTGGATCCGTCGGTCCAGAACACGTTGACCGTGTCCGCCGCAGGGTCCTCGGAGCACCCGACGACTGCCACGATCCCGCCGTAGCGCCGCGAGCCACCGCTCAGGTAGTAGGGACCGCCCGGCAGATCCTCCACGCTCCAGCACACACCGCCGTTGGAGCTCAGATACCGCAGCACTCCCGACTCGTCGACGAACACGGCCTCCAGTGCCCCCGACCCCGCAGGCGCGCCGACCGGCACCGTGAACGGATTGCGGAACAGCGCCACGGGCCAGAAACCGCCCCCTTGAGCGGGAGATGCCGCATACACCGGCGAAGCCGCCGTCGAAGTCTTCACAGTGATCTATCCGACCCGCTTCCGCGGCGTTGCGCATGTGCAGCGCCTCGGGCGGCGGATCACAACCGGCATCACGCCGGCACGTTCACCCGTTAGCCCCTCGCGCAGCCGGAGCGACGGATGCGATGAACCGTGATCGAGGTGTCACCGGCGGTTTCACCCCGAACGGCTCTGCCCGAAGCCGATCACCTGGACACACCGGGTGCGCCCGACGGCGCCTCCTGCCGTGGCGCGCCACCAGCGGCGTGACGCCAGCGCGGCCGGCCCCGCACCGGCGGCGTTGACCAGTACGTCGTCCACGGAGGACACCCGGTCCAGCCGCAGGACGTGTGCGGTTTCGACCACGACCGAGCAGCCCGCCCCGAGCGCCAGGATCCGCGGCACGGACGCCACCGCCGCGAACCGCATCGGGGCGAAGAACCCCAGGGCCGCGAAGACCAGCAGGTTGCCGACGGTCCCGAGCGGCCCCATCGTGAGCAGGTCCCGCAGGGGCACCAGGCTCACCCGGCCGGGGACTTCGCCCGCCCCGGCGCCCGGCATCATGGTCATCCACACGCACGGCACCGTCCCGTGGACCACGCCCACCTCGGCCAGCGACATCCGCCACGCCCATGTGGCGCCGGCGGCACGCCGAAGGTGCGCCAGGGCCCACACCACCAGCGGCCAACGGCAGAGCGACCAGGGCCATGAGCACCACACCGTTGAACGTGTCGAAGCAGCCGTGCCACCGTCCGGCCATGCACATGGGAGCGGCCGTCATGAGCGGCCCCCGCACGACGAATGCGGCGCTCGCGATGCCGAGGACCGCCACACCGAGAGACGGAGGGCCGTTGCGGTGGCGTATGCGAATTTCGATACGCCCGCGGTATACGGGATCCCCATCATCAGGAACTGGCACACACCGGCGGCGAGATGGTCCCGCCGCCGGTGATCGTGTCCGCCCAGCCGCTGCGGGTGCCGGACGACTGCCCCTGGGGCAGGCGCTCGGGTAGGGGCGCCCTGCCGCGTCAGTGCCGGTGGGTGGCGTCGGCGTGGCGGGGATCGGCGGGGTGCTCGAAGCCGGGGTGGAGGGTGACCGTCGTCGCGTGGCGGTGTTCGAGCCAGAGGGTGAAGTGGCGGTCCGCCGCCGCACGGCGCAGGTCCTGGGCGATGGCTGGACGGGACTCGTCGTAGGGGGCGGGGTGCTCGTCGCGGTTGCGGTCGTAGTAGGCGCGTAGCTCGGACGGGGGAACGGTGATGTGGGCGGTGACGCGGTCGTACACGGCCGTGGCGACCGGGAGCGAGGCGAGGACCGCCGCTGTGACGCCTCCCGTACCGAGCGCGGCGGACAGGCTGAACTCCCTTCGTCGACGGTTCTGTCCAGCGGTCAGACCCATGGCCGCCGCCGCGTCCTCGACCACCGCCTCGTACGTCAGCAGCTGGACCACCCAGCGCCGCAGATTGCGGGCGTCCGCCGTGCCCGGACGAGGCAGCCGGGAGGCCAGCGGCCCCCGGCGCAGGGCCGTGACCCGTGCCTCGACCGCCTCCTCGGTGATGGCGCGCGCACCGACGTGCGCGGCCGGCCCGGTCACGAGGTCACCTCGATGTCTACCGCCTCGGTGTAGTGCAGCCAGCCTGCCGCCGCCAGCTTGACCACGGCCCACCAGCGGCCGGGACGGGTCCCGGCCGGAACGGTGACGGGGAAGCGCACCACGGCCGCGCCGAGTGCGGGTACCTCCGCGCCCTTGTCCCACTCGGGGAAGAGCTCGAACGTTCCCCAGGGGCTGATGAGTTGAGCCTGCACGGAGACGGCGGTGCGCACCTGGGAGGTGAGCGTCACCTCCACGGCCCCGGACTCGCCCGGCGCCAGCCGCACCACGGTCGTCCCCAGCGTCGCCACCGGCTCGTCGGCCGGAGCGTCGCCGATCAGCACCCGTGTCACGTCCTCGAGGAACTGGCCGTCATGAGCGGTGCGCGCCCGCACCCAGTACGTGCCCGGCTCCGCCGTCCCGGGCGCAGTGATCCTGACCGTACGGGAGGTGTGGCCGCCGGGCTCCAGGTCGTACGGGAGCGGGCCGGTCCGCGTCGACCAGCCCTCGGGGAGGATGAACTCGACGTTCCCCTCGGCCCGCCGGTCGGCGAGGGTCGAAGCGACCGTCACCGTGATCTCGTCGTCCGCGTCCCGCAGGACAGGCGGTTCGAGGTGGAGCGCCAGTGGCATGTTGCCGATGGGTGCGGGGCCCGTGTTGTTGAGCCAGTAGCGGGTGAAGACCGGCTGGTGAGGCTCCCGGCCGGGAGCGGGCGGACCGCCGGGGGTGGTGAGCGGGGCGACGACCGTGGCGATTTCCATGCCGCCGAGGTCCAGGGTGAGGCCGGGGAGCACCGGGCCGGGGTGCTCCAGCAGGTCCGCGCGGTGGGCCCCGGTCACCGGAAGGCAGGTGGTGACGGCGGCCCGCACATCCCGGCCGGCCGCCTCGTGCCAGCGCATCGTGAGGCTCTCCACCGGGCCGGCGACATGGCCGTCGGACAGGGGGTTTCCGGTGGGCTTCAGGGCGGTGAGGACCACCTGCCCGGCCGGTTCCACCGACAGGTACGAGTGCCGCTCCGGCTGGTCCCGGCGCTCGCCGTGCGCCGCACGCAGCGGGTGGTTGATGTCGTGGGCGAGCGGTACGACGCCCCTGGCCCGCCAGTCCCCGGCGCCCGCGAGGAGGGAGTAGTCGAAGGAGTGGGTCCAGTGCTGCTGCTGGAAGGCGGACCCGTCCGGAGCGGTGCGATGCGGCGGGTCGATCCAGATACCCGACGGCCAGCCGGTGCAGGAGCGCATCAGCGACAGGTGCAGCGCGCCACCGGAGTCCACGGCGAAGCCCGGCATGCCCTGGTTGACGAGAGCGACCGTGTAGTCGTCGAGCGGCGGCTCGGTGAGCGGTCCGCCCTCGGCGACCTCGATCACGGCGTCGTCGAGGTCCGCCACGAGAGCCTCCACCGCACCTTCGCCGGCGATCACCAGAACCGGCAGCGTGCGGGCGCCGCGCAGATCGGCGCCGGGCACCCACACCTTCTCCAGTGGGGTGTCGGCCGGTATCCACAGCCGCACCCGACCGGTGGCGGCCAGCTGCTCCGCGAACGCGTCGGCGTACACACCGCTCAGCACCTCCGCGGTGAACGGGTTCTCCTCGGGGCCGCCGACCGTGATGCGCACATCGGGCAGGTTGGAGTCGATGGCCAGGTCCCCGTACCGGGCGCCCGGCGCGGTTGAACAGGTGCTGGTCACACCGGACCTGACCAGGGCGACCGCCAGGTCGCGTGCCCCGCTCCCGTCCGGCGTGACGATCTCCGCGATGCCGATCGCCCGTGCCCCGCCCGGAAGTTGGACCCGGGCCGTCGAGGACAGTGCGAACCAGTTGCCTGCCGGGTTGTCCAGGGTCCAGGGGTGCTCCTCGGAGTCGACATCGATGAGCCCGAAGCCGCGCCCGATCACCGCGTCAGCCACCTCACTCACCGGCAGCGCACCCGGGACGTGCACCGGCCAGCGCAGCCGTAGCAGCTGGTCTGCCCCGTCGAAGGCGTCGATGTGGGTGACACCGTCGAGCCGGTCGAGGCCGTGCCACAGGGTCAGCCTCTGGGTGTACGCGACCGGGCCCACCCTGCCCGTGACGGTGATCCGCTCGCCCAGCGGGCTCGTCTCGACCGTCACCGAATCGGCGGGGGAGGACGCCGATCCGGTCACGGGGCCGCTGGGGACCAGATGCCAGGGACCTTCGTGGTACCGCGGATGGGCCGAGTACTCCTCGTACACCAGCAGTTCATTGCCGACCCGCCCCGGCTGGAGCAGCTCGCGGCCCTCGACGGCCAGCCGGGAGACGCAGCCGCCGCGCCGGGGGTCGACCTCCAGGGTGTGGGTGGAGTTCGCGATCCGGTGTCCTTCGGACGGCGTCCAGCCGGAGCCCGTACGCGAAGGGTGCGGCCGGTAGAGGCGGTGGCCCAGCGAGGGCACCTCACGGGCGAGGAAGACGAGGTCCGCCTCCGCGAGCGAGCCGTCCTCGTGGAGCACGGCGTTCTCCACGAGGGTTGGCGTGCCGTCCTCGAACTCCCATCCGTGGAAACCCGTCTCAGGCAGCGTCAGGTGCGTACGGACCAGATCGGTGCGTGGCCAGGCAGACGGGTTGAACACGCTGATCGCGCCCTCGGCCCCCAGGCTGCGCAACGACGCGTCCAGCACGTCGCGCCCCGTGTCGTACGCCTCCCGCCAACTCGTCACCAGGTCCAGATAGACCTGGTCGGACTCGGATCCGGTGATCGCGTCGTGATGCGCGCCGTACGCGAGCTGCCGCCACGCCTTGTCGATGCGGGCGTGCGGGTACGCGGCGCCGGTCTCGACCGAGTCGATGGTGGCGAACTTCTCCGCGTCGGTGAGCAGGTTCTCGGCGGCGCGCTGAGCCTGTTTGGTGTCGATGAACGACACGTCCTTGCCGGTGTAGACGGGGTTCATGTCCCGGGTCTGCGGCGAGGGAGCGGGGAGGTCGGCGCGGACCGCGGCGAAGAAGTCGCGGGGCAGCGCGCACACCAGGCGCGGCCAGGTGTAGCGGGCGGCGAAGTCGCGGTGTATCTCCGTGACCCAGCGGTTGGGCGGTGTGTAGTCGGTACCCACCGGCAGCAGGATGTTGCGGGTCGAGGACACACCGCGCATCAGCCGGTACAGCTCGAGGACCGCGGCCTCCGCCTCGCCGAGGGTCGTCGCACTGTCCATCCACCAGCCCGCGCTGTAGTGCGCCGGCATGTAGTGGGTGAGCACCCCGCGCCCGCTGGGCGACAGCCACTCGAACTCGGCCGGGAACTGCATCCCCGACGGGTCGCCCCAGCCGTCCCGCTCCCGGTCGCGATCGGTGAGCATCGGGCCCCACTGGTGGAACGGGCCCCGCGCCCACGACGACGACGTCAGTCCCGCGTCGGCGACCAGCCCCGGGAACTGCGGGTCGTGACCGAAGACGTCCAGCTGCCAGGCGGTCCGGGGGTCGCCGCCCATCACCCCGCGCTGGAAGCCGATCCCGTAGACCAGGTTGCGGGCGGTGGACTCCGCGGAGGTGAGGTTGGTGTTCGGCTCGTTGTACGTGCCGCCCATCAGCTCGATCCGTCCCTCTGCGAGCAGTCGGCGCAGCAGTGCCCGGTCGCCGGGATGGGCGTCCCAGTACGGTTTGAGGTAGTCGATCTCCGCCAGGACGAAGCGGTAGTCGGGGTCACGGCGGGCGGTCCGCAGATGCAGCCGCATCAGCTCGAAGCCGGTCTGCTGGAAGTCGATCCGGAACTGCTGGGCGGTGTCGCCCGCCGCGTCCCAGGTCGTGGTGTAGGCGGCCTGGGTGTTCCACCACACCGGGTCGTAGTGGAAGTGCGGCACCATCCACACCGTCCACCCCGGTTCGGCCACGGTCAGTTCCGCCTCGACCTGTGCGTCGCCGGCCCGGACGGTGATGGGCACGACGGTGCCGGGCACGGCGGCCTCGCACCGTACGCCGATCTCGCCGGCGCTCCCTTCCCCGTGAACACCGGGACCGGTGATGACGACCCGTCCCGGTTCGCTCAGCGTGACGCGTACGACCTGCAGCGGATCGTCCGCGGATCCGACGAACAGGTCGGTCGGCTCGACCTCGACGATGCGCACCGTGCTATCCCTTCACCGAGCCGGCCATGTTGAACGAGCCGGAGAGGTATTTGCTGACCGCGACGTAGAGCAGCACCGCGGGAGTGGTGTAGATGACGGAGAACGCGGCCAACTGGCCGTAGGCGACCCGCCCGTACTGGGAGAAGAACGTATAGATGGTGACGGCGGCCGGCTGCTCCTCCGGGGAGTCGAGCAGCACGAATGGGACGAAGAAGTTCCCCCACTGGCCGACGAACACGAAGATCGCGACGACCGCGATACCCGGGGCCATCAGCGGGGCGACGACGAACCGCAGCGACTTCATCCACCCGGCTCCGTCCACCCAGGCGGCTTCCTCCAGGTTGACCGGCACCCCGTCCATGAAGTTCTTCATCATCCAGATGGAGAACGGCAGCGAACTCGCCGTCAGGAACAGGACCATCGCGGGGACCGAGCCGTACAGGCTGAAGCGGAAGAACATCGCATAGACCGGGACCATGATCGCGGTCAGCGGGAGGCCGGTGGAGAAGAGCAGGGTGAGCATGAAGTGGCGCTTGAACCGCAGTCGGTAGCGGGAGAGCGGGTAGGCGGCCAGACCCGCCACGACGACGGTGAGGACAGCGGTCCCTCCGGAGATGACCACGGAGTTGAGCAGCGGACCGTACACGGTGTCGTAGGTGAGGACGGCCCTGAAGTTGTCGAGCGAGAAGGAGAAGGCGGGTTCGGCGGCAGGGGAGGAGCCGGGCTGGACGGAGGAGAGCAGCACCCAGAGGAAGGGGCCGAGGAAGGACAGGGTGATCAGCGCGAGTACGGCGTGGGCCGACCAGCGCGCGCCCCAGCGGGTCATCAGGACTCCACTTTGATCAGTCGCAGGTAGACCAGCGAGAAGAGGGCACCGATGACCAGCATCACCAGCGCCATGGCACTGCCGTAGCCGATCTCGAAGTACCGGAACGCCTGCTCGTACATGTACAGCGGGGTGGTCTGGCTGGCCTCGCCCGGTCCGCCCCCGGTCAGGGCGTAGATCAGACCGAAACTCGCCAGCGTCTGAAGGGTCGTCAGCATCAGGTTGGACAGGACCGAGCGGCGGATCAGGGGCAGCGTGACGCTGAAGAACGTACGGCGGGTGGAGGCCCCGTCCACCTTCGCGGCCTCCAGGAGGTCGCGCGGGACCTCGGAGAGCGCCGCCGAGTACACGAGCATCGAGAACGCCGTGCCGCGCCAGATGTTGGCGAGGATCACCGCGAAGAGCGGGGCGGAGACCAGCCACTCCTGGTGCATCCCGAACAGTGAGTTCAGGGTGCCCTCGTCGCCGAGGAAGGAGAACCAGCAGGCGGCGGCGACCACTTCGGGCATCACCCACGCGGCGATGACCACGCCGTTCACCACACCGCGCGTCATGCGGCTCTTGCCGCGCTGGAGCAGGGCGATGAGCATGCCGAGGACGTTCTGCCCGATGACCGCCGAGCCGAGGACGAAGACGAGGGTGCGGAACAGCGAGCTGACGAACGCCTCGTCGTCGAAGAGCCGGGTGAAGTTGTCGATCCCGATGAAGCGGGCGTTGACGGACGCCGAGCCGGTGAGCGTCTCGTTGGTGAACGCGACGTACACACTCCACCCGACCGGGCCCACCAGGAAGATCGCCAGAAGTACGAGCGTGGGGCTCAGGGGGAGCAGCCAGCGGAGGATCCTCCCGCGCCGCACGGGCGCCGGCAGCACGTCCGCTGCCGGCGCCCGCTTCGGTCCGGCCGCCGCGGTGAGCGTCACGACGCCTTGCCGACAACGTTGTCGGCTCCTACGGCCCGCTCCACACCCTCCGCGTACTGCTCGGCCGCCTCCTCGGGCGACTTCGATCCGAGCGTGACCGCTTCCATCGCCTCCTGGATCTGCGTGGAGACCTTCGGATACGCCTCGTACGCCGGCCGGTAGTGCGACACCTTCGCGAGACCGGTCCAGAACTCCACCGCCGGGTTCCCCGCGATGTACTTCGGGTCGGCCGACACGTCCTTGCGCACGGCGAGGTCACCCGTGCCCATGGAGTACTCCATGGCGTGCTTCTTGTTCATCGCGAAGGTGATGAAGTCGAAGCCGTCCTGCTTGCGCTTGCTGTACGAACTCACCGCCATCACCCAGCCGCCCGACATGCTCACCGCGCCCGGCGCCTCGCCGTTCTGGGTGGGCATGGGCGTCCAGCCCATCTTCTCCGTCCAGTCGGCCCACGGGGTGGGACTGGTCGGCGTCCAGGCACTCGAAGCCCATGCGCCGTCCAGCGCGATGCCTAGCTTGCCCTTGGGGAACCACTCCAGGAGCACCTTGTCGCCGAGCTTGGCGTTGAGCGCGTCGGCCTTCTTCGGGCCGAGGTCCTCCCGGTAGACGGTGTCGACGAACGTCAGCGAATCGGTGATTCCCTTGCCGGACGTCACCCACTTCTCGTTGTCGAAGAGCGTCCCGCCAGGTGTCCCGTACAGCAGCATCTCGAAGCCCTGCATGGTCGCGGCCTCGCCGAGGATCTTCGTCGAGTACATGGAGAACGGGGTGACCCCGCGGACCTTGCGCTTGACGGCACGCGCCGCCTCCAGCACGTCGTCCCAGGTCTTCGGGGTCCAGGGGACGGGCAGACCTGCCGACCGGAGGACGTCCTTGTGGTACCAGAGACCGCGGGTGTCGGTCGAGATGGGCACCCCGTACGTCTTCCCGTCGAGTCCCTGCGCCGCCTTCTGGACCGACTCGGGGAACTGCTCCTGCCAGTCGGGCCACTTGGCGAGGAAGTCGTCCAGCGGGGCCAGCTTCCCGGCGGCGACATCGGCGTTCACCTGGAAGGTGTCGTGCAGGTAGACGTCGGGTGCGGAGTCGGCGGACCGGTTCAGCAGGGCGAGCTTGGTGTAGTAGTCCTCGTTGGAGCCCTGGACGGCCGTCAGTTTGATCTTGACGTCAGGGTGGGCGGCCTCGTACTCGGTTCGGGCTCCCTTGAGCGACTTCTCCAGGTGGGGCCAGGTCGGCTCCACGCGGTAGAGGACCTCGATCTCGTTCGAATTCTTACCGGATCCACTCGAACAACCGGTGACTGCGGTCGCTCCGGCGGCTGTCGTCGCGAGTGCCCCGGCCAGCAGAGTGCGCCTCTTCAACTCGTCCTCCAAGTGACGGTGTTGCGCGCTGTCGTGCCTCAAGTGCCGGGAAACGTAAGTCAGTCTGATTTACTAAGTCAATACGCTGTGTGATATTGCTTCGCATGCCGATGGGAACGAACCACCCAGGTATGGGGAGTTACAACCAGGCTGTCGTGCTGGAGGCGATCCAGACCTCGGACGGAATCAGCCGGGTCCAGATAGCCGACCGGACGGGCCTGACCGCGCAGACGGTCTCCGTGATCGTGCGACGGCTCCTCGGCCAAGGACTCGTACGCGAGGGCGGCACGCTCCCGTCGACCGGTGGGAAACCGCGCACGATCCTGCGGATCGATCCCGACGCCGGATACGCGATCGGAATCCACTTCGACCCCGCCGAGATCACCGTGGTCCTCGCGAACCTGGCCGGGATTCCCGTGCGGACCTGCCGCCGCACCCTGACCCACGGCATCCGGCCGGCGGCCGTGATCGCCGTCATGGCGCGGGCCGCACGGTCCCTGCTGGACGCCGCCCAGGTTCCCGACGCCCGGATCCTCGGCGTCGGCCTCGCGTGCCCCGGCCCGCTGGACGCGGACGGCACGATGTACTCGCCGCCCCAGCTGAACGACTGGGACCGGATCCCCCTGCGGGCGCTCCTGGAGGAAGCCACCGGTTTCGCCGTCGCCTTCGACAACGACGCCACGGCAGCCGCGATCGGCGAACGGTGGGCCGGCGCCGGCCGGTCCGTGCCCAGCTACGCCTACCTGTACTTCGGTACGGGAATCGGTGGAGGCCTCATCCTCGACCACCAGATCTACCGGGGACGGTCCTTCAGCGCGGCGGAGTTCGGCCACCTCACCGTGGTCCCCGGCGGCGCCGAGTGCTACTGCGGCAACCGTGGGTGCCTGGAGGCCGAATGCAGCCCTGCCGCGATCGAGGCCCTGCACGCCGCGCGCACCGGTCACCGGCTGACCCATGCCGGCATCTGCGCGGCATTCCGGGCCGGGGACGCCGACGCGAGGGGGACGATCCGGGGAGTCGCCGCGCGGCTGGCCGACGCTGCCGTGAGCATCGTCAACCTGCTCGACGTCGACCTCCTCCTGATCGGCGGACCGGCCCTGCGCGAAACCGCGGACGCCTTCCGCGACGCCATGGCCGAAGCGGTGAACACCCGCTCGTTCAACCGCCGTCTGCACGACGTGCGGGTGGAGATCGCGCCCATGGGAGCCGATGCCGCAGCCATCGGCGCGGCCTCCCTGGTCTTCCACTCGACCTACGCGCCCACGCTGCCGACCTGAGCCTTTCTGACCCCAAATGGGAAGCCACCGGTGCGCGTTGATGTTCAGCACCCGTGTCCGGACCCTTTACACGTGCCACAGGCGTCGCTACCTTCACTGGCTGATGACAACGATGTCAACTCCGCATCTGAGGAGCAGTGATCGTTCATGGTTTCCCGAAGAGACTTCCTGCTGACCAACGGAACGATCCTTGCGGCAGCGGGAATCGGCCTCGGCCTCCCCGGCCGGGCCGCCGCCGGGCAGGGCAGTCCCAAGCGCCTGCTGCCGTCCTTCGGCCGCGCCACCACGCTCGACGTCGCCGACGTGAGCGCGCTCCACGGTGACGATCAGCTGCTGCTGACCACCCTCCAGGGAGTCGTCAACCGGCGCCGCCCCCGCCTCTACTTCGCTTACGACGCCAGTGGCCTGGACCTGCGCTGGCTGCCCGGTACCGGTGCCGACGTCACCCGCCACGACAACGCCCTCGACCTGATCGGCCAGTACCGCGGCGAGATCCGCGGCGCCGTCCTGCACGATCCCGAGGTCCCCGACTCGGTGAACGTCGCCACCACGCTGGCCGGTCTGGAGAACGCCGTCGCGGCGACCGCCGAACAGGCGGCCAGGTACGGCCTGAAGGTCGTCGCCGACCTGCGGGGCCGTTTCGCCGCCGACGACCCGCACGCGGTCTACCGCTGGCAACTCGACAACCTCTTCCCGCGCTGCGCCCACACCCTGCTGGCCGGACTGCCGCCCACCAGGACCGTGAAGGTGGACGGTGTCCGGTGGCGGGAGATCGCCCGCGAGCCGAACCGTGTCCGCGACTCCTCCAACCGGGCGGTACGCACCTTCGACCTCAGTACCGAACTCCCCGGTTCCGACGGTGCGTTCCTCCGCTTCCAGGACTCCTTGGGGGACGACGGCTGGGGCGCCTCGGTGGGACGGATCACCGTACGCGCCGACGGCCAGGAGATCGCGTCCTTCGCGCCGGGTACGGAAGCCGAGGCCCCGTACCTCTTCGACGGCCTCAACTCCTCCGTCGGCAGCGACGGCAACCGCTTCTGCGACGGAGGCGGCTACTTCATCTACCGGTTCACCGCACCGGCCGGCACCACCGGCCTGACCGTCGACGTCGACCTTTGGAACCAGTACCTCGTCACCGCCACGACCACCTCGCCCACCCGCGTCGAGCCCTTCCCGTACTTCCGCGACTACGCGGTGGCCTCGCGGGCCATGGTGGTGTGGCTGCCGCCCTCGGGGGCCACCGGCGAACTGCTCGACGAGGTGTTCAGCCGGGTCGAGCCGACGACTCCGTACTGCGGCTGGTTCTCCAACGACGTGGCGGGGGAGTGGGGCGGCGTCGACCGGGCCTCCCAGCACGGCGTGGAAGTGGTGCCCACCGACTTCTACATGAACGGCACGGTGCACGCCGGAACCGGTGTGAAGGTGTCCGACCGGGTCCGCCCCCGCCCGCGGGCCACACTTCGCAAGCGGGTGTACCTCACGCTCACCGTCGGCGAGGGCGACAACATCCAGTACTGCCAGCGCCGCATGCGCGACCTGTGGGACAACCCCGCCCGCGGAGAGGTGCCCGTCAACTGGACGGTCAGCCCGCTCCTGGCCGACATCGGCCCCGCCCTGCTGGCCCACTACCAGCGCACCGCCACGGCCAACGACCTGCTGATCTGCGGCCCGTCCGGCGCCGGGTACACCTACCCGGGCTCCTGGCCGCAGGAGGCGCTGGACGCGTACACCCGGCTCACCGGGAGCTTCCTGCGCCGCACCGGCATGGACCTCGTCTACGCCTACAACCAGCGGCTCCAGGAGGGCAACGGCTGGGTCCCCTTCGACGAGCGCATCGTCCGCTCGTACCGGGACCACACCCCGCTGCGCGGGATCATCCAGTCCTGGGAGACCGGTGACCTCCAGATCCGGCCCGCCGGGCTCCCGGTGATCGGCAACTACTGGCCGCAGGGCAACGCGGCCGAGTACCGGGACGGACTGGTCAGACACATCGAGGACTGGGACGGGAACGGTCCGCTGTTCATCGCCGGAGCGGTCAACGCGTGGAACTGGACGCCGAGTGACATCGCCGAGCTCGGGGAACTGCTCACCGACCCGTTCGAGGTGGTGAGGGGGGACACCTTCTTCGAACTGATGGACAGGGCCGCCAGGTAGGGGCATTCCGGCGCCGTTCCTCCAGCGATGACCCGGAGGAATGCCGCCGCGCCGGAGGTCAGGCGAGCAGGCGGTTGGGGTGGGAGGCGCGACGGGCCGCGGCCAGGAGCGCGTGGATCTGGGGGCGGGCCTGGGCGATGTCGGTCACGGGCGTCGCGAACGGCAGCCGGACGTCACGGTGGGTGCTGTGGCCTTCCAGCCGCAGAGTCACGCCGTACCGGTCCATCGCCACCGGGACGGCGCGCGCGATGCCCCTGGTCAGCCCCGGTCGCACGAGGCGTAGGAGCAGGGGAACCAATTCCCTGTGGCTGTCGAGGAGATGGGTCAGCATGCCCGCCTCGCTCGTGGCGATCGGATCGAGGTCCGTCGCCTGCAGCGCGTCCAGTGTGACGAACGTGCGGCCGCCGGAGTCGTGGAGAACCGCCTGACCGAACTCCATGCAGGTGCTCTGCGTGGAGTCGGCCGCGTACGGGGCTGCCAGCAGGCCGGTCACCGTGACGCGGGCGCGCAGTCGGTCGCGTACGGGCGTCGGTGCGATGTCGGTGAACTCGAGCCGTACGGGGACGCGCGGGGCAGGAAGGGAAGGGCCGGCCTCGGACGGTTCGTGCATGTGGATGTGTCCCATGGCGCCCTTGCCGTCGAGGTGGCGTACCTCGGATTGAAGGCCGTCGCTCACCACCGTCATCGAATGGGCCGCGGTCAGGATCGACCGCACGCGTTCGGCGGGGGTCGGCCGGGTGGGGCGGGCGCTGAAGGGGTGCATCCACATTCTCCAGGGGAGCGGTCGGCGGTGCCCGGACAACTGCTACTTAGGCATGCCTAACCTAACCTATTACGGGAGTCCCGGGGGCTCATCCGTCGAAGGGAAGGCCTGTTCGGTCCAGATGGTCTTGCCGGAGCGGGTGTAACGCGTGCCCCACCTCTGGACGAGTTGCGCGACGATGAACAGGCCGCGCCCTCCTTCGTCGTCCTCGCCGCTGTGGCGCAGGTGCGGTGAGGTGTGGCCGGTGTCCGCGACTTCGCACAGAAGGGTGCGGTCGCGGATGAGGCGTACGTGGAGCGGTCCTCCGGAGTACCTGACCGCGTTGGTCACCAGTTCGCTGACGACGAGCTCGGTCGCGAACGACAGCTCCTCCAGGCCCCAGTCGAGCAACTTCTCGTTGGCCAGTTCGCGGGCGCGGTGCGCGGCGATCGGTTCTGCGGGCAGCTCCCATTCGGCGACCTGCGATCTGTCGAGTTCGCGGGTGCGGACGAGCAGCAGGGCGGTGTCGTCGGCCGTCGTGCCGTCCGGCAGGAGCTCCGCGACGGCCCGGTCGCACAAATCTTCGAGTGACGGGTGCCGGTCGGCGAGTACACGGCCCAGGATGGCGAGTCCCTGATCGATGTCCCGGTCGCGGGACTCGACGAGGCCGTCGGTGAAGAGTGCCAGCAGGCTGCCCTCCGGCAGCTCGAGCTCCATGGACTCGAACGGCAGGCCACCGAGGCCGAGCGGCGGGCCGGCCGGCAGGTCGGGGAACGACACGCGGCCCTCCTGGTCGACGACCGCCGGTGGCAGGTGACCGGCCCTGGCCATGACGCAGCGCCGCGAGACGGGGTCGTACACCGCGTACAGGCATGTCGCCCCGATGGTCACATCGGCTTCGGGACTGCCCGGCTCGCCCCACTGCTCCGCCGCCGACTGTCCCACCAGGTCATCGAGCCGTGACAGCAGCTCGTCGGGATCGATGTCCATCTGCGCGAACGCCCGCACGGTCGTACGCAGCCGCCCCATGGTGGCCGCTGCCTGCAGGCCGTGGCCGACCACGTCGCCGACCACGAGCCCGACCCGGGTCCCGGACAGCGGGATCACGTCGAACCAGTCACCGCCGACCCCTGTCACGGCGTCCGTGGGCAGGTAGCGGTAGGCCAGGTCGACGGCGGACTGTTGCGGCACGTGCTGGGGCAGAAGCTGGCGCTGCAGGGCGAGGGAGGCCGTGCGCTCACGGGTGAAGCGCCGGGCGTTGTCGATGGACACGGCCGTACGGGCGACCAGCTCATCGGCCAGTGCCACTTCGCCGCTGTCGAAGGTGACCCCACCGGTGCTGCGGACGAAGGTGACCAGTCCCAGCGTGCTGTTCCCGGCCCGCAGCGGGACGACCAGGGTCGTGTCGTCGAGCACGAGCCCGCCCGAGGCGAGACTGCGGTACTGCGGCGAGCCGGTCGGGTACTCCAGAGGTGAATGCTTCACCGGGGGAGGAGACCGCTGTCCCGGCCTGTCCTCGTCGGGTTCCTCGGCCGAGCGGCGGGCGACCCTGACCAGGGCCATCTCCGACGGGCCCCCGGTGGCCGGTACCTCGCCCTCCAGTACCGCCCTCGAAAGGTCGACCGTGACCGTGACGGCGAATCCCGGCACCGCCACTTCGGTGATCTTCTCGGCGGTGACCACCACGTCGAGGGCGGTGCCGATCCCGCGGCCTGCCTCGACCAGAAGGGCCAGCCGCCGCTGGGCCCGGTAGCGATCCGAGATGTCGAAGGCGTCCTCGCACACCCCGATCACGTGTCCGTCGGCGTCCTGGAGCCGGTAGTAGGCGCAGGACCAGAGGTGGTCCGTCTGCGGGTCGCTGGGCGGCCGGCCCTGGAAATGCAGATCCAGAAAGGGCTCTCCCGTGTCCAGTACATGACGCATGACCGCGTCGAGTGTGGGCGGATGCCCCTTGGTCAGGAAACGTCCGTCGGAGTACAGCTCATCTGCCCGCAAACCACGGAACTCGGCGAACGGACGTCCGATTTCTTGTTCGTACGCCGCGTTGCACCAGGTCAGGCGCAGCTCGGTGTCGTAGATGGCCAGACCGAGGGGTGACTGGGTGGCCAGGCCGTTCAACAGGGCCAGCTGGGATTCCCACAGCCGGAGGTCCTTGAGTTCCGTCGCGACGAGGACGCGCTCCGCCGTACCGCCGCCCGGCAGCGGACAGACCGCGGTGGCGACGACCAGCTCACGCCCGTCCCGGCGCCGGGCGACATGGGTCTCGTTCCCCCGGAAGCGGGAGCGGAGAGGGGGAACGGAGGGCGTCGGGCCGGGCGCCAGGAACGTGGCCAGGGGCCGGCCGATGATCTCGTCCGGGGGAAAGCCGAAGAGCCGCTCCGCCGCGGGACTCCATCCGATGACCGTGTCCTGCGCATCGAGAACCGCCGTGGCCGCCCTGGTGACATCGAGCGGACCACGGAAATCGGCACTCTGCTCAGCGTTCCATGCAGTCAATGGCGCCACATCAGCCCCATCCATCCCCTACAGAATCCGCCGTCCTCGGGGCAGGCACAACCGCGGTACGTTCGCCCAAGGGATACCGCGGCGCATTCGCCGCCGTTCGGCCCACCGTGCCGGGAGCTCCACGGTGGTGCCGGCCGTCCCCGACCGGCACCACCGCCTCCTGCCGGGACAGGGCCTACATCGGGACCGGGGTCAGCACCACGAAGTCCGCGCCCGCCGGGTCGGCGCAGAGCGCCAGCCGCCCGACCCCCTCCGCGTCCTCGGGGCCCATCAGCACCGAGCCGCCGTTGGCCCGGACCCGCTCGACCGTGCTGTCGCAGTCCGCGGAGGCGAACACCGGATGCCAGTAGGACTGACCACCGGTCGCGACGAGCTGGTCGGCGGGCATCTCCATCAGGCCGCCGTGCATGCGCTCCGGTACCTGGCCGGCCGGGGTGATCATCGAGTACGTTCCGCCACCGCCCGGAAGGGGCATGTCCTGGGTCGTCCAGCCGAACAGGTTGCCGTAGAAGTCCTTGGCGCCGGCCGCGTCGGTCGTGTACATCTCGGTCCAGCACAGGGATCCCGGCTGGTCAGCGACCTCCAGCCCGTTCATCGTCCCCGGCTGCCAGACGGCGAACTGGGCACCGTGCGGGTCGGTGTACTGCGCCATCCGGCCCGCGCCGTCGGCGTCCGTCGGCTCGACCCGCACGGTGCCGCCGAGGCGCCGTACGGTCTCGGTCGTCGCTGTCGCGTCCGGCGTGTGGAAGTAGATCATCCACGCCGAACGGGCTCCCTCCTCGGTGAGCCGGCCCAGACCGCTGACCGCCTTGCCGTCCAGCTTGAAGAAGCCGTACTCCTCCGCACCAGGACCGAGGTTCTCGAACTCCCAGCCGAATACGGCGCCGTAGAAGGCCGCCGACGCCGCGACATCGCCCGCGCCGAGATCGAGCCAGCACGGGGAGCCCGGGACGAAGTCAGTAGTGATCACGGTGGTTCCTCGGGTCTCGGGGGACAGCACGGACGGTCAGGGAAGGTCACGCACCTCGTACTCAAGCAGCGTGCCACCGGGCACCGGCGCGCGCTTCCCGGACAGGGCGAACCGGTGCACCCCCGTGCGTCGCCCGCCCCCGGTCGGCGCCGTATCTCCGGTGCCGACCCCGCTCCGTGGCACGCCGACAGGGGTGGGGCTGACCCGATTGCGGCGTTGCCGGTGGCCGAGAAAAACGCGTGGACCCCCCCGACGCCGACGCGGGACACTGCGATTCCTGGCCCCCCGTACTCGCGCGGGCACATCGCCGCGAGCCGTGTGGGGGCTCCGCAGTCATGCCCTGCCCGGTCGGAAGGCGACCCCGCCGAGGCATGCAGCCGAACCGGATCGCCCCCGGCAGGCACCGCGACGACGCCTCCCCGGAGACGCTCGGAGCGGGCCTGCCGCACGACCGCACAGGGTGGGAATGGGACTGACCGAGCAACACGAGGAATCGCCGGGCAAAGGGTCCGTGCTCCTGGCACTTCGCTACTACGGGAGGGAGCTGGCCCGGCTCCGGTGGCTGACGGCACCCGCGATGCTGTCGCCGGCGCTGGGCAACATCGGCATCAACTACATCGCACCGCTGATCGTCGCGAAACTCGTCGGCCACATCGCCGACGGCGGCGCCACCACCTTCACTTCGATGATGCCCTACGTGCTGGGCTTCGCCGGCGTCCTGCTGCTCGCGGAGGCGTTCTGGCGCATCGGCCTGCACTTCCTGAACCGCCTCGACGCCCGCGGCATCGAGCACCTCTACGTGATCGGCATGGACGAACTGTTCGCCAAGGACGCCACGTTCTTCCACGAGAACTTCGCCGGGTCGCTGACCAAGCGGGTCCTGAGTTTCGCCTCGCGCTTCGAGGAGTTCGTCGACACCCTGACCTTCTCGGTCGTGGGAAGTTTCGTGCCGCTGCTGTTCGGGTCGATCGTGCTGTGGAGTTACGAACCGCTGCTCGTCGTAGGTCTCCTGACGATGATCGCTGTGACCGCCCTGTGCGTGATGCCCCTCATCCGCCGCCGGCAGGCGCTCGTGGACCAGCGCGAGGAGGCGATCGCCCAGGTGTCGGGCCACGTCGCCGACAGCCTCATGAACATGGACACCGTCCGGGCCTTCGGCGCCGAGCACCGCGAGGCCGCCGAGCACCGCTCACGCGTCGCGAAGTCGCGCCGGCTCACGTTGCGGTCCTGGGACTACGGCAACCTGCGCATCGACACGCTCGTCGCTCCGATGTCCGTGCTGACCAACGCCATGGGCCTGCTGCTCGCGGTGACTCTCGGCGGGGGCGGGCACGGCGTGGAGGCGGTCGTCGTCGCCTTCACGTACTACACCAACGCGACCCGGATCATGTTCGAGTTCAATCAGATCTACCGCCGCCTGGAGAGCTCGATGACGGAGGCCGGGCAGTTCACCGAACTGCTGCTGGAAAAGCCAGTCGTGCTCGACCCGCCGTCTCCGGAACCGCTGCTGTCGAAGGCCGCCGATGTCCGCTTCGAGCAGGTGACCTTCGCCCACGCGGGCGCGAAGCCGCTCTTCGAGCGCCTCGACCTCGATGTGAGCAGTGGCGCGAAGATCGGACTCGTCGGCCGGTCCGGCGGCGGGAAGACCACGCTCGGCCGACTGCTGCTCCGCATGACGGACATCGACTCCGGCCGGATCCTGATCGGGGGGCAGGACATCACCAAGCTGCGCCAGGCCGATCTGCGCAGCCTGATCGCCTACGTACCGCAGGACCCGGCGATGTTCCACCGCACCTTGCGGGACAACATCGCGTTCGCCCGGCCCGACGCCACCGAAGCCGAGATCCGCCGTGCGGCCGAGGCGGCTCACGTCACGGAGTTCGCCGACGCTCTGGCGGACGGCTTCGACACCATGGTGGGCGAGCGGGGCGTCAAGCTGTCCGGCGGCCAGCGGCAGCGGGTCGCCCTCGCCCGGGCGATCCTGCGCGACGCGCCGATCCTGCTGCTCGACGAGGCGACCAGCGCTCTGGACTCCGAAAGCGAAGTGCTCGTCCAGAAGGCGCTGTGGCACCTCATGGAGGGGCGGACCGCACTGGTGGTGGCGCACCGGCTCAGCACGGTCGCCACCATGGACCGGCTCGTCGTCCTGGACCGCGGGCGGATCGTCGAGCAGGGCACGCACCAGGAGCTGCTCGCATCCGACGGCACCTACGCGAAGCTGTGGCAGCACCAGTCGGGCGGCTTCCTGGACGATGCCCCCGCGCAGGCAGACCTGATCTGAACACCCGCCCCGAACCGGGACGCAGCCGACCCGGGGCGGGGCGTCACTCCGGCGGAGTCCCCGACGCGCGCCAGGCGGTCGCGAGTCCCTCCAGCCACGCCGGAGGCAGTTCCGCGTGCTCCCACTCCGCCCGGAGAGCTTCCGGTGCGGCGGTGAGGCGTTCGAGTACAGCGACGCTCGTGGGGGAGTGGAGCAGGGAGTAACGGCCGTGGACGGCGATGCGGCTGCCGGGCCCGTACTGCGCGTACACCTGAGCGATCCGCTCTCGGTGTGACGCGGTGAACTGCTCCAGCTGTCCCGCGTAGCCGACCCGTCCCACGACGCTCATCGTGCCGAGTACAGCGGTGAGGACCTCGTCCGACACCTCGGGGTCGAGGCCCGAGGCGTCGCTGAAGGAGCGACTGAGCGGCGTCACGGCGACCTTCGCACGCTCCACGTCCACCTGCCCGACGGGGTGATGGCCCCGTACGGTACCCCCTTCGGAACCGGACATCGCCGGGCCGATGGCACGCTCGAGGGCCCGCTCGGCGATGCGGGCGAGCTCGTCACGGACGGCCAGGGCACCGTCGTGCCGGCCGTTGGCGTACGCCTCACCCCGCTCGTCCGGCACGCCCTCCGCCTTCCCGACCTCGCTGTGCGCGTCCGCGATCGCGCCGGCCTCGACGAGCGCGATCAGCTCCTCGGCCTCGTCCCGGAAGACTCCCGCGCGGCCCAAGAGTTCAAGGAGGGTGTTCCTCGCGTTCATGACGCTGGCGGAGTCCAGCGGGTGCCGGCCCATTTCGGCGGTGTCGATCATGTCCTCCTCGTCGGCCGCGGTCGGGTGCTCGCGCAGTGTTTCAGCAGGACGTGGCTCTGTCGTCGCGCTTTCCGTGCCCCGGCCGTGAGGCTTTCAGCTGGGACGGCCGCCGTCCAGCTTCTCCACGGGCGTGTGCGCCTCCGGTCGAACCGGAGCGGTGCCGTGGCCCGTGCGGAAGCCGTGGACGGCGAGCAGGCGTGCGTGCGAGCCCGTCAACCGGATGCGGAGCTCGCGGACCTCGACGGCAGGGAAGGCATGGAGCCGGCGCACACCGACCGTGTGGCCGGAGGCGAGGACACGGTCGTCGGCGCGCACCTCGTGCCCGTCGATGTACTGCCCGTCGGACAGGTCCTCCCGCAGTTCCAGATGGTCCAGAACCACCGGCTCCGGGAAGCGGGCCACCACCGTGCCGTCCGCCCCGGCCGCCAGCGTGGCGGCCACCGGCCGTGCGAACCGGCGCCCCAGCTCTTCGCGAAGCTCCAGCAGCCGTCTCCGGTCGGCCGGGTCGATCCGTCCGCTGCGGTCCGGCGGGACGTTCAGGAGCAGTCCGGCGCCCAGGCCGACCGAGTGGTACCAGATGGCCAGCAGGTGGTCGAGGCTCTTGAGCGAGTCCAGGTCGTCCGGCTGCCAGAACCAGTTGCGGCGGATCGGTACGTCGCACTCGGGCGGCAGGTACCGGAGCCCGCCCAGCCGGGTCGTGCCGTCGTCGTACACGCTGATGCCCGTCGAATCGACCGTGTACCGGCACGGATCGGCGGCGAGCCCGTCCTCGTTGCCGACCCACCGGATCGTCGGGCGGCCCATGTTGAAGACCATGGCGTCCGGCTGGTGCTCGTCGACGACGGCCATGACGGCATCCCAGTCGTACGTACGCCCCTCGGAGCCCGCGCCGTCGAACCACAGCTCGCACAGCGGGCCGTAGCCGGTGCAAAGCTCGGTCAGCTGGCGCAGATAGAAGGCGTCGTAAGCCTCCGGATCGTCGTAGCAGTCGGCGTGACGATCCCACGGCGAGAGGTAGAGACCGAGTCCGATGCCTGCCGCGCGGCAGGCATCGGCCAGCTCGGCGACCACGTCGCCCCTGCCTTCGCGCCAGGGCGACGCGGCGACGGAGTAGTCCGTGGTGGCGGTCGGCCAGAGACAGAAGCCGTCGTGATGCTTGGCGGTCAGGACCACGTACGCGGCGCCTGCCGCGACCGCCGTCCTGACCCACTGCCGGGCGTCGAGTTCCGTCGGATCGAACGTGGCAGGGGCGAGCGAGCCGTCGCTCCACTCCTGCCCGTTGAAGGTGTTGATCCCGAAATGGAGGAACAGCCCGAAGCCGTCGTGCTGCCAGGCGAGTTGTGCGGCGGTGGGGCGAACGGGCACGGTGACCTCTCGTGAAAGGAGCGGGGGAGGAGTGTTTCGGGCGCCGTGGCGGACCCGCCGGTCGGTCGCGGCCCTTGATCCGTCCCGCCCGCTCCCAGGCTAGGAGCCCACCCCGGCCGGGCGCGTGGGTCCTGATCACCATCGCTGGTAAATTCTCACCGTCCCGTCGACCCGGCCGAGCCGGACAGCCCTGTGGCGGGTCGCCCGGCCGCCTCCCGCTCGAGCCACTCCGTCCGTCACCCCGCGGCTGCTGTTGCGTACGACGAGGCAGATCAGGCAGCGATGAGGCTCCGCACCGGAACGATCGTATTGAACGCAAACGTTCGATACGCTATCCACATACAGTGACCTGCGCGGAATCACTCTCCGCTTCCGTCCGGCCTTGCCCCAGGGGGAGCCCATGCGTCTGCACGTCGACCAGCGCCACGAGCGGGTGCTCGAACTCGTCCGGGAACGTGGCAGCCTCCGGGTTGCCGAGCTGGCGTCCGAGCTCGGGGTCTCCGCGGTGACCCTGCGGCGCGATGTGGAGGCTCTGGCGGCCCAGGGAAGGGTGCAGCGGCTGCACGGGGCCGTGGTGTGGCCGACGGAGCAGACCACCGCCGAGGTGGTGCAGCAGCCGTCGCCGGCCGCGGAGGGTGCGGTGATCGGAATGATCGTGCCGACCACCACATTGATCTTCGCCGACATCGTGCGGGGGGCGCGCGAGACCGTTGAGGCACAGGGTGGCCGCCTGGTGCTCGGGATGTCCGGCTACGTGGACACCGAGGACCCGGTACAGGCGGAGCACCTCCTGGCGGGCGGTGCCGAGGGCCTGCTGATCGCGCCCAGCTGGTTCGGCGGTGTGCCGGCCGACGGCCAGGAGAAGTGGTTGCTGGAGTGCGCCGTCCCGGCTGTGCTCATCGAGCGCTCGGCACCCGCGGGCAACCCCGCCGCGGTGCTCGACCGGGTGCGCACCGACCGGTCCCACGGTGCGGCGGAAGCAGTCGGTCACTTCGCGCATCTCGGTCACCGTGCGGTCGCCGCCGTACTTCAGGAAGGTCCGCACGCCGCGCAGATCACCGCGGGATACCTGGCCGCCGTGGAGGCGCTCGGGCTGACCCCCGTGGCCGGATCGCCGGCCATCAGGGGGCACGGCGAGTACGACGAGATGGCGGACTACCTGGTCGACGCGGTCGAGAACAGGGGGGTCACCGCGGTCCTCGTCCACAGCGACGAGGACGCGGTCGTGCTGGTCCCGCGCCTTCAGGCGCGCGGCATCAGCATCCCGTCCGACCTGGCCCTCATCGCGTACGACGACGAGGTGGCCGGGCTGTCCGACGTGCCGTTGACCGCGGTCGCCCCACCGACCCGCGCGGTCGGTGAGCTGGCGGCGAAGCTGCTCCTGCAGCGACTGGCCGAGCGCTCGTCGGGCCGGACACCGACGCCGCGCCAGCACCTCGATCTGCTGCCCGAGTTGCGGGTCAGGGCCTCCTGCGGAGCGAACGAGGGGACGAAGCAAGCATCAAAATGATCGTTGCCTGATCGATTTGATTGTTGTGCGCGTTCTCTCTTGACTGTGATCGATGTTGCGCAAATGATGTTCCTCGTTCGCCTCTCGCCCGTACGAGGTCTCGTAGGAGCCGTGCAATGTCGCGCACTTCACGTTCGTTCCGCATAGCCGCCGTGTCCTCCCTCGCCGCTCTGGGGCTGCTCGCCACAGCCTGCGGCGGGGACGACGGCTCGACCGACGCCGCTTCGGACGGCAAGCCGGTCACCATCAACTACTGGACCTGGACCCTGGGCGCCAAGGCGACCGCGGAGGAGTTCAACCGGACCCACAAGGACATCCAGGTCAAGTTCACGGAGATCCCGAGCTCCGCCGAGGGCTACAGCAAGATGGCCAACGCCGTGAAGGCGGGCAACGCTCCCGACGTGGCCACGATCGAGTACCAGATGGTCCCGGAGTTCGCCAGCCAGGGAAACCTGGTCGACCTCACCGAACTCGCCGGAGACACGGTCAAGGAGAAGTTCCCCCAGCCCATCCAGGACCTGGTCAACTTCGGCGGCAGGACCTGGACGGTCCCCTTCGACGCCGCGCCGCAGCTGTACTACTACCGCACCGACCTGTTCAAGAAGTACGGCATCGAAGTCCCCAAGACCTGGGACGAGTTCGAGACGGCCGCCACCAAGGTCAAGCAGCAGGACAAGAACGTCCGACTGGCCTCGATGCCCAAGTCGGACCCCGCCCTGCTCGCCGCACTGGCCTGGCAGGCCGACAGCAAGTGGTTCTCCATCAAGGGTGAGGCGTGGAAGCCCGCCGTCGACGACGCCGGGTCCAGGAAGGTCGCCGCCTACTGGGACGGGCTGATCAAGAACGACCTCGTGCAGACCTTCACCGGCTGGAGCCCGGAGGAGACCAAGGCCCGGATCGAGGGCAGGACCCTCAGCTTCCTCGGCGCCTCCTGGTCCGCGGGCGGCATGAAGACCTCCCTGCCCGACCTCGACGGCAAGTGGGCCGCGGCGCCCATGCCCAACTGGGGCACCGCCGCCAGCGGCAACTACGGCGGCACCTCCTACGGAGTCCTCAAGGGCAGCAAGCACGCCGAGGCGGCTGCCGAGTTCATCAAGTGGGTCACCACCGACGGCGCCGCGGTCAAGGCCCGGCTGAGCGACAAGAAGTCCCCCAGCAGCGCCCTGCCCGCCAACCCGGAGATGCGTGAGGTCGCCGCCGCACAGTTCGACACCTCGTACTTCAACGGCCAGGACATCTACGGGCTCGCCTCCGCGCAGGTCGACACCATCGTTCCCGGCTGGACCTGGGGCCCGAACCAGATGGACGTCTACACGGCGGTGCAGGACGCCTCGGCGAAGAGCGGCTTCAGCGGCGGCGTCGTCGCCGGCCAGCGCAAGGCCGAGTCGGGCATCGAGGACCGCGGGCTCAAGCTCGCCAAGTGACCCGTCGGGGGGCCGCCGCCCCCCCCCCCCCCCCCCCCCCCCCCGCCCCCCCCCCCCCCCCCGCCCCCCCCCCCCGCCCCCCCCCCGC
>NZ_JBHYTT010000014.1:123089-202803 GCF_042749285.1 Streptomyces sp. NPDC059499
CTCCGCACGGCCGTGTGGGGCTCGGGGGCCGGCGGGCAAACGCCCCCCACGGCCCCGGGGGGGGGCGGGCCGCCCCCCCCGCGGGCCCGCCCCCCACGACCACCCTCCCCGCAGCGCCCACCCGCCAAGGAGCCCCACCGTGGCAGCACCCGTCCTCAAGGCCGCGCGCCCCGCGCGGGCCGGTACGCCCCGCGCCGGCGCGTCCCGGCTGAAGCAGAACCAGCGCGGCGCCGCGGCTCTGTTCATCGTCCCGTTCTTCGTGTTCTTCGCCGCTGTCATGGCGGCCCCGATCATCTACGCCGTGTGGATGAGCCTGTTCCAGGAACGCTCCTCGACGGGCCTCGGATTCGGTGGCGCGGAACGGGCGTTCGCCGGCTTCGACAACTTCACCAACGCGCTGTCCGACCAGGGCTTCCGCGAGTCGTTCCTGCACATCGCGGTCTACTGCGCGCTGTACATCCCGGTCATGATCGGAGCAGCCCTCGGGCTGGCCCTGCTCGTCGACTCCGCCCTCGCCCGGGCGAAGAAGTTCTTCCAGCTGGCGATCTTCCTCCCGCACGCGGTACCGGGCCTGATCGCCTCGATCCTGTGGATCTACCTCTACACGCCCGGACTCAGCCCCGTGCTTGACTGGATCGGCGCCCTCGGCGGTTCATGGAGCTTCTTCAGCGACGACCATGTGCTCTCCTCCATGGTCAACCTCACCGCGTGGCAGTGGATCGGCTACAACATGGTGATCTTCTACGCCGCCCTGCAGGCCGTACCGCGTGAACTCATCGAGGCCGCCGTCGTCGACGGGGCCGGCGCCATTCGCACCGCCCTCCGGATCAAGGTGCCGATGATCGCCTCCGCGGTCGTCCTGACCGTGCTCTTCACCTGCGTCGGCGCGATCCAGCTCTTCACCGAGCCCAAACTCTTCAACCAGCGGGGCACCTCGTCGGTCGACACCGAGTGGTCGCCGACCCTGTTCATCTGGAAGGCCGGCTTCGTCCAGCACGACTACGGTCTCGCCGCCGCCGCGTCCCTGATGCTCGCCGCCCTCGGCGTGCTGCTCTCGTACATCGTCACCAAGCTCGGAAACCGGTGGAAGTCCGCATGAGCACTCACACGGTCACCAAGGCATCCGCCCCCGCACCGGCCCCTCCGGCCGAGCGCACCCCCGCCACGGCCGGCCGGCGAAGCGGGCCGACGCAACTGCTCTCCAAGGGCGTCGTCAACGGCATCCTGCTGCTCGCCGCCTTCTACATGCTGATGCCGGTCAGCTGGCTGTTCTTCGCGGCGACGAAGAACCACCGGGACCTGTTCGCCACCGGGGGCTTCACGTTCGGCGACTTCAACCTCTTCTCCAACATCCACGACGTCTTCACCTACAACGACGGCATCTACCTGCGGTGGTTCGGCAACAGCCTCCTGTACTCCGTGGTCGGCTCGGCCGCGTCGGCCTTCCTGTGCACCGCGACCGGTTACGCCTTCGACAAGTACGACTTCCGGGGCAAGGAGAAGCTGTTCGGCGTGGTGCTCGGTGGCGTCCTGGTGCCGGCCACGGTCATCCAGCTGCCCATGTACCTGCTGGCCTCCAAGGTCGGCGTCGTCAACACCTACTGGGCGATCCTGCTGCCGGCCCTGGTCAACCCGTTCGGCGTCTACCTGGCGCGTGTCTTCTCCGAGGGATACGTGCCCGGCGAGGTCCTGGAGGCGGCACGGGTCGACGGAGCGGGTGAACTGCGGATCTTCAGCCGGATCTCGCTGCCGATGCTCGCCCCCGGCTTCATGACCATCTTCCTGTTCTCCTTCACCGGAAGCTGGAACAACTTCTTCGGTGCCCTGGTCATGCTGAACGACGACTCCCTCTACCCGGTCAACCTCGGGCTGTTCATGTGGAACACCACCACCGCGCAGCAGCCCGAGTTCTACTCGCTGGTGATCACGGGCTCGCTCATCGCCGTCATCCCGCTGATCGTCGCGTTCATCGCCCTGCAGCGGTTCTGGCGCTCCGGCCTCACCGCGGGCGCGGTGAAGTGACCGTGCTCGTACCGGAAAATGCCGTCCTGCACACCCCGGACCACACCCCCGGCGTCCGGCGACCGGTCACCCTGCTCGCCATGGGCGGGGACGTCCACCGCACGCTGCTCTCCGAAGGCGGCCTCGACAGGCTGGCGGACATCGCGTCCGTGGACACCTCGCTCCTGGTCACGGACTACGCGACAGCCGACCCGGCTGCCCTCGCCGCCGCCGAAATCCTGTTCACCCACTGGGGATCCCCGCGACTCACCGGCGACGTGCTGGGCCTCATGCCGAGTCTGCGTGCGGTCGTCCACGCGGCGGGTTCGATCAAGCACCACGTCACCGAGGACGTGTGGGCGCGAGGCATCGCCGTCTCGTCCGCAGCCGCGGCCAACGCACTGCCCGTCGCCGAATTCACCCTGGCCGCGATCCTGTTCGCCAACAAGGGGGTACTCGGCGCCGCCCGGCAGTACCGCGAGGCCAGGGGCGCCTTCGAACTCCTCCCGCACTTCGCGGGGCGGGGCAACTACCGTCGCGTCATCGGGGTCGTGGGTGCCTCCCGGATCGGCCGCCGCGTGATCGAGCTGCTCCGACCGTTCGACCTGACGGTCCTGCTGCACGATCCTTACGTCGACCGCGAGGACGCCGCAACCCTCGGTGTGGAGCGCGTCGCACTCGACGAACTCGTCCGCCGCAGCCATGTGGTGTCCATCCACGCACCCCAACTCCCCGAGACGCGTCACATGTTCGATGCCCGCAGACTGGCGCTGCTGGCCGACGGGGCCACGCTCGTCAACACCGCGCGCGGCTCGCTGGTCGACACCCGCGCCCTCACCGACGAACTCGTGTCCGGCCGGATCCACGGAGTCATCGACGTGACCGACCCCGACCATCTGCCGCCCGACTCCCCGCTCTACCACCTGCCCAACGTGCTGCTGACCCCGCACATCGCCGGCTCCCTCGGCAACGAGCTCGGTCGCATGACGCACTGGGCGGTCGACGAGGTGGAGAGGTACGCACAGGGTGCGCCCTTCGCGTACGGCGTGGGCCCCGACGAGCTCGACCGCTCCGCCTGAGAAGCACTCCCGCACGCGGCACGGCCGGGCCCGCGACGGCCGGCCGTCCCCACCGGAAGGACCCACCCCTATGCCTGGCCGTGCCCGCCGTGTCCTCGTCGTCGGCATCGACGGCGTACGTCTCGACACCCTGCGCCGACTGCCGACCCCGCACCTGGACGCCCTCACCCGGCAGGGCTTCCTGACGACGGTGGCGATCGACGTGGACACCCCGACGATGTCGGGCCCCTGCTGGGCCACCGTCGTGACCGGCGTGACCGCGGCAAAACACGGCGTGTGGAGCAACGACTTCAGCGGCCACCGCCTCGGCGTCTTCCCCGACTTCGCGACCCGGCTCGCGGAAGGGGACGGGCGCCGCACCTTCGTCGCGGCCGGGTGGGAGCCCCTGATGCTCGCGCGCGGCGGCGGGCCGCTCTTCCAGGCCCCGGCCAGGGCCGCGTACGTGTCACCCGAGGTGGACACCCCCGAGGGATGGGAGCGGTGCGACGAGCAGATAACGGAGGAAGCCGTACGGGTCCTGTCGGACGACGATCCGGAAGCCTCGTTCGTCTACCTCGGCGCCCCCGACGAGACCGCGCACTTCCTCGGCTGCGGCGACGAGTACGACCGTTCCGTCCTGGCGGCCGACGAGCGTCTGGGGCGGCTCCTGGAGGCGGTACGATCGCGGCCCTCGTACGAGCACGAGGACTGGACGTACCTCGTCGTCACCGACCACGGCCATGTGGACGCGGGCGGGCACGGCGGCCGCTCGGAGGCGGAACGCACCGCATGGCTGATCGCCGCGGGACCCGGCATCGACGCGGGAAGCGCTCCCCGCGCCGTCCGCCATGTCGACGTGGCACCCCAGGTGTTCGCCTCGCTCGGCCGGCACCCCGACCGCCACTGGACACTGGACGGCAGGCCCTTCGCGGCCGCCCCGCACGCCGTGCTCCTCGACATGGACGGAACACTCGTCGACACGGAGACCCTGTGGCTGCGAACCGTCCGGGAGACCGCGGAGGGGCTCGGCCATGAACTGGGCGAGGAGGACCTGCCGTTCGTCCTCGGCCGCGCGGTCGCGGACACCGCCGCCCATCTCCGGCAGGTCTCCGGAACCGGGCGCAGCGAGGATTCCGTGGCGGGCGAACTCGACGCGGCCTTCCTGACAGCCGTCGAGCGCGAGACCGACGTACTGCCCGGAGCGCTCGAACTCCTCGATCTGCTGGAGGACCTGGACATCCCCGCGGCGCTGGTCTCGGCGTCACCCAGGCCGGTCGTGGACGCCGTGCTCAAGGTGCTCGGTGCGGAGAGGTTCCGCACGACGGTCGCCGAGGGTGAGACGCCGCGCACCAAGCCCGCCTCCGACCCCTACCGTGCGGCGGCGCGTGCCCTGGGCGTGGACCCGGCGGCGTGCCTGGCCGTGGAGGACAGCCCGACCGGTGTCGCGGCCGCCGAGGCCGCGGGGTGCCGGGTGCTCGCGGTGCCCTCGTTCACCGACATCCCGTCCGCCCCCCGCAGGACGGTGCTGCCCGGCCTGTCCGCCGTGAGCCGGCGGACGCTGTGGACCGCGGGCCTCGCCTCCCGGTGACGGGCCGGGGACGTGGGGGCGACCCACACGTCAGCCTTCGGGTTGCGTGAGGACCCCCTTGCACTGGGGGACGTTATCCGCCGTACCCGGCACGGCGGCGGCCTTGACGCTGTTGAAGTGGGCGACGTACAGGTCGTGTTGAGCGGAGTCGTCGACCTTGAGCAGGGCTTCGTCGTTCTCCCTGAGTGCCGGACCACTGTAGTTGTGGCTTCCGGTCCACAGGACCTTGTTGACCGTGCCGTCGTACTTGCCGTCGATGAGCAGGTACTTGGAGTGGATGACGCGTGCCGAGGTGGCGGCGTTGTTGTCATGGTCGTGGTGGTAACAGAGCGGGGCGAAACCCGTGGCCGAGTGGAGGGTCTCCCACGTACCGGGAGTCTGCCCGTCGGCGGAACTCGCCTTGCTGTCGGTCTCCGTGTAGACGAGCTCGACGGAACATCCTGCCTTCTTCAGCGCGACGAGCTTGTCGGCCACGCCCTGCCGCGTGAACTTGAACATGGCCACCCGGACCTTGGTGGTCTTGGCCGCGCCGTCCTGCGTGTAGGTGCAGGTGACGTTGTCGAGGGTGTTCCAGATCGTGTCGGTGGTGTTGCCGGTGCCCGGGTAGTACGGGAAGAAGTAGGCCTTGTACGGGCTCCAGGTGGAGGAGCGGTAGCGCCAGTTCTCCGCGTCCTGACGGACCAGATCGGTGAAGTACGAGGCGTAGGCGTTGTAGATGCCCGTGTTGTTCGCAACCACGAACGCGTCGTTCCAGAAGGCGCTGTAGGAAGACGGCGACATGTTCGTCGAGGTCTGGAGCGTCACGTCCGCTGCGCCGTCGACCTGGGAGAACAGCCAGAACTTGTTGTGATTGATGGACGCGCCGAACTCGGGTCTGCCGAGGCAGGACTTCCCCGCGGGGCACAACGTCACGAAGGACGGCTGTGAGGTGTCGCCACCCAGGGAGGTCCGGAGGATGCCGTAGGTCGGGTCGGACGGGCGGGCGCTGACGGTGCTCTCGTCGAGGACGAGCTGGACCCCGACGCCGCGGGCATGCGCGTCGGCGAGTGCCTGCCCGACCTCCTGGTCCCAGAAGTGGTAGAGCGCGACCTTGATCGAAGCCCCTGCGGGGCTGGTGCCGACGTACTGGAGGATCTTGGTGCGTATTCTCTGCTGCTCCTCGGCCGTGCCGAGCGGATTGTTGAAGAGGGCGCCGGACTGCTCGACCGCTGCCGGAGCGGCGGCCACCCGTGGTCCGGCGGAGGAGGAACCGTGCACCGGGGTGAAGCCTGCGGTGAGCAGCACTGCGGCCGTGGCGGCGATCGTGCCGACTGTTCTGGACAGCGCGGGGCGAGGCATGGTTTCTCCCTGAAGGAAGCGCGTACGCGTGCGGGGGAACTCGGTTTCGGACCAAGGTGGTTCCTGGACCGGGCAGGTGGTGGGGCTGCGGGCGTCAGCCTGCCGCGTCGTACGGCCCGGTATGCCCGGACCGGACTGTTCTCGCTGAGGCGTCTCTCCGCGGCGTCGGATCCGGCGGGACGCGTGACGACGCAGGACCCGACGGCACTGCCACCGGCCCGAGGCCGTCCGACGCGGATGCCGAGTATGCGGGCGTCGGGCTGATCCGCCGTCGGGGCTGCAGGTGCGAGGGGCGGCGTCGCTGCGTGCGCGCGGCCCGGGGCTTGCCCGCGGTCACCAGGTGGTGCAGTCGTGGGTCTCTCAACGGAACTGCCTTTCTCGTCGAGTCGGCAGCGGTGGTGACACCTGCGGCCTGCGGCACCTGGGGGCATGGACCGGGATGGGAACGGTCGGACGGACGAAGGGGAAGGGGCGGAGAACCCGGTGGGTGGGACATCTATACGCGGGCATCTTGTCAGATCGCTGAGCCTTGGCAAGGGGAAAGTAAAAGTCCCACCAGTCACTGCTGTTACGCCCACCCTGTGCTGGACGGGGTGGCCGGCCTGGGTTACTTTCACGGCCGCTGAAAGCGCTGTCTCCATAGGAGACATGACGTGCCGCCAGCACGTGAGCACATGTCCGATCAGTGGCTGCATTTCAGGTTTCAGGTTTCAGGTGGAGGTGGGGGCAGTGCGGAAGAGACGTCGCCTGGTGGTGCTTGGCGCCACCAAGGCGTTGATCGTCGGATTCCTCTCGGCGGTGGTCTTCGCGCCGGAGGTAGCGCTGGCGTTGCCGTCGGGAGACCAACCGAGCGTGCCGGGCAGGACTCCCGGTGCGGCGATCGAACAGCCGGCGGAACGCGGGACCACCGCGCCCCCGAAGACGGTGTGGCCTGAAAAGGGTGTAGCCACGGTGGCGGTGCCCGGGGCCGGGGCGAGCCGCAGGTCGGTGAAACCGTCCGGAGCCGAGGAATCGGTCGTTGCGGTCCGGGCGGCGAACGTCTCCACCGCGGTGACCGGGCGGCAGACCGGAGCGCCGGCCCAGGTGCGGGTGGAGGTCCTGGACCGCGGCCAGATCGAGCCGTTCGGAGGCCTGGGGCTCGGCCTGCGGGTCGCCCGGCACGACGGCGGCCAGACGTCGGCACCGGTCGAAGCGATGATCGACTACTCCGGCTTCGCGCATGCCTACGGCGGCTCCTTCGGTGATCGGCTGCGGCTGGTGAAGCTGCCCCCCTGTGCGGTGAGCACACCCGAGCGTGCGGGCTGTGCCACGGGCGAGCCGGTGCCGGGACAGCGCAACGACACGGCGACCGGGACGGTCACCGCCGTGGTCGAGGCTGCCCCGCAGATCGCTCAGATATCGGGCATGGCCGCGCTCGCCGCCCCCGCCGTCTACGCGCTCGTCTCCGGTTCGTCGTCGGACGCCGGGGACTACCGGGCCTCCCCGACGAATCCCTCGGGGAAGTGGGACGTCTCGCTCGGCTCAGGAGCGTTCACCTACCAGGTACCCATCGAGGTGCCCAAACCGCCGATGGGCGTCGCTCCGGAGCTCGCGCTGACCTACAACTCGCAGAGCATCGACGGGCGGACGTCGGCCAGCAACAACCAGGCCTCATGGGTCGGCATGGGCTGGGACCTGAACGTCGGTGCGATCGAGCGCAAGTACAGGAACTGCACCCAGGACGGGCACCCGGGCTTCGGTGACCTGTGCTGGGACTCGCCGAACTCCGCCGGCGACCCGAACGGCGCGGTCTACACGATCGTCATCGGCGGGGTCACGTCCGAACTCATCCAGGACGACACGGGCACCGGCAGCTTCCGCATCAAGGACGACCCGGCCTGGCGGGTGCAGAAGATGAACGGCGGGTTCGGTTCCGACAACACGGACGAATACTGGGTTCTGACCAAGCAGGACGGCACCCGCTACTACTTCGGCTGGGGGCGCACCGAGCGGCTGAATCTGGACAACGCGCGGGAGAAGACGAACTCCGTGCTGACCGTGCCGGTGGTCGGCGACGACGCCGGAGAGCCGTGTCACGCTTCCTTCCCCTCCCCGTGCCGACAGGCATGGCGCTGGTCCCTGGACCGGGTGGTCACGCCCAACGAGGTGGAGAACTCCTACTTCTACAACAAGGAGACCAACTACTACCGTTCGGTGGCGGCCGAGGACAAGGCACGCGGCTATGACGCGGGCTCGTACCTGTCGCGGATCGACTACGGCTGGTCCTCGCAGATCTCCGGTGCCCAGCTCCCCGCGATGATCGACTTCCAGCATGTGAACCGCTGTGTGGAACGGATGGCGGAGAAGGACCCTCTCAACACGACGCCGCCGAACTGCCCGTCCATCGACGCCGAGCCCGAGTCGTACCCGGATGTTCCCGTCGACCTGATCTGCGACGGCCCCGAGGACGGTGAGAGCTGCGCCGGCAAGACGTACTACCCCACGTTCTTCCAGCGGGACGTCCTGTGGGACATCAACGTGAGCGTGCGCGACACCAACACCTCCGGCTGGGATCTGGTCCGGCAGTACCAGATGAAGTACGCGCTCATGAACCCCTCCGGCGCCGTCGGCGACCAGCTGTGGCTGGATTACATCCAGCGCCGTGGCTACTCGGGCGACGACATCGACGAGCCCACCATCAACTTCAACGGCGAGTGGCAGGACAACAAGGTCGGCTCCGGCGAGCTGAACTTCCGGCGCGTCAACAAGATCTTCACCGAGACGGGCTCCACGGTGACCGCGACGTACGGGCACGCCACCGACGATGCGGGCTCCGTCGACCGGCAGTGTCCGGAGACGGGCGGTACGTCCGAGGCGAACAACGCCTACGAGTGCTTCTGGCAGAAGTGGACGCCCGAAGGCGGCTCCGAGAGGACGGGCTGGTTCAAGAAGTTCGTCACCAAGCGGGTCCAGGTCGACCCAGGCAAGGCCGACGACGGCGCCCCGTCGATGATCACGGACTACGAGTACGACGGCGCGCCGGGGTGGAAGTTCGCCGCGGACCCACTCGTCGACGACGAGGACGAGTCATGGTCGGAGTGGCGTGGCTACGGCAAGGTGTTGGTGACCACGGGGGCGGCGGACAACCGCCACTCGACCTACCACTGGCTGTACCGGGGCCTGAACGGGGACCGCACCTCGAAGACGGACTCCTCCGCCACCCGCCCGGTCAGCGTGACGGACTCCGAGAACAAGGCATGGCCCGACCACGCCTGGCTCTCCGGCGAGACCCTGGAGACCTCCACACGGGACACCAACGGCGACTCGCAGAAACGTGAGTGGCACGAGTACTGGTGGTACACCACCGCGCAGTACACCGGCCTGACCGATGCCCGGATGGTGCGGGAGAGCAGGACGACCACGCTGGAGAAGGTGGTCGGCTCCGCGTCCGGATGGCGGGAGCGGATCGTCGAGCAGGAGTACGACAACGCCGAGAAGGCCTCGACCGTGTTCGGCCTGCCGATGCGCACCGACGAGTGGGGTGAGACGGGCGTCTCGGACAACTCCTGCACGGAGTACGGCCGCGCCTACAACACCGACGACCTCGCGGACGACTCGACCGGCACAAGACGCTGGATGGTGTACCCGGACGATCAGAGGCACTACAGCGTCAGCTGTACGGCCGTCGCGGCCGACGAAACAGCCGGCACCCCGGCGGCCCACATGGACCGGCGTACCACCACGTACTACGACGGTGCGCTGTCCTTCTCCGAGAACGGCCCCAAACTGGTGGACGGGAACCCCACCGAGGTACACACCTACACCGCGGAGACCTCGTGGAGGACCACCAAGGCACAGTTCGACGCCGCCGGCCGGGTGGTGAAGAACTGGGACGGCAAGAACAACCTGACCACCACCACCTACACCCCGGCCACCTCCTGGCCGATCGGTGGGGTGAAGGTCACCACGCCCGACCCCGACGTGTACTCCACGACCTTCATCTCCCGCTTCTGGAACACGCCCTGGAAGACCGTCGACTCGAACGGCAGCACCACGCTGCTCTCGTACGACGCCGTCGGCCGTCTGACCAAGGTGTTCAAGCCGACCGAGGCAGCCAACTACCCTGACGGCACTGCGTCGTCGGCCTTCACCTACACCGTCCCCGTGGCCGCGTCGGCGACCGGAGTGCCGCGCGTGGCGACCGGGGACCCGATCGTCGTGAAGTCGCGGGCCCTCCAGTCAGGTACCACGTACGTCGACGCCTTCACCTACGCCGACGGCCTCGGACGCGAACGTGAGACCCAGACCGTCGCGCCCTCCGGCACCGGTCGTACGGTGACCGTGACCCGGTACGACTCCTCGGGCAACGTAGCGGGCACCTCGGCGCCCTTCTACAATTCGGCCGCCGCGGGCTCCGGCCTGGTCAACCCCGCCGTCGCGGACATCCCGTCGTACACCGACACGGTGTCGGACTGGGCAGGGCGGGTGACGCTCTCACAGATCAAGGTGAGGAATGCGAACCAGGCCGCGGGCAGGACGACCACGCAGTACCAGGGCGCGGACGAGATGACCGTGTTCCCCGCCTCCGGCAGTCCGACGAAGATGGTCAAGGACGTCTTCAACCGGGTGACGAAGGTGGTGGAGAACCTGGGCGCCGCCCAGTACGCCACCACCTACGAGTACACACGCAAGGGGCAGCTCAAGTACGTCCACGACGCGAAGGGCAACACGGCGCACTACACCTACGACTGGGCGGGCGGGCGCCTCACGGCCGAGGATCCGGACGCCGGACCGACCAGCCAGACGTACGACAACAACGGAAACCTGGCCACCACCACCGACGCTACCGGACGGGTGCTGACGCACTCCTTCGACGCACTGAACCGGCCCCTGGGCATCAAACAGGGCAGCACCGTCGTCACCGCGTACACCTATGACGCACCGGCGAGCCAGATACCCAACGGGCTGGGCCGGGTGGCCACATCCACGAGGCAGGTGAACGGGCTCGCCTACGTGAAGCGCACGGAAGGTTACGACCCGCGGGGCCGCACCGTCTCCACCTCGCTGACCGTCCCCGACGACGGCTCGGGTCTCCAGGGCGTGTACACCACCTCGCTGACGTACGACGCGGCCGACCACATCACCCAGGTGGAGCACCCGGCGATCGGCGGCCTGGCCGCCGAGACCGTCACATCGACGTACACACGCGGTCGCCTCGACAAGGTCGCCAGTCCGATCGGCACCTATCTGAGCGGTACCGGGTACGACGACAACGGCCGTCTCGTCTCCCGGTCGCTGGGAACCGCCGGCACCGGCACGAGCGCGACACGGACCTTCGCCTACGACGACGCGAACGGGACGGGCTGGCTGAAGAGCATCTCCACCGCGACACTGACCGGAGGCGTCTCGGCCAAGATCCAGGACGACACCTACACACGCAACAACGTCGGCGCCGCCACCGCGCTGCGGGAGAACACCGCCGGGCAGCAGCAGTGCTTCACCTACGACGACCTGCAACGGCTCAGCGGAGCCTGGACCACCGCGGCGACCTCGTGCACGTCCACGCCGCAGTCGGACTTCGCCGGGCCGGACCCGTACCAGACCAGCTGGTCGTACGACGCCATGGGCAACATCCAGTCGGTCACGGACAAGGCGTCCGTCGCCTCCGCGTCGGTTACCAAGGACTACAAGTACCCCGGCTACAGCGCCGACGAGACGGCGTACACGCCGGACCAGGCGCGGCCGCACGCTGTGACGAGCGTCGCCAAGTCTGATGGCGGAAGCGACAGTTACACCTACAACTCCGCCGGCCAGCTGACCGACCGGACTGTGGACTCCGTCGCCTCCGTCTTCGAGTGGAACGCACAGGACCGGGTTTCCCAGGTCACTCAGAAGAAGCCGACGGGCGACGAGGTCACGTCCTACGTCTACGACGCCGAGGGGTCGCCCCTGATGCGTCGAGCCCCCGGGGAGAACGTCCTCTACCTGTCGGGGCACGAGCTCAGGAAGTCCGGCACGGCCGCACCGAAGGCCACCCGCTACTACTCCGCGGAAGGGACCTCGCTCGCGGTCCGCGTGGCGGCTGACGGCACGACGAACGGAAAGCTGACCTGGCTGCTCTCGGACAACCAGGCCTCGACCCAGCTCATGGTCGCGGCTGTGGGTGGTGTGGTCACCCGGCGGCGCACCAATCCGTTCGGTAAGGCCCGCAACAAGTCGGCCGGCGGTCTCCCCGCCGACATGGACCGCGGGTTCCTCGGCAAGGCGGAGGACGACTCGACAGGGCTGAGCATGATGGGGGAGCGCCTCTACGATCCCGGTCTCGGCCGCTTCCTGAGCACCGACCCGGTGACCACCCCGTACAAACCGCAGACCATGAACTCCTACAGCTACGCGTCGAACAATCCCGTGTTCTTCACGGATCCGACGGGCCTCGGAGTGCCGGAGTGCATGTCCGGCGTCATCACCGGCTGCAACAACGGTGTACCGGACAAGGACTCGGTCTACCACCCGGAGCGTGAGCGCGGCGGCGTGTCCAACACGGACATCGTCGACCAGTGGATCAGCAGCGGCGACCCGTTGCCCATCCCAGGAGTATTCCGTGCGGGCCTGGGAATGCGGGACGAACTCCGCGTCATCATCTGGAACTCCGGTTTCCAGGACACGGAGGAGACGCTGGAGCAGATCAACGAGCTGAACACCGTCAATGTCGGGGCGGGCGGCGTGGAGCAGGAGATGGACATCCTGCAGATCGCGGGGGGTATCGCCCGCAGCTTCGCCAAGATGAAGAGAAGCGAGTCCGCTCAGGTCAGCAGGATCGGCCAGCGCGGTCTGACGTTCCTCAGGAACAACAAATGGGCCAGACAGCTGAGCAAGGGATCGGCCTACGCCAGCAAGTACCTCACTGCGGCGACCGCGGTCACCGACATCGTGAGCAACATACTGAGAGGTGAGGACAAAGCCACCGCCGTGCTCAAGGGCGCCATCACCGGGGCGACCACATCCGTAGGAGCCAGCGCGGGTGTGACCGTGGGCACGGCAATGTGCGGAGGACTACCGGCGTGCGGGGTCGCGGGCGGCATCATGGGGGGCTCCCTCGGTGCCGCGGTGGGTGAGGACCTCGTCGGATTCCTCGAGGACAAGGGCGTCTGGGAGAAGACCGACGGATGGTTCTCCTGGGACTGACCACAACCCCTGAGCATGCGTAGGGACCGCCTCCATCCGCAATACGGGTGGAGGCGGTCCTGGTTGTCCGGCCCGGGGCGATGCTGTACGTTCGCCGCCTGGCCGGCGAACGCACGGCATCAGGGAGTGCGACAAGGAGGCGGTACGTGGGTGCCAGGGATCTCCTCGTCGCGGCTTCTGCGCTGGTGTTCCTGGTCATGATCCCGGTGGCGGTCCGCAGGCACTGGCGCGGAGAGGTCAGCGGCCCTACGGACCGCGGAATCATGCCGATCCAGGTGTCCGTGGACACCAAGCAAGCTTTCCGCCGGACCATGCCGGTGAACTCCTTCGCCTTCTTCTGCTGCCTGGTGGCTTGGAGCCTGGTCAAGAGCGAGGAGATCCTCGACTCCCCGCTCCCGGACGCGCTGCTGACGGGCCTGGTGCTCGCGTCCGTCTCACTCGCCCTGGTCGCCGTCCTGTTCGTGAGCCCTCTCATCGTCTTGTTCAACCGGCCGGGGTTCCTGGTAGCGCCGCCGTACCGGGGCGAACCAGGGATGCTCGCGCTCCGTCGGCAGAGGCAGGGCCGCGGTCGCTGACCGGATGGTCCGGGCCCGGGGGCACGACCGGAGCCTTCAGCCCCACCCGGTCACGTTGCAGACGGTCAGGACGCCACGTCCGCGTAGGTGGTCCCGACCTTCAGTCCGTCGATCCAGTTGATCACCCGCTTGTCCTGCACCTCGGCGCCGTAACTGCCCCACCGGGTGTCGTTGCCCAGGTCGTCCCAGGTGCGGCCGGAGAACTCGGCCACCTTCGAACCGTTGTAGTACGCCTCGACCCAGCCGGCGGAGGCGGTGTCGGACGTGTGGATGCCGAGGACGATCCGCTTGTACGTGCTGGTCGTCACCGGGGTGGACCACTTGAGGGTCCAGACCTCGCCCACCTCGATGTGGAAGAGCTTGAGGACCCCGCCCTCGACCTTCATGAGCACCGGGTAGTTCTGCTGGTGCTGGTCGTTGGTGCCGTAGGACTTCCATTGGAAGATCGTCCCCGCGTCCGGGGTGTTGGTGGAGGTGTCCCAGCCCAGGTAGTACGTGCTGTTGTTCTTGAAGGTGTAGCGGGAGCCGCCCACCGACATGCCGTGGGCCTCGCAACGCAGCAGTCCGAGGGGCTTGTTGAACTTGAAGACCGTGCCCCGGCCGTCGTTGTTGTCCTGGGCGGTGAGGCTTCCGGGGGAGTCGCACAGGACGCCGTCGAACACGGCCGTTCCCCCGGAAGCGTCACCGTTCCAGATCACGGACGCGCTCGCGGGGTGGGCGACGACGAGAGACCAGGCGAAGGCCGCGGCGGCAGTGGCGAGCAGGGATGTACGCATGGTTCGTCCTCCGATGGTGAGGGGCGCGTGCCCGCTGTGCCGGTGTGGCTCACGCCGGAACAGCGGGCACGGGAGTGACGGGGGAGGCGGGGGCCGTCAGGCCGTGCGGACCTTGACGCGGTGGGTCGCGCCGGCGGTGCCGCTGAGGTCGCCGAAGGTCAGGGTGAGGGAGGAGCCGGTCCGGGCGCCGGTGACCGAGGGGGCCTTGGAGAGGACGGAGGCGACCGGCCGCCGCCAGGTCAGGGTGAGGCTCTTCACGCTGCGGGACGGGTCTGCCACCGAGATCGTCGCCGTGCCGTCGCGCTTCTCCCGGATCTGCACGCTCACCGGTGCGTCGGCCGTGACCTTGCCGGCCGTGCCCGCAGCCCAGAAATTGATCCCGGTGAAGCCGAGCGAGGGGACGCGAATGCCGTGCTGCTGCGGGGTGTTGGCGAGGATCCGCAGCCACAGCCGGTCGAGGGCGCGAGCGGCGGTACGGATCTTTCCGGCGCCGGGCATGAGGATGTACGCGTAGGAGGCGTCCTGCGGGTCGATGCCGTGGTCCTGCCACAGGGTCAGGTAACGCCGGGTGAAGGGGGCGGGGGAACTGCCGGCGTTGATGTCCTTCCACGCACCGGTGCGCTCCTCGCGCAGTGCGCTCACCCGGCTGCCGCCCGCCTCCGGGAAGACGTAGCCGGCATGCCCCTCGATGTGCGCCCACCTGGTGTGCTCCCGGGTGGTGAGCCGGCCCCGGGCGCCCGGCTGCGGGATGCCGTCGAGGACGAGCGCGGCGGTGCCCGATGCGCCGAGGTTGCGGTTGTCGATCACCGTCTCCACCGTGGCGCCGTCGGCCGAGGTGATGCCCGCGCCCAGGCAGACGACGGAGTCGTCGAGCCAGAACCACGACTTCTTCGCGGTCATCGTGCTGCCGACGCCCCGCAGGTGCTGCCCGGTGGTGCCGAACTCGCCGTCGGTGGTGCCGCCCACCCACGTGGTGTCCGGCTTCGGGTTGCCCCAGTTGCCGCCGAACCCGTCCGGAAGCTGCTTCCTCGAGACGGTGACACCGGGCAGCCGGTACGGGTCGACGGTCGGCCAGAAGGTGTCCGAGTACTGCGCGAGGCCGTGGTCGCCGCCCCACCAGGACAGCCAGCCCGAGCCGGTGTGGTAGCCGCGGGCGTGCTCACCGTTGCCGAATTCGTAGTGCGCGATCCGGGCGGAGGCCATGCTGACCGACGCGCCCCAGTCGCGGCGGCGGTGGGTGGCACGGTCCATGTTGGGGAAGGCCCGGTGCTCGCCGGGTTCCGGTGAGGCCCTGACCGTGTCGTCGTCGTACAGCTTCTGCAGCCGCGCAGTGTTGACCAGGCTCAGCTTCGGGTTCTTCAGGGCGGGTCCGTAGGAGTCCCGCAGGAGCCAGCCCTTGACCATGGAGTTCCAGCGGGCCTGCTCCTCGGCGCTCGCGCCCTGGCCGACCAGGACGACGGAGGCCATCACGCTGTGCGCGCGGGTGTGGTCGTCCTGGGGGAGCTGGAAGGGGTCCGCCGCCGTCAGGCCGCGGCTGATCCCGCGACTGGAGACGTTGTCCATCATCAGGCCGTTGTAGATGAACGGGGCGATGGCCTTCTCGACGGTGTCGAGGAAGAGCTGGCTGCCCGGGTCGTCCACCTGCCACGTCGAGTCCCGCAGCAGCGCGAACAGCCGTCCGAGGCCGTCGTGGAGCACCGCGCCGTAACCCCCGATGTACGGGACATTCGTGTGCTGGACGAATGAGCCGTCGGCGTAGAAGCCGTCGCCGGACGTCACGTAGGGGAAGACGGGGGACAGCGCGTCACGGCCGACTTCGATCTTGGCTGCGTTGCCGCCGACGACGCCGCGCAGGATGAGCCCGCGGCACAGGTCGACACGGTTGGCCCCGGTACTCGTGCCGGTGTACTTTGCCACGGCCGAGTCAGGAAGGAAACGGTCCACGGACCGGCAGTAGACGGCCACCTGCTCCGCCGAGAGGTGGTCGTGGAGCAGCACGGCGGTGTCGAGCAGCGCCTGCGGTGAACCGATCTGGAAGTTCCACCAGTTGCCGAACGGCGCCCGGTCCGCGCTGTAGACGTCGGAGCACAGGTGGTCCAGGCCCGTGATCACGGCATCCCGCAGCGCCGCGTCGCCCGTGACACCCGTCCCGGGCTGGGCGTACGCCTGGGCCATCGTGCTCAGCCGCGTGAAACTCTCGTTCATACGGGCCGAGTAGCCGTAGGACTCCTGGTCGGTGTCCGGGGTCGGATCGGCGTATCCGAGGCCGGGCCAGAGAGATCCGGCCACCGGTGCCATGGTGTCCCGGAAGCCGGCTGCCTGGGTGCCGAGCGTGGTGAGCTTCGACCGGAAGGGCTCGGCCGTCGGGCTGAAGCCCTCACCGAGGATCAGGGTGCGCCATGTGGCACGCAGCGCGGCGAAGGCTTCGTCTGTCTCCGCGGCAGCCGCCGCCGTGCTGCGGGGGGCCGCCGAGACGGCGCCGGTCTCGGCGAGGCCGACGGCTACTGCGGTGCCGCCGGTCGCCGCGAGGAAGGTGCGGCGGGACCAAGGGGGCGGGGGAGGGGGCGTCATGGGTGCTCCGGAGGCCGGGATCTGGACGGGAGAGCGCGTGGAAGTAAGGCGGTTTTTAGCACGCATACGCTCAACTGCTCAATGGAGTCGACGGAATTGATCGTTACGATCGGAACGAAGGGTTGCCTCTGGCTGGGTATGACGGAAATGCCCTTGCGATCCTCCGGCCTTCGCGCTGCCCGGCAGGGGAATGCCGTACGCGGACTGGCTGACGATGCAGGCGAGCTTCCCGTCAGCGCCCCGGGTGAACGCAAGCACGGATTCTCTCAGTTCCAGTCAGGCCGGTCGGGTGCGCACATGCGGGGGTACCACTCCTCCGGCATCCAGTCCGGTCCCGTCACCCGGGTCCAGCCGGGTCCGCCGAAGTCGGACGGCCAGTCGGTGGGTGTGGTCCCGAACCTTCTCACCTGCTGTCTCCGGCGAACGGCCCGTCCGGGGCCCCGCTATCCTCTGCTGGTCTTCGAGGGGAAGGGCGCACATGCTGGAGACGCTGGGCCTGAGCACGGGCGAGTCGCAGATGTACCAATTCCTGGTCAGGTCGGGCCGCATCCGTACCGATCAGATGCGGCACCGGCTCAACCTGAGCCATGCACAGACGGTCGAGGCGACGCAGGGGCTCGTCGCCAAAGGGCTGGTGACCCTCACCGACGAGAGGCCCGCGCAGGTGATTCCGTCTCCGCCCGACATTGCCGGGGAGGAGCTCCTGCTGCTGCGGATGAACCAGCTCCGGACGGCTCGGGGCGTCCTGGACCGGCTCACCAAGGAGTACCGGAAAACCGCCTCGGGCCCGGCTGCCCTGGAGGAGATAGCCGAGATCGTTCCCGAGGAGAGCCTGGCGCTCAGGTACGAGCAGATCCAGCGCAACGCCCGTAAGCAGGTGCTGAGGTTCGACGCACCGCCGTACCTGGTGTCCGAGGCCCTCAACGCGGCCGAGCTCGACCAACTGACGGCCGGGGTCGCGTACCGGACGGTGTACGACCGTCTGGCCGTGGCCGAGAGCGGTGCGCTGCAGGAGATCAAACAGTACGTCGACGCAGGCGAGCGGGCCCGTGTCCTCAACCAGGTCCCGCTCAAGCTGGTGATCGTCGACAGATCCGCGGCACTGGTGTCACTTCGGGCGGAGGAGGCACAGCTGCCACACGTGGCCCTCCTGATCCACCCCGGGCCGCTCTTCGAAGCGCTGCTCGCTCTCTTCGAGATGGTGTGGGCGACCGCGCTGCCGTTGGATCCCGTCTCCGATCAGGGGCCCCTGACACAGCCGGACGCCCAGATGCTGACTCTCCTGCTCTCGGGACTCACCGATGACGCGATCGCACGGCAGCTCGGCATGGGCAAGCGCACGGTGAACCGGCGGGTGCACAGCCTCATGGACCAGGCGGGCGTCTCCAGCCGGATGCAGCTGGGATGGCAGGCTGCCCGGCTGGGGTGGATCACGGATGTCCCTGAACTGGTCACGGCGTGCCGACCGGATTGACCGCGCTACTTCGTCCGGCAGTCGGCCTTCAGGAAACGATGGTCCACGGGCGGCGAAGGCCGTCACCGAAGGCGGCCAGTGCCGCGCGGGCCGCAGGGTAGACGTCTGCCGGGAAGCGTCGGTCGGACGCCAGCGTCGCTTCGAGCAGAGGGGCCGCGGCGCGGGCCGGGGCACCGATCCGGGCGATGTACCGGACCGCCGCGCGGCAGGACTCGTCCGCATCACCCGACCTCAGTGGTTCCAGCGCCGCCAGGAGTACCGGGACAGCGGCGTCCGTGTCGCCGGTGATCCGCCACCAGGCATGGGCGGCTTGCACACGTGTCCACGGGCCGTGGGACTCCAGCAACGGGCGGACCACGGCCGCGCATCGTGACGCCTGCGGGCCCAACTCCGCCAAGCGGCCAAGATCGGCATTCGCCAAACCCCGGGATGCCGCGTCCTCCAGGAAGGCCAGGAAGACCTTTGAATCCCCGGTGATTCGCCAATGAGCCCACGCCGCGTTCTGCGCGCCGTGCCATCGTCGTGTGCCGTACGGCAACAGGGGGCTGCCGTCGTGGCGCGGTGGCTGCGTGATGCCACACACGAAGCTTTCGAGAGTGTCCGCCGCGAGCGCCGCCGCCGGGCCGATACTGCCGAGCACGTCGCAGGCCCATCGGACGTTGCGGGTGGCGAGTACCGGAACGAGTTCCGGAACAGCCTCGCTCGCGGAGGGACCCCATCCGGCCAGTGCCGTGAGCACCGGCCGCAGTCCCTCCCGGTCGGCCGAGCCGACGAGTGTGCGACGGATACCGGGGTGCAACTCGTCGGCACATCCTGCCAACGGCTGCAGAATCCGCCCGAGCGAAGTCACCTGCAGGTACGGGATCTGGCCTGACGCCAGCCACCGGAGTACCGGGTCCAGAACCCCCGGATGGTCCAGGCGTGCGAGAGCCAGCGCAGCCGGCCCGGCTACCCGGTCGTAGGGATCGTTGGCGGCCACGACCAGTGCGGGAACGGCCGAGGTGATGTCCTGCGTGGAGTCGGCCGACACAAGCCCTGCCAACGCCATCGCCGCGTCGCCCCTGGCATGGGTATGACGGGACTCCAGGCATCGCACCAGGCCGGCCACCAACTCCGGACGAGGTGTACGCCATCGCCGCAGAACGTCCGAGGCGAGGGAGACCGCGCCCTCGACCAGTCCGGAACTCTCCGAGTCGAACCCGCTCAGGGCGAGCGCGACTCCACGGTCCACATGCTCGTACTCGTCCAGTCGCAGATCGTTCGGATCCACACCTGCTTCAACGAGCAACTTTCGCGCCCAGAAGCCGTGTTCCGTCCCCGCCCCGAGCGTCATGGCGCGCATCGTACAGCTGGGGGAGTGGGGCGGCCCATGAGGGTCTTACCGGGTGTGCTCGGCCGTGTCGTCGCGGTCGAGGACCTTCCGCACGTGGGCTCTTTCACGACACGGACGGTCGGGCCGCATGCTCAGCCGACCTCATCAATGCCGACCGGACTGCGATTGCGTCAGTGGTGTGTCATTCACGTTTCACGTACCGCTGTACCGTGGAGACTCTTTCACTCACATGATCGAATATTGAACATGTTGCCAGCCCGTTCCGGCCCCCTTGCGCCACGCGACCCCTTCTTGTTCACGCGTCGCGCCGACCATTTCGACGAGATCTGTCGCTGAGTCGACTTCGGCGCCGACGTGCCTCGGCCGGACCCGCGCGCACATCCCCTCCCCCGAACCGCGCCCACACCCGATCAAACAGGGTTTCCCGGACACTCTAATCCCTCGTACTTGTCGCGACCATGACATGCGTGCCGTGGTCTGCCGCTGGAAGGCGGAACCCCCATGAGCACAACGAACCAGACCGGTGTCTCCAGACGGTCCCTGCTCGGCGGCCTGGCCGCGACGGTGCTGGCCGGGCCGGCCGCGGCATCGTTGTGGCCGAGTGCTGCCTCCGCCGAGGCGCCCGCCGAGGCAGGTACCGGGCAGAGCCGCCGCAGAGCGCCGAACATCCTGCTGATCCTGCTCGACGACCTCGGACGGGGCGAACTGGGATCCTACGGTCAGCAGGTGATCCGCACGCCGGTGCTGGACGGCCTCGCCGCAGAGGGGGCGCGCTTCACCCAGGCATACGCGACGCCGTCCTGCGCCCCCACGCGCGCGTCGTTGCTGACGGGTCTGCACACCGGCCACGCACGGGTCAAGTCCAACGGTGACGCCGACGAAGGCCTGCGGGCCGAGGACGTCACCGTGGGCGAAGTGCTCCGCGACGCCGGCTACACCACGGGGCACATCGGCAAGTGGGGACTGGGACCCGACACCGGCGACAGCCCGAGCCACCCCAACCGGCAGGGTTTCGACCACTTCTTCGGCTACATCAACCAGACCCACGCGCACGACTACTGGCCCACGTACCTGTGGCGCGACGGCGAGAAGGTGCGTTACCCGGAGAACGAGAACGCCGACATCACCTACGCAACCGACCTGTTCACCCAGGAAGCGCTCGACTTCATCGACCGCAGCCGGAACGATCCGTTCTTCCTCTATCTGGGCTACACCACCCCTCACGCCCCCAACGAGATCCCGAGCGACGCGCCGTACAGCGACGAGGACTGGCCTCAGGGCGAGCGCAACCACGCCGCGCAGATCACCCGCGTCGACGCCGAGATCGGGCGTGTCCTGTCGCGGCTCGACGAACTCGGCCTGCGGGACGACACCCTGGTCCTGGTGGCCAGCGACAACGGGCCGCACAAGGCGGGGAAGAACTTCGAGCACGTGGGCAGCACCCTGCCGCACGACCCGGAGTTCTTCGACAGCAACGGCCCTCTGCGGGACATCAAGTTCACCGTGTACGAGGGAGGCATCCGGGTTCCGCTGATCGTCCGGCTGCCGAAGAGCCTGCGGGCCGGCGGTGGGATCGCACCCGGCTCCGAGGTGCACGACCCGGTTGCGGTCTGGGACTTCCTGCCGACGTTCGCCGAGGCCGCCGGCGCGCGTACACCGCCCGGACTCGACGGTGTGTCCTTCATCCCCGCGCTGACCGGTGGCGAGCAGCCGGAGCACGAGTACCTCTACTGGGAGCAGGAGGGCAAGGACCAGGCCGTGCGTTTCGGCAACTGGAAGGGTGTGCGCCTGGAGAACCGCCCCGTCGAGCTGTACCACCTGAACCAGGACGCCGGCGAGCGCGACGACCTCGCCGCTCAACACCCGGCGCTCGTCCGCAAGGTCGAGCGGCTGCTCGCCGGCGCCGTGCGGGAGAGCTGACGCGTGAGCTGCTGCACCCCTTCGGCCGAGGGCCGTGAATCCTGCTGCGCCTCCCCTGCCGGCGACGGCACGCTGATCGGCGCCATCACGCTGGGGCCCCCAGGACCGTTCCGTCCCGCAGCGGCCGACCGCGGCACCCGCGGGCAGGTGCGTCTTCCCGGGGGAACGTTCGCGATGGGCGACGCCCATGGCGAGGGCTACCCCGCCGACGGGGAAGGGCCGGTCCACGACGTACGGCTGGACCAGTTCCTGATCGACGCGACCACGGTGACCAACGCAGCGTTCGCCGCTTTCGTCAAGGACACCGCGTACGTCACCGATGCCGAACGCCTCGGCGTCTCCGCGGTGTTCCACCTGACGGTGCGAGCCGACAAGGACGACGTTCTCGGTCGGGCCACGGCCACACCGTGGTGGCTGATCGTGCGAGGGGCCTCCTGGCGCCACCCGCACGGCCCACTGTCGTCCATCGGGGACCGGCCGAACCACCCGGTGGTCCAGGTGAGTTGGAACGATGCGCAGGCGTACTGCGGGTGGGCGGGAAAGCGGCTGCCCACGGAGGCCGAGTGGGAGTACGCGTCGCGCGGTGGGCTGGCGGTCGGCCGCTTCCCGTGGGGCGACGAACTCACCCCGCGCGGCCGGTGGATGTGCAACATCTGGCAAGGCACCTTCCCCACCCACAACACCGCCGAGGACGGCCATGTCGCGACCGCGCCGGTGAAGTCCTTCCGTCCCAACGGCTTCGGTCTGTGGAACATGGTCGGCAACGTCTGGGAGTGGTGCGGCGACACCTTCGCGGCCGACACATACGCGGCACGTGCCGGGCAGGCTCCCGTGCACGACCCGCGTGGTCCCTGGCACGACACGAGCCGGTCCGCCCCACGCGTCATGCGGGGCGGCTCCTACCTGTGCCACGACTCGTACTGCTACCGCTACCGGGTTGCGGCACGGTCCAGCAACACCGCCGACTCGGCCGCGGCGAACATCGGTTTCCGCTGCGCCAACGACGCCGGCTGAAACCCGCACGTCCCCCGCCCCGCCCGGACCAAGCAGAAGGAAACCCCGTGAGAAACAGACAGCTCAGGCGACTGGGCCTGCTCGCGCTCCCGACGGTACTCGCCCTCACATCCGTCGGCGTTCCGTCCGCCGCCCAGGAGAGGGCGGCCGGACCCGCCCGTCCCGACGCCGCGCGTCCGAACATCGTCTTCGTGCTGGGCGACGACTTCGGGTGGACGGACCTCAGCAGTCCGCGGACCAACCAGGGCAACGCGAACGACTTCTACGAGACGCCGACCCTGGAGCGGATCGCCCGGGAGGGGGTGGCGTTCGACAACGCGTACGCGTCCCCGAACTGCGCGCCGACGCGGGCCGCCCTGCTCACCGGGCTGTACGCCCCGCGGCCCACCAACAACATCTACCTGGTCGACGACCTCAACCGCGGTGGTGACGACACCCTCCTGGTCGGGCCCCCACAGGGTCTGCCCGACGAGGACGTCGCGCTGCCCGCGGAGGCGGTCACGGTCGGCGAGCGGCTGCAGGGCGCCGGCTACACCACGGGATACCTCGGCAAGTTCCACGTGGCGGCGACGCCGTCCGACATCACCACGGTGCACGGCTTCGACGAGAACATCGGCGGTACGCACGCCGGCGCTCCCGGCGCGTACCACGCGCAGAACGGCACATTCGTGTCGCAGATCGGCCCGGAGCTGGACGCCTTCGCCGCCGACTACACCCAGCAGTACGTCGACGACAACATCAAGCCGTATGCCCACACCACCGACCCGTCCGCCCTCGATGCCCTCGTCGGCACCGACAAGCACGTGTCGGACGCGCTGGCGGACGCCACGATCGACTTCGTGGACCGCAACAAGGACGATCCGTTCCTCGCGTTCCTGAGCACCTATGCCGTCCACACACCGGTCGGAGCCAAACAGGCACGCGCGGACCTCCTCGCCAAGTACCGGGCGAAGACGCCGGGAACGGGTCCCTCGAACCCCGCCTACGGCGCTCTGGTCGAAGGACTCGACCAGAGCGTGGCCCGCGTGATCGAGCACCTGGAGACCACCGCCGACCCACGTCGCCCGGGCCACAAACTTGCGGACAACACCGTCGTCGTCTTCACCGGGGACAACGGCGGGGTCGGCCAGTTCACCGACAACGGTCCGCTCCGCGGGGAAAAGGGCGAGCTGCGCGAAGGCGGGCTGCGCGTGCCGCTCATCGCCTGGAGTGGTAACCCCGCACTGGTCGACGGCAACACGGTCAACCACACCCCCGTGTACAGCGCGGACCTCCACACCACCTTCGCCTCCCTCGCGGGCGCCAGGACACCGGGCGCCAGGACACCGGGCGCCAGGACACCCGCCGGCCAGCCTCTCGACGGTGTCGACCTGAGCGGCCTGTTCGCCGACGCCTCGAAGCAGCTCGACCGTGACGCTCTCTACTGGCACCTCCCCGGCTACCTCATCGACGCCTCCCGCGACCAGCACCCGCAGTCGGTGATCCGGTCCGGCCGCTGGAAGCTGCTCTACAACTACGAGGACCGCACCTGGGAGCTGTACGACCTGGTCGCCGACATCGGCGAGGGCGACAACCGGGCCGCCCGGGAACCTCAGGTCGTTCACCGTCTGGGTCACAAACTGATCCGCTGGCTCGACAAGCTCGACGCCCCCCTGGCAACCCTCCGCGACGGCCACGACCCGCTGTCCTTCACCGTTTCCGGCGACGTCTACGCCAACGGCCACACCTCCCACCACCGGAACGAAACCCTGGTCGTCGAACCCGGCGAGGAGATGCCGGTGGTGCTCACCGGCCCTGCGGCCCGGTAGACACACCCGCGCCGACCAGCCCGCCGCCGCATCTCGCGGCAATCCCCGCCCCACCCGGGCGCCCTCCGCCCCGCACCGGATCAGACGCGGGGCGGAGGGGCACCGGAGCCGGCAGGCCCCTCACCCCGCCCACCCCACGCAGAAGGAGTCCTACGTGCCCAGCCGCCGACAGTTCCTCGCCGGATCGGCAGCCGCCCTCGGTACGGCCGCTCTGTCCGCCGCCCCGGCAGCAGCCGCCGGCCACCCGGGCGGCAGACGCCCGAACATAGTGGTGCTCCTGGCCGACGACCTCGGCTACGGCGACCTCGGAGCGTACGGTCAGCAACTGATCCACACCCCGCGTCTGGACCAACTGGCAGTAGAGGGGACCAGGTTCACCCAGGCATACTCCGCAGCCGCGGTCTGCGCGCCGTCGCGGGCCTCGCTGCTGACCGGACTGCACGGAGGCCACGCGCCGGTACGACAGAACCCCTTCGGCGGTCCGCAGGGCTCGCTCGGGGACGACGACACGACCTTCGCCGAGGTGTTGCGGGCGCGCGGTTACCGCACGGCCTGCATCGGCAAGTGGGGCTTCGGGCCGGAGGAGGCCGATCAGCCCAGCCACCCCAACCGGCGCGGCTTCGAGGAGTTCTACGGATACATCACCCACGGGCACGCCCACGAGTACTTTCCCGACTACCTCTGGCACAACGGCGAGCGGGTCGAGCTGCCGGAGAACGCGGGCGGCAACAAAGGCACGTACGTCACGGACCTGATCGAGCGGCGCGCCGACGCCTACATCACCGAGCACGCGGACGAGCCGTTCCTGCTGTACCTGACCCCGAACCTTCCGCACGCGCCGAGCGACATCCCGGACACCGGCGAGTACGCCGACCAGCCGTGGGGCGCGTCCGACAAGGGCCACGCGACGCAGGTGACCCGGCTGGACTCACTCGCGGGCTCGGTCGTGGACACGTTGCGGCGCCTCGGAATCGACCGGCACACCCTGGTGCTCGTGACCAGTGACAACGGCCCCCACGAGGAGGGTGGTGTCAACCCGGACCTCTTCGACGCCAATGGGCCGTTCAAGGGCTACAAGCGCAACCTCTACGAGGGAGGCATACGGGTCCCGCTCATCGCGTGGTGGCCCGGCACCGTCGGTCCGGCCGTCACGGACCGCGTCACCCCGCTGATCGACGTGCTCCCGACCCTTGCCGAACTCGCCGACGCGCCGGCGCCGCGCGACGTCGACGGCCTTTCGGCAGCCGCCCTGCTCACCCTCGGGCCCAGCGCCGCGCCGCTGCACGACCACCTCTACTGGTACCGCAACGACCCCGGCTCGACCTCGCGTGCCAAGGCGGTCGACAAGGGCCGCATCAACGTCCTCGCCGAAGCGGTGCGCCGCGGCCGGTGGAAGGCCGTCCGATTCGCGCCCGCCCGGGACCGGGGCGTCCCCGACGATCAGTGGCAGTTCGAGCTCTACGACCTGGCGGCCGACCCGGGCGAGACCACGGACGTGCACGCCGGCAACCCCGAGGTCTCGGCGGAACTCACCGCTCTGCTCCGGGCGTCCTGGGCGGACACCTACCACCGCGAAGGATTCGGCGTGCGGCTTACCGCTCCCGAACTCGCTTTCCCCGGCAAGGTGTTCACGGCGACCGCTGTATTCACCAACGCCTCCGCCCGCGCCTGGGCGCGCCCCCGGCTCAGGCTCACGGTTCCCGACGGCTGGCGGGTCGAGCCCGTCTCCGGCCGACCTGCGGACGACCTCGCCCCGGGCTCGGCCCTGGAGACCACCTGGGCGATCACCCCGCCGGTCGAGGGGACCCCGGCCGGAACGTGGTCACTGCGGGCCGAGGCCACCGCTCGTCACGGGCGGCACCAGGTCCGCTACGAATCCCGGCGCGCCATCGCCACACCGCCCCCGGCACCGACCACCGACACCTACCTCAGTGACATCCCCTGGCTGGCGGCGACCAACGGTTGGGGACCGGTCGAGCGTGACACCAGCAACGGCAAGAAGCCGGCAGGCGACGGCACTCCGATCAGTTTCGGCGGAGTCACCTACACCAAGGGCCTGGGCGTCCACGCCCACTCGGAGATCGTCTACCACCTCGGTGGGAACGCCTCCCGGCTCACCTCGGTCGTGGGAATCGACGACTTCTCCGCCCGCCAGAGCGCGGCCGGCGGCACCAGCGCCGAAGTCTGGGGCGACGGCCTGCGGCTCTACGAAAGCGGCCTGCTCACAGCCGCAGGCGGCCCACGCCCCGTCGACGTGGACGTCACCGGCGTGAGGCTGCTCCGCCTGGTGGTGCGGAACGCCAACGACAGCACGTCCTTCGACCACACGTCATGGGCCGCTGCCCACGTCCGCGTCGGCTGACGTACGAAAGCAACGGACGGTCCCCCCGGGGGGCGTCGCAAATCCCTGCGCACCGAGCCCACCCTCCGACCCCATCACCGGGCGCCGGAGGTGTGGCAAGTGAGAACCACACATCTAGGAGCAGAATGACTACGAACCGGCCGGACCCTTCCCGCCGCCCGTCACGCCGTGCCGTGCTCACCGCCGGAGCCGCAGTGGCCGGCCTCACGGCCTTCGGCAGCACCCCGGCTCACGCCGGGACTGTCCGTCGAACGGACGGCGCTCGCCGCGGCTCCCTCGGGTCGGGCGCCTCGCTCTACTCCCTGGTCGAGGCATACAGCACGTGGCAGCATCGCACCGGGACCAGGGGCGAGGCCGCCTCGCTCCGGTGGCTCGAGCGTGAGCTGCGGAGCCTGGGTGCGGCCACCGGCCGCTGGTACTACGACTACCCGCACTACGAGTGGAAGGCGCAGGTCCGGGTCGGGAACGTCAACGTCCCCACCGTCCCGCTGTACTACGAGGGTGTCGGCCGGAGGAAGGGCCGCGCGGACTTCGTACGACCTGTGACGACCAGTAAGGACGGCAACGACCCTTCCGTGCTGGCGGCAGTGGCCGAGGCCGCTGCTGCCGGAGCCTCGGTGGCCGTCCTGCCCACGACCAGCACGACCGCCAATTACCCGGCATACGACGGGCTGGTGGCCTACAACAGCGACCCCGCCGCCCCGAAGACCGGCGTTCCCACGCTCCTGGTTCCCGGGCGGGTCGCCGGCCGGATCCAGCGGTACGGCGCCGACGTCGACTTCCGTGCCCGAACCATTCCGGCGCGTACGTACTGCCTGACCGGCTGGTTCGGCACCCGGACGCCGGTCGCCGACCCCGTCGTCGTCACCACCCCCCTCAGTGGATGGTTCACCTGCGCGGCCGAGCGCGGAACCGGCCTCGCGCTTGCTCTGGCCCTGGCAGACGAGCTCTCGCGTGAGCACCCGGTGTTCTTCCTCGGCAACACCGGCCACGAGCTCAGCAATTTCGGTGTGCGCGCCTACTTGGCCCAGGGGTTCGACCTCCGGCCGCGCGCGGTCTTCCACCTGGGCTCCGCCCTCGCGGCGGCTGCCCCCGGGGCCGACGGCCGTCTCGAACTCACGCCCCGCGGCGCGGCCAGCAACCCGGGCTTCGACGCGGTTCCCGGCCTCGCCGCACACCTCGCCACCGCGCGGTTCGGCCAGGCCGCCAAATTCCCTGGTGAGGGCGCGGTGTGGAACCAGCTCCTCGGGCCCTCGGTTCCGCTGCTCTCCCTGGCCGGGAACTTCCGCCAGTTCCACACCCCGGACGACCTGCCCCAGGTCACGACCTCGCCCGAGGTGCTGGAACAGGCGTACAACGCGGTGCGGGCCGCGGCGAGGGACCTGATCTCCGCCGGCTGATCGATCCGGTACGAATCATCTCGGCGACGAGGACCTGCGCACCTGGATGATGTCGTTCGCGACCCTGCTCGCGGTCAGCACCCAGGATCAGTGGCCTGGCGAGCGTGAGCTGGAGACGTCCGGGCCGCCGCGCGAGGCCCGTGGCAACAAAGCGCCATGTGGCGCAGATGCGCCACGGCACCCCTGGTTCCGCCGGTAACCCGCCGGTTAGGTTCCGGGCGGCGCGACATCGTACGGACGTTCGGCTGGTCACCTCCACGCTGTTCCCGGATCGCTTTCTTTGGCGCGCCTGCCTGTTGAGCGTGCGAAAGGAACCCGATGTACGTATTCCGCGAAAGACGGCTGCGAACCGCTGCCGTCGGCGGAGTGGCAGTGGCGGTCGCCCTGTCACTCACGAGTCAGCTACCGGTAGCAGCTGCTGCGGCGACCCCGCAGAGCGGCTCGCTCGTGCAGCCCACGACCGAGAAGAAGACAGCGACCACGTCGACGCTGACCCTGATCACCGGGGACACGGTGGCACTGACCACCGATGCGGACGGCCGGCAGTCGGTCAACATCCTGTCGGCGGCCGGGACGTCCAAGACGTTCGAGACCACCAGCGGACAGAACGGTGACCTGTACGTCTACCCGGACGACACGACAGCCGCGATCGCCTCGGACACGGTGGACCGCGAACTGTTCAACATCAGCCGGATGGTCCGGGACGGCTACGGCGACGCGAAGACCGACGAGGTCCCGGCCATCGTCGACTTCAAGGGCACGCCTGGCGCCGACGCTCTGAAGCAGAAGGCCGCAGACCTGCCGAGCAGTGACACCCAGCGCATTCTGCCGAGGCTGGGCCTGTCCGCCGTCCAGGTCGACAAGGACGGCGCGAAGGGTTTCTGGCGGGCGGTCAAGCCGACCACCTCGCTCACCCGCAGTGGCGACAGCAGCGTCGTTCCCGGGACCGCCGGAGTGGCCAAGGTCTGGTACGACGGCCGGGCGAGCGTCCTGCTGGACAAGAGCGTGCCGCAGATCGGTGCCCCGGAGGCATGGGCCAAGGGGTACGACGGCAAGGGCGTGAAGGTCGCCGTACTGGACACCGGAGCCGACCTGAACAACGCCGACATCAAGTCGGACATCGTTGCCAGCCAGAGCTTCGTCAACGGTCAGACGGTCCAGGACGGCCACGGCCACGGCACCCACGTCGCGGCCACCGTCGCGGGCAGCGGCGCCAACGCCGGCGGCGCGTACAAGGGCGTGGCCCCGGGCGCCGACCTGCTGATCGGCAAGGTGCTCAGCGACAGCGGGAAGGGTCTGGACTCCGGCATCCTGGCCGGCATGGAGTGGGCGGTCGCGCAGGGCGCCGATGTCATCAGCATGAGCCTCGGCGGCGCCGACACCCCCGGCGAAGACGTCATGACCAAGGCGGTCAACTCGCTCAGTGCCTCCTCCGACACCCTGTTCGTCATCGCGGCAGGCAACGAGGGCAGGAAGGGCGAGTCGACCCTCGGCACCCCCGGTGCCGCCGACGCGGCCCTCACGGTCGGCGCCGTCGACAAGTCCGACGCGCTCGCCGACTTCTCCAGCCGCGGTCCGCGGCTCGGGGACATGGCGATGAAGCCCGAGATCACCGCCCCGGGTGTGGACATCGTCGCCGCCCGCGCGGCCGGTACCACCATGGGCACCCCCGTGGACGCCGACTACACCTCCGCCAACGGCACCTCGATGGCCACCCCGCACGTGGCCGGTGCCGCCGCGATCCTCAAGCAGCACCACCCCGACTGGACCGGGCAGCGCATCAAGGAGGCCCTGACCACGCACGCCAAGTCGGCCGCCGAGCAGACCGTCTACCAGCAGGGCTACGGGCGGGTCGACATACCTGCCGCGCTCGACCCGTCGCTGGAGCTGTCGGGCACGGCCGACTTCCGCGTGATCCCGTGGCAGAAGGGCACGCACGAGAAGCGGACCCGCACTCTCACGCTCCGCAACAACGCCACGAGCGACACCGTCGTGACCCTGGCCGCATCGGTCAAGGACAAGAGCGGCACCGAGGTCCCCGCCGGCACGCTGGCCCTCTCGGGAGCGGGCCTGGCCGACGGCCGGGTCACCGTCCCGGCCGGCTCCACCGCCGAGGTCACGGTCACCCTCGACCCCAACGGACTGAAGACCAGCCACTACAGCGGATCCATCACCGCCACCGCCACCAGCGGTGAGTCGGTGCACGCCGCACTCGGCTTCGTCACCGCCGTCGAGCAGCACGACGTCACGCTGAAGGCCACGGACCGCTTCGGAAACACCCCCAAGGCGTTCAGGTTCACCCTGCACGGGGTGGACAACACCGTCTGGGAGAGCCAGACCATGTACGACAACGGCACCGCCACCCTGTCGGTACCGCTCGGCACGTACTCCGTCGAAGGCTCGATCTACTCGTCGGCACCCGCCGGCGGCGCGATCTCCTACGCGGCCGACCTGTACTCCGTGCCGAACATCGAGGTGAGCGACCGGGACCAGACCGTCACCGTCGACGGCACCACCGCCACCGACATCAGCGTGAACATCAAGGGCGAGAAGCGGCCCCTGGAGAACGGCCAGGTGAGCGCGTTCATCGTCCGTGACCCCGGCACCGCGGGCGGTTACTCGAACTTCTCCGGCATCGGCAACCTGCTCAACCACACCGACCTCAGGCAAGGCGCCATCCCCAGTGACGCCGCCACCACCGGCGCGCTGCGCCTGGAGACCGGCCTGGCCCGGCGCGAACCGCTGGTCCAGCTGGAGGTGACGTCCCCGGGGCACACGACCATTCCGCTGAAGTCCTCGGTGAACGCGAAGCGCTTCGAGGGCACCAAGCGCACCGAGCTGGTCGACCTGGGCGCCGGCACCGAGCAGGACTTCGCCGGTGCCGCGGTCAAGGGCAAGACCGTCCTGGTCTCCGTGGCCGACGTGACCAAGGCCGACGAGCAGGCCACCAGGGCCGCGGCTGCCGGAGCCGTCGCGATGATCGTGGCCCCTGCGAACCCCGGGCCGAGCGGAAGCGGCGTCCCCGCCGGACAGACCATCCCGGTCGCCCACGCCACGTACGACAACGCCGCAGCCCTCAAGGCTCTGCTGGCCAAGGACAAGGTCCGGATCGCCCTGAAGGGCGTCCTGGAGTCGGGCTACACCTACAACCCGCACTTCACCGACGACCGGATCCCCGCCGACCTGGCCAAGACCGTCGACGTCAAGGAATTCGCCAAGGTCACCAATACGTTCCGCTCGGACGGCGCCCGGCGCCTGGGTGCCGAGAACATCAACGTCTGGGGCCCCCTGCAGGTGAGCACGGGATCCGTCGGCCAGCCGCTCTACCAGGGCACCACTCGCGACGACTACTTCCTCGCGGGCACCGGGGTGTCGTACCAGTCGTCGGCGACGGCCAACTTCCAGTCCAGTGCCTGGCGGATGAGCGACCTGCGCACCACCTTCAGCACCCCGGGCAAGTCCTACACCCGGAACTGGTTCGCCGGGCCGGTGCGCCTGTCCCAGTACGAGTTCGGACCGTGCGCGTTCTGCCGCAGCGACATCTGGCAGAAGCTGCCCAGCAACAGCGGTGCGGACAACGACCCCAACCACACCATGTCGGGTCAGACCGCCACCTGGAGCTTCTACCGCGACGGGCAGCCGATCACCGGCTTCGGCCAGTTGTCGCAGGAGAAGGCGGACTACCGGTACGTCCTCGACCAGAAGCTGGCCACGGATGTCCCGGGCATCAACCTGGGCCGCGAGATACGGACCGAGTGGAACTTCAGCCAGGCGGCACCCACCACCATGGCCATCGAGGGCTGCGACACGCTGTTCGTTCCCACGCCCAAGCTCTGTGAGTCCATGCCCGTGGTCCTGCTCGACTACGACCTGCCGCTGAACGTGCTCAACCAGGCACGGGCCGGTCTGCCGTACACCTTCACCGTGGACGCGGGACGCCCCAAGGGCTGGGCCGGCTCCGCCAAGATTTCAGGTGCCAAGGTCTCCGTCTCCTACGACGACGGCGCCACCTGGAAGTCCGCCGCGATGCTGCGCAAGGACGACAACTCCTTCCAGGCGCTGCTGTGGCACCCCAAGCTGGCGGACACCAACGGTTTCGTGACCCTCAAGACCGAGGCCTGGGACTCCGCGGGCAGCCGCACCGTCCAGACCATCACCCGGGCCTACGCCCTCAAGTGAGGACCTGAACCACCGGACAGCAACTGACCGGCCGTACGCAGGACGGCAGAGGGGCCCGGAGTCCGAGTGGACTCCGGGCCCCTGTCGGCGTCCTACGGGGGGCAACCCCCGGCACGCCCTGAGGCCAGCGTGTCGGTACGTCAGGGGGAAGGCCGGATGGGACCGTCGGCTCTCCGCTGATGGGATGGACACCGAAGGCGCAGGCAACCCGAACGGAAGCGAGATCATCATGCACGCGTTAACAAGGCGCCGGCGGGACATGGTCGCCCTGAGCGCCCTGGCAGCGGTCCTCCTCGCCGCATCGACCGGGCTGCCGGCGGCGGCGAAACCCCAGCCGACCGATCCGCTCCAACAACAGGTGGACGCGATCCACGACACCGGGACCATCGGTGTGTCCGCCGAGGTGACGTCACCGGGCACACAGGACAGCGCGCGTGCCGGGACGGCCGGGACGGGCACCAGGAGACCGGTGCCACGCAACGGCAGGTTCCGGATCGGCAGCGCCACCAAGACCTTCACCGCCACGGTCGTGCTGCAACTCGTCGCCGAGGGACGGATGTCCCTGGAGGACACCGTCGAGCAGTGGCTGCCGGGAGTGGTCCGGGGCAACGGCAACGACGGCAGCCGGATCACCGTGCGGCAGCTGCTGCAGCACACCAGCGGCATCCGCGATGTCGGGCCGGAGATACCCGCGCTGAACAGCGCGGACGGCTATCGGGACGAGCGGTTCCGCACCTACACCCCCGAGGAGTTGGTGGGGAAGGCGATGCGGCACACCCCCAAGTTCCGCCCGGGCGAGGGCTGGTCCTACTCCAACACCAACTACATCCTCGCCGCGATGATCATTCACAAGGTCAGCGGCCGGAGTTGGGAACAGGAAGTGAAGGACCGGCTCATCCGCCCGCTGGGCCTGAGGGACACGAGTACGCCAGGCTCCTTCCCGTTCATCATCGGCCCGCACGCCCAGGCCTACACCGCGTTCGGCACCGACGCGGGCCCGGGCCCCGACGTCACGGCACTCAATTCGAGCATGGCCGTCGGCGCCGGTTCGATCATCAGCACCACGCACGACCTCAACCGGTTCTATGCCGCGCTGCTCGGCGGCCGGCTGCTGCCTCCGGCGCAGCTCGACGAGATGACGACCACCGCGCCCGCGCCCGAGCTGGGTGTGAACTACGGACTCGGTCTCGCCGAGATCCGGCTGTCCTGCGGCGGCAGTTACTTCGGTCACCGGGGCGAACTGCTCGGTTACGTCACCTGGGCCGGCGCCACCCGGCACGGGACCCGGACCGCCGTGGTGTACGGCACCAGCGACGGCAGCCGGGACACCCAGCGGGCCATGACCACACTTGTGGACCGGCAACTGTGCCGGACCAGCTCGTAGGGTCCGTCCTCACCCGCGGAATCGTCACCCGCCACGAGGACCGCTACCTCCTACGAAGCAGCGGTCACACTCGCACCACTCCTGCTCTGGTCGAGATCGATGTGAAGCCGGACCCCAGGACGGAGCGGCATGCGGTGGCGTGCGTGACGTGGAGGGTTTCTGCGCTCTGCGTGCTGTGACGCGAGCAGGGAGAGCGCACGGTGTTCGGTAGGGGTGATCCCGTAGGCTTCGCGGAACGCCCGGCCGAACGCCGTTGCGCTGGAGAAGCCCCAGCGGGCCGCGATCACTTGAACGGGCTGACCGCTCAGTTCCCCGCGTGCCAGGTCGGCGTGGGCGCGCTCCAGCCGGCTTCGGCGGATACGTGCCGCGACGCTCAGGTGCTGGTCACGGAAGAGGGCGTGGAGTCCCCGCAGGGACACGTTGTGCCGATCAGCGATCAGCTGAGGAGTCAGACCCGGGTCGCCGAGGTTGTTCTCGATGAAGCGGTAGATCCGCTGCAGGGTCTCCTGCGCACGCGCCTCGGCAGGCGCCTCGCCGAGGTCACCGAGCTGGTGAGCGAGAAACGCGGTGGCCAGGTCGAGGGCGACGGACCCTATGCCGCGCAGTTCCTCCGGGCGACAGCGCGTTCCGTGTTTCAGCATTGCTTTCAGGAAGTCGGCGAGGATGGCCCCTGGCCCCACGTCCGCGGCCAGTTCCTGTGCGAGGAGGCGGTCCACCCGGTCCGGGCGCAGCGCCAGGGCCGGACGGGGAATCTGCAGCACTATCGTCTCGACCTGCCCGCCGGTGCAGGCCCCGTCGCTGGGTCGTGAGGTGTCTGTGAGGACGAGTCCTCCGGCGACCACCGATTCATTGCCCCGCTGAGAGATCCTGACCGCACCTTGTGTGACGAGCGCCAGCTGCATGTGCTCGGGATCCCCACGCCGGACGTGTGCCGAAGTGCGGCGCGAAAGCACCGGTGAGCAAGCCACGGCGGACAACCGCACCACGCCGAGATCCAGGTCCGTGATGCCCGCCCGGAAGTCGGCCGTATGCCGGGCGCTGAGCTGGACAGGCATCACTTCGCTGGACACTGTCTCGCAGAACCAGTCAAACCTGTCCTCGCATGCCACGAAAGCATCCGACGCAACCGACAACCCCATGCGATCCCCCACGCGTTGAAACGTGGCAGCGCCCCAGCCCCATACCGGTTGCCGCACAGCTGTGCTTCCCCACCGCCACATGAGCAAGGATATGACGCATGTTTTCGGCCACGCACTCAGGCCGTTGCGGCGCTCGCCGACGAGCGCGCGGGACGACGTGCGCCGACTTCGTCCAGCCGGGCTCCGGGCAGACCGGGGACGCCGTGGCACGTGGCCTCGGCGTCCCCGAGTCAGAGCGTGCTGGGAGTGCCCCAGCTCACGAGGCTGTCAGTTCCACCGCTGCACGGGCGGCGCGGGCTCTCCACAGGTCCAGAGAGTGAGGTAGGCGCCGTCGGCCCAGGAGTTGCCCTTGGGAGTGATGCACTTACCACCGTGCTGCGTAAAGGTGTGGCTGTACCCCACGACGAACAGCTGAGATGCGGCGCTGCTGTTGCAGGTCCACAGAGTCAGCACTGCGCCGTTGGTGCCGCTCGCATCGCCGCTGGGCGTCAGGCACTTGCCACTCGACTTGTGCACAATTCGGTTGTCGGAGCTCTGCATCCACTGCTGCAGGTCGCTACCGGTACAACGCCACTGGGTGATGATCGCCCCATTCGCGGTGCTGTTCCCCTCGGGAGTGGCGCAGAGAGGGGCTCCCAGGTAGTAGCCGTTGTCCAACGTGCTCCAGTATCCGTAGCCCACCGCCTGTGCGGTACCGGTGTTCAGCACGCCCAGGGACAGTGAGAAGAGAAGAGCCGTCAACACTGTTGTGAATTTGCGCATCGATATTCCTAGCATGTTTTGTTCGATTGAGAATTCGGGCTGGATCGGACCAGGCACATGTACACAAGTGATCGCGGAATCCCGTCCAGGAGCCCCGCGGTGCTGTGCGGTCACCTGTGTGCGCCCATCACCGATCGGAGGTCTGCGTACTGCGGTGTTCTCGTCCGCGACACGAAACTAGGCGCCCGCGAGGGACGGAGTTGTCCATTCAGTGCACGACTCCTCGACACTGCGCGCAACGCCCGGCGCAGCCGCGCGACTTCCGCCGGCCCGGAGCGGCGGCGTCCCTTCACCCGCAGTCGGTCGGTGAGCTCCGTGGCATCGGCCCGCGCGGGAACGCCTGCCGACGACCTTCGGGACCGACTCGACCGCCGATGTTCACACGAGTGACACGATGCCGTCCGACCTGCACCGCAAGGGCCGTCCGGACGCCCGAAGCGGGCTGCCCGGAGGTTCGTGGCGCCCGCGCTCCCTCGCCTGCGGCGAACCGGTCCGACTACCGTGGTCGGGTGACCGCCCCGGCCCTGTACCGCAGATTGCACGTGGATCTGGCGCGTACCGACGCGTCCCTTTGTCGACGAACCCAGGCACCGTCCTGATCCGATCCGGAGATCGGCTCAGGACGGTCCTCACCGTTCGCACGCCTCCGCCACGGAGGCGTGCGTCGTCCCGCACGACAACGGAGAGAGATGGGCATGACCACTGTTACCAGTCATGAGATACGGCGCGTAGGACCGAGGTTCGGAGCCGAGATCATCGGCGTCGACCTCACGGACACCGTCGACGCCGAGACCGCGGAGCTCCTGCGCCAGGCCTTCCGGGAACACAAGGTCCTGGTGTTCCGTAACCAGAACCTGACGCCTGATCAGCATGTGAAGGCCGTCGACATCTTCGCGGAACCGTTCGACCACCCCACTGCCGCGAAGGACGCCGCCAACCCGCTGGTCTACCCGTACAACGTCCGGCAGACCGGCAAGGCGAGCACCTGGCACATCGGCGGGCTGTGGCGGAGCCCCGTGTTCGCCATCGAGTCACTCACCTACGAGGAGGTACCCGAGCTCGGCGGGCACACCCTGTGGGCCGATCTCCAGACGGCGTACGACGACCTGTCGGAGCCGTTCAAGGTACTGCTCGAATCGGTGAGCGCCGTTTACGACGCCGACCCCGAGAACTACGCCCAGGGCAGCAGGCGGACCCCCGTCACTGAGATGGTCGAGCATCCGGTCGTGCTCGAACATCCCGACACCGGGCGGAAGGGACTGTTCATCAGCACCTCCGCACTCGGGCTCACGGGTGTCACGCCCGAGGAGGGCAAGGCGCTGCTCGACCATCTCCTCAGGCACGCCTCCTCGCCGAACTACACCATCCGGCTCGGCTGGAACCCCGGCGACTTCGTCCTGTGGGACAACCGGGCGACCTGGCACTACGCCGTGGACGACTACGGCGACGGAGCCCGTGTGTACCGCAAGGTCATCGGCGTGGAACGTCAGGAGACCGGGGCCGCCGGCTGACGGCCCGCCGCAGGGACGTACACTCGCGCCCCGGCCCGAGGGACGCGAGTGCACGTCCGGAAGCACGGCCCGGGTGATCACGGCCACCGTCCGCGGACGGCACCGGCCGATACCGACGCAAGGAGCACCGCATTGGACGTCCACGCCACCCTGACCGACGTGGCCGACCGCGCACCGGCTCCCCGCGACGGCACCGTGCAGTGGGCCGCCACGGGCTGGGATCACCCCGACGCGGTGGCCCTGCGCAACAGGATGGACGCCGAACTGCGGCCCCGTTACGCGCCCTTCGACGCCGAACGCGCCGGCTGCCGGCCCGACTCGCCGACCGCCGAGGAGATCGTCACCACCTGGGTCGCCTACGAGGGCGACCGGCCGCTGGCGACCGCCTCACTGCGACTGCTGCACCACCACGGACCGGGCCACTACGAGATCAAGCGCGTCTACGTGCACGACGGGCACCGAGGGCGCGGCCTGGCCAAGGCGGCGCTCGACGCGGTGGAGACCAGTGCCCGCGGGCTCGGAGCCGTCCGACTGCTCCTGCAGACCGGGAAACTGCAGCCGGAGGCGATGGGGCTCTACGAACGACGGGGATGGCACCGGGTGCCGCCCTACCCGCCCTATGACACCGACCCGTTCAGCGTCTGTTACGGCAAGGACCTCCCGAACGACTGACCGGCCCGGACCTCGTCACCGGTACGGGGCCGTACGTCGTTCGTACGGACAGGTTCGAACGGCGCGAAACTGAGCAGGCGACAGGTATGGGCTCACGCGCGCGCACCACCCCGTCGCCGTCCGAGCGATTCCTCCGGCTGCGAAGCCGCAGGGCGGACCGGAGGGCTCGTACCCTCCGTCGGCATCTCCTCGCCCCGATCGCCATCGTTTTGATCACCCTCGTGGCGGCCGGCTGCGCCGGTACCTCGGGCACCTCCGGCGCGAGCTCCGCCGCACCCGGCAAGGAACGCCCCTCCGACGGGTACGCCTCCGTCCCCGCCGCGGCTACGGTCGCCCCCGACGACTCCGCCGGCTCGGAGCCCGCGGCGGCCGGGCCGGGTTCCCCGCGCTGCAGGGCCGAAGACCTGGGCATGAGTCTGGGCCGTGCCGGCGCGGGAGCCGGGCAGATCCACTACCGGCTCTCGTTCGAGAACCGGTCCCGGGCCTCCTGCACGTTGCGCGGCTTCCCCGGTGTCTCACTGATCAGGCGTGACGGCAGCGTGATCGGAGTGCCGGCCGAGCGCGAGGGCGGAATGAGGGACAGGACGGTGATCGGCCCCGGACGGACCGCGGGCGTCACCCTGCACACACTGAATGAGGGAATCGAGGACTCGGGCTGCTGGGACCGGCCCGACTACCTGCGGGTCTATCCGCCCGGTTCCACGGAGGCACTCACCCTGCGCACCCCCCAACTCCGCATCTGCGGCGACCGCTTCACCACCACGGCGATGGGTGGCTGACCAGGAATCCTCCGAACGGCGGCTCAGCATGGCACCACCGCCGGGCCGGCGGCTCTCGGCATGTTGCACAAACCCCGACGTCGGTGATTGCCGCGATTGCGCAGAGACGGTGGCCGACGGCTCCCACAGGATGTGCGGTCAGACACCGAAGTGATCCGGATGAATCACTCGGTGAACCCTGACGTCAGGAGTCGCCGTGCTGTGGAGAAGGAATCTGCTCGTCCCGTTGGCCGCTCTCACCCTCGCCCTGTCCGCATCGGTCGGCGCGGGCACAGCGTCGGCGGCATCCGCCCCTGCGGGCACCCCGACGGTCACTGCCTCCAGTGACTTCGGTGCTCCCGGCCCCTACGCCACCGCGGTGGAAGTCGGAGCGATCACCACCCTGTACTACCCGCGCGACATCGCGAGCAGCGATCGCCGCCACCCCGTGATCGTGTGGGGCAACGGCACAGGCGGCGTTCCCCTCGTCTACCGGGACCTGTTGCTCCACTGGGCCGGCCAGGGGTTCATCGTCGCAGCCGCCAACACCCCGCAGTCCAATCTCGGCATCTCCATGCGAGCGGGCATCGACATGCTCACCCGCAGGAACGCCGACCCGGGCAGCATCTTCCTCAACCACGTCGACCTCGACCACATCGGCGCATCGGGTCACTCACAGGGTGGTGCTGCCGCCATCGTCGTCGGAGCGGACCCCCGCATCGACACCATCCTGCCGATCCAGCCCGGTCCGCTGGCCGACATCAACGCGGTGCACGTACCCGCGCTGCTCCTGGCCGGTGAGAAGGACAGCATCGTCTTCCCCTTCCTCGTCAAGGCCTTCTACGACGCCGCCGACCACATCCCGGCCCTCTACGGCGAGCTGCGCGGGGCCGATCACTTCACGGTCGTCGGCGACCCCGGCCCGTTCGCCGCTCCGACCACCGCGTGGTTCCGCGCCCATCTCATGGGCGACGGGACGGCCCGTGCCCAGTTCTTCGGACCGGGCTGCGGCATCTGCACCGACACCACCACCTGGTCGGACGTCCGCCGGAACAGCCTCGCCCTGAGCGTCCCGGCCACCCCGTAACCCACAGATCTCCCTCGTCACCGCCTTCCCCGCCGCCCCCGGCAGGGAAGGCGGGCACCGCTCGTGAAAGGACGGACATGGACATCGTCGCGACCACCTGTGCAGGGAAGGTCCGAGGCCGCGTCCACGGAGGAATCGCCACCTTCCTCGCGATCCCCTACGCCGCCGCGCCCTTCGGCGCGCACCGGTTCCGTGCTCCGGCGCCCGTCGAACCCTGGGACGGGATGCGTGACGCTCTGCAGTACGGGCCGACCGCTCCGCAACGCCCCTACCGGCCACCCCTCGACCAGCTGATTCCCGAGGTGGACATCAAGGGGGACGACTGCCTCCACCTCAACATCTGGACACCTGACCTCGGTGGCGACGACGGTGCCGGACGTCTGCCGGTGATCGTGTGGATCCACGGGGGATCCCTGCGCAACGGTTCGGCCGCCATGCCTCTGTACGACGGCCGTGCCTTCGCGCGCGACGGCGTGGTCCTTGTCTCGATCAACTACCGGCTCGGGGTCGAGGGATTCGGTGTGTTCCCCGACGCCCCCGACAACCGCGGCCTGCTGGACCAGATCGCCGCCCTGACCTGGGTGAAGGAGAACATCGCAGCCTTCGGCGGAGACCCCGAACGCGTCACCGTGTGCGGAGAGTCCGCCGGGGCCGTCAGCATCGCCGCCCTGACGACCAGCCCTCGCGCGGCCGGTCTGTTCCGCCGGGCGATCCTGCAGAGCGGTCCACCGCAGACGGTGACGCGCCGCCGGGGCGCGAAGACCGTGAGGGCGATGGCGAAGGAGCTGCGGGTGCCCGCCACGGCGGAGGGGTTCGCCGAGGTGAACCGCGAACGGTTGCTGGATGCGCAGGACGCGGTGGTCGGCAGGGCGGATCCGATCAGCGGCGGGCACGGTTTCCACATCGTGGTCGACGGTGACGTGGTGCCGGCCGATCCGCCGCTTCCGTCGGTCGACCTGCTGCTGGGATGCAACCGGGAGGAGTACCGCCTGTGGTTCGTGCCCGGCGGAGCGGTGGACCGCATCAGCGGACTCACGCTGCGGCTGGCCCTGCTGAAGTTCCGGATCCCCGGGCGGGTGGCGCGGCTGTACCGGGGCACCCGGCCAGGTGCCAAGCCGGGGGTGATCCTCGGCGAGATGGCCACGGACCTCCTGGTGCGCGGACCTCTCAACCGGCTGGCCGACTCCCGGCCCGCCCGTACCTTCCTCTACGAGTTCGCCTGGCGCTCGCCGACCCTGGACCTGGGCGCGTGCCACGCCCTGGAGATCGGTTTCGTCTTCGACAACCTCCGGCACGGCGAGACACTGACGGGGCCGGACGCCCCTCAGCCGCTGGCCGACGTCATGCACCGGGCGTGGGTCGACTTCGCCACCTCGGGAGACCCGGGCTGGCCCGCCTGGGACGCACGCCGTCCGGTCATGGTCTTCGACCACCCCGAAACGGGCACGGTCCTGGCACCGCGACAGGAGGAGCTGCTGGCCTGGCTGTAGCTCCGGCCGGCCCGTCGCGGGGCACACAGTCGGGACCCGCAGACCGGGCTGCTTCCTCCTGGTCAGATGAGGTCCGTCGCGACGAGTGCCGCCTGGAGCAGGCGCGCCTCTGCCGGGACCATGAGGTCCAACCCGGTCAGTGTGCCCACCCGCTGCAATCTGTAGTCCAGCGTGTTGCGGTGGATGCAGAGCTCCGACGCGGTCCTGCGGCGGTTGTGCCCGTGGTCGACGAACACACGCAGTGTCTCCAGCAGGTACGGATGGTCCGCCAACGGGTCGAGCTTGGCCGCCAGCCGCAGCAGCGCGTCACCTGGACGCGCCAGCTGGTACTCCAGCAGCACATCATCGAGCCGGTACAGCCCGGGCGGGCGTCCCAGCCGCTGTACGAGTTCGAGTACGCGCCCGGCTTCCGCCGCCGCGGCAGGAACCGCCGTCGGCCCCACGGCCGGGGCGGCCGCCGCGAACACGGACTGCCCCACGTCCTTCCCGAGCGAATCCGGCAGGCCGGACAGGTCGCAACCGCTGGGCAGCAGCGCGATCCCGGCAACGTGATCCATCAGCACCGGGACTCCCGCGAGGGCCTCGAGCGACGACTGCACCAGCCTGGACGGCGGACTCGACTCGAAGGCCAGGGCGACCACTTCATGGCCGCCGGCCACGGTGATCCGTGCCGCCTCCGCCAGGTCTTCGTACGGCCGTCCCGCCAGCAGAGCGGTCAGCAGTGCCCGCCGTACCCGCTTGTCCTCGCTGTGGATGTCCTCCTGGGCATTCCGGTGAGCGAGCACGACAGCAGGCATGGCCGCGTGCAGGCAGGCCAGCAACTTCGCTCCCGCGCCGGTCAGCTCCTCGGGCTCCGCGGTTTCGGCCAGCACCTGCCACCACACCTCGGCACCGATGAGATAGGCGGCGATCACCGCCTCCAGGGGAACGCGTTCCTCGGCCCGGCGCCCCGACCACTCGATGAGGCGGGTCAGGTCACCCGGGCCCATCACGCCGTCCTCACGCAGTGCCCGCAGCAGCAGATCGTGCACCGCCGTGATCGACCGCGCCACCTCACCCTCGAGCGTCCGGCGCGGCAGTTCCCCGTAGAACGGCACCTCAGCCGCGCAACGGGCGACGACGGCGCCGGTGAAGTCACCGCGGCGAACAGCCATCCGTGCGTGCAGACCAGGCATCGGCGTATCGTCACATCGCCCGAATGCTTGCGTCAATCACTCGCTGCCCACCGGGATCGCCCCGCGCCGGAACCGCACCCGGGCATGCGAGCGGACGTACTGCCGGCCCGGGCCGGCCGGTGAAGGCCGGCCCGGACAGCAGGATCAGACGAGGTCGAACCGGTCGAGGTTCATGACCTTGTCCCACGCCGCGACGAAGTCCGTCACGAACTTCTCCTTCGCGTCGTCGCTCGCGTAGACCTCCGCGACGGCGCGCAGCTCGGAGTTCGATCCGAAGACGAGGTCGGCGCGGGTGCCGGTCCACTTGACCTCACCCGTGGCGGCGTCGCTGCCCTCGAAGGTGTTCGCGTCCCCGGACGTCGCCTTCCACGTCGTGCCCAGGTCGAGCAGGTTGACGAAGAAGTCGTTGGTCAGCGAACCCGGGGTCGCGGTCAGGACACCGAGCGAGGACTGCTGGTGGTTCGCACCCAGGACGCGGAGGCCACCGACGAGGACCGTCAGTTCGGGGGCGCTCAGGGTCAGCAGGTTCGCCCGGTCGAGCAGCAGGTACTCGGCCGGCAGGCGGTTGCCCTTGCCGAGGTAGTTGCGGAACCCGTCGGCGGTCGGCTCCAGCGCGGCGAAGGACTCCACGTCGGTCTGCTCCTGCGACGCGTCCACCCGCCCCGGTGTGAACGGGACCTCGACGTCGAAACCGGCGACCTTGGCCGCCTTCTCGACGCCCGCGGAGCCGGCGAGCACGATCAGGTCGGCGAGCGAGATCTGCGTGCCGTCGGTCCGGCCGGAGTTGAAGGACTCCTGGATCCCCTGCAGCGTGCGCAGCACCGTGGCCAGCCCGTCGGGCTCGTTGACCGCCCAGCCGCTCTGCGGCTGGAGGCGGATGCGCGCGCCGTTGGCACCGCCGCGCTTGTCGCTGCCGCGGAAGGACGAGGCCGAGGCCCACGCGGTGGAGACCAGCTCGGACACCGTCAGGTCCGAGGCGAGAACCAGGTCCTTGAGGGAAGCGATGCCCTCGGCGTCGACGGGCTGGTGCGTCACGGCGGGCAGCGGGTCCTGCCACACCAGCGTCTCCGCCGGAACCTCAGGGCCGAGGTAGCGCACGACGGGGCCCATGTCGCGATGGGTCAGCTTGAACCACGCGCGCGCGAAGGCGTCCGCGAACTCGGCGGGGTTCGCCAGGAAGCGCCGCGAAATCACCTCGTAGGCCGGGTCGAGGCGGAGCGAGAGGTCCGTCGTCAGCATCGTGGGAGCGTGGCTCTTCGACGGGTCGTGGGCGTCGGGGACCGTGCCGGCCCCGGCGCCGTCCTTCGGCCGCCACTGGTGCGCCCCCGCGGGGCTCTTGAACAGCTCCCACTCGTGCCCGAACAGGATCTCGAAGAAGCTGTTGTCCCACGTGGTCGGGGTGTTCGTCCAGATGCCCTCGAGGCCGCTGGTGATCGCGTCCCCGCCCTTGCCGGTGCCGAAGGAGTTGCTCCAGCCGAGGCCCTGCGCCTCGATCGGGGCGGCCTCGGGGTCGTCGCCGACGCTCTCCGCCGGGCCCGCGCCGTGGGTCTTGCCGAAGGTGTGGCCACCCGCGATCAGGGCGACCGTCTCCTCGTCGTTCATCGCCATGCGGCGGAACGTCTCACGGATGTCGCGGGCCGCGGCGATCGGGTCCGGGGTGCCGTTCGGGCCTTCGGGGTTGACGTAGATGAGGCCCATCTGGACCGCACCGAGGGGGTTCTCCAGCTCCCGGTCGCCCGTGTAGCGCTCGTCGTCGAGCCAGGTGGTCTCGGGACCCCAGTACACGTCCTCGTCGGGCTCCCAGACGTCCGCGCGGCCGCCGCCGAAGCCGAAGGTCTCGAAGCCCATCTGCTCCAGGGCGACGTTGCCGGTGAGGATCATGAGGTCGGCCCACGAGAGGCTCTGGCCGTACTTCTTCTTGACCGGCCACAGCAGGCGACGGGCCTTGTCGAGGTTCCCGTTGTCCGGCCAGCTGTTGAGGGGGGCGAAGCGCTGCTGCCCGGCGCCGGCGCCGCCGCGGCCGTCGCTGATCCGGTAGGTGCCCGCGCTGTGCCACGCCATCCGGATCATGAACGGGCCGTAGTTGCCGAAGTCGGCCGGCCACCAGTCCTGCGAGGTCGTCAGGACATCCGCGATGTCCTGCTTCACGGCCGGGAGGTCGAGGGTCTTGAACGCCTCGGCGTAGTCGAACTCCTCGCCGAGGGGATTGGCCACGGCGGGATTCTTGGCGAGGATCTTCAGATTGAGCCGCTCCGGCCACCACTGGCGGTTTCCGCCGCCCTGCGTCGGGTGCGGGGCGCGCCCGTGCGCGACGGGGCAGCCACCTCCGCCTTCTGCCTTCGCGTCGGTGACGATTGCGTCATGGTTCTCGGACATGGGAATCCTTCCGGACTGGGCGGATCGCATTGCTCAGGAACTACGGGCGGTGGAGCGGTCGGGGCACAGGATCTGAACGGGGATGCCCACGCGATCGCTCACCCCGGAGGCGATCGCCCCGGCAACTCCGAGGCGGTCACCCACCCGGAGGGTCTCGAGCGGCGTGACGCGGGCAGTTGTCATCCGCAGGACGGCATCGCGCAGGTCCCTGGTGATGGTCCCGTCACGTCGCTCTCCTGCCGTAATGGAGTCTTCCTGTCCCTTGGCTATCGCCGGAACTGATCCTACGATGGATAGAGTCCAGGTCAACAAGAACACCAGACTCGTACTCAATCGGAGGCCGGACACTCACCGGTGGACGTCGGGTATCCCGCCAAGGCTGAATAGGTGAACCGATATGAGTGACCTGCTGGAGCGACTGCGAGGACGTGGCTGGCGGATGACCTCGCAGCGGCGTGTCGTCGCGGAGGTGCTCGACGGCGACCACGTGCACCTCACCGCCGACGAGGTGCACGCGCGTGCGGTGCGGCTGTTGCCCGAGATCTCCCGAGCGACGGTGTACAACGCCCTGGGCGAGCTGGTCGCCCTGGGTGAGGTCATCGAGGTCTCCACCGACGGCCGTGCCAAGCGCTTCGACCCCAACGCGCACCGCCCGCACCAGCACCTGGTGTGCTCCAAATGCGGCACTGTCCGGGATGTTCACCCGACCGGCGATCCGCTGGCCGATCTCCCGGTCGACGAGCGGTTCGGCTTCACGGTGTCCGAGGCCGCGGTCACCTACCGTGGCCTGTGCCCGTCCTGCGTCCCGGTGTCCTGACCCGCAGGGGGCGGGCGCGGCCGCACCTCCCGGGCCCTGGAACGCAGTTCGGCCCTGACGGCGCATCGGCGTTCGCCCGCACCTCATGGGGGAGGGCCGCCGGCGGGCGCTGGTGGCCGGAGCCGCGTGAGACGCTCCCGGCCCCGGACACCGTGTCACCGGTCCCACGCCTGATTCCCTCGGCGTGACCTATCTCCCGCTGGTGGGAGATCGACGTCAACGCTACTGATCGGTACCGTCCACGGGGACAGCGGATGCCGATCCCGGCAGCCGGAATGACATCGCCACCTGGGGCCGCTGTGCCCGAAACACGACAGGGGACATTGATGTTCCGCAAGGTATTGGTCGCCAACCGGGGCGAGATCGCGATCCGCGCGTTCCGTGCGGCGTTCGAGCTCGGCATCTCCACCGTGGCCGTGTTCCCCCACGAGGACCGCAACTCGCTCCACCGCGCCAAAGCCGACGAGGCCTACCAGATCGGTGAAAAGGGCCATCCGGTGCGGGCCTACCTCTCGGTCGACGAGGTGATCAAGGCCGCGCGCAAGGCGGGTGCCGACGCGGTCTACCCCGGATACGGCTTCCTGTCGGAGAACCCCGATCTCGCCGCCGCGTGCGCCGAGGCCGGGATCGTTTTCGTGGGACCACCCGCTTCCGTACTGCACCTGACCGGCAACAAGTCCCGCGCGGTGGCGGCCGCCCGCGAGGCCGGGGTTCCCGTCCTGAAGTCGTCGGAGCCGTCGACCGACGTGGACACGCTGGTCGCCGCGTCCGACTCCATCGGGTTCCCGGTGTTCGTCAAGGCCGTCGCCGGCGGCGGCGGGCGGGGAATGCGGCGTGTCGCCGAGCCCGCCGAGCTGCGGGAGTCGATCGACGCGGCGATGCGCGAGGCGGAGTCGGCGTTCGGTGACGCCACCGTCTTCCTCGAGCAGGCCGTCATCAACCCGCGCCACATCGAGGTGCAGATCCTCGCCGACGCCCAGGGCAACGTCGTCCACCTGTACGAGCGGGACTGTTCGTTGCAGCGGCGCCACCAGAAGGTGGTCGAGATCGCGCCCGCGCCGAACCTCGACCCCGAGCTGCGCGCGCGCATCTGTGCCGATGCCGTGGCGTTCGCCAGGCACATCGGGTACGTCAACGCGGGCACCGTGGAGTTCCTGGTCGACGAGCGCGGCAACCACGTCTTCATCGAGATGAACCCCCGCATCCAGGTGGAGCACACGGTCACCGAGCAGGTCACCGGCCGGGACCTGGTGATCGGGCAGCTGCGGATCGCCGCGGGGATGTCACTTCCGGAACTGCGCCTGACGCAGGACGACATCGTGCTCAACGGCACCGCCATGCAGTGCCGTATCACCACCGAGGACCCCGCCAACGGCTTCCGTCCCGACACCGGCACCATCTCCGCGTACCGTTCCCCGGGCGGCCCCGGGGTGCGGCTCGACGGCGGCACCGTCCACACCGGTGCCGAAGTGTCCGCCCACTTCGACTCGATGCTCGTCAAACTGACCTGCCACGGCCACGATTTCGCCAACGCCGCCCGCCGCGCGCGGCGCGCGATCGCCGAGTTCCGTATCCGCGGAGTCGCCACCAACCTGCCCTTCCTGGGCGCCGTGCTCGACCATCCCGGCTTCCGCGAGGGCCGCATCACGACGAGCTTCATCGCCGACCACCCCGAACTGATCCGGGCGCGCCCCTCGGCGGACCGCGGAAGCCGCATGCTCACGTACCTCGCCGAGACGACCGTCAACCGTCCCCACGGCCCGCGTCCCCAGGTCATCGACCCGGCCCTCAAGCTCCCGTCCGTCTCCCCGGGCACACCGTTCCGCGACGGATCACGGCAGCGCCTCGCGGCACTCGGGCCGGAGGGGTTCGCGGCGGAGCTGCGGGCGCAGCGGGCCGTCGCGGTGACGGACACGACCTTCCGCGACGCCCACCAGTCCCTGCTGGCCACCCGGGTGAGGACGCGCGACCTGCTGGCCGTCGCCCCGCACGTCGCCCAGACCGCACCGGAGCTGCTGAGCCTGGAGTGCTGGGGCGGCGCCACCTATGACGTGGCCCTGCGCTTCCTCGCGGAGGATCCCTGGGAGCGGCTCGCGGCCCTGCGGGAGGCGGTGCCCAACATCTGTACGCAGATGCTGCTCCGCGGGCGCAATACCGTCGGCTACACGCCCTACCCCGTCGAGGTGACCGAAGCCTTCGTGGCCGAGGCGGCTGCGACCGGCATGGACATCTTCCGGATCTTCGACGCCCTCAACGACGTCTCGCAGATGCGTCCCGCCATCGACGCCGTACGGTCCACCGGCACCGCGCTCGCCGAGGTCGCCCTCTGCTACACCGCGGACCTGTCGAACCCGGCCGAGAAGCTGTACACGCTCGACTACTACCTTCGCCTCGCGGAGGAGATCGTCGAAGCGGGCGCGCACGTCCTGGCCATCAAGGACATGGCCGGCCTGCTGCGCCCGCCCGCCGCCCGCACCCTGGTGACCGCGCTGCGCGAGCGCTTCGACCTTCCGGTGCACCTGCACACCCACGACACCGCGGGCGGCCAGCTCGCCACGCTGATCGCCGCGATCGACGCGGGCGTGGACGCCGTCGACGCGGCCGTCGCCTCGATGGCGGGCACCACCAGCCAGCCGTCGCTGTCCGCGCTCGTCGCGGCCACCGACCACACCGAGCGCGCGACCGGGCTCTCGCTGGACGCGGTCGGCGGACTCGAGCCGTACTGGGAAGCCGTACGCAAGGTCTACGCGCCCTTCGAGTCGGGACTGGCCTCGCCCACCGGACGTGTCTACCACCACGAGATTCCCGGTGGGCAGCTGTCGAACTTGCGTCAGCAGGCCATCGCGCTCGGCCTCGGCGACCGCTTCGAGCTGATCGAGGACTGCTACGCGGCGGCCGACCGGATGCTGGGCCGGCTGGTCAAGGTGACCCCCTCGTCGAAGGTGGTGGGCGACCTCGCCCTGCACCTGGTCGGAGCCGGGGTCAGTGCGGCCGACTTCGAGTCCGACCCCGGCAAGTTCGACGTACCGGACTCGGTGGTCGGATTCCTGCGCGGAGAGCTGGGCGACCCGGCCGGCGGCTGGCCCGAGCCCTTCCGTACGCGCGCACTCCAGGGCCGCCCCGCGCGGTCCGAGGCCGCGACCCTGTCGGAGGAGGACCGCGAAGGACTCGGCCGGAACCGGAAGGCGACGCTGAACCGGCTGCTGTTCCCCGGCCCGACCAAGGAGTTCGACGCCCACCGCGAGGCCTACGGCGATACCTCCGTACTGCCCACGCAGGACTTCTTCTACGGTCTGGAGCCGGACACCGAGCACACGGTCACCCTGGGGGCCGGTGTCACGCTGCTGATCGAGCTGGAGGCGATCTCGGAGGCCGACGAACGCGGCTTCCGTACGGTGATGGCCACGCTCAACGGCCAGTTGCGACCGGTCGCGGTGCGGGACACGTCCGTCGCCACCGAGGTCAAGGCCGCGGAGAAGGCCGAGCGGGGCAACGACGGGCACGTCCCGGCGCCGTTCGCGGGCGTCGTGACGCTCCAGGTGGCGGAGGGTGATGCGGTGTCGGCGGGCCAGACGGTCGCCACCATCGAGGCGATGAAGATGGAGGCTTCCATCACCGCCCAGCGCGCGGGCACGGTCGCGCGGCTCGCGATCGGACGGATCCAGCAGGTCGAGGCGGGCGATCTGCTCATCGAGATCGGCTGACACCGGCCCTTTCATGACGGAAGGCCGGCCCGGGAGAGGTTCCCGGGCCGGCCTTCCGTCATGCGCCGTGTCACCCGGCGGCCGGGGCCTCTTCCGCCTCGATGCGGCGCAGCCGTTCGGCGTCGCAGGTGCGGGGGCAGGTGTCGCACGCCTCCGCGGGGCGGATCGTGTAGTAGAGGCAGCAGCCCGCCCGGTCCCGCGTCGGGTACGACCTGCCGTCCGCGCCCGTCAGGTCCCGGAAACCGGCGCCGGCCGGGAACGGTGAGACGGGCCCCGGCAGCAGCCGTCCGGCCGCGCCGACCGCCCGTTCCTCCTCGCCGAGCATGCGTCCCACGTACCAGATGCCCGACACGAGGTCGTCCTCGACCATGCCCCACAGCGCCCGGGGCCCGCGACGCACCCGGGGGCCCAGAGCCGCGCACAGGGGGCGCACCAGATCGGCGACCGCCGTCCGCAACGCGTCCCCGAGCGCCGCCTCGTCCGACACCCGGCGCACCCCTGGAAGCCCCTCGGCGGGGTCGCCCGGCAGACAGGCGAACGTACCGGGCACCACCTGGTACCGGTCCTCGCACCGGCCGATCCGTACATCCTCCGGCCGGGGCAGCGGAACCCGGCGGTCCAGGTACCAGGGCCCGCTGAGCAGCAGGCACAACGACCAGAGGCAGTCGTGCAACAGGCGGGAGGCCACGACGTCGGGGCGCGCCCGGTGGTCGTAGCGCTCCGTGATCCGGGCGGCCTCCGTCTCGAGGAAGGCGTCCAGCAGTCCGGGCCGGAGCGCCAGTTCGGCGACATCGACCCAGCTCTGCCCGGCCGGCGCACCCGGCCCCGCGACCTCCGCGTCCAGCCCCGGACAGAGAGCGGTGAGGCGGCGGTAGGTGGAGGCGAGGAGGGCGGAGGCGCTCTCGGCGGGCCGGAGGGGCGCCGGTGCCGGGGCGAGGATCACGGAAGTCTCCTAGAGGGGGTGCGCATACATGCGCAGGCGCGATCCACGGGAAGGGCGACAGCCCCGGCGGAGCGCGCGACTTAGGGGAGGCTCACCTTACTACCGATCAACCCACAGGTCGATGAACCCCCCGTGCGTGTCGATCAGTTGGTGAAAGTAGGTTTGCCTAACCTAAGCTCTCTTTCGTTTCTCGTCGTACCAGCGCGCCGGAAGTGACCGCCCATGCAGACGTACCTGCTTGCCCTCAATCCGACCGATTCGGTCATCAGCGGCTTCCTGCCGGCCGCCGGGCGGCTCGGCCTGTCCGTGACACTGCTGACCGACCAGCCGGAGGTGTACGGGCCACCCGGTGCCCTCGGGCCGGACGTGGAGGTCGCCGCCTGCGACGTCCGCGACCACCGCGCGGTGATCACCCACATCTCCCGGCACGGGCAGCCCGCCGCTGTCTTCACCAACAGTGACCACCTCCAGACCCAGGGCGCGCTCGCAGCCGAGTTCTTCGGCCTGCCCGGCAAGGACTGGCGGGCCGCGCTGCGCACGAAGGACAAGGCCCTGATGCGCCGCCATCTCGCCGCCGCCGGGGCCGAACCCGTCCGTTCCGTCGAGATCCTCCCCGGACAGTCGCCGGCCGCGTGCGTCGAGGCCGGGGGAGTGGTGTATCCCTGCGTCGTGAAACCGCGCGACGGCGTCGCCAGCGAGGATGTCGTACGCGTCGAGGACCCCGCCGAACTCCTACGACTGTGCGCGGAGATCCGTGCACGCCGGCCGGACGCCGCCCTGGTCGTCGAGGAGTTCCTGCCCGGCGAGCTCTACACCCTGGAGACCCTGGGCGACGGCCGACGCCTCCACGTCCTCGGCGGATTCCACACCCGGCTCTCGCCGCCGCCCCACTTCATCGAACAGCGGCTGACCTACGTCCCCGGCCACCCCGCCCCCGTACGCGAGCAGATCCTGGAACAGCTCGCGCTGCTCGGTGTGGGATTCGGCTCCTGTCACACGGAGTTCGTCGTCCACGAGGGCCGGGCGCGCATCATCGAGGTGAACTACCGGGCGATCGGCGACCACGGTGACCTGCTTCTCGCCGAACTGCTCGACATCCCGCTCTTCGACCACATTTTGGCCACCCATCTGGGCGAGGCCCTGCCGGAGAGCCTAGGTGCCCGCACGGGGCGGGCCGCCCGGATCGACTCCCCGTGCGCCGACCGGGCAGGGGTTCTCACCTCCGCGCCCGGCGCGGTCGACCGGGCGGAGGGAGGCGTGCGCCTGACCTACCGGCCCATGCGCCCGACCGGCGAGCGCCACCCGCTGCACCGCACCAACCGCGACTACCTCGGCATCCTGCGGACCGTCGGCCCCGACCAGGACTCCGTGGACCGCGCCGCCGACGCGTTCCTCGCCGCCCAGCGGTGGGAGATCACCCCGTGACCGCCGACCGGTCGCGTACCTCCGGCGAATCGGGGGCGGCCGCCCGGTACGGGGACGCGGAACCCCCTGCCGTCGCGCGCCCTGCCTCGGCAGCCCACCAGTTGCTGCGGGTTCTCGGTGCCCTGCTGCGCGAGGACGTGGCCGGGCTGCGCACCCGTTCCACCCTCCTCCACCGCACCGACGGTCCCTGGCTGCGGCTCGCCACCGGTCCCGGCAGCGCCCTGCTCCTCCCCGTGCGCGAGGACGGCTTCCAGGGGACCTGGGGCGCCCGGCTGCCCCTCCTGCGCCAGGAACCGGACGGCACCGACCTGGCCACCACCGACGAGGTGCTCGACGCTCTGGCCCGGCTCGCCGCGCCGGAGGACGCGCCCGGCTACGCGGCCTTCGCCGAGGAGTGCCGCAGTGACCTCGCGGCCCGCCGACTGCACGCCGCGACCCGGGCCCCGGTCCTCGCCCGGCTGACGGACCGCCACGGGCCCGATCCGGCCCACTGGCGCGGCCACACCGGAGCCCTCGCCCACGACACCCTCGCCGCCCGGACCGACCACCCCGTGCACCCCGTGTCCCGGGGCAGAAAGGGCCTGGGGGAACGGGAACTGCGCGCCTACGCACCCGAGTTCCACCCCCGCTTCGCGCTCCGCTGGCTGTCGTTGCCCGCCGGGCGGGTCACCGTGGCCCCCGGAACAGGGCCCGACGCGGCCCCGGCGCCGTACACCGCCTCCGAGACCGGAGGCGTACCCCTGCACGACGGCTGGCCCACACCCGCCGAACTGGGACTGCCCGCCGGCCACCACGAGGGGCACGTCCTGCTGCCCGTCCACCCCCTCACCGCCGCCGGCCGCCTGCGCGACGTCCTGGCCGTAACCGGTCTCGCCGGGCACGCGGTCCTCGCCGAGCGGCCCATGCTCGACGCCGTCCCGACCCTGTCCATGCGGACCGTCGCGCTCGCGGTCCTGCCCGACACCCACCTCAAACTCCCCCTTGCCACCGCCACCCTGGGGCTGCTCAACCGGCGTACCGTCACCCCTGGTTCACTGCGCGACGGTGCCGCCGGGCAGCGCCTGCTGGAGGGCGTGCTGCGCCGCGAACCCCGCTTCGCGGGGCGTGTCCTGCTCGCCGACGAGACCAACTACGCCCACGCCGGACACGAACTCCTCGCCGTACTCCGCCGTACCCAGCCGGCCGGGCTCGACGACGCCGCCGTCCTCCCGCTCGCCGCACTGCCGGCTCCCGCCCCCGACGGGCGCCCGGTCATCGAGCACCTGGCCGACCGTTTCCACGGTGGCGACCCGGTCGCCCTCGCCGACGCCGTACTGACCCTGCTGCTGGACTGGCAGACGACCCTCTTCGGCCACGGCATCGCCCTGGAGTCCCATCAGCAGAACGTCTCCCTCGTGCTCGGCGGGGGAACGGACGGGCCCCGGCTGCTCCTCAAGGACAACGACGGCCCGCGCGTCCACACCCGGCGGCTGGCCGAGGCATGGGGGTGCGCGGAGCCCACCGCCGACAGCCTCGGCTTCGCCGACGGGCGGATCTGCGGCACGGAGGACGCGCCGGTCGCCGACCTGTTCACCACGATCACCGTCCACCTCTGCGCGGGCTCCCTGGCCTTCGGTCTCGCCGCACACGGCACGGCGCCCCTCGACCGGCTGCTCGGGCTGATACGCGACCGGCTCGCGGAGGCGATCGACCGGACCGCCGTCACCATGCCCGGCGCCGCGGCCGTGCTGCGCGCCCGCGTCCTCGAAGCACCCGAGCTGCCCGTGAAGGCCATGGTGACGGCCGGCACCCTGCTCACCAAGGCCCGGTCCGGCGCCGCCGACATCAATAAGCACTACACCACCGGCCCCAACTACCTTTTGCGGAAGGCATGAACACCGATGCCCAGCACCACCACGCCCCGCACCCGGGCCCGCACACCGGTACGCCCGCCCACCGCCGACGAAGCGGTCGGCCACACCCTCCTCAACTGCCTGCTGCGTGAGGCGACCGCGCCGCGGGACCGCACCCTCGCGGACGACCGACTCGTCCTGCGCCTGCCACACCACGACACCCTTCTGCGGATCGGTGTACGCCGCGCTTCCCTCCTCGGCGCCCACCGCTTCACCGGCCCCGTGAGCATCCGGGAGGGCCGGCCGGGCGGCGCGTGGACGACGATCGGATGGCAGCGGCTCGCCGAACTGGTGCACGCCGAACTCTCCCTGCGCACCGGCACGGAGAACGACGAGTTCCTGGCCCAGGTGTCCGCCAGCCACCGCGTGGTCGCCGGCGCCCTCGCCCGCCGGGCCACCGCCTCCGCCCCCGGGGACGCAGCGGCCCGGCCGGATCCGCTCGCCGCCTACCTCGCCTCCGAGCAGTCGCTGCTTCTCGGCCACCGCTTCCACCCCACACCCAAGGCGCACGGCGGAGACCCCGACGCCTGGACCGCGTACGCCCCGGAGCAAGGCGCCAGCTTCCCGCTGCGGCTGCTCGCCGTCCGGGAGCGGTTCCTCGCCGAGGAGACCGCGGAGCCCGGGGGAGCGGCGGCCCTCGACCGGGCCGGAGAGGCACCGCCCGGGTACCGGCTGCTGCCCGCGCACCCCTGGCAGTTCCGACTGCTGGGCGGCCACCCCGCTCTCCTGGCCGCCCTCGCCCGGAAGGACGTACTCGACCTCGGTCCGGCAGGGGCACCCGTCACCCCCACCGCCTCCGTACGCACGGTCCACGACGGGCATGCCTTCCTGAAGTTCAGCCTGGACGTGCGCATCACCAACTGCCTGCGCAAGAACGCCTCGTACGAGCTCACCGGTGCCGTCGCCCTGACCCGGCTGCTGGCCCCCGTTCTCGCCGACCTCGCCCGCAGCCACCCCGCCGCCGCCGTGCTCCGCGAGCCCGCCTACCGCTCCCTCGCTCTCCCCGGGGCGGACGGCCGCCCCGACCGCACCCTGCTCGAAGGCTTCGGTGTGATCGTCCGGGAGGGCCTTGCCCGCCATACCCCGGCGGGCGCAACGCCTCTGCTGGCCGCGGCTGTTGCCGACGAGTACCCGCTCGGCCCCGGCCGGGTCTCCGCACTCCTGGCCGGCGCCGGACCCGACGAGGCCGCCGAGTGGTGGCGTCGCTACACCAACCTGCTCGTCCCGCCCGTCCTGACGGCGTACTTCCGCCACGGCGTGGTGCTCGAACCGCACCTCCAGAACGTCGTCGTCTGCGTCGGCCGCGACGGCTTTCCGGAGCGGGTCCTCTTCCGCGACCTCGAAGGAACCAAGCTCCTGCCCGAGCACCACGCCGCGGCGCTGCGCAGGCTTCCCCGCGAGGTCGCCGGCCCCCTCACCTACGACCGACGGCGCGGCTGGGACCGGGTCGTCTACTGCCTGTTCGTCAACCACCTCGCCGAACTCCTCGCCGCTGTCGCCGACCTGCACCCCGAGACCGAACCCGCCCTCTGGCGGCAGGTGCGCACCACACTGGAACAGAGTGCGGACTCCCTCGGCCGCCCGGCCCAGCTGAGGGCCCTCCTGGCCGGGGCACCGCTGCCCGCCAAGGCGAATCTGCTCACCCGCTGGCGCCGTTCGCCGGACCGCGACGCGGGGTACGTCCGCCTGCCGTCCCCGCTGGCCCCGCGACCTGCCGGCCGGCCGCACGCCCCCTGACCCCGTGCCCCTCCGGCCGACCAGCGGCCCGCCGACGACGAACGGATCACCGTTGCCCCCTTCTCTGCTCAACCCCGCCGTACGGGCCGAGGCCCGTGCTCTCGAACCCGGTGAACTGCCCTGCTACGTATATGACCTGACCGCCTTGGGCCTCCACGCGGCGGCTGTGCGCGCAGCCCTGCCGCGAACAGTGGAGCTGTACTACGCGGCGAAGGCCAACCCCGAACCGGAGGTCCTCGCCACCCTCGCCCCATGGACCGACGGCTTCGAGGTGTCCTCCGGCGGCGAACTCGCCCATGTCCGGACCGCCGTGCCGGGGCAGCCCCTCGCCTTCTCCGGCCCGGGCAAGACCCCCGACGAGCTTGCTGCCGCACTGGCCGCCGGGGTGGAGCGCGTGCATGCCGAAAGCCTCCACGAGGTGCGGATGCTCCGGGCCCTCGCCGCTCGCTCCCCCGTGCCGGGCCGCCCTCCCACCCGGGTGCTGCTCCGCATCAACCCGGCCGTGCCCGAGGGGACGCTGCGGGGCAGCGCACTCACGATGGGAGGCCGGCCCACGCCCTTCGGCATGGGGACCGAAGAGGCATCGGAAGCGCTGCGTCTGCTCACCGGCGACGACTGCCCCGGGCTCGAAGCGGCCGGATTCCACGCGCACCTGGCCAGCGGTCTGCCCGCCGACGCCCTGGTGCGAGTGGCCGGGGCGATCGTGGACGCGGCGTCCGGTGCGGCCCGCCACCACGGGACGGCCCTTCCGGAAGTCGTCGTGGGCGGCGGCATGGCCGTGGACTACAGGCGCCCCGCCGACCGCTTCGACTGGGCCGCCTACGGTGCGGGTCTGGACGCCCTGGCCCGGCGTCACCCCGGCGTGCGCCTGCGCGTCGAGCCCGGCCGTGCCCTGACCGCGTACTGCGGCTGGTACGTGACCGACGTACTGGACGTGAAACGCAGCCACGGGGAGGACGTGGCCGTGGTCCGCGGCGGCACCCATCACCTGCGGACGCCGGCCGCCAAGGGACACGACCAGCCGGCGGAGGTGGTGCCCGTCGAGCCGTGGCCCCACCCGTGGCCGCGCCCGGCGGCGGAGGGCGGCCGGGTGACGGTCGCCGGTCAGCTCTGCACGCCGAAGGACGTGCTCGCCCGGGAACTGGAGGCGGCCGGGCTCAGGGCGGGGGACCGGGTGGTCTTCGCGCTGGCAGGCGCGTACGCCTGGAACATCTCCCACCGCGACTTCCTGATGCACCCACCGCCGGGCTTCCGATTCATCGGCGGGTCGGGGACGCCGAGCCCCGGAGGATGCTAACTTAGGCAAGCCTAACCTAAGGAGACGATATGACGGTCGCCCCTGCTCGCACCGCCGAGCTGTCCCACGCGGAGCGGATCCGCTCCGTCATCGCCGCCGCGGGCTCGCTCAGCCTGACCACCGCCGGCGCGTCCTACGACCTCATCGCCATGCACACGGTCGAGAACGGGCGGTTCGTGCTCCGCGTGCCCGAAGACACGCCGCTCGCCGCCGAGATGGTGAGTGCTCCGCACGGCGCGCTGGGCGCGCTCGTGGAGTTCAGTGATGTCGCACCCGTCCGGGCACGGGACCGGATCCGTGCCCGGGTCACGCTGTCGGGCCGGCTGACGCAGTCAGGTCGCGGGCACGGGAACGTCCTGGTCCTGGGCCTGGACCCGGCGCGCGTCAGCATCCAGTGGCACGGCCGCGTCGAACACGTGGGCCTCGACGAGGTCTTCCGCGCTGAGCCGGACGCCCTCGCGCTTCAGGAGGCGGCCATGCTGGGCCATCTGGACGACGACCACCACGACGTGGTGGCCCGGCTCGCCCGCCTGGCCGCCCCCGAGGTGCGCCGGGGAGTGGTCGACGTCCGCCCGTACGCCATGGACCGGTACGGGTTCACCCTCCGCTACGAGTACGCCCAGGGCCACCGCGACGCCCGCCTCCTCTTCCCGGCCCCGGTGCGGGACGCCGCGGAGGTCGGGGGCCAGGTGGAGACCCTGCTCGCCCACGCCCGCCACTGTCGGGGTGCCTCCCACTCCTGATCAGCCGCCCATGACGCTCGTACGGCCCCGGCCTCAGCCGTGCAGCCGCACCGGCAGCGTCCGCACGCTGTTGCCCACGAAGGACGCGTGTCGCGGCAGTTCGGGCTCGGGGACGGCGAGATCGAGGTCGGGGAACCGTGTGAACAACTGCTCGAGCGCGACCGTGCTCTCCATCCGGGCCAGGGGTGCGCCCATGCAGTAGTGCGCGCCATGGCCCAGCGAGAGGTGCCGGGCCTCGCCGTCGCGGGTGACGTCGAAGCGCTCGGCGTCCGGCCCGTGGGCCTGCGTGTCGCGGCCCGCCGCGGAGTAGCCGGCCAGCACCGGCGTCCCCTCGGGGATCACGGTGCCGCCGAGCGACAGGTCGCGGGTCGGGTAGCGGAACGGGAAGTAGCTGACCGGACTGTCCCAGCGCAGCGTCTCCTCGACCACGTCCGACCACGTCGCCCGGCCCGCCCGGACCAGGGCGAGCTGATCCCGGTGGGTGCACAGGGCCCGTACGGCGTTGGTGATCAGATTGAGCGTCGTCTCGTGCCCGGCGATGATCATGAGCATCAGGGTGCCGATCAGCTCGAGCGGGCCGAGCCGGTCGCCGTCCTCCTCGCGGGCCGCGATCAGCGCGCTGGTGAGATCGTCCCCCGGATCCTCCGTCCGGGCGGCGGCCACCGCTGCCAGCACCTCGACCATCTCCCGGTTGGCCGCTATCGCCTGCGCGGGGCCGATGTCCGTGGCGACCACCTGGTTGGACAGGTGGTGCAGCCGGTCATGGTGTCCGGCGTCCACGCCCAGCAGTTCACAGATGACACCCATCGGCAACGGCAACGCGAAGTGCGTGCGCAGATCGGCGACACCGTCACCGGCGGCCGCCCCTTCGAGGTCGTCCAGGAGAGAAGCCGTCAACTCCATGACGCGCGGGCGCATTTCCTCGACACGGCGGGTGGTGAACGCCTTGCTCACCAGAGACCTGAGGCGCCGGTGATCGGCGCCGTCGGCGGTGGTCATCCCCTGCACCGTGGCGAACGTCTTCAGCGGCCAGCCGTCGGCGATCTCACCTGCTCGGAGGGCGGCGAAGTGCTGGGCGTTCTTGGCGACATCGGGGTGCGACAGGAACTCCTTGAGCGCGTCGTGCCCGAGCACCGCCATGCCCTCCACCTCGCCGGGGAGGATCACCGGAGTGACGGGACCCCGGGCCAGGAGCCGGGCGTTGGCCGCGTGCGGGCAGCCGCCCGCCGGGTCCATACGGTGCGGCTGGTCCACCGCGGAGTTCACCGGTGACGTGTTCAACAGGGCTCTCCAGACTGAAGTGAGTGGGTTCGGGGCACGCCGCGGTGCGGCGCGTGGTGTCTGGGCGTCATCGTCTGTGCGAGACCCCCAACTCGATGAGGTAACGCTTCGTCACCCGGCCTTCGTACCGCCCCTCGATCAGGCCCGCGACGCACCCGAGCAGTCCGCTCCTGGCCGCTTCCGGAAGATCCCGGTGGCCGGAGTAGGTCCGCAACAGTTCCAGATACTCCGACGTGGTGTAGGTGAGGTCCTGCTCGTAGCGGCGGAAGGCCGTGGGGTCGAACCGGCCGCTTCGCTCCACCTCTCCCGCATGGTCCGCCCCGTCGATGCCGGCGGCCGCGGGAAGCCTCAGGCCGGGCGGCGTCCGGGGGTCGAAGCGCTCGTAGCAGCGTTGGACCTCGACGAAGAAGTCCTCGGTGCCGCCCCGTACATGCTGGGTGCGCACCACGGCGAGTGCGCCGCCCGGACGCAGCGCGTCGGCGGCCTTGGTCACCCGTACCGCGGGGTCGATCCAGTGGAACGCCGTCGCCGAGACGACCGCGTCGAACGGCTCCCGCGGCAGCGGCCAGCTCTCGAACCGAGCCGTCACCACCTCCACCGAAGCGGCCCCGGCCAGGTTCCGGCGCGCGACCGCGGCCATGCGCGCGCCCGCCTCGACCGCCGTGATCCGACAGCCCCGCCCGGCCAGTGGCACCGTCGCCTGGCCGGTCCCGCAGCCTACCTCCAGTACGCGGCTGCCGGGTCGGGCACCCGCGAGTTCCGCGAGGCCGTCGTACAGCTCCGGCGGATATCCGGGCCTGGCCCGGTCGTACAGTTCCGCGTCCTCGTCGAAGATCCCGCCCAGGTGCACCCGCCGCGACTCCTCGGGCCTGTCGTCGCGTTGAGGGCGGTCGGTGTCGTCGGGCATGTGAGCAGGCTAGCGATGTCGGCCCGCTCCCGAGGGGCACCCGATGAACGGGTGGAAGATCTTCGTACGATCAGCGGCGCCGCAGCGACGGGTCGAGGAGCGCGGGCGGGGTGTCGAACTTCTCGTGCGCGGCGAGATCGACACCGGGAGCGACGATCGCGTCGATGGCATCGAGGACGTCGGCGGAGAGCACGGTGTCAGCGGCGGCGAGTTGCGAGTGCAGGTGGTCCAGCGTGCGGGGACCGATGATCGCGCTGGTCACCGCCGGATGCGCGGTCACGAAACCGAGCGCGAGCTGGATCATGGTCAGGCCGGCCTCCTCGGCGAGTCCGGCCAACTGCTCGACGGCATCGAGCCTGGCCCGGTTGGAGGGGACGGTGGTGTCGAAGCGTTCAGGCATGACAGCCGACCGGCTGGTGGTGATCTTCCGGCCCTCGCGGACCGCACCCGACAGCCAGCCGGAAGCCAACGGGCTCCACACCAGCACTCCGAGCCCGTACTGCTCGGTCACGGGCAGTACGTGGGTCTCGATACCGCGCTGCAGGATCGAGTAGCTGGGCTGTTCGGTGACGTAACGGCCGAGGTGGAACTCGCGGGCGGCCCACTGGGCCTGTACGAGGCGGTAGGCGGGGAAGGTCGAGGAGCCGAAGTAGCGGATCTTTCCCGCGCGCTGCAGGTCGGTCAACGCCGACAGCGTCTCCTCGTCACTGGTGCGCGGGTCCCACCGGTGGATCTGGTAGAGATCGACGTGGTCGACACCGAGACGGCGCAGGCTGTTGTCCAGCTCGGTGACCAACCAGCGCCGCGAACTGCCCTGGTGGTTGCGTTCGTCGCCCATCGGCATGTTCGCCTTCGTGGCCAGCACGATGTCGTCGCGGCGGCCGGCGATGGCTTTGCCGACCATCTCCTCCGACTCGCCGTCGCTGTACATGTCGGCGGTGTCGATGACGTTGATCCCGCCTTCGAGTGCGGCATCGACGACTGCGGTGGCCTCGTCCTGGGTGGTGCGCCCGATCCTGCCGAAGTTCATCGCGCCGAGCGTGAGGGAGCTGACCTGCACGCCGGTACGGCCCAAGGTGCGGTACTGCATGATCGTTTTCCTCCATGGCGGGGGGTGCGGCAACGGCGCGGGTTGGTTCCCGGGCCGTCGCTCTGGCATGATGAGTAAACGGAACCTTGCTCCGCTAACGATACGGAACGGTGTTCCGCTTTGGCAAGCCCTGCAGCGGAAGGAGTGGCGCGGTGAAGGACAGCGACGAAGGACCCGGGCGCGCGGCCCGGTCCAAGCGGGCGGACGCCCGGCGTAACGAGGAGACTCTTCTCGACGCGGCCGCCGCGGTGTTCGTCACGTCAGGGGTGGAGGCGCCGGTACGTGACATCGCAGCCAGGGCCGGGGTCGGGATGGGCACGATCTACCGCCACTTCCCGACGCGGGCGGACCTCATCATCGCCGTCTACCGACACCAGGTCGAGGCCTGTGCCGAGGCCGGCCCGGCCCTCCTGGAGGCCGCCGGGAGTCCGCACGCCGCACTGGGGCAATGGATCGACCTCTTCGTCGATTTCCTGGTGACGAAGCACGGCCTCGCTGCCGTACTGCAGTCCGACGACGCCGGGTTCGACACGCTGCACGCGTACTTCCTCGACCGCCTCGTGCCCGTGTGCACCCAACTGCTGGACGCCGCAGCCGCCTCCGGCGAGGTCCGGTCCGATCTGGAGGCCTACGCGCTCATGCGCGGCGTCGGGAACCTCTGCATCGGTGCCGACCGCGATCCCCGCTACGACGCCCGCCGGCTGGTCGCACTCCTCGTCGCGGGGCTGCGCCGGCCCCTGTGACCGTCGGCCTCGGGCACCGCACCCCTGTGGTCGTTCAGCCGGCTCGCCGGAGACCGTGCGGCCCGCCCGTTCTGATCACGGCGAGCGCACGCCACGGGCCGTGCGGTGGGTGGAAGCGCAGCAGCGCGTCGGAGAGCACCGTGGCGCTCTCGTCGGGGTCGAGGAGCTCCCGCAGTGCCCGCCAGGCCATCTCGTAGTCCGAGCACACCTGATGGACAGCGGCCTGCTTGACGAAGTCCGGCGACGAGCCGTTCTGCCGCACCGATGCCAGCCACTGCCCGCTGAGACGGATGGGGGAGCGGTGGTTGGCCGAGCCGTCCGACCGCACCGCCACGGCAAGGCTCACCGCCGAGAGCCGATCCGTGAACGTCTCCTCGAAACTCGTGATCCGCTCCCGCACGTTGTCGAGAGCGTCCCAGGTCGCGTCGTCCAGCAGATCGTCCATCTCGGGCAGGCGCGACGGCAGCCCGCACCTGATCAGCAGCCCGTTGTCGGCGATCTCCCTGACGCGCTGCAGGAGCCGTTCCCGGTCACGCCAGTTGCGCCCCTGGTCCGAGGCGATGCGGTCGACGCACCGCCAGAGCTCGGCCTCCCCGGCGAACCATTCGGCGAGGACGTGCGGCTCGGCGGGAAGCTGCCTGCGTCTGACCCGCCATGTGTGCTCCATGACCGCGGCGCATCCGCTCAGCATCTGTCTGTCGTAGGCCTTCATCTCCGGCCGCAGAGGACGCTCGGGCCGATGACGGTCCGGCGCGGCATGCGGGAACGTCTCCCGCTCGAAGCGGATGAAGCGGCTCTCCTGGCGCAGCTTCTCCAGATCCGGGTCCTCGATGAGCAGCCACGAGCGCGTGACCGGATGGACGCCGCTCACATCGGCGTGTGCCGCGCCCTCCAGTTCGTCCACGGCCAGATCGGCGAGGGCTCTGCGTTCCTGATCTCCCGGCTGCCCCTCGGTCCCGTTCATCGCCACCGCGTACACACAAGCGGCGTTGTAGTTGTCCTGCCACAGGCGCCAGCCGCGGGACAGCCATCGGCGCGCGGCGCGGAACGGGCCTCTGATCCTCTTCGTCCTGTGCGCGAGCGTCTCGGCGGAGGAGGGCCAGGGCAGTGGGTTCTCCAGAAGGCCCATCCCGTCGCGCTTCGCGTCCTCGTGGGCCCAGGCCAGGCGCAGGGGTGCCCACACGTCCCGGTTGAGCCGCAGGGAGGTCCGGGTGAGCGTTCCGTGAGCACGGACGAACGGGTGCCGGAGGCGAATCATGCGGGGGTAGTCCGCAGCGAGTTGCTGCATCTCCTCCCTGCAGGCGAGCTGAAAGATCTCACGGACGACCGGATACCGGCGCCGCTCCTCTCCCAGTTCCCTCTCGAGCCACTCCTTGGCGCGCCCTTCCTGATCCCACGTGAACGGCTCCGAGCCGCCCGGGGGAGTGAGCCCCATGAGGGCACGCCAGTGCCGGGCGGCGAGAGCGGGTGCGAGGGCCTGCCGGATCTCCTTCCGGGCGTGCGCGCGCCGTGGGCACGGCGGACGGTCGCTCTTGCACCACTGGTCGGCGGTCCGCTCCGCCACCCCGAGGACGACGGCGTACCGGAAGCGCGCCTCCAGGAGACCGCTTCGCCACCAGCCGTAGCGGCGGCGCAGGATCCGGCGAGGGTCCCAGGAGTGCATTCCTGTCCGTGCGTTGCGCTGCGCGCTGTTCTGGCCGTCCAGGAGGATGGCCCCGTAGTACGTCTCCAAAGCGTCGAGGTGAAGCCAGAGCTGCTCCTGTATCCCGGCGATCTGGGTGCGGAGGTAGAGGTTGGTCGGGTCGAGCCGCAACGCCTCGTAGTAGCGGTCCAGGGCATCGTCGAACTTCCGCTCCTGGCTGAGCTCCCGAGCCTGCTGGTAGGCGGCGAAGAGGTCCGGCGGCAGGTCCCGGCCGCGCCACCCCTGCCAAGGGGGACGCCGGCCGGCCCGGGTGACGGGCACCAGGGTCGCCATCACCCAGTAGCCCGCCTCCTGAATGGCTTCCTCCCACGTCGGACTCCAGATCGATTCCGTACGGCTGCCCCGGATCGCGTAGGAGGTGACAGTGACGGTGATACCGAAACCGGGCTCCTGATCCCGCACCCGGAGGACTCCGCGAACCGTGTAGGCGATCTTCGGACGCAAACGGCTGAAGAGGCGGAGCAGGCTCGTGCCCAGCTTCTTGGGTTCGAGGTCGACGTCACCGAGCAGATCGAGGAAGTTGTCAGCCGGTGCCTCCGCGGGCAGGGCCGTCGGAGGATAGAGGTTCGTCTCCGACAGTTGCTTGCGCAACTGTGCCGTGAGTCCCTCCAGTTGCTGTTCGACACCCGGTGCGGAGGCGACGAGCTTCTTCACGTCCACGGCCCCGGGCTTGTGGGCGTAGTGCATGAGCATCCAGCGCCGAAGAGCGATGAACAGAATGATGAGCAACAGCAGACAACCGAGCCGGGCGCTCAAGGAGGCCCCGTCGCTGCCCCCCTTCACCAGACGGGCCGCACCGTCGACGAACTGCATGAGCCACTCGGCCGGCACCTCGATGACCTTCATCCAGCCCGTCGCCTGCCAGGTGGGTCCCTCACCGCCGACAGCGCGGATCACGACGAACAGGGCGACGAAGACAAGGACTGTCATTGCTGCTGAACGCATCACATGAGGCGCTCGTAGCGAAGACACATCGGCAGGGGATTGGTGCTCGGAACGAGAGGACATGACCGCCTCTGATCGTGCGTGCCTTCACAGCCAAGTGTTCTACGTTTCCGAGGCCTGGCAAGTCGACGGGAAATGAACTGCGCCGAGGCTGTGCGGTTACCGGGCCGGGCCCCATGTAGGCCTCCGAACCGGGCAGTTGACCAGGCAATCACCTTGCTCGGGGTAGGCCGTCAGTGGCTCTCAGTATCCTCGGGCAGGCCGCTTCGGGTTGGCCTGCTGAACACGTGAGGCGAAATTGGAACCAGCCCGGTTCACACCGTAGCGATCACGCACGTAGTTGATGGTGGTGCACATGCAGGCGACCACGTCGTACGGGGTCGTGGCGGTCTCCGCCTGATGGTGGGCGGCGAATGTGGTGCCGAAAGGCCCTCATGCCCCACAGGGAGGGTCAGCTCGGGGCGCGTGGTCCCGACGGTGATGTCGCCGTGCGGATGCTCCCTCGGCGGGGTCAGGCGCAGCCGGGCGACGGGGTCGCCTGGGGAGGGTCGGCCGCGCGCAGACGTTCGAGCAAGGTCTCGGAGATCTCGGTCAGCGAGTCGATCTGACCGTCGCTGAGCGGATCCGTCAGCCACTGGCGGATATGTGCGGCGCGGATCGGGAGAGCCGTGGTGATGGCCGTGACCCCCTCGGGGCTGAGGGCGATGACGGTGCCGCGGGATGCTCCGGGGCACTGCTCACGGGTGAGCAGTCCGCGGCCGATCATCCGGTTCAGGTGGTGATGCAACCGGCTCTTCTCGAACTGCGTGACACCGCTCAGCTCGAATGCGCGCAGGCGCTGTTCCGGGGCCTGTACGAGGGCGCTGAGGATGGCGAAGTCCGGTTCGGACAGACCGGTGTCCTGCTGGAGCTGCTGGCCGAGCCGTCGCCAGAAGAGCACCTGGGTCTCGAAGAACGCGCGCCACACGAGGTCTTCGCGTGTCGAGAGATGGTCTGCGGTGCTGTTCATGGCACGAATTCCTCGGGGAGCGAGTGGCGGTTGACACGTCACCCCAGTGCGCCATGACCACGCGCCCCTGTCAACCCGCCCCAGCACGCCTCGTTGCGGCACCGGCCGCCGAACCGGGCTCGCCCGGTGTGGCGGCCGGCCCGGTGGGCGGCGCTGTCAACGGCACATCTGGTGCACGCCCTCCGTACCTGCGCACTCCAGGTTCTGCGGGTGCAGCAACAGGATCTGCCGCCGCGCCGTGCCCGCGTTCGGTGACAGTTCCGCGGCGCTCCGGTAGCAGAGAAGAGCTGTGCGTCGGGCGCCTGCCGCGGCGGCCCTGGTGCCTGCTTCCGTCAGGGACTGGGCGATCTGCTGGACCAGGGCAGCGGTCGGGCGGCCGGTGGTGGCCGTCAGGGACACGATCTGGTGGTAGTGGTGGATCAGCAGGTCTCCCTGGTCGGCCGGGAGGCCCGCGATCCAGTTGACGGCACGACGGTGTCGGACCACCCGGTCCCGGCGGGCCAGCTGGGCGTACGCGACCTCGCGGACCAGGCGGTGCCGGAAGACGTACGTGATGTCGCGGGACAGCGAGGTGTGGCGGACCCTGAGCAGAAAGTCCTTCTGCTCCAGCTGTCGCAGACCCGCCGCCGCCTCCTCGGGGTCCAGTTCCGACAGCGCGGCCACGCCGCCGGCCCGGATCTGCCCGTCGAGCACCGCCGCATCCCGCAGCAATGTCTTCCCTGCGGGCGGAAGCGTGTCCAGCTGGGCCGCGACGACATTGCGGACCCGCCGCGGAACGGGCGGCATGGTGGTGCGCGGGCGGTCCCGCTGCGCACGGGCGAACTCCTCGGCGAACAGCGGTATCCCGCCGACGAGGGAGACGAGCTCCGAGTCGGTCGCGACATCGACCCGGCGGTTCATCAGGCCCGTCAGAAGTTCGGCGGCCGTGTCGTCCGGGAGCGGGTCGAGGACCAGCGTGGTGGCGTCACGCTTGCCGCAGGTCCAGCGCGGGCGACGCTGCCGCAGCTCCGGGCGCGCGGTCACGACGATCAACAGTGGCACTCGGTTCAGGCGTTCGGTGAGGTCCTCCACCTGGTCCAGGAGCGCTTTGTCCGCCAGATGAACGTCCTCCAGCAGCAGCACGGTCGGCTGCTCCGCCGCGACCTCCTCGATGAAGCGCCGCCCGGCAGACCACAGGTCCTCCCCACCGTCCTCGTCGGGCAGGGCGGCCGTGACGCGTGCGGGGACGACGACCTCGCTCTGCAACCGGCCCAGCATCCAGGAGGCGTCGTCACCGGCCCCCACCAGCCGGTGGACGGCCGCGGTGAGCTTCCGGCGGGCGAGTGCCTCAGGCTCGCCGTCCGCGATACCCGCGTACGAGCGCACGACAGCGGCCAGCGGTGAGAAGGCCGGTCCGCCGCCGAAGCCCGGTATGCGCACGGCGAGTTCGCGCACTGCGTGCGACCGGCCCCGCAGTGAACGGCTGAACTCCGCCACGAGGCGGGTCTTTCCGATGCCGGACTCGCCGAGCACCGTGGCCAGGTGAGGCCGGTCACGCCGCAGTACGTCGCTCAACAGGCCCGTGAGGACGTCGAGTTCGCGTTCGCGTCCGATCAGCCGCGTGGTGGTCGGCGGCTGAGCGGGGGAGGGGAGCACGACGCTGACCTCGCGACCGGCACCGGCGTCGCCCGGAGCGGCACGGTCGAAGAGGTAACCACTGGCCTGGCAGGTGGCGTCGGAGATGCGGACGCCCGTCCGTCCGGCAACGGCGAGCAGGGCCTCGCATTCGTCCAGCACCGCGCCCGTCACCTCGACAGGCTGACGGTCGGCCGCGTCGTGGTAGGTCGCCAGGACCTCACCGGTGGCCACAGCCAGCTGGACGCTTATTCCGCCGGTCATCACCGCGTCGATCCGCTCGCGGACGGCCAGTGCCAGCCGCACGGCGCGCCGGGGGTCGTCCTCGTACGCGCGGGGCACGCCGAAGATCACCGGCCGGACGGAGCCGAGCGTGCCGTGCACCAGCCCGCCGAAGCGTTCGGCCTCCTCGACGACGATGCCCGTGAGGACCCGAAGGGCCTCGTCGATGTGCTCGGGGTCGTCCGCAGTCGTGACCACCCGCGCGCGGATCATCAGAACGCTGGCCTGCTTGCGTTCGGTCATCGTGTGGCCAGGCCGGGGCTGCGGGATCTCCGCGGCGGCCGGCGCCGACGGGGATGCCGGATCGGGTGCGCAGGGCCCGGGCGAGGCCTGCACGGCGAGGGTGCCGGGCGGCGTGGTGGGCCGCTCGGCAGACGGCTCACGGACGGGCAGGGGGCCGGCCACGTGCACCGCCCTGGGACGGGGCCCGGGGGCAGGAGGTCCGAGAGGGGGGTCGGCGGCCGGGCGCTCGGGTGCCGCCTGCCAGGCAAGAGCGGGGCGCTGGTTGAGTATCGAGCGCTCCAGCAACTGGAGTTCGGGTGCTGGATCGAGACCGAAGCCGTTGACGAGTTCGTCACGGATGCGCTGGTAGACGGCGAGCGCCTCCGGCTGCCGTCCGCAACGGTAGAGCGACAGCATCAGCAGCCCGCACAACCGCTCGCGGACCGGCTCCTCGTCGGCCAGGGCAGCGAGCTCCCCGACGAGTTCGCGATGCCGGCCGAGCGCGAGCTCCGCCTCGGCGCAGTCCTCGAAAGCGGTGAGACGAGCCTCCCGGATGACGGCGGACTCCGGCCACGCGACCCCGGTCTCGAACACGTCGGCCAGGACCGGGCCCCGCCACAGGGAAAGAGCCTCCCTCAGCAGCCGCGCCGCCGCTGCCCACGCCTCGACCGCGAGCGCGGCGCGACCGCGCTGCACCAGTTCCTCGAAGCGCGTCAGATCGATCTCCGACGGGTCAAGCCGCAGCATGTAGCCGGGCGGAGACGTGGACAGCGAGACGGACTCGTCCTCCGAGAGTGCCCGGCGCAGCCCCGCGATGGCGTTCTGCACCATCTTGCGCGCCGTGGGCGGTGCCCCGTCACCCCACAGCGTATGGACGAGCTCCCTGGTGGCGACGATCTTGTTGGGGTGCAGGAGGAGGTAGCCCAGCGCCGCGCGCTGGTTGACCCCGCCGAGTTGCACGGGAACACCGTCTCTCGTGGCTTCCAACGGACCCAGCAGATTGAACCGCATGTATGCCCCCCGTTCCGGCCGGTCCCCGGGCGCACGGGCGAGCCGCCGTGCGCACGAGGCCGTACGGGCCGGTCCGATCGGCATGCTCGAAGGCGACCCGGCGGCCCAGCATAGGAGAGAACACCCCTGCAGCCCTTGTTGGTTAATGGGCTGTTCACAACCTTTACGCGGGGCCGCCTTCTTACGTGCCGAGGCGGAAGAAGCTGCGGTAGAGGGCGATTTGATGGTCGAGCATGTGGATACCGTGATGAACGGAAAGGCCCAGTGCGGCTGCCTTCCTGAGCAGCGCGGTCTCCTTGGGATGCATCACGATGTCGGCGACGACCGCGCCGGGCGCCAGTTCGCGCGGTGCGAAGGGCAGCGGATCGCCGGGGTGCAGACCGAGGGGTGTGGCGTTCACGGCCACCTCCGCGTCCTGCAGGCGTGGTGCACACGAGCCGGTGATGCGGCCGGGCACGCTGCTGTCGAGACGGGCCACCAGTGCGGACAACCGGGCGGGGTCGGGGTCGTACACCGACAGATGGGCGGCCCCCGCGCCGAGGAGCGCCGCTGCGATGGCCGTGCCCGCGCCTCCGGCACCTGCCAGGAACACGCGCCTCCCGCTCGGGTCGTGGCCCGCGCTCCGCAGACCGTTGACGAAGCCGACGCCGTCGAAGTTGTCGCCGTACCAGCGGCCGTCGGCTTCGCGCCGCATGGCGTTGGTACTCCCGACCAGCGCGGCGGCCGGACTCAGCTCGTCCGCGTAGCGGCAGGCATCCATCTTGTGGGGGACGGTGATGAGCAGGCCGTCCAGATTGCGGATGCGCTGAAGTCCGCCGATGATCGCCCCGAGCTGGTTCGCCGGCGCGTGGACGGGGAACAGCACCGCGTCCAGACCGAGTTGCTCGAAGACCGGATTCAGCAGTGCCGGTGCCTGCACCTGTGCCACGGGGTCGCCGAGGACGGCGAACAGTCTCGTGCTTCCGCCGATGTCAGGCATGGCCGCCCGGTTCCCGGGGCATGGCCTCCAGAGCGGCGGCCACGACGTGCTCCGGAACGTCCCGTACGAGCTCCGCGCCCCGCGGGCCGTCCAGCACGAACGTCAGCCCGTCGGTGGCCTTCTTGTCCAGCCGCATCAGGGAGATCAGTGCGGCGTTGGGCACCTCGGCAGGCAGCCGGACCGGCAGTCCGTACCCCTCGACGACCGTGGTGTGCTCCGCTACCCGCGCCGTGCCGATCCGGCCGAGAGCGCCCGCCAGCCGGCCGGCGAACACAGTGCCGATGGCGACCGCTTCACCGTGGCGTAGGGCGAAATCGGTGGCCCGCTCCAGCGCGTGCCCCAGGGTGTGACCGTAGTTGAGGAGATGTCGGGGACCCGCGTCGCGCTCGTCCGCGGCGACGACCGAAGCCTTCAGCGCCACGCTCGCCGCGATCTGCTCGTGCAGAGGCAGTCCGCGCAGATCGCCCGCACCTATGAAGTGGCAGCGGGCGATCTCGCCGAAGCCGTTGGTCAGTTCACGGGGCGGCAGGGTCTGAAGATAGTCGGTGTCGCAGAGCACGGCGCTGGGCTGCCAGTAGGCGCCCACCAGGTTCTTGCCCTGGGGGAGGTTCACCGCGGTCTTCCCGCCGACACTGGCGTCGACCTGCGCCAGCAGGGACGTGGGCAGATGGATGACCGGCACGCCGCGGTGGTAGAGCGCCGCCGCGAGTCCCACCGCGTCGGTGGTCGTGCCACCACCGCACGAGACGACGGCGTCCGACCTGCTGAGACCGAACTCGGCGAAACGGGAGCAGAGTTCCTCCACCCAGGTCAACGACTTGTCCCGTTCACCGTCCCGGGCGGGTACGACCAGGGACGGGACGCCCGGGTCCGGCGTCCACTCCGGCGGTCTGGCCGTGACCACGGCCACCCGCCTCGCTCCGATCCCGGCCACGACCTCGGCGAGCGAATGACGCACCCCGGGGCCGATATGGACGAGGTACCCGCGATCGGGCAGGGGCACATGGATGCGCCGAGGCGCCACGGCCGGTGTGGTGGTCATGCGATTCCTCCGACTCTGTCTGTCCTGAGTGCCGATCGCTGAGTTCTGTGTGCGTGCGACGGATGAGGGTGGCGGCCCGCCGTTATCGCCCGCGGGCCAGGGACACGGCTCCGTACAGTGAGGAGAGTCCGCCCAGTGCTGCTTCCCCTACCGGGACGGGAGGCACCCCCGGCCTCGCCAGCCGCCGGGTGTGCTCGGTGACGACCGTGACGAGCCCCGGTAGTCCGGAGGCGAAACCGCCACCGATCAGGACCCGTTCGGGGTGGGTGAGCTCGCACAGGCTGACCGCGGCCGTCGCGAGGGCCTCACCGCTCTCCTGCACGGCGGACACCGCCCATCCGGCCCCGGCTGCGAAACCGTTCCGCAGGGCGTCGAAGTCGACCGGCCCGCCCAGCAGTGTCGCCGCCCGGCGCAGCGTCGCAGGGCCGGACGCCAGCGCTTGCACACAGCCGTGCCGCCCGCAGTCGCAGCGTGGGCCCGCACGGTCCACGACGATGTGCCCGACCTCGCAGGACCCCCGGCCCGGTCCGGGAACGGTCCGGCCGTCCACGACGACTCCGCCGCCGATGCCCGTACCCACCCCGAGGTACACGAGATTCCGGCAACCGGCCCGGCCCGCCTCGGCCAGGGCCGCCAGATCCCCGTCGTCCGCGAACCGGACCGCCGCCCCGGGAATCAGGCCCCGCAGTTCCTCGTGCAGCCCGAGTCCCGTCCAGTGCGGGCGGCCCGGCCAGGTGAGGACGCGGCCCTCGCCATCCACCGTCGCGGGCATGGCGACCCCGACGGACCGGACGGGCCCTCCCCATTCCGCCCGCAACAGGCCGACGTGGCGGGCCAGGGACGCCAGATCCCGTTCCGTGGCGGAACGATGCGGAGCGGACGGCGACACCGGGGGCCACCGGAAGACCGACCCCACGGCCCGTGCGCCGTCGCCCTCTATGCGAAGGGCGACCTTGGTGCCGCCCACGTCGATTCCCAAGTACCCGATGACGACTCCCGATCGCTCTGTCCGTGGTTTCGGTTGCCGTCCTCAGGCGGGCACTTTGGCCAGCAGGGCCTGCGCCGCCAGCCGGTAGCCGTCGGCACCCAGGCCGACGATCGCCCCGTCGGCGAGCGGTGCCAGCACCGACGCGTGCCGGAAGCTCTCACGGGCCCACACGTTCGACAGGTGGACCTCGATCCACGGGCGGGGGTACGAGGCCAGGGCGTCACGCAGGCTCCAGCCGGCGATCATCAGGGCGCCGGGATTGATGATCGCCCCGACCGTGTCGTACGCGTCCTGCACCGCCTGGATCAGTTCGCCCTCGGACTCGCGTTGCACGGAGACGACCTTCCAGCCGCGTCCCGCGACTTCCCGGGCAACGGACTCCTCGATATCCGCGAGCGTGTCGGTGCCGTAGATCTCCGGCTCGCGGCGGCCGAGTATCCCCAGATTCGGTCCGTTCAACAAAAGCAGATCGGTCATGTCCCCGTTATAACAGCTGCGCTTACCGGCTCATGCAAAACGAACGGAATGAACACGGGACTGGAGAAATATAGGGGGGTGGTTAGGGGAAGTGACGGCCCGTCATTCCGTGGGTTAGCGTGCTGAAATCCGCATCCTCGACAAGAAAGGCAGCGGAATTATGGGCGCGATCGAGTATCCGGCTCCGGAGTTCCCGGAGTGGCCGCAGTACGACGCCGAGGAACGTGAAGGTCTCATCCGTGCGCTCGAACAGGGCCAGTGGTGGCGCATGGGCGGCAGCGAGGTCGACTCGTTCGAGAAGGAGTTCGCCGACTATCACGGCGCCGAGCGGGCGCTCGCCGTCACCAACGGAACGCACGCACTGGAGCTCGCGCTCCAGGTGCTCGGAGTGGGACCCGGGACCGAGGTCATCGTGCCCGCGTTCACCTTCATCTCGTCCTCCCAGGCCGCACAGCGGCTGGGCGCAGTCGCCGTTCCCGTCGACGTCGACCTCGACACCTACTGCCTCGACGTCGCCGCGACCGAGGCGGCCATCACCGAGCGCACGCGGGCGATCATGCCGGTTCACATGGCCGGCCACCTCGCCGACATGGACGCGCTGGAGAAGCTCTCTGCCGACAGCGGCGTGCCGATCATCCAGGACGCCGCACACGCCCACGGGGCACAGTGGCGCGGCCGGAAGGTCGGCGAACTGGGATCGATCGCCGCCTTCAGCTTCCAGAACGGCAAGCTGATGACCGCGGGGGAGGGCGGAGCGGTCACCTTCCCGGACAACGCGTCCTACGAGGAGGCATTCCTGCGGCACAGTTGCGGGCGGCCCTTCAGCGACCGCAAGTACTTCCACCGCACCTCGGGCTCGAACTTCCGGCTCAACGAGTTCTCGGCCAGTGTCCTGCGTGCCCAACTGCGCCGCTTGGACAGCCAGATCGCCACGCGGGAGCAGCGGTCGCCGCTTCTGAAGCGGCTGCTGTCCGAGATACCCGGCGTGGTGCCGCAGGGCCGTGACGAGCGTGCCGACCGGATACCCCACTACATGGCGATGTTCCGCATCCCGGGCATCACGGAGGAACGGCGCAACGCGCTCGTCGACGAACTCATCGCCCGAGGACTGCCCGCTTTCGTCGTCTTCCGGGCGATCTACCGGTCCGACGGATTCTGGGAGACCGGGGCTCCGCAGGAGTCGGTGGACGAGCTCGCCCGCCGCTGCCCCAACACCGAGGCCCTCACCCAGGACGGCATCTGGCTGCACCACCGAACCCTGCTGGGCACCGAGCAGAACATCCACCGGACCGCAGAGATCGTCGCCGACGTCCTGGCCGCCGCATGACCGCCTCCGGGGAACGCGAACGCCCGGTGAGGGTCGCCCTGGTAGGGCTTGGCTGGGCAGGCAGATCGATCTTCTGGCCCCGCCTGGACAAGCACCCGCTGTACGAAGTGACGGCTGTCGTCGAACCCGACCGGTCGATCCGCGACCGGTTCGCGGGTGACGGCAGCCCCCTGGTGCTCGTCCAAGATGTGGACCTGGACCCGGCCACCACCGACCTCGCCGTCGTGGCCGTGCCCAACCACCTGCACGCCCCGGTCGCCACCCGGCTGCTGCACCGGGGCATCCCGGTGTTCCTGGAGAAGCCGGTCTGCCTGAGCGTTGCCGAGGCGGACCAGCTCGCCGAGGCCGAACGGGCCGGCGGCGGCGTCCTGCTCGCGGGCAGCGCGGCCAAGTACCGCAACGACGTGCGGGCGCTGCACGACCTCGCCGCCGGGCTCGGCCCGATCCGGCACATCGATGTGGCCTGGGTGCGTGCCGGTGGCGTGCCGGACGCCGGTGGCTGGTTCACCAGCCGGCGGCTCTCGGGCGGCGGAGCACTCGTCGACCTGGGCTGGCATCTCCTGGACACGGTCGGATCGCTCCTCGGACCGGTGAACTTCGAACAGGTCGTCGGGACGGTGTCCGACGACTTCGTCAACAGCGGCTCACGCCGAGCGTCCTGGCGCCGGGACGGCGAGGAGCACACCGAGGCTTCCGGCGCCACCCCCGCCCCCGGCGACGAGGGAGACGTGGAGGACACGGCGCGGGGCTTCCTGGTCACCGAGGAGGGTGTATCGGTGGCGCTGCGCGCGAGCTGGGCCTCGCACGAAGCGCGCGACATCACCCGTATCACCGTCGAGGGAAGCGCCAGCACTGCCACCCTGACCTGCACCTTCGGATTCAGTCCCAACCGGCAGGGCTCAGTGCTGACCCGAACCGGGGACGGCGTCACCGTCGAGGTGCCCCTGACCTCCGAGCCGATCGGCGCCGAGTACGCACGCCAGCTCGACGACCTGCGGGACAGGCTCACCGACCCCCGGAGCCGAGGAGCGGGCGTGGCTCAGGCCCGGCAGACCATCGGCGTCATCGAACAGCTCTACGCGTCGGCCCGCACCGCGGGACAACGCCGCCCGCTCCCGGCCGGTCATGGCGCGCACTGAGGCACGAACCGAGCACGGTCCGACCGGATACGGCCGAACCGCAGGCCGTCCGACCAGGTACGGCCCCACCACAGGCCGTCCGAGCAACGTACGGAGATCACATGTCCGCCCCGCTCCATCCGCCCTCCACGACTCCTACGACGCGCGCGGCCGTACCCCGCGCGGTGATCTTCGATCTCGACGGTGTGATCGTGGACAGCTTCGCGGTGATGCGCCAGGCGTTCCTGACCGCGTACGCCGAAGTCGTCGGTGACGGCCAGGCACCCTTCGAGGAGTACAGCCGTCATCTCGGCCGGTACTTCCCCGACATCATGCGCATCATGGGCCTGCCGACCGAACTGGAGGAGCCGTTCGTCCGGGAGAGCTACCGGCTCGCCGGCCAGGTGACCGTCTTCGACGGCGTACGCGAGCTGCTGCCGGAGCTGAACCGGCGCGGACTGAGGCTCGCCGTCGCCACCGGCAAGAGCGGTCCGCGCGCCCGCTCCCTGCTCGACCGGCTGGGACTGCTCGGGTCGTTCGAGCACGTCATCGGATCCGACGAGGTGGCGCACGCCAAACCGGCGCCCGACATTGTTCTGCACGCACTGGACCTGCTCGATGTGCCCGCAGCGGAGGCGATGATGGTCGGCGACGCCGTCACCGACCTCGCCAGCGCCCGCGGGGCCGAGGTCACCGCGGTGGCCGCCCTGTGGGGCGAGACCGACGAGCCCGCACTGCTCGCCGAACGGCCGGACGCGGTCCTCCGCACCCCCGCGGACCTTCTGCGGCTGTGTCCCCAGGTACTGGCGGCCTGACCCGCCGGCGCCAGGCATTCTCCTCCCCACGGTGGCCACGGCACTTCCGAGTGCCGGGGCCACACGTCTTTTACGGCACCCCTCCCCAGTAAGGGCTGCCCTAGGGGGTTGGTTAGGGGAATGTCCGGTCTCCCGCGCGACAACACTGGGAGTGCGAACGACAATATGCCGGGCGGTTCTGTGAGCTTTGCCCACCCTTTATTTTTCGCCCTGCGCGGTGCCCTGCACGTCGCCGCCCGTGGCACCGCACATGGCATGTCGCATGTGTTGCCGTACGACGGCGTAATTGTCGAGGCGTTCCACGCTATCAAGGGATGTGAAGGCAATGTTGCGTACGGAGCTCATTCGACCGCTGCCCGAACTGCTGGCGGAACACGCCCGTGAATTCGGTGACAAGGTGGCCTTCCGCGACTCCGTGCGGAGCGTGACGTACGCCGACCTCGAACTGCGCACCCGACGCCTCGCCGGGCATCTCGCCGGACGCCGCCTGCACCCCGGCGACCGTGCGGCCATCCTGCTCGGCAACAGCGTGGAGACGGTGGAGAGTTACCTGGCCCTCACCCGGGCCGGTGTGATCGGCGTACCCCTGAACCCGAGAGTCACCGAAGCCGAGCTGACGTACCTCCTCGACGACAGCGGCGCACGCGCCGTGATCACGGACCCCACCCACGCGGAGCAGCTCGCCACACTCCTGGGCAGCCGGACCGACCTGCGGATCCTGGTCACCGGCGACGTGGGCGTGCCCCCCGGCACGGACTCCTTCGAGGAACTCGCGACGACCACCCCGGCAAGCCCCGCCCGGGACGACCTCGGCCTCGACGACCCCGCCTGGATGCTCTACACCTCCGGTACCACGGGCAGGCCCAAGGGAGTCCTGTCCACCCAGCGCAACTGCCTCTGGTCCGTGGCCGCCTGCTACGCGCCCATCCCCGCACTCAGCGCCGACGACCGGGTCCTGTGGCCCTTGCCCCTCTTCCACAGCCTCTCCCACATCGTCTGTGTACTGGGCGTCACGGCGGTGGGAGCCACCGCGCGCATCGTCGACGGGTTCGCCGCAGCGGATGTACTCGACGCCCTGCGCGAGGAATCCTCGACGTTCCTGGCCGGGGTCCCCACGATGTACCACCAACTGGTGCGCGCCGCCAAGGAGGAAGAGTTCGACGCCCCCGACCTCCGCATGTGCCTGGTCGGCGGTGCCGTCACCACCGCGGCGCTGCGCCGGTCCTTCGAGGAGGCGTTCGCCGCACCCCTGCTGGACGCGTACGGCAGCACCGAGACGTGCGGCTCCATCACCATCAACTGGCCCACCGGCGCGCGGGTCGAAGGCTCCTGCGGACTGCCCGTGCCGGGCCTGGGCGTGCGCATCGTCGACCCGGAGACCGGTCTCGACGCCGCCGAGGGCGAGGAGGGGGAGGTCTGGGTCCGGGGTCCGAGCGTCATGCTCGGCTACCACAACCAGCCGGAGGCAACCGCGGAAGCCCTGCGGCACGGCTGGTACCACACCGGCGACCTGGCCCGGCGGGACGGCGCCGGCTACTTCACGATCACCGGCCGCATCAAGGAACTCATCATCCGCGGTGGCGAGAACATCCACCCCGGAGAGGTCGAGGAGGTGCTGCGCTCCGTCCCCGGGGTCGCCGACGTGGCCGTCGTGGGCAAACCCCACGACGTCCTCGGGGAAGTACCGGTGGCCTTCCTGGTACCCGGTCCCGAAGGCCTCGACCCCGAGGCACTCCTGACGGCCTGCCGCGACCGGCTCTCCTACTTCAAGGTGCCGGAGGAGCTCTACGAGATCGACCGGATTCCCCGCACGGCATCCGGCAAGATCACCCGCCATGTGCTCCTCGAAAGGCCCGCCAGGCTGCGCGCCGCCAACGGCAGCCACTACGAGCAGCTCTTCCGGCTCGACTGGATACCCCTGTCCTCCGTCCCCGTACCGCAGTCGCCCGCCCGCAACTGGGCCGTCATCGGCGCCGACGCGTTCGGCGTCGCAGGTCATCTGCGCGCGCTCGGACAGACCGTAGGCCGGTACCCGACGCTTGACGCACTGCGGGATACCGCCGACGCCGACACCCAGGTCCCGGACGTGGCCGTGCTGTCCTGCGGAGCAGGAGTCCGCAGGTCCGGCCCGCTCGCCGAAGCGGTACAGGACACCGTCCGCGCACTCGGCGCGCAACTGAAGGCGTGGCTGGCCGACGACCGCACATCCGCCTCCACCCTCGTCATCGCCACCCGAGGAGCCGTCGCCGTCGGGGCCGAGGACGACGTCACCGACCTGATCCAGGCACCCCTGTGGGGCATCGTCCGCAGCGCCCAGGCCGTGCACCCCGGCCGGCTCGTCCTCATCGACCTGGACATCGAGGACGACGACCCGTCGCCCGCCCTGGCCGACGCGGTGGCCTCCGGAGAACCCCAGGTCGTCGTACGTTCGGGCGTCCCCCTGCGCCCGAGGGCCTCACGGGTGTCCGCGGTCGCCGATCCCGAGCAGCCCGCCACCTCCGCCCCCCGGGGGACGGTGCTCGTCACCGGTGCCGACGGCCCGACCGCAGCCACCGTGGCCCGTCACCTCGTCGGCGGCCATGGTGTCCGCCGCCTGCTCCTCATCAGCGAGCGGGGCGCAGCGGACCGTACGGCCGCCGCACTCGCGGCCGAACTGACCGCGCACGGCGCCGAGGTGAACCTCGCGGCCTGCGACATCGCCGACCGCAGTGCTCTCGCCACCCTGGTGTCCCGCCCGGGGCACCGGCCGGACGCCGTCGTCCACACACCGGGCGCGGTTTCCCCCGGCCTGAAAGCCACCCTGGAAGGCGCGCTCAACCTCCACGAACTCACCGTGGACACCGACCTGTCCGCCTTCGTCGTCCACTCCTCGGCCACCGGTGTGCTCGGCTCGTCCGACGACGCCGAGGAAGCGGCAGCCGGCGTGTTCCTCGACTCCCTCGTCCAGCACAGGGCAGCCCGCGGACTGCCCGCCCTTTCGCTGCGCACCGGCCCGTACGAAGGAGACGGCAGGGCCGCCCCGACAGGTCTCGGACGTCTCACCGAGCAGCAGAGCACAGCGATGTTCGACGCCGCGCACCTCGCCGACCGGACGTCCCTCATCGTGATGCGTCTGGACAACGAGGCCCTCGGCGGCACCACCCTGGACCCCGCGACCATTGCGCCGCCCCTGCGCGGTCTGATCGATGCCCCCGCACGCAACTCCGCACCGGACAACACGACATCGGCGGAACTGCGCGGGCTCGTCACCGGTCTCGCCGAGGCCGACCAGGACCGTGTCCTTCTCGACCTCGTTCGCAACGAGGTCGGCCGGATACAGCAGGTACCCGGGGACGCCGTACGGGCCGACCGGCCGTTCAAGGACCTCGGATTCACGTCACTGAGCGCCGTCGAACTGCGTAACCGCCTCACCTCGGCCACCGGCCTGCACCTCCCGGTCACCGTGGCCTTCGACCACCCGACCCCCGCAGCGGTCGCCCGCCACCTCCGCGTGCGACTCCTCGGCGGCCACCACCTCGGCCGCGCTTCGGCCGCCGCACCCGCTGTCCGCGCCCGTCGCACGGACCCGAGCGACGACCCCATCGCCATCGTGGGCATGGGCTGCCGGCTGCCGGGCGGAGTCACGTCCCCCGACGACCTGTGGCGACTCGTCACCGACGGTGTGGACGCGATCTCCCCGTTCCCCGCCGACCGGGGCTGGGACCTGGAGGGCATCTACGACCCGGACCCTGAGCACGCGGGCACGTCGTACGCCAGACACGGTGGCTTCCTGCACGACGCAGGCTCCTTCGACGCGGGATTCTTCGACATATCCCCGCGTGAGGCGCTGGCGATGGATCCGCAGCAGCGGCTGCTGCTGGAGGTGTCGTGGGAGGTGTTCGAGCGCGCGGGCATCGACCCCACCTCGCTGCACGGAAGCAGCGTCGGCGTCTACACCGGCGTGATGTACCACGACTACGCCACCGGGCTCGCCCGCGTCCCCGACGGCCTCGAGGGCTATCTGGGCACGGGGAACGCAGGCAGTGTGGCGTCGGGGCGTGTGGCGTACACGCTGGGTCTGGAGGGCCCTGCCGTCACGGTGGACACGGCGTGCTCGTCGTCCTTGGTGGCGCTGCATCTTGCGGCGCAGGCGCTGCGTAACGGCGAGTGCGCGATGGCCCTGGCCGGCGGCGTGGCAGTGATGTCCCGGCCCACGTCCTTCGTGGAGTTCTCCCGGCAGCGGGCCCTGGCAGCAGACGGCCGATGCAAGCCCTACGCCGAGGCTGCCGACGGCACTGCCTGGTCCGAGGGCGCCGGCGTACTGCTCCTCGAACGGCTTTCGGACGCACGGAGGCTGGGGCACGAGGTTCTGGCGGTCGTCCGCGGGTCGGCGGTCAACCAGGACGGTGCGTCGAACGGTCTGACGGCGCCGAACGGCCCCTCGCAGGAGCGGGTGATTCGCGAGGCGCTGGCGGGCGCAGAGCTGTCGGTCGCCGAGGTCGACGCGGTGGAGGGCCATGGCACCGGGACGACGCTGGGTGACCCCATCGAGGCGCAGGCGCTGTTGGCGACCTATGGGCAGGGCCGTGCACAGGACCAGCCGCTGTGGTTGGGCTCGTTGAAGTCGAACATCGGTCATGCGCAGGCTGCGGCGGGTGTGGCGGGTGTCATCAAGATGGTGCAGGCGATTCGGCATGGTGTGTTGCCGAG
>NZ_JBHYTT010000015.1:0-170536 GCF_042749285.1 Streptomyces sp. NPDC059499
GTCCCGTTTCACCGGGGCCCTCCGGGCGCTTCCCTTCGTTCTTGCGTTTCCGACTCTATCAGACTCTTTCGTGTCCGATTCCCGGTCGAAGCGGGCCCCCTGCGAAGCAGGAGAATTGTTACTGCGCTTTCCAGTTCTTCGCTTTCGCGTTTCCCTTTCCAGCGATTCCAACTTTACCAGACTCTTTTCCGTTCCGTTTCCGGTCCGAATTTGATTCCAGTGGCCTGTGGACTGGCCTTTGCCTTTCGGCGGATCCGACTTTATCAGAGATTCTGAGTCGGAATTCCCGCCCCGTACGGTGCGCTCCCCGCGCATGGCTGCGCGCGGTGCTTCCCGGTCAGGCGGAGCCGTAAACGTACTGGAGCGGGGCGCCCCGATGCAAATCGAGGCGCCCCGCTCCTGGTTGGTGCCCTTGAGGTCAGACCTCGACGACGACCGGAAGGATCATCGGGCGCCGGCGGTAGGTGTCGGAGACCCACTTGCCCACCGTGCGGCGGACCAGCTGCTGGAGCTGGTGCGGCTCCATCACTCCGTCCTGGGCCGACTTGTTGAGCGCTTCCTCGACCTTGGGCACCACGGCGGTGAACGCACCGTCGTCGATACCCGAGCCGCGGGCCTGGATGTGGGGGCCTCCCACGATCTTGCCCGAGGAGCTGTCGACCACGATGAAGACCGAGATGATCCCCTCGTCACCGAGGATGCGGCGGTCCTTGAGGGACGTCTCCGTGACATCGCCGACCGAGAGGCCGTCGACGTACACATAGCCCGCCTGGACCTTGCCGACGATCTTGGCCTTGCCGTCGATGAGGTCGACGACGACGCCGTCCTCGGCGATGACGATGTGGTCCTTGGGTACGCCCGTCAACGCGCCGAGTTCCGCATTGGCCCTGAGGTGGCGCCATTCGCCGTGGACCGGCATGAGGTTCTTCGGCTTGCAGATGTTGTAGAAGTACAGCAGCTCGCCGGCCGAGGCGTGGCCGGAGACGTGCACCTTGGCGTTGCCCTTGTGGACGACGTTGGCGCCCCAGCGGGTCAGACCGTTGATCACGCGGTAGACCGCGTTCTCGTTGCCCGGGATCAGGGACGACGCGAGGATCACCGTGTCGCCCGGGACGATCCGGATCTGGTGGTCGCGGTTGGCCATCCGGGACAGGGCCGCCATCGGCTCGCCCTGCGAACCCGTGCAGACCAGCACGACCTCGTCGTCGGGCAGGTCGTCCAGCGTCTTGACGTCGACGACCAGGCCCGCGGGGACCTTCAGATAGCCCAGATCACGGGCGATGCCCATGTTGCGGACCATCGAGCGTCCGACGAAGGCGACGCGGCGGCCGTACTCGTGGGCGGCGTCCAGGATCTGCTGGATGCGGTGGACGTGGCTGGCGAAGCTGGCCACGATGATGCGCTTCTGGGCGTTCGCGAACACCGTGCGCAGGACGTTCGAGATGTCCCGCTCCGGCGGCACGAAGCCGGGGACCTCGGCGTTCGTCGAGTCGGAGAGAAGGAGGTCGATGCCCTCCTCGCTCAGCCGGGCGAAGGCGTGCAGGTCGGTGAGACGGCCGTCCAGCGGCAGCTGGTCCATCTTGAAGTCGCCGGTCACGACGGCCATGCCCGCAGGGGTGCGGATGGCCACCGCGAGGGCGTCCGGGATGGAGTGGTTGACCGCGATGAACTCGCAGTCGAAGACGCCGATGCGCTCACGCTGTCCCTCGGCCACCTCAAGGGTGTAGGGACGGATCCGGTGCTCCTGGAGCTTGGCCTCGATGAGCGCGAGGGTCAGCTTGGAACCGATGAGCGGGATGTCCGCCTTCAGCCGGAGCAGATAGGGGACGGCACCGATGTGGTCCTCGTGGCCGTGCGTGAGGACGATGCCCTCGATGTCGTCCAGGCGGTCCCTGATGGTGGTGAAGTCCGGCAGGATCAGGTCGATGCCGGGCTGCTCCTCCTCGGGGAAGAGGACACCGCAGTCGACGATGAGCAGGCGTCCGCCGTACTCGAACACCGTCATGTTGCGGCCGATCTCGCCCAGGCCGCCGAGCGGGGTGACCCGCAGGGCGCCCTTCGGGAGCTTCGGCGGGGTACCGAGTTCAGGATGCGGATGACTCAAAAGACTCTCCTTACCACGCGCGCCACGTACCGCTGAGGGCACGTGGCGCGCATGTCATTCGTGCACTTGCTGTTGTCAGGTGGTGTTTCTGTTGCGAGTTGCCTCGCGTATTCAGTTGTGAAGTCCGTGGTTACAGCTGTACCCCGCCGGCAGCCAGATCGATCTTGAGCTGGGCCGTCTCCTGTGCGGTGAGTTCCACCAGAGGGAGGCGCAGCGGGCCGGCGGGCAGGCCCTGCAGGGTGAGTGCGGCCTTGCTGGTGATCACACCTTGGGTGCGGAACATCCCGGTGAAGACCGGGAGCAGCTTCTGGTGGATCTCGGTGGCCTTCTGTACGTCGCCGCCGAGGTAGGCCTCGATGAGCGCGCGCAGGTCAGGGGTGACGACGTGGCCGACGACGGAGACGATGCCGACGGCACCGACCGAGAGCAGCGGGAGGTTCAGCATGTCGTCACCTGAGTACCAGGCGAGTCCGGACTCGGAAATCGCCCAGCTGGCGCGGCCCAGGTCTCCCTTGGCGTCCTTGTTGGCGACGATACGGGGGTGCTCGGCCAGCCGTACCAGCGTCTCTGTGTCGATCGGCACACCGCTGCGGCCGGGAATGTCGTAGAGCATCACCGGCAGTCCGGTGGAGTCCGCGATGGCGGTGAAGTGACGCAGGAGACCTTCCTGCGGCGGCTTGTTGTAGTACGGCGTGACGGCGAGGAGGCCGTGGGCGCCGGAGCGCTCCGCGGTGCGGGCCAGCTCGATGCTGTGGCGGGTGTCGTTGGTGCCGATGCCGGCGACGACGTGGGCCCGGTCACCCACGGCTTCGAGTACAGCCCTGACGAGCTGGTCTTTCTCCGCGTCGCTGGTGGTCGGGGACTCGCCGGTGGTGCCGTTGACGACCAGGCCGTCATTGCCTGCGTCCACCAGATGGGCGGCGAGCCGCTGGGCACCGTCGAGGTCGAGTGCGCCGTCCGCCGTGAAGGGCGTGACCATAGCGGTGAGGACCCGCCCGAAGGGGGTCTGCGGAGTGGAGATCGGAGCCATGGGTAACACGCTACTCGTTGCTCGGAGCGCCGTGGTCCCTCGGGGGGACGGGGAAGTGGAGCCCGGCACTGCCTGCTCGGGGGTTCAGGCAGTACCGGGTCCGTTTGATCAGCCTAGATGAACTTCACGAAACGCCGCAATACGGACACCGCCTACGGGGCTACCCGTCCGTTTTTGTTGAAGGCGGCATGAGTGAGCGGCATGAGCTGCTGCCAGTGCTGCTCCATCTGTTCGCCGACCATTTCGATCTCGCGCTGCGGGAAGGACGGGACCTTCGCCAGTTCGTGCTGGGTGCGCAGGCCGAGGAAGTGCATCAGCGAGCGGGCGTTGCACGTGGCGTACATCGTGGAGAAGAGCCCGACCGGGAGTACCGCACGGGCGACCTCGCGGGCGACTCCTGCGGCGAGCATCTCCTGGTAGGCGTCGTACGCCTGCCGGTAGGAGTTCTCCATGGCGCGGCTCGTGAGCTCGTGCTGCTCCGGGGTGCCCTCGACGAATTCGTACTTGCCGGGGCGGCCCTGCTGGATGAGCTTGCGGGACTCCCCCGGGACGTAGAAGACCGGCTCGAGCTCCCTGTAGCGGCCCGATTCCTCGTTGTACGACCAGCCCACGCGGTGCCGCATGAACTCGCGGAACACGAAGATCGGGGCGCTGATGAAGAAGGTCATCGAGTTGTGCTCGAACGGGCTTCCGTGCCGGTCCCGCATCAGGTAATTGATGAGCCCTTTGGAGCGCTCGGGGTCCTTGGTGACCTCCTCCAGGGACTGCTCACCGGCCGTGGACACACGGGCCGCGAACAGCACGTCGGAGTCGCTGGCGGCAGATTTCACCAGGTCAACGGTGACATCGCTGCGGAAGTGAGCTTTCGTGGGCTCGGGGGTGTCGGTCACCGGCGGGGGTCCTTCCAATGGCGTCGCTCGGGCGGCGTCCACTCTACGGGCCCGGCCGGGGGCGCATTATCCGGCCACTGCCGGGAAGGCGCCCGTCCGAGCGCATCCGTTCGGGGGACGCGCATCCGTCCGCAGGAATTCTTGGACCCGTTCGGCGATTCGGGGCACCGATCGCCTCTCCCGTACGTCTGACTCATTAGCAGCACCCGCTACAGAGTTCAAGGAGAGTTACCTCATGTTCCGCCGGCGTGAATCCGTCCCGTTCTCGTTCGTTGCCGAGGCCGACAGGTTCCGCAGCAATGTCACTCCGCCGCCCCGGGAGCCTGCCAGCGTGTCCCAGTGGGTCGGCCGTTCCCTCGTCGGGCTGACGGTGGTCGCGGGCCTCGCGGGATCGCTGCTGTTCGGCGTCCCCGCCCTCAGCACCGACCAGACGCCGACGCACGGTCAGAAGTCCGAGGCGTCCCGGCACCGCTGAGCCGTACGGGCCCCCTGGGGTGGTCGGCCGGTGGGGTGCTCGGTAGCCTCACCGGGCACAGCAATCGAGCGTGCTTGTGAGTGAGGATCAGTCGTGCCCCTGCCCTTTCTGACGGCCGACCGCGCATTCGACGCGGGCGCAGAGGACATCGCGCTGCCGTTCGACGACCACGACAGCTGGCGGCGGCCCTACCGTCCCGGCCCGTGGCGGGTCGCAGCCGCGGCCACCGTGCTGCTGCTCGCGTCCTTCGTGCTGCTCGCGGCCATGATCATCTCGTTGGCCGGATCGATCTCCGCCGCCGGCGCGTGTTTCGTGCTCGCCGGGCTGTTGATCACCTGCGCGCTGCGGCTGCTGCGGGTCGGTGCCTGGGTCAGCCGGCACGGTGTGCGGCGGGTGGGCTTCTTCCTGACGACGACGGTGCCGTGGGACCAGGCCGCGTCGGTCCGCACGGTCCAGCAGCCGGTGCGGTGGCTGGGATTCCCGCGGACCGTCCAGGGCCAGGCCCTTGTCGTGGTGCGCAAGGGCGGCGAGGCGCTGCCGCCGCTGGTCACGGACCACAACGCGGACTTCCTGGCCCGTGGCGAGGCGTTCGAGCGTGCCACCGACACGATCGAGGCCTGGGGCGACGAGTACCGCACGGACTGATCCTGACCGCACAGCCGGGGCCGCAGACCCCGCCGACAAGCCGGTACGGCGCCGCTCAGGCGCGTACCGGCTTGTTCGCGTGCAGGGCGATGGCGCGCTGCATCGCCTTGCGGGCCCGTGGGGTGTCCCTGGCGTCCTGGTAGGCGACGGCCAGCCGGAACCAGCAGCGCCAGTCGTCCGGGCTGTCCTCGGTCTCCTCGCGGCGCTGTGTGAACACGGCGTCGGCGGAGTCCCGGTCGATACGCCCGGACGGGGTGCGCAGCAGCTCGTCGACGGGGAGGCCGCCCTCCGCGTCCAGCTCCGCCGCGAGGGCGTTGGCCCTGCGGACGAACTGGGTGTTCTTCCAGAGGAACCAGATCCCGATCACCGGCAGGATCAGCACCGCCACGCCGAAGGTGACCGTGAGCAGCGTGCCGTGCCGGATGAGGAGGACGCCGCGGCTGCCGGCCAGGACGAAGTAGAAGACCAGGACGGCAGCGGTGACGGCGTACGTGAGCTTTGCGCGCATGGGGTTGGGCCCAGTCAGTTCAGGTCGAGGAAGTGTTCCAGGCCGAAGGTGAGGCCGGGAGTGGTCACCACGCGGCGGGTGCCGAGCAGAATGCCCGGCATGAAGCTGCTGTGGTGCAGCGAGTCGTGGCGGAGGGTGAGGGTCTCACCCTCGCCGCCCAGCAGGACCTCCTGGTGGGCGAGGAGGCCGCGGAGCCGGACCGAGTGGACCGGGACTCCGTCGACGTCCGCGCCGCGGGCGCCGTCCAGTGCCGTGGCGGTGGCGTCCGGCTGCGGGGCGCAGCCGGCCGTCCGCCGGGCCTCGGCGATGAGCTGGGCGGTGCGGGTGGCGGTGCCGGAGGGGGCGTCGGCCTTGTTGGGGTGGTGGAGCTCGATGACCTCGACCGACTCGAAGTAGCGGGCGGCCTGCGCCGCGAACTTCATGGTGAGGACCGCGCCGATGGAGAAGTTCGGCGCGATGAGCACACCGGTCTCCGGGGAGCCGGAGAGCCAGGTGTTCAGCTGCGCGAGCCGTTCGTCGGTCCAGCCCGTGGTACCGACGACCGCGTGGATGCCGTGCCGGACACAGAAGTCGAGGTTGTCCATCACCGACGCGGGGGTGGTGAGCTCGACGACGGCCTCCGCACCGCTTTCCGTGAGGGTCTCCAGCTTGTCGCCGCGGCCGAGTGCGGCCACCAGCTCCATGTCACCGGCGGCCTCGACGGCTCGTACGGCCTCGGACCCGATGCGTCCCTGGGCGCCGAGAACGGCCACGCGCAGCTTGCTCATGTGCTCTGCTTCCTTGACTGAGGGGTGGAGAAACCGGGTCAGGCGACCGTTTCGTGGAGGCGGTCCGCCTGCTTGTCCTTGAGCGGCCCGATGACCGACAGCGAGGGACGGTGTCCGAGGACATCGGCCGCCACCGCGCGGACCTCGTCGGGGGTGACCGCCGCGATCTTCGCCAGCATGTCGTCGACCGACATCTGCTCGCCCCAGCACAGCTCGCTCTTGCCGATGCGGTTCATCAGCGCACCGGTGTCCTCCAGGCCGAGGACGGTCGAGCCTGCGAGCTGACCGACGGCACGGCTGATCTCCTCGTCACCGAGGCCGTCCGTCGCCGCACGGTCGAGCTCGTCGCGGCAGATCTTGAGGACGTCGTGCACCTGGCTGGGCCGGCAGCCCGCGTACACGCCGAAGAGGCCGCAGTCGGCGAAGCCCGAGGTGTACGAGTACACGCTGTAGGCGAGGCCGCGCTTCTCCCGCACCTCCTGGAAGAGGCGTGAGCTCATGCCTCCGCCGAGTGCGGTGTTCAGGACGCCGAGCGCCCAGCGGCGCTCGTCGGTCCTGGCCAGTCCGGGCATGCCGAGGACGACGTGGGCCTGCTCGGTCTTGCGGTTCAGCAGTTCGACCCTGCCCGCGGTGCGCAGTGTGCGGGAGCCCTCACGCGGCGTCCTGGGTACGGCGTCGGTGCTGGTCAGGGCGCCCGCGCGCTCGAAGGCCCTGCGGACCTGGCGTACGACCGTGGCGTGGTCGACGTTGCCCGCGGCGGCGACGACGAGGTTCGTGGGGTCGTAGTGCTTCTTGTAGAAGCGGGCGATCTGGCCGCGGTTCAGCGCGTTGATCGTGTCGACCGTGCCGAGGACCGGACGGCCGAGCGGGGTGTCGCCGAGCATGGTGTGCGCGAACAGGTCGTGCACGCAGTCGCCCGGGTCGTCCTCCGTCATCGCGATCTCCTCGAGGATGACGCCGCGCTCGGCGTCGACGTCCTCGGGGGCGATCAGCGAGCCGGTCAGCATGTCGCAGACGACATCGATGGCCAGCGGCAGGTCGGTGTCCAGGACCCGCGCGTAGTAGCAGGTGTACTCCTTCGCCGTGAAGGCGTTCATCTCGCCGCCGACCGCGTCGATCGCGGAGGAGATGTCGAGGGCGCTGCGCTTGGCGGTGCCCTTGAAGAGGAGGTGTTCGAGGTAGTGCGTCGCGCCGTTCAGGGTGGGCGTCTCGTCGCGTGATCCGACGTTGGCCCAGATCCCGAAGGTGGCGGAGCGGACGGAGGGCAGGGTCTCGGTGACGATCCTGAGGCCGCCGGGGAGAACCGTGCGGCGGACCGTGCCGATGCCGTTGCTGCCCTTGAGAAGCGTTTGGGTACGGGCGACGGCCCGCGCCTCCGAGGAGGTGCGGGCCGTCGTCACGGAACTACGGGACGTCACTTGTCGGTGTCGTCCTTCTTCTCGTCCTCTTCACCCTCGACGACGGGGATGAGGGAGAGCTTGCCGCGGGAGTCGATCTCCGCGATCTCGACCTGGACCTTGGCGCCGACGCCGAGCACGTCCTCGACGTTCTCCACGCGCTTGCCACCGGCGAGCTTGCGGATCTGCGAGATGTGCAGCAGGCCGTCCTTGCCGGGCATCAGGGAGACGAACGCACCGAAGGTGGTCGTCTTGACGACCGTACCCAGGTAGCGCTCGCCGACCTCCGGCATGGTCGGGTTGGCGATCGCGTTGATCGTGGCGCGGGCGGCCTCGGCCTGCGAGCCCTGCTGGGCACCGATGTAGATGGTGCCGTCGTCCTCGATCGTGATGTCGGCGCCGGTGTCCTCCTGGATCTGGTTGATCATCTTGCCCTTGGGGCCGATGACCTCACCGATCTTGTCCACCGGGATCTTGACGGTGATGATCCGCGGGGCGTTCGGGGACATCTCGTCCGGGACGTCGATGGCCTCGTTCATGACGTCCAGGATGTGCAGACGCGCGTCACGGGCCTGCTTCAGCGCGGCGGCCAGGACCGAGGCGGGGATGCCGTCGAGCTTGGTGTCGAGCTGGAGCGCGGTCACGAACTGCTTCGTACCGGCGACCTTGAAGTCCATGTCGCCGAAGGCGTCCTCCGCACCGAGGATGTCGGTGAGGGCGACGTAGTGGGTCTTGCCGTCGATCTCCTGCGAGATCAGGCCCATGGCGATACCGGCGACGGCGGCCTTGAGGGGCACACCGGCGTTCAGCAGGGACATGGTGGAGGCGCAGACCGAGCCCATGGACGTCGAGCCGTTGGAGCCCAGCGCCTCGGAGACCTGGCGGATCGCGTAGGGGAAGTCCTCACGCGACGGCAGCACCGGCACGATGGCGCGCTCGGCGAGCGCTCCGTGGCCGATCTCGCGGCGCTTGGGCGAGCCCACGCGGCCGGTCTCGCCGACGGAGTACGGCGGGAAGTTGTAGTTGTGCATGTAGCGCTTGCGGGTCACCGGGGAGAGGGTGTCCAGCTGCTGCTCCATACGGAGCATGTTGAGGGTGGTGACGCCCAGGATCTGGGTCTCGCCACGCTCGAACAACGCCGAGCCGTGCACGCGCGGGATGGCCTCGACCTCGGCGGCGAGCGTACGGATGTCCGTGACGCCACGGCCGTCGATGCGGACCTTGTCCTTGATGACGCGCTCGCGGACCAGCTTCTTGGTCAGCGCGCGGTAGGCACCGGAGATCTCCTTCTCGCGGCCTTCGAAGGCCGGGAGGAGCTTCTCGCCCGCGATCTCCTTGATGCGGTCCAGCTCCGCCTCGCGCTCCTGCTTGCCGGCGATGGTGAGCGCCTTGGCGAGCTCGGTGCTGACGGCACCGGTGAGCGCCTCCAGGACGTCGTCCTGGTAGTCGAGGAAGACCGGGAACTCACCGGTGGGCTTGGCAGCCTTGGCGGCGAGGTCGGACTGGGCCTTGCAGAGCGCCTTGATGAAGGGCTTCGCGGCTTCGAGACCGGCGGCGACGACCTCTTCGGTCGGGGCCTCGGCACCGTCCTGGACGAGCTGGATGGTCTTCTCGGTGGCCTCGGCCTCGACCATCATGATCGCGACGTCGCCGTCCTCGAGCACGCGACCGGCGACGACCATGTCGAAGACGGCGTCCTCGAGCTCGGTGTGCGTCGGGAACGCGACCCACTGGCCCTTGATCAGGGCGACGCGGGTGGCGCCGATCGGGCCGGAGAAGGGCAGGCCCGCCAGGATCGTGGAAGCGGAGGCGGCGTTGATCGCGACCACGTCGTACAGGTGGTCGGGGTTGAGCGCCATGATCGTCTCGACGATCTGGATCTCGTTGCGCAGGCCCTTCTTGAAGGAGGGGCGCAGCGGGCGGTCGATCAGACGGCAGGTGAGGATCGCGTCCTCGGAGGGGCGGCCCTCCCGGCGGAAGAACGAGCCGGGGATCTTGCCGGCGGCGTACTGCCGCTCCTCGACGTCCACCGTGAGGGGGAAGAAGTCGAGGTTGTCCTTGGGCCGCTTGGAAGCGGTGGTGGCCGACAGCACCATGGTGTCGTCGTCCAGGTACGCGACGGCGGAGCCTGCGGCCTGCTTGGCGAGGCGGCCCGTCTCGAAGCGGATGGTGCGGGTGCCGAAGGTTCCGTTGTCGATAACGGCCTCGGCGTAGTGGGTCTCGTTCTCCACTAGTGATTTCTCCATACTCGTCGTCTTTCGTCCTGGCGCCCGTGTGGCGCAGGACGGTGCGGAGAGGCGCACTTTGTGTGCGGGGCCGGTCTTCGATCGAAGCTCCCGGGCGTTGTCCCGGGGGCCACTACCGAGGACCGGCGGCGGCCGTAGGCGCCTCTCCTCGTTCTCGTGCGTCCAGGTTACTGAGCTTGACCCCGGTCCCGCACGTACAGCAAAGGGAGCGGCCCCCTGGAATCGGGGAACCGCTCCCTCCCACAGCGTCCTTACTTGGCGCCGCCGGCCGCGCCACGGCGGATGCCGAGGCGGTCGACGAGCGCACGGAAGCGCTGGATGTCCTTCTTGGCCAGGTACTGAAGGAGGCGGCGACGCTGGCCGACCAGGATCAGCAGACCACGACGGGAGTGGTGGTCGTGCTTGTGCGTCTTGAGGTGCTCCGTCAGGTCCGAGATCCGGCGGGAGAGCATGGCGACCTGGACCTCGGGGGATCCGGTGTCACCCTCCTTCTGGGCGAACTCGGACATGATCTGCTTCTTCGTAGCGGCGTCGAGCGGCACGCGTACTCCTCTTGATGTTCGATGCGCCCACGAGTGCCCCTGGTCTTGATCTCAGGGGAGCTTCCATGACTCGGAGGCGAAGGTCCGATGAGCGCAGCCCCCAGAATGATCCGGGGACGCGTACACAAACGGCCACTGGTCAGAGTACCAGCCGTTCGGAGCGCCCCCGGACGGGTGTCAGCTGGTGAGTGCGCGGATCGAGTGATAGACCTCGAAGACGGCGAGGCACAGCGGCAGCAGTGTCAGGAGTACGCACGCCTCGGCGATCTCCAGGAAGCGGCCCCAGAACGGGGTGACTCCCTTGCGCGGCACGATCAGCCCTATGGCCGTGATCAGCGCGGCAACACCGGCGACCGCGGCGGTGAGCCAGATCGTACGGATGTCGAGTCCGCCGCTGTCCCCCTTGAACGCCTCGCGGATCAGCGCGGCCGGCGGGTTGAGTGACAGGCCGAGGCCGAGGAGCACGAGTGCGGCGAGGCCCGCGCCCAGGGCGCAGCCGACCTGGGCGGTGTAGCGGAACAGGTGGGCGCGCATCAGCATCGCGATGCCGGTGGCGAGCGCCAGCAACTGGCCCCAGATGCTGTCCGAGAAGCCGAGCACCGCTGCGGCTCCCACGGCCACCAGCGCGCATCCGCCGACCAGACCGACGAGCAGTTCGTGGCCGCGCCGCGCCTGGGCGGCGATGCGGCCGGCGTCGACCGGACCCTGCGGCGCCGCGTCGGACGCCCCGTAGTCGCCCGTGGTGGTACGGGGCGGCTCGAAGCCGATCGGGAGGCGGGCGAAGCGGGTGGAGAGTCCGGGCAGGAAGGCGAGGAGCCCCACGGAGAGGGGCGCGCACACGGCTGCGGTCTCGGCCGGCTCCATGCCGGTCATGATCGCGACGAAGGTCACCAGCAGGCCGATGGCCGAGGCGAACACGAATGCGACGAACGTGCCGTCGCCCTCGGGTGCGGCGATCATGAGGATCACCGACGCCACCAGCACGGCCGCGCAGGCGAGCAGGAACTGGAGCCTGCCGATGCCCTGGCCGTCGCTGAGCGGCAGGAGCCCGGTCCCGGCGACCGCCGCGTTGGTGAGCACGCCGATCCCCAGCGAGATGGACGAGCCGCGGTCCGCGTAGACACGCGCGCGCACGCAGGCCAGCGCGAGGAGGAGCAGGGCGGTGACGGCGGCCAGGATGCCCGGCAGGCCGTGCATGTCGTGCCGGACGTCGGAGGTCCACAGCACGAAGCCGAGGAGGACCAGCAGGACCGATCCGCCGAAGAGTCCGGCCGAGCGCATGAGGCTGTCGCCCCAGAGGGTGCGGTCGCGGGCGACGGCGGTGGCGACGGCGTCGGACACGTCGTCGAAGACCGCGGGGGGCAGCGATTCCGAGAAGGGCCGCAGGGACAGCAGTTCGCCGTCGAGGATGCGCTGGCCGGCCAGCGTGCGTCCGCTGTCGAGGACGGTGCCGTCACGGCGCACCAGGTGGTAGCCGACCGGGGCGCCCGGGGTGGGGCTCTGCCCCGAGAGGCGGAGGATCTCCGGGTAGAGGTCGGCGACGGGGACGTCCTCGGGCAGCGCCACGTCGACGCGGCCGTCGGGCGCGACGACCGTGATCCGGCAGAAGCCGGTTCCGTTGCCGGCCGGAACTCCGGGACCCGTCCGGCCGGATCCGGTAGCCGCCGTTTGGGCCGTCATAGTCACGTGCTGCTCCCCCTCATGGTTCTCCTGGATCTCCCGACGTACGCACCCCTGGATCATGGGCTCCGCCTGCGTCCCGAATGACCCATTTTTTTGCGGTAGTTAGCGGATGCGTACACCGTCGCGACACCCTACCGCCCTGGGGTCACCGGGTACGCCAGTAGGATCCTCCCGCGGACGGAACCCGTCGCCACGGGGGCGCCGATAGGAACAGTTCCGTCCGGCAAGGGAATTGGTGAGCTGTGAGCCAGATCGTCGTCAAGCGCCCACCGCGGGCCCTCCCCTCCGAAGTTCCGGGCGAGCAGGTGCACTTGCAACCTCCGCCCGAGTTGCCTCGCGGGCAGCAGGAGGGGGTGATGATGCAGCTGCTGCCCATGCTCGGCATGGGTGGTTCCGTCGTCTTCTTCTTCATGACGCCGAACCCCATCATGCGGATCATGGGCATGATCATGATCGCGTCGACGATCGCGATGGCGATCGCCATGATCATCCGCTTCCGGCGCGGCACCCAGGGTCAGCTCGCGGACATGCGGCGCGACTACCTGAAGTACCTGACGCAGACCAGACGCGTCGTACTGAAGACCGCCCGGGAACAGCGTGACGCGCAGTTCTATCTCCACCCGTCCCCGGAGCAGCTGTGGGCGCTCGTCGCCGAGGGCAGCCGGGTGTGGGAACGCCGTATCGGGGACGCGGACTTCGCGCATGTACGCATCGGCCTGGGCAGCCAGGAACTCGCCACGCCGCTCGTCGCACCCGACACCGCGCCGGTCGACGAACTGGAGCCGCTGACCGCCGGGGCGATGCAGCAGTTCCTGATGACCCACAGCACGCTGGACGGGCTGCCGATGGCGGTCTCGCTCCGTGCCTTCTACCACCTGACGATCAGCGGCGAGGCGGAGTCCGCGCGTGCCGCCGCCCGCGCGATGGTGGGCTCGCTCGCCTCGCTGCACTCCCCCGAGGACCTGATCATCGCCGTCGCGACCGGCCGCGGCGCCGCTCCGCGCTGGGAATGGGCGAAGTGGCTCCCGCACGTCCAGGTGCCGGGCTCCGTCGACGGCGCCGGCAGCCGTCGCCTGCTCACCACCGATGTCGCGGAGCTGGAGGAGATGCTCGCGGGTCGTTTCGACGGCCGGCCCCGCTTCCAGCCGGGTGGTCAGCCGCTCCTCGACCAGCCGCACATCGTCGTCGTGCTCGACGGCGAGTCCGTACCGGCCACGTCCGCGCTCGCGTCGGCCGAGGGCCTTCAGGGTGTGACGGTCGTCGAGATCGTCACGGGCCAGGTCAACGGAGCGCGCGGCGGCCTCTCCATCGTGGTGGATCCCCACTCGCTGCAGCTGGAGTCGGGGCACGGCCTGGTGTACGACGGCCTTCCCGACCTGCTGAGCCACGAGGCCGCGGAGGCACTGGCACGGCAGCTGGCCCCGCTCCATGTCGCCTCGGGCGGGGACGACGACGAACCGCTCCTCGCCAACCTGGAGTTCACCGATCTGCTGAACCTCGGTGACGCCGCGTCGGTCGACGTGAGCCGGACCTGGCGGGCCCGCTCGCAGGCGGAGCGGCTCCGGGTCCCGATCGGCGTGGGCGAGGACGGCGCCCCGGTGATGCTGGACCTCAAGGAGGCGGCGCAGGAGGGCATGGGGCCGCACGGCCTCTGTGTCGGCGCCACCGGTTCCGGCAAGTCCGAGCTGCTCCGTACGCTCGTACTGGGTCTTGCCGTCACCCATACCTCGGAGACGCTGAACTTCGTCCTCGCCGACTTCAAGGGTGGCGCCACCTTCGCCGGTATGGCGCAGATGCCGCACGTCGCAGCGGTGATCACCAACCTCGCGGACGACCTGACGCTGGTGGACCGCATGGGCGACTCCATCAGCGGTGAGCTCAACCGCCGCCAGGAGATGCTGCGCGACGCGGGCAACTACGCGAACATCCACGACTACGAGAAGGCACGGGCCGCGGGTGCACCACTGCAGCCCATCCCCTCCCTCGTCCTGGTCATCGACGAGTTCAGCGAACTGCTGACCGCGAAGCCGGACTTCATCGAGATGTTCGTGCAGATCGGGCGCATCGGCCGTTCGCTGGGCGTCCATCTGCTGCTGGCGTCGCAGCGCCTCGAGGAGGGGCGGCTGCGCGGCCTGGAGACCTACCTGTCGTACCGGATCGGTCTGCGTACGTTCTCCGCGGGCGAGTCACGTGCGGCGCTGGGCGTGCCCGACGCCTACCACCTGCCCAATGTCCCCGGTTCGGGCTATCTGAAGTACGGCACGGACGAGATGGTGCGCTTCAAGGCGGCGTACGTCTCCGGGGTGTACCGGTCGGGCGCCCAGCCTGCCGCTTCCTCCGGCCCTCTGCCGGTGGACCGCAGGCCGGTGCTGTTCACCGCGGCTCCGGTGCCGGTGCGCTACGTACAGCCGACGGCGCAGGCCTCCGTCCCCGAGGCGCGCAAGGCCGAGGACGACGCGCTCGCCGACACGGTGCTTGACGTGATCGTGCGCCGGCTGGAGGGCCGGGGGGCTTCCGCACACCAGGTGTGGCTGCCTCCGCTGGACAACCCTCCGTCGCTGGACGAGCTCCTGCCGGGGCTCTCCCCCGTCGAGGGCCGCGGGCTGACCCAGCCCGGGTTCGAAGGCTCGGGGCGCCTCGTCGTCCCGCTGGGCGTGGTCGACAAGCCGTACGAGCAGCGGCGCGACACGCTCTACCGTGACTTCTCCGGTGCGGCGGGCCACATGCAGATCACGGGCGGTCCGCAGTCGGGCAAGTCCACGCTGCTGCGCACGCTCATCGCGGGCTTCGCCCTCACCCACACTCCGCAGGAGGTCCAGTTCTACGGGCTCGACTTCGGTGGCGGCGGCCTGGCCTCGGTCTCCGGTCTGCCGCACGTCGGAGGGATCGCGTCCCGGCTCGACCCCGAACGGGTGCGTCGTACGGTCTCCGAGGTGTACGGGATCATGGCGCGCCGTGAGGAGTACTTCCGCAGCGCGGGCATCGACTCGATCGCCACGTTCCGCAGGCTGCGGGCGCGCGGTGACATCTCGGCGACGGACCAGCCGTGGGGCGACGTCTTCCTGCTCATCGACGGCTGGGGCAACTTCCGTACGGACTACGAGGGCCTGGAGTCGGCTGCCGTCGACATCGCGCAGCGCGGGCTCGGCTACGGCATCCACCTGATCGTCACGGCGTCGCGTTCCATGGAGGTCCGGGCCAACCTGAAGGACCACCTGATGAACCGGCTCGAACTGCGGCTCGGTGACGTCATGGACTCCGAGCTGGACCGCAAGGCCGCCGTCAACGTGCCCGCCGGTGTACCCGGGCGCGGCCTCACGCCGGAGAAGCTCCACTTCATGGCCGCGGTACCGCGGATCGACGGCATCAACTCCGACAGCGACCTCTCCGAGGCCACGGCGGCCATGAACCAGGAGGTCTCCCGCCACTGGACCGCCGCGCCGGCCCCCGCGGTGCGTCTGCTGCCCCGCGAACTCCCGGTCCGCGAACTGCCCGCGGGCTACGCGCAGCCGGACCGCGGCATCGCCTTCGGTATCGACGAGAACAACCTGGAGCCGGTCTTCCTCGACTTCGAGCGCGACCCGTTCTTCCTGGTGTTCGGCGAGAGCGAGTCCGGTAAGTCGAATCTGCTGCGCCTGCTCATCAAGCAGCTGACCGAGAGGTACGACGGGAACACCGCCAAGTTCTTCGTCATCGACAACCGGCGAGCGCTCCTGGACGTCACTCCGGCGACGCACCTGGCGGAGTACGTACCCATGTCCAACAACATGGAGCACCACACGGACGCGCTGTACGACCTGATGAAGCGTCGTACGCCCTCGCCCGAGGTCACCGCCCAGGAGCTGCGCGACCGCAGCTGGTGGAGCGGCCCGACGGTGTACGTGGTCGTCGACGACTACGACCTGGTCTCGACGTCGAGCGGCAACCCGCTGGCCGCGCTCACGGAGATGCTGCCGTTCGCCCGTGACGTCGGCGTGCGGTTCATCATCGCCCGCAGTACGGCGGGGGCGGGCCGCGCACTGTACGAGCCCTTCATGCAGCGCATCCTGGAACTGGGGGCGCAGGGCCTGATGCTGTCGGGCGACCCCATCGAGGGGGACATCCTCGGCAACGTACGACCGCGCCCGATGCCTCCGGGGCGCGGGGTCTTCGTCACCCGTCGACGCGGGAACCCGCTGGTGCAGTCCGGGCTGATGGACGGGGACCGGTAGGGCGTATCGCCCTTCGCGGCGGGGCGGGCGGGGCAGCGGGCCGGATGCCGTTGCCCCGCCCGCCTCGGTGTGTGGGGCTGCGCCGGGGACGGAAGGTGCTCAGCGGTAGTACCCCTCGACCACGGCCCGTACCTCGTCGAGCAGCGCGGGGCCGTGCTGTGGCACGGGAGGCTGACCACTGCCCGGCCTGATGTCCAGGAGCTGGTCGTTGGACAGGGCGTACACCACGCGCCGTAGCCCGGCCCGCTGGATGGCTGCCTCGCACATCCCGCACGGCTGGCAGCTGGTGTACATCGTGGTACCCGCCGCTGTGGCCGGGTCCAGCTCCCGCGCGGCCCACCTCGCGAGCTTCAGCTCCGGGTGCGCCGTGATGTCCTTGTCGGTGAGCGTCGTGTTGTGCTCCTCCGCCAGCACCGTGCCGTCCGGGCCCGCAAGCAGCGACCCGAACGGCGGGTCACCGCCCGCGCGTGCCTTGGCCGCGAGTGCGATGGCCTGTCTCAGGAGGGCGTGGTCGTCGGGTGTGGTCATGGCTGCTCCGTCATCGGGCCGGGTGGGTGGAAGTGCGCGGCCACCGTGGCGAGTGCCTGCCGGGCCGCCTGCGGGTGGCAGGTCTCGCGGGGGTCGCCGTTGTACGGGTCGAGGACAACGGTCTCGGCTCCCAGCAGCCGCAGCTGTTCGAGGTCGTCCATGATCTGGTCCATCGTGCCCTCCCCGGCGAGTCGTTGCGGTCCGCTGACCGGCGCCGCGGTGGGTCTGAGAGCGATCCGGGGCGCCAGGGCGGGCACGGGGAGGTTCTGCTCCTCGGCTGACGCCTTCAGCCTGACCGCGGCTTCGCTCAGCCACGGCATGGTGCAGCGCAGCGGATGCCACGCGTCCCCGAATTGCACGGCGCGGCGCAGTCCCGCGTCGCTGTTGCCGCCCACCCACACCGGGATCCTCCGCTTCCCGTAGTCGGCGGTGTCCGCCCAGGCCGCCCGCATGTCCCGCAGGTGGCTGTCGGTCAGTCGCCCACGGCGTTCGAAGGGGATCCCGAGGGCGGCGAACTCCTGCCGTGCCCAGCCCACCCCCATGCCGAGGACCAGACGGCCACCGCTCAGTGCGTCCAGGTTGGCCGCCATCCGGGCGGTGAGCAGCGGATGCCGGTACGGAGCGATGAGGACGGTCGTACCGAGACGCACCCGGGTGGTGAGGCCGGCCAGCCAGGACAAGGTGGTGAAGGGCTCGTAGAAAGGCGCCGGATACTGCGCGGCGACGTCGGGCGTGATGGCGATGTGGTCCGAGACCATCAGCAGGTCGAAGCCCAGGCCCTCCACGGTCTGAGCCCAGTTCCGCAGGGCTCCCGGGTCGGTGCCGGGCCCGAAATTGAGGACGTTGACCCCGATCTTCATACAGATCAGCCTAGCCAGGCCACCGGGGTCGACAGAAGGGATTCGTGCCTGTTCAGGGGCGGTTGGCCCGTGGATACGCCGGTAATCTGGACGGATGACCGAGAATCTTGACTCCACGGACTGGGCGATCCTGGATGAGCTTCAGCGGGACGGCCGGATCGCGTTCACGGAGCTGGCACGGCGGGTGAACCTGAGCGCGTCGGCGACGACGGAGCGGGTGCGGCGCCTGGAGGCGACCGAGGTGATCACGGGCTACCGGGCGCAGGTGCACCTGGAGCGGGCCGGATATGCGGTGCTGGCGGTGGTGCGGCTGAAGTACCCGGGGAACCGCCACGAACCGCTGCGCAGGCTGCTCGGGGAGCGCCTGGAGATCCTGGAGTGCCTGCGCACCACCGGGGACGACTGCTACGTCCTGAAGGTGGCAGCCACGTCGATGGCCCACCTCGAGGAGATCGTCGACGCGCTGGCCGAGTTCGGGAGCACGACCACCAACCTCGTCCTCAGCCGGACGCTGCAGGCCCGCGGCCCGCATGAGCCCCGGGCGGACATCCGGACCGCCCTCTGAGCGATCGCCCATCCGTCCGGCCGCTCACCTCACGACACAGGTCAGGGTGGGCACCTCCCGTGCGTGCCCACCCTGACCTGTTTGTCCTCAGCGAGGATTCCTACTCGAAGTTGGCCCTCGCGCGCTTGTCGCCGGCCTGGTAGGCGGTACCGGCGTCGCGCACCTTGCGGGAGATCTCGGCCAGGGCCGTCTGAATCCCGGTGGCGTCGCGGTCCCAGCCGGCCTGAGCGGTGTCGTACGCCGACTTGGCCTCGCCCACCCAGAGCTCGGAAACGCTGGCAACCATCCGCTTGATGGAGGCGAGGTCCTCCTGAAGCTGCCTGCCCTGCCTGTCGATGTCCGCTGCGGCCAGTTCCAGGCTCGCGTAAGTGACAACCATCGTGCCGTCGTTGGTCGACATACGGTCCTCCAGTTCGATCTAGTTAGGTGTGATGGCCCGTACGAGGTACGGGTGAGGCAAGGATCAGAACGTGTTCATTGCCGAGGTCCGGGCCTCGGTACCCCCGGAGTGACCGGCGACGACGTCCACGCCCTGGAGGGCCTGCTTGATCTCGTCCTCGGTGTTGCCCGAGATGGTCCGGGCCGCCTTGATCGCTTCCTGGAAGTTGACCAACCGGGTGGCGATGTTGCCCATCTTGAGGTTGATGTCAGCCTGCTTGGCGTTGAACGCGGTGGCGCCGATACCCTTCCACGCGCCTTCCAGGCTGTCGATCGTCGCCTGCAGCGTCTTCAACTGGCCCCTGACGGACTCGAACCGCTTGGTGAGCTCGCCCTCGAGCTTGAGGAGACTGTCATCTGAAAGCTTCTGATCTGCCATAGTTCTGGCTTCCTTCCTGGTTCTCTTGATCGACCCGGCAATTGCGCCGGGCGGTGCGTATGAGGAACTACGGTCAGTCAGGCGGTACGGCGCTTGCGTACGAGCGCGAAAGCGCCGCCGCCGAGCACGAGTACGACTGCCACGCCGCCGAGAATCAGGCCCAGTTGGCTGTCGTCGTTCTCGCTGCTGGAGCCTGCCAGGGCAGCGTCGTCGGCCTTCTCTTTCTCGTCAGGCTGTGACGAAGCCGGTGCAGACGGGGCGGCTGAGCCCGCGGAACCGGACGTCTTCTCCTTGGTGAGAGGGCTGATGTCCGGGGCGCCGGGGGTGCCCTTGTCCTTCAGGATGTTCATGGAGGGGCGGATCAGGCCGTGGCCGAGGTACTTGCTGAGCGTGCCCTTTTCCCAGTCCCGTCCGGCGGTGTCAAAAAGTACGTTGAGGACCTGGTTCCCAGTCCATTCCGGGTGGGCGGACCACACCAGGGCCGCGGAGGCGGAAGCGATGGCGGTCGCTGCGCTGGTTCCGTCGCCTCCGTCGCAATAATTCTGGAAGGTCTCGTCACACCAGTAAGGGATGTCATTACCGGGAGCAGCGATATCGACAGTGCTCCCGTTCTGGGAGTACTCGGCTACTCTGCCTTCACGGTCAGCCGACGAGACACCTACGACCTCAGGGTATGCAGCGGGATAGCTCTCCGGGTTACCCTTCTTGGCTTCATTGCCGACAGCAGCAAAGAAGAGCTTCCCCTTGCTTTGGGCGTATTTTACTGCTTCTTTTTCTCGACCCAATGCAAAGTCGTTGCCGAACGACATGCTGATAATCTTCGCATCACTATCAGCGGCAGCTCGAATCGCATCCGTCGTATCGAATGCATTCGGTGGCTTTTCGGTCTCCCAATCAGCGTCAGCGACTCTCATCGGGATAATCTTCGCCCCTGGAGCAAGACCCTTCAGGCCCCCACCCCGACCTGTGCCAGCGATCAACTCCGCCATGGTTGTGCCATGTCCGTTGTAATCGTCGGTCTCATCCCCGTCCACACCCGTAGCGTCAAGCCCTTTCAGGACCTGACCCTCAAGAGACGGCGTCGACGAGTTGACCCCTGTGTCGATGACAGCAACTTTGACGCCTTCGCCCGTGGCTGTCTTCCACATCTCGTCGGCCTGCATCGCGCCGAGGTACCACTGCTTCGATTGCACGTCTGCGGCAATTGCGAGGGGAGCGGCCCCCGCGAACCCGACACTCCACGCAGCGGCTACAGCCATCGTGCCGAGCAGGCGCCCCCTCAATCCGAGAGGTGTACGGCGCTTCCGGGTCTGGCTCATTCCTGCTGTCATCCTGACTTCCGAACCTTCCCTGTACCTACTCGATCACCGGCGGTGCGACTCCACGCCGGCCGGCCTCCCACGTCTCTCTGTCTTCCGTCAGGTAGTCCGGGCGCGGAGTGCCACCGTCCTGGTCCTCGTCCTCGGAGTCCCTCCGACCCACCGGGCCACGCACAAGGCCCGCGCCGCCGGCCGTGAAGCCCTTCGAACCTGCACCAGATCCCACAGCGCCGCCGCGGGGTGTTCCCACAACTCCGTTGGTGCTGGGAGTGCCTCGCCCACCAGGGCGGGAGGCGCTGCTCGTTCCACCCGCTCCGACAACGCCCCGCTGGCCGGTGCTGCCGACCGGGCCGCTCGGTCGTGTCGCTCCCCCGGCTCCGATGACCGTGCCGCGCGGGACACCACGAGTGCCCCCAGAGGTTGCGCCGCCCGGAACCGCGCGCTGCGGGGTGCCGCCGACGATGCCGCTTGTTGCTCGGCCGGCACGCGGGCCGGTCGTTCCGGACGTACCTGCATGGCCTGCAGCAATGGGCCTGCCACCAGTGACACCGGACCGACCGGCAGTGGGGGACTGCGGCCCTCCACGTCCGGAGGCCGGACCCGCGCTCGTGGGAGCAGGACGCCCCACCGGGGGTCCGGTACGACCGTTCGCCGTAGAGCCACCGGCCGTGGGACCACTTGCTCTTGGCCCGCCGAACGCGGTCTGGCCGACTGTTTTGGGCGCGCCTGTTGCTGCCTGGGGCACCCGGGAGCTGTTGGTCACCGGGTTCACGAAGCTGGGCGCCATGGGCGGAGTCGGTGGCCCCCCCGCCGGGCCGACAGGACCCGTGGGAGCGGGAGTTGGAGAGGGGCCGGTAGTAGTCACGGGGGCCGGCAGTGTGGCCACACTGTCGATCTCCGTAGAGACGCTCTTGTCCGGGACAGGGGCCACCGCCACGGGTGCCTCAAAGCCATGGCTGCCTACGGCAGCTCCCTGGCTGCCGGTCGCCGCATGCTCTGCCACACCCTGAGAGCGTCCGTTGCCTGCAGACTCAGAGCCAGCCGATGCTCCTGACCCTGCATTCTCACGAATCCTGCCTGACGGCCTAGGCATCGCCACATCAAGCTGCTTGTCGAACCGCGGCGGCTCCTGTGCCGCCAGCGTCTCCTCCGAGACCGCGTAGTACGAAGCCAGCCGGTTCGCCTGGTTGATGGCCTCCTGGCGGTCCTTCTCGACCTTCAGTGCCGCCGCGTACTCCGGGTTGCCGTCGATCCGCTTCGGGGTCTCGATCTCGTCGGGAGACTTGCGGCTCAGGCGGGTGTCGCGGGGCGGGAGGGAGTTGCGTACCGAGGCGAGGCCCGTGCCCGCGACCGTGATCTGCGTGCCGGCCGTCTGCGCGAACTCGCCCAGCTTCGTGGCATGGGCCACCAGGCCGGTGCCCCAGTCGCGGAAGGCGGTTCCCGACTCGCCCTCCCAGTCGACGGCCTTGATGAAGTCGCCCAACTCCTTGGCCGCGTCGTTGATCGCGGTCCTTGCCTTCAGGAGTGCCTGACCGGCTTCCTCGAGGTGCTCCGGGTTGGAGTTCTCGATCAGGTCGATCATCGAGTTGAGCTCATGGCCCTCGAAAGAGGTTCGGCCCGAGGAGCCGGAGCCCCCGAAGCCGAACGCCTCCATCACGCCCTGCATCTGGCGGGTGACGTCCGTGACGATCAACTGTCCCTGGACGCGCTCCTGGTCCTGCTGCGTCTGTTCCGCTGGAGTCAGTTCCGGCTGTGCCTCGGAACCCGCTGCCGGCTTCTTCGGTTCGCTCATTCGGCTGCCCATCCCGCGTCGCTCTGCTTGTCAGCGTTCTGCTCAGGCTTGGCCGTCTTCTCGGCCTGTGCCCTCTCGCGCTCCGTGTCCAGGCGAGTCTGGATCTCGTAGAACCGCCGCCGCGTGTCGTCGTCCACGTTGTCGAAGCCGACGGCCGCCGCGTGCACGCCGAGGCTCAGGTACTCGATCTGGTCGCCCAGTGACTTCGAGAGCGTGACGAGCGACTCATGGACGCGGTTGTACTGGCTGTAGAGCCCATCCGCTTCCGCGAAGCATGCGTTCTGGCCACTCAAGGAGGTACGCGACACCGTCTGGGCCGCAACCTTCGACTTGCCGGCCGCCGAGCCTTCCAGGTCCGTCAGCAACGCGTTCACACGCTTCTGGAACTGCTCGAGGGCTCCTACCCCACGACGGAGATCCCCGTTGCCTTCGCTCACGTTGCTGCCCTTCCCCGTTTCCCCGTTTGCTCAGTCCGTTTCGCGTTGCTATCGCACCCGCGTGAACAGCACTGGCCCCACAACATCACTCTAGCCAATGGCACTGACAGGTCCAACTGTCTTGTGCCTCAGGTAACTTCCCTCACACAACCTGCCGCCCGGGCGTCACACGGCGCCCTGTCGGCCCTGCCTTCGCCGTCTGTCGCGCACGGCGACCGCCGCACCCGCGATGGCGGCGACCAGGACTCCCCCGCCCACGACGACGTAGGTCGCCAGCCGGGCGTTGCGTTCGTCGGCTGTCTCGCCCAGGTGGAGTGCGGCAGGGACGGGTGCCTCGCCCTTGCTCACGCCCTCGTGTGCCACCGGCTTCTCGATGGGCTTGTCGTCCTCGGTCAGGGCGCGCACCGGGTCGACGACGCCCCAGCCGACCAGACGGTCGTGGCCCGCGATCGAGCGTTCCGCCGTCTGCTCGATCTGGGCGACGATCTGTTCCTGTGTCCAGTCCTTGTGCTTGGCCCTGATCAGGGCGGCGACTCCCGCGACGTACGGGGCCGAGAAGCTGGTGCCGTTGTCGGCGCAGTGTCCCCCGCCGGGAACCGTCGAGATCATGTCGACGCCGGGGGCCGCGACGCCCACGAACTCGCCGGACTGGGAGAAGGCGGCCCGCTCGTTGTTGCGGTCCGACGCGGCCACGGCCAGGACACCGTCGTACGAGGCGGGGTAGGTCTCCTTGACATTGCCGCCCAGCCCGTCGTTGCCGGCGGAGGCGACGATCACGATCTCCTTGGCGAGGGCCGCGTTCACGGCCTGCTCGAGGAGGGCGGTGGGCTTCACCGCGTTGGCGGTGTCCTGGGAGATGTTGATGACGTCCGCGTCCGCCTGGTCGGCGGCGTAACGGATGGCGGCAGCCAGGGTTTCGGCGGTCCCGTGGCCCTCGGCGTCGTTCTGCTGGATCGGGATGATCGTCGCGTCCGGGGCCAGCCCGGTGAATCCCGTGCCCTTCGCCTCGCGTGCGGCGATGATGCCGGCAACCTTGGTGCCGTGGCCGACCACGTCGGTGGTGCCGTTCTCCTTGCCGCGCTCGAGCTTGTTGCCGCTCTCGTCCTTGAGGTTCTTGTCCAGGAGGTTGCGGCCGCTCCCGATGTCCACGGCCTTCGTGAGCTGGGCGTTCTTGACGTCGACGCCGGTGTCGATGACCGCCACCCGTACGCCCTTGCCGGTGGACTGCTCCCACAGTTCGTCCATCAGCACCCGTTGCAGGGCCCAGGGTCGGCCCGCGTACTTCTTCGCGGGGAAGGTGCACTGGGTGGAGTCGTCCGCGGCCGCGGGCAGTGCCGGCAGTGTGACGAGGAGTACGGAAGTGGCGGCCGCGGCTGTCAGCAGACGCCGGCGGCGGGAGGGGTGCGTGGTCACGTGGTCGCTCCTCACGAACCCTGCGGCTGGCGGGCGGCACCGGTCGACAACCGGGGGCCCGTCGGCAGGAAGGTGGACCAGGCGGCGGGAACGGGTGCGGGATCGACGTCCTTGTACCCGAGCCGGTTCTGCGCCTGCTGTGCCTCCTGCTGCCTCTGCTTCTCCTCCTTCGTACCGGACTCGCCGATGCCGGAGTCGTCCTGCACGCTGTCGCCGTTGGACTGCATGGCATAGCGCAGACCGGTGTCGGTCACCAGGAAGAGCGGGCCGGAGTCGGGGCTGGAGCCCTTGAACTGCCGGAAGAGCAGGCCGGATCCGGGGGTGACGTAGGCGCTGCTGGACCCGGAGGGGAGCGTGGCGGGAAAGCCCGTGCCCGCCCAGGTGCTGAGCGTGCTGGCACCGTCCTTGTCCGAGACGCCGCGCAGGACGTTGCACACGGTGTTACGGCTTCCGCTCTCCGTGCTTGCGGAGTTGACGGGTGTCGGCTCGCTCGTGGGCCAGTCCAGCTCCTGCCCGAACGCCGCTCCGGGCTCGAACGCGCCGGCGCTGACGTGCTTCGCCTTGCCGTCCTGTCCGAGGTTGACCAGGGCGCGGCTGCTGAGCAGGAGCTTGGCGACGAAGTCGGACACCGGGGCGACCCTGCCCCGCAGGACCACGTACTGCTGGGTCCTCGTGCCGGATGTCGCCGCGAGGACCATGCCCACCTTGTTGTCCCCGGGCTGCAGCTTGCCCGGAACACCCGCGTCGGAGCCGGGAGTTCCCTCGATGGCCGGGAAGGTGACCTCGTCCCCCTTGTGCAGCGTCTCCAGCCAGTCGGCGGACACCCGCTGGGGTTCGCGGCCCTGGCCGACCAGGGTGCGGAGCAGCAGCTCGTCCTTCTCCACCGCGTATGCCGTGCCCGTGGCGTCGGCGATGTAGCGGGTCCTGTCCGGTCCGGGGCCTTCGACGTACATCAGCTCGCCGCCCTGCAGCTTGCCCGCGCCGTCGGTCTTCTTCTGCTCGCGCTCCGCGAAGAGGAACGCCGCCTTCTGGATGGCCCTGCCACCCTCACCGGGCCTCTCGCAGACCGCCCAGCGCTTCATGGAGCCGGCTTCGGACTTGTCGGGCAACCGGTCCGGTGCGTACGGGATGCCGAGGGTCGCCCCGTGCGGGATCTTGCCGCTGTCGAGGACCGACTCGTCGACGTTGATGACGGTGCCCTTGTCCGGGGCGAGGAGGAGCTTGGCGCTGGACATGTTCAGCACCGGGTGGAGCTGCGTCTTGCCGTCGGTCTTCAACACCACATAGCGCGTCGTGGACTTGCTGGCGATGATGACGTTCTCGTAAGGGGTGTCCCACTTCTGGGGGGCCACGGGCTTGAACATCCCCCAGGCTCCGAACACCGCCAGGACGACCGCGCCGACGATCACTCCGGGTACCACCGCGCGAAGTGGGCGAGGTGCGCCCTCCTCCGAGCCTGACGGGTGGGGCTGCAGGAACTGTGCGACCAACCTCCGCTTCGCGAAGGTGTAGGCATTGAGTTCGTCCCGCCGTGATGCCATGTGCGCGCTGCCCCTTCTCCCCAGTGGGCGACCAGGTTCCCACACCGGTCGTGGACCGCTGCCGCCGACCGGGACCCCTACTATGCCTGTTGGTACTTGGCCATCACTGCTCAGGTAGGGTGATCGCCCGATCAACGCCCGTGAAAAAAACGGTGAATACGGACACGAGGGGGCAACGCGGCGATGGGTGCAGCGACGGGGGAGCGCACGAGGCGGTCTGCCCAACGAACGCCCGGCCCTTCCCGGCGGCAACGGAGCAACGGGTCGGACGGCACAGCCCCCCATCAGTCGGCGGACGCACCCGCGGCGACCACTCTCCACTCGATCTCCAGGACCAGCCGGGTCGGGCCCGCGCTGCGGCAGATGGTGCTCGTCGAGGCCGCCCTGGCAGTCGGCGTCGTGGGTGCCGCGCTCGGTGGCGCGTGGCTGATCCCCGCCGGCGTGATCGCCTGTCTGCTGGTCCTTCTCGCGGTGGTACGCCGCCGGGGCCGGGCCGTGCAGGACTGGCTGTCGACCGTGTCGTCCCTCCGCCGTCGCAGGCGGACCGCCACGGCGCCCCCCGCCGAGACGGAGCCGCAACTGGCTCCGGTCGCGGAGAACGTGCCGGGCTTCGCTCCGTACATCTATGTGGACGGCGCACGCCGCACGGTGGGCATGGTCGGGGACGGCACCTTCCTGACCGCGGTCGTACGGGTCGAGGCGAGCGGTGAATCGCTCCGCCAGGCGCTGGGTGCGCGCTCGATTCCGTTGTCCCTCCTGGGCGACGCGCTCTCGGTGGACGACATCGTGCTGGAGTCCGCGCAGCTCGTGCAGCAGGTACGCCCCGCTCCGGCGCCGCACCTGCCGGAGCGGTCGGTGGCCCGGCTCTCGTACGGCCCCCTCCAGGACCGGACCGGGGCGCCCGCACTGCGGATGACCTGGGTGGCCGTGAAGCTGGATCCGGAGCTGTGCCGGGAGGCCGTGGAGGCACGCGGTGGCGGAATCGGAGGGGCGCAGCGCTGCCTGGTGCGGGCCGCGGACCACGTGGCGAGCCGTATCACCGGCGCCGGGTTCAAGGCCTCGGTACTGGACCAGGAGGAGCTGAACTCCGCCGTGGCGACGTCCGCTTGTGCCAGCCCCATCCTGTCGGCGCGTGCGGGCAGGCCGGACGCCCCCTCGCAGCGGCGGACGGCGGAGACACCACGGGTCTGGCGCTGCGACGACCGCTGGCACACCACCTACGCCGTGGACCGGTGGCCCGAACTGGGCCGGGGAGCCACTCCGCTGCCGCGGCTGGTCTCGCTGCTGACCTCGGTTCCGGCGTATGCGACGACGTTCAGCCTGACGGTGCGTCGCGGTACGCACCAGGGCCATGTGTCCGTACGCGGCCACGTACGGATCACCGGCGGCTCCGACACCGAACTGGTCGGCGTCCGAAGGACATTGGAGCAGGCCGCACGGCATGCGGGGGTCGGCCTCGTCCGGCTGGACCGTGAACAGCTGCCGGGTGTCCTGGCCACGCTCCCGCTGGGAGGCGCGCAGTGACGAAGCACATCGCTCCGAGGAGAGGGCTGCTGGGGCCCCGTCATGCCGGCCACACCCTGGCGGCGGACCACCTGGGCGCACTGTCGCTGCCGGTGGGCGACGACGGGGTGATCATCGGCGACGACGCCGAGGGGCGCCCGCAGATGATCGGGTTCCATCGTCCGGCACCGTACGACGTCCTGCTGATCGGCGGTCTGTGGACCGCTCAGGTGCTGGCACTCCGGGCGGCCGGTACCGGTGCGCGGGTGGCGGTCGAGACGGGGCGTACCCAGGCGTGGACCACGCTGGCGCAGGCCGCGGGTGCCGGTCTCGAGTGCATCTCCCTGCATGACGTGGGCCAGGTCCCGCCGACCGGAGCGACCGTGGGCAGCCCGGTGCTTGTCGTGCGCGACTGCGGCATGCGCCCGCCCCGTGGCCGTGTGGTGTCCTCGCCGTGGCAGTCGGTGCTGACGCTGCTGCCCTATCTGAGCCCTGTGGCACCCCGGTTGCTGCGTGCGTCGACGCTCGTGGGCATCCAGCGGGTCTCGCCGGCCGAGGCGGAGCAGATCGGCAGGATTCTGGGGCTCGCACGCACCGAGAGCGAGGCCCTGCCCACCCTGGCGGACGGTGTCACGCTCTGGGTGGCGGGCCGCGAACGCCACTGGGTGATGACCAGCGCGACGGACGTGGAGAGCGGACTGCTGGGCACCGCTCGCAGGATGGACTGATTCCTGTCTCGTTTGCACCCCCCGGTCGCCGCTTTTCAGGATCATGGCGAGGGAACGACACCGTTCGACCGAAGGGACGTGCACATGGGCACCCAGCAGGAAAAGGACGAGCTCTACGCTCTCGATATCTCGGATGTGGAGTGGCTGAGCGCACCCGGCACCGAGAACGTCGAGGAACGGGTCGAGATCGCGTACCTCCCGGAGGGTGCGGTCGCGATGCGCTCCTCGCTGGATCCGGAGACCGTGCTGCGGTACACGGAAGCCGAGTGGCGCGCTTTCGTACTGGGCGCACGCGACGGTGAGTTCGACCTCACGTAGGCGATGGTGCGGGTGGGGGGCGGCTGTCCGGACCGGACCGCCACCCTCTCGCCAGGTCGCTCCATGTCCTGTTGTGTGAAGAATCGACGGCTTCTTCCTTCGCTTTCCGCCGTACTTGTTTCACTTGATGGCGGGGCGTGACCTACCGGACAGTTCTTCCCGTGCGGTACGGCCTGCCGTAGTGCGCCCGATGGCGATTAGGGTGGGTGGGGGCGTGACAGAGGAACCTGGGTACAGGCACTGCGCGTCGCAAGGGGGAGAGCCGGGCGGATCGGACAACGGGAACGGTCGCCCCCACCCACCACGGCACAAGGGTGCTCGACCACACCAGGAGGCAAAGTGAACGGCGATCGGGACGAGATCCGCGGGGGATGGAACACACCCGTCGACGAGTCGTCCGACGCGGAGCCCGCCGAGATGACGGGTGAGTTCACCATCGACTACACCCCGCCCGCCTGGTACACCCAGAACGCGGCGGGTGACTCGTCCGGCGGGGCGGGGTCTCACCTGGCGCCGCCTCCCCCGCCTCAGGGGGCTCCGGTGTCGGTGCCCGGACTGCCGGCCGGCGGCGGGTTCGAGCCCAACTGGTCGCCGGGCCCGCCCGCGCCCGCAGAACCCACGCCGTCCACGGCGCCCGCACCGTCCTCTCCGCCTTCCGAGCCCGGTCCGGTGGCTTCCGCCTCCGCTTCGGGGGGCCCCGAGGGTACGGACGCCGCGAGCGGTGCCCCGGATCCGTTCGGGGGCGGCGATCTGGAGAGCGGTTCGACGATGCGGTTCTCCGCCGCCTCACTGAAGCGGGAGATCGCGGAGCGCGAGGCGGCGGCCGAAGCCTCGGCTTCCGCCACCTCGCACGCCGCCGAATCCGGCGCCCCGGCGGAGCCCGTGGCTCCCGCCGCCTCGGCGGAGCCGGCGGACGAGTCCGGGGGCGACTCCGGGCACAGCACCGCGGAAGCGTCCGACCCGGTGAGCGGCACAGGCGCGGGGGACTCCGAGGAGTCCGGTGAGCCGGGCGCCGACGTGTCCGCCCCGGCTTCCGGCGCCTCGTCGGGCCCGGACATGGACCCTGCCCCCGTCGCGGACTCCGCGCCCGCCGCCGACGACGTACCGACGACGGATCCCGCACAGGCCGAGGGGCCTGCGGACGCTGTTACGGACGCGGTGCCCGAGGACGTTCGGTCCTCGGCCGCCGAACCCCAGGACGCCCCGCCGGCGAACATGCCGGCCCCCTGGTCCCCCGCGCCCCCGCAGGGCGCCCTCCCGCCACTGCCGCCCGCCTTCCAGCCCGCCGCACCGCAGCCCGGCATGCCCCAGCCGGGGTCGCAGTGGCCCGCGCAGGCGTCCGCGCCCACGCCCACACCCACACCCACCAACGAGGCGCCCGGCGGGTACGGATTCCCGCAGGCGCCGGCGCCCCAGCAGCCTGCTCAACCGGTTCAGTCCCTGCAGCCGGTCCAGCCCAACGCCCCCGCACCGCAGGGTGGTTACGGGTTCCCGCAACCGCCTCAGCAGCAGTACCCGGGACAGGGTGCGCCCCAACTGCCCCCGGGCCAGGGTGAGGCCCACGCAGCCCAGGGCGGCTATGGGTTCCCGCCCGCAGCCCAGGGCGGCTACGGGTTCCCGCCCCAGGCGCCCCAGGCCCCTCACGCGCCCCAGCCGCAGCCGTTCCCGGCGCAGGGCGCCCCCCTCCCGCCACAGATCCCGCAGCACCCGCAGATCCCCCAGCAGCCGGTCCAGGGCACGCCGAATCTTCCGGCCCAGGTGACCCCGCAGCCGCCCGAGCCCTACCAGCAACAGCCGCAGGCGTACCAGCCCCAGCAGCCCGGCCCTCAGGCCCCGCCCGTCGACCCGCGCGCCGGAGCGGCCTGGCCCACACCGGTCACCCACGACCAGCGCGAGCGCTCCGTGCCCGGCGCCCCGCTCGGCTACACGGCCGCCGTGGAGCTCTCCTCCGACCGGCTGGTCCGGGGCAAGCAGAAGGCCAAGAGCAGTCGTAACCCCTCCAGCGCCGCCCGCTTCAAGCTGGGCGGAAAGAAGGAGGAGCTCGAGCGTCAGCGCAAGCTGGACCTGATCCGCACACCGGTGCTCTCCTGCTACCGGATCGCGGTCATCAGCCTCAAGGGCGGTGTCGGCAAGACCACGACGACCACCGCGCTCGGCTCGACCCTGGCCACCGAGCGGCAGGACAAGATCCTCGCCATCGACGCCAACCCGGATGCCGGTACGCTCGGCCGACGGGTACGCCGCGAGACCGGGGCCACCATCCGTGACCTGGTCCAGGCGATCCCGTACCTCAACTCGTACATGGACATCCGCCGCTTCACCTCGCAGGCGCCCTCCGGTCTGGAGATCATCGCCAACGACGTGGACCCGGCGGTCTCCACCGCCTTCAACGACGAGGACTACCGCCGGGCGATCGAGGTGCTCGGCAAGCAGTACCCGATCATCCTCACCGACTCGGGCACCGGCCTCCTCTACAGCGCGATGCGCGGCGTGCTGGACCTCGCCGATCAGCTGATCATCATTTCGACGCCGTCCGTCGACGGTGCGTCCAGCGCGTCCACCACGCTGGACTGGCTCTCGGCGCACGGATACGCGGACCTGGTGCAGCGATCCCTCACCGTCATCTCCGGAGTCCGCGAGACCGGGAAGATGATCAAGGTCGATGACATCGTGCAGCACTTCGAGACGCGCTGCCGCGGTGTCGTGGTCGTGCCCTTCGACGAGCACCTGTCGGCGGGCGCCGAGGTCGACCTCGACATGATGCGTCCGAAGACCCGCGAGGCGTACTTCCACCTCTCCGCGCTCGTCGCGGAGGACTTCCAGCGGGCCCAGCAGCAGCAGGGGCTGTGGACGTCGGACGGCAGCAACCCGCCGCCGCAGTACGCCCCGCCGATGCCCGGTCACCAGACGCCCGGTCAGCAGGCGCCGGGACAGCAGCAGTACGCACCCCAGCAGCCCCAGCAGCCGTACCCCGGACAGCCGTATCCCGGCCAGTCCGCGCAGCCGTACCCCGGGCAGTCCGCACAGCCGTACCCCGCGCAGCCCCAGCCCGGCCAGTCCCAGCAGCCATACCCCCAGCAGCCGTACGGCGGCCAGCAGCCTCCGCACCAGCAGGGCGCGGCACCCCAGCAGCCGTACCCGCCGCACCCCGGCCCGGGCGGGCAGCAGAACGCCTGGCAGCAGCCGCTGCCCTCCCAGGCTCAGCCGGGGGTCAACCCCTCCGGTCCGCCTCCGGCGCCCGCGCACGCCGATGGCCAGGCAAGTCAGCCCGGCCAGCCCGAACTGCAAGGTCCCGTTCCGCCGGCCGGCTGGCAGCAGTACCCGCCGCAGCCGCCGCCAGCGCCTCAACAGTGAGGCAGTAGAGGTCTAAACCAATGAGGGCTCGCACCGTTCCCACGGTGCGGGCCCTTCTTGCATTCCCGCAGCCCACACGCGGTTTGACCCACCGTTGACGGACTCGACCGCCGCTGATAAACCTTCGCTTCACCAGCTGGCGAACCAGAGATCTGCCCGCCTTCACCGTGCGAGTCATGACGCGAGGTCCACGTCCATGGTCACAAGATTCCCACCACGCTCCCCCCGCCCAGGCGGCCGCCTGCGTATCCTTCTCGCCTCCGGGGCCGCCGCCTTCGCGCTGGCCGCCGGATCGGTCGTCCCCGGTAACCCGATCGGCCCCGCCCCGCAGGAGGCCCAGGCCGCCGACGGCAAGTCGACCCTCACGGTCGCGGTCGCACAGAGCGTCGACTCCCTGAGCCCGTTCCTTGCCCAGCGGCTGCTCTCCACGAGCATCCACCGGCTTATGTACGACTACCTCACCAACTACGACGCCAAGGACAGCCACACGATCCCCGCGCTCGCCACCAAGTGGGAGGCCTCGGCGGACAAGCTGACGTGGACGTACACCATCCGGGACGACTCGAAGTGGTCGGACGGCAAGAAGGCGACCGCCGAGGACGCGGCTTGGACCTTCAACAAGATGATGACCGACGAGGGTGCCGCCACCTCGAACGGCAGCTTCGTCGGTAACTTCAAGACGGTGACCGCACCGAGTCCGGACAAGCTGGTCATAGAGCTGAAGCAGCCTCAGGCCACGATGACGGCGCTGGATGTGCCCATCGTTCCCAAGCACGTCTGGGAGAAGGTCGGCGACTTCTCGAAGTTCAACAACGACACGAAGTTCCCGATCGTCGGCAACGGGCCGTTCATCCTGACGGACTACAAGGTCGACAGCTATGTGAAGCTGAAGGCCAACAAGGACTTCTGGCGCGGCGCGCCCAAGTTCGACGAGCTCGTCTTCCGGTACTACAAGGACCAGGACGCAGCAGTCGCCGCCCTCCGAAAGGGTGAAGTTTCCTTCGTCGCCGGCAGCCCGAGTCTGACGCCCGCGCAGGCCGCGTCGCTGAAGACCGCCGAGAACATCAAGGTGAACGACGCCCCCGGCCGTCGCTTCTACGCACTGGCCACCAACCCCGGCGCGCAGACCAAGGACGGCAAGAAGTTCGGCGACGGGCATCCGGCGCTGCTGGACCAGAAGGTCCGTCAGGCGCTCTTCATGGCCGTCGACCGCACGACCATCATCGACAAGGTCTTCCAGGGCCACGCCATAGAGGGTGAGGGCTACATCCCGCCCCGCTACGGCTCGTACTTCTGGAAGCCGACGGCCGAGCAGAAGCTCGCCTACGACCCGGCGAAGGCCGGTGCCCTCCTCGACCAGGCGGGTTACAAGAAGAACAGCGCGGGCAAGCGGGCCGGCAAGGACGGCAAGCCGCTCGACTTCCGCATCCTGTGCCACGCCACGGACCCGAACGACAAGGCGATCGGCAAGTACCTCCAGGAGTGGTGGGGCGACCTCGGGGTCGGCCTGAAGGTCGACTGCCGCGACAACGTCTCCGACCCCTGGTACGCGGGCGAGTACGACCTCGCCTTCGACGGCTGGTCCGTCAACCCGGACCCCGACTTCGTGATGTCGATCCACACCTGCGCCGCGCTCCCGTCCAAGGCGAAGGAGTCGGCGGCGACCGACAACTTCATCTGCGACAAGCAGTACGACGCGCTCTACGCGAAGCAGCTCGCGGAGTACGACCCCGCCAAACGGGCTGACCTCGTCAAGCAGATGGAGTCGCGGCTGTACGACACGGGGTACATGAACGTCATGGCGTACCCGAATGCTGTCGAGGCCTACCGCACCGACCAGATCAAGTCCATCACGACGATGCCCTCCGATGCGGGGAACATCTTCGGCCAGGACGGTTACTGGAGCTGGTGGTCGGCGGTCCCGGCCGCCGGTGCGTCGGGCGATTCGTCCGGCGACAGCGGCAGCTCCACCGGAGTCCTCATCGGTGTCGGAATCGCTGTAGTCGTCCTCGCCGGTGGCGGGCTGCTGTTCGCCATGCGTCGTCGTTCCACCGCGGAAGACCGTGAATAGTCCATGAGCACAGAAAGCACTCCCGCGCTCCTGAAGGGCGCGGCGGGCGTGGACGCTGTGCAGACCGACGGCCCGGCTCCGGCCGGGCCGTCGGCCCGCAGTCCGCGTGCCCGCAGCACGACCGCCTATCTCCGTTATGCGGCGGGCAAGCTGGCCGGTGCGGCCGTTTCGCTGTTCGCCGTGCTCGTCACCAGCTTCTTTCTCTTCCGGATGATCCCCGGCGACCCGGTCAAGCAGATGACGGGTGGCCGGCAGGTCTCCACCGAGCAGATCGCCGCGATGCGCCGGGAGTTCGGGCTGGACCTGCCGCTCTGGCAGCAGTTCACCGAATACTGCGGCAAGGCCCTGACCGGGGACTTCGGCACGTCCTACCAGTTCCGCGCGCCCGTCATGGACAAGATCTCCGAGGCGCTGCCCGCGACGCTGCTGCTCACCGGCACCGCCTTCGTGATCTACACGGCGATCGGCATCTGGCTGGGTGCCAGGTCCGCCTGGCGCAACGGCTCGGCCGGGGACCGCTTCCACACGGCCTTCGCCCTGACGCTGTACTCGGTGCCGTCGTTCTGGCTCGGCCTGCTCCTGATCGTCACCCTGTCGGTGGGCATCGGCCCGATCCCGGGCCTCTTCCCGACGGGCGGCATGGAATCGGGCAATTCGAGCGGCTTCGGCTACGTCCTCGACGTGGCCCACCACCTGGTGCTGCCGGTCGTCACCCTCGTCGCCGTCGAGTACGCGCGCACCCTGCTGGTGATGCGCTCCTCGCTGCTCGACGAGATGGGCAGCGACTACCTGACGACGGCACGGGCGAAGGGGCTGCGCGACGATCTCGTACGCCGCCGTCATGCCGTGCCGAACGCGATGCTGCCGACCGTGACCCTGCTCTTCGTCAACCTGGGCAACACCGTGGCGGGAGCGATCCTGGTGGAGACGGTGTTCTCCTGGCCCGGCCTCGGCGGACTCTTCTACCAGGCGCTGAGCGTGCCCGACCTGCCACTGGTGCAGGCGCTGTTCTTCGTCTTCGCCGCCGCGGTGATCCTGATGAACACGCTCGCCGATGTGATCTATCCGCTCCTCGATCCCCGGGTGGGCCGATGACGACCACGACCGACGCGGTGAAGACCATCAGCCCGCGCGCCCTCACCTGGACCCGCAGGCGTGTCGCCACCGCCCGCTTCTGGCGCGAGTACCGCAGCCACCGGGCCGGCCTCGCCGGCCTCGCCGTGCTCGCGCTGATCGCCCTGATCGCGGTGTTCGCCCCGCTGCTGGTCGGAGCGGACTCGCAGAGCGTCACCCATGCGCCGGGCGGTCCTCTGGAGTCGCCGAGCGCCGAATTCCCGCTCGGCACCGACCAGTTCGGCCGCAGTCTGCTGGCCCTGCTCGTATGGGGGACGCGGGTCTCGCTGACCGTCGGCCTGCTCGCGGCGTTCCTCTCGGTGGCCATCGGGACCCTGGTGGGCATCACGGCCGGTCACTTCAAGGGCTGGTACGGGAACGTCGTCATGCGGATCACCGACTGGTTCCTGGTGATGCCGACCCTGGTGCTGGCCATCGCGCTGGCCACGGTGCTGTCACGGTCGGTCTGGACGACGATCCTCGCCATCGGCGTGACGACCTGGCCGACGACCGCGCGGCTGGTCCGTGCGCAGACGCTGTCCGTGGAGTCCCGTCCCTACATCGAGCGCTCCAAGGCGCTCGGCGGGGGCCACGGCCACATCATGTCCCGTCATGTCCTGCCCAACGTGATGCCGCTGGTGCTCGCACAGACCACGCTGGTGATCTCCACGGCCATCCTCACCGAGGCGACCCTCGCCTTCCTCGGGCTCGGCGATCCGACGATCGTCTCCTGGGGCGGGCTGCTCCAGGACGCCCGTGAGGCCGGAGCGGTCAGCTCCGGCAACTGGTGGTACCTCGCTCCGCCCGGACTCGCCATCGCGGTCGTCGCCCTCGCGTTCACGCTGTGCGGCCGCACGATCGAGACCGTGCTCAACCCCAAGCTGGGGGTGACCCGTTGACCGCTGTGAAGACAGAGACCGTTACGGAGCCGGAGACCCGGCAGCCGTTGCTCGACGTCAGGAACCTGCACATCACCTACGGCACGGGGGACTCGGCCGTCCCCGCCGTACGCGGCGTCGACCTGCGGGTCGAGGCGGGCCAGAAGCTCGGCATCGCCGGGGAGTCCGGCTGCGGGAAGTCGACGCTGGCGCTCGCCCTGCTGCGTCTGCTGCCCGCGTCCGCGACCCTGAGCGGTGAGATCCTGCTGGACGGCGAGGACATCCTCACCATGAAGTGGGGCCGGCTGCGCGCCGTGCGCTGGGCGGGGGCGTCGATCGTCTTCCAGGGCGCGATGCACTCGCTGAACGCCGTGCACCGGATCGGGGACCAGATCGCCGAGCCGATCCTGCTGCACAGGAAGGCCACCCCGGCCGCCGCGCACAAGCGGGCCGGCGAGCTGCTGGAGCAGGTGGGGCTGCCCGCCGCACGGGCGGACGCCTACCCCCACGAGCTGTCCGGCGGGCAGCGCCAGCGCGTCATGATCGCCATGGCGCTGGCCTGCGACCCGCGGCTGATCATCGCCGACGAGCCGACCACCGCGCTCGACGTGATGATCCAGGCACAGATCCTGCGGCTGATCGAGCAGCTCGTCGCCGACCAGGACCTCGGCCTCATCATGATCAGCCATGACCTGGCGGTGCTCTCCGACACCTGCGACCGCCTGTCGGTGATGTACGCGGGCCGGATCGTCGAGGAGGGTCCCGCCAAGCAGGTGTACGAGAACGCCAGGCACCCCTACGGCAACGCGCTGTCGGCCGCCTTCCCGCGGATCGGCGACCTCTCCTCCCGGCACGCGCCGCGCGGTCTGCCGGGCGACCCGCCGGACCCTTCGGCGCTGCCGTCCGGGTGCACGTTCCACCCGCGCTGTCCGGTGGCGCTGGACTCCTGCGCCACCGAGGACCAGGAGCTGCGGGACGCCGGGCAGGACCGGCGTGCGGCCTGTGTGCTGGTGGAGCCGGGTGCGGTCGCGGCACCCGGTCCGCAGGACGGCGCCGACAAGGCAAGGAGCACGTCATGACCACCACTCCCCCGGCTCCGCTGCTCAGTGCGGAGGCTCTGAAGGTCACCTTCCCGGGCCGGCGCGGGGCGGCAACGGCACGCGCCGTCGACGGGGTCGACCTCGACATCCGGCCCGGCGAGATCGTCGCCCTGGTCGGCGAGTCGGGCTGCGGCAAGACGACGCTGGCCCGCTCGCTGCTCGGCCTGGTACCGCCCACCTCCGGCCGGGTCACGTTCGGAGGCAAGCCGCTGGACTACGCGGGCCGCGCCCTCAAGGCGTACCGCAAGCGTGTGCAGCTGGTGCTGCAGGATCCCAGCGGCTCCCTCAATCCGCGCCACACGGTGTACGACGCCGTGGCGGAGGGCCTGCGCATCCACGGGTACGCCGGTGACGAGCAGGCGGCCGTGGCAGGGGCGCTGGCGCGGGCAGGGCTGCGGCCCCCCGAGAGGTTCTTCCTGCGGTACCCGCACGAGCTGTCCGGCGGCCAGCGCCAGCGCGTCGTGATCGCGGGCGCGCTGGTGCTGGAGCCGGAACTCATCGTCGCGGACGAGCCCGTGGCCTCGCTGGACGCGTCCGTGCGCGGCGAGATTCTGGCGCTGCTGCTGCGGCTGCGCGACGAGCTGGGCCTGTCGGCACTGGTCGTCACGCACGATCTGGGTCTGGCGTGGAACATCGCCGACCGGGTGGCGGTGATGTATCTGGGCCGGATCGTCGAGACGGGCGACGTGGAGCAGATCCTCACGGCACCCCGGCACCCGTACACCCAGGCGCTGCTGTCGGTGCTGCCGGAGGCGGACGGCGATCCGGTGATTCTGACCGGGGAGCCGCCGGACCCGTCGAAGGTGCCCTCGGGCTGCCGGTTCCATGCCCGCTGCCAGGTCCTCGCCTCGGGTGAGGCGGAGCGGGCGGGGGTCGCGGACGCGTGCCGTACGAAGGACCTGCCGGTGCTGGAGGGTGGCGGCCGGACGCAGGTGGCGTGCCACTGGGCGGCGGCGACCGCGGCGAGCCCCGCCGGCGTGTGACGGCATCAGCGGATGGGGTCAGGGCCGGTGGTGGTGGATCGTCCCGGTCAGCTCGCCCAGCGGGCGCCCCGTTCCGCCCCAGCGGTGCTGGATGATCTCGGCGGCGATGGAGACGGCCGTCTCCTCCGGCGTACGGGCTCCGAGGTCCAGGCCGACGGGGGAGGCGAGGCGGGCCAGTCCCGCCTCGTCCACCCCGGCCTCGCGCAGCCGGGCGACCCGGTCCTGGTGAGTGCGCCTGCTGCCCATCACGCCGATGTACGCGGCAGGCGTGCGCAGCGCCGCGGCCAGCAGGGGCACGTCGAACTTCGGGTCGTGCGTCAGCACGCAGACGACCGTGCGCGCGTCCACCTCGGTCGACTCCAGATAGGTGTGCGGCCAGGCGCAGACGACCTCGTCGGCCGTGGGGAAGCGTTCCCGGGTGGCGAAGGCCGGGCGGGCGTCGCACACCGTCACCCGGTAGCCGAGGAAGGAACCGATCCTCGCCGTGGCGGCCGCGTGGTCGATGGCCCCGAAGACGAGCATGCGGGGTGCGGGCGCGTACGTCTGGACGAAGACGGTCACGTCCTCCATGCGGCGCTCGCCGTGCGCGCCGTAGCGGTGGGTTCCCGTGGCTCCCTGGGCGAGCAGGCCGCGCGCGTCGTCGGTGACGGCCGCGTCGAGCCCTTCGCTGCCGAGCGAGCCCGAGACACGGTCGGCCAGGACCACCCGGCGGGCACCGGTGGGCGCCGCTCCGGACACCACGGTGGCGACCGCGACCCGTTCCCCGGCGGCGACGGTGTCGACGAGCTCGCGCAGCCGGTCCCTGTCGTCCGCCGTGAGATAGGGCTGTACCAGGACGTCGATCGTGCCGCCGCAGGTCAGTCCGACGCCGAAGGCCTCGTCGTCGCTGATGCCGTACGTCCGCAGGAGGGGGCCGCCGGTGGCGAGTGTCTCGGTGGCCACCTCGTACACATCGCTCTCGACACACCCGCCGGAGACGCTGCCCACCACTCTTCCGTCGGCGGTCACCGCCATCGCCGCGCCGGCGGCGCGCGGCGCACTGCCCCGTACCGCCACGACCGTGGCCAGGGCGAAGGGCACACCGGAGTCGTGCCAGTCACGCAGTTCCGACAGCAGTTCACGCACGGTGCGGACGTCCTCCCGGCTCGACGGGTCCTACCCCGACGATGCCTCGGTGGGACGGCGCGCGCACCGCAGGAGGCGGTTGTCAGGCCCGCTCGTAGGCGGCGATCAGCTCGCTGGAGCGCTTCACGTCGGCGGCCATCGCCACGAGCAGGTCGTCGATGGAGTCGAACTTCAGCATGCCGCGTACGTACGCGAGGAAGTCCACCGCCACGTGCAGCCCGTACAGGTCGAGGCCCACCCTGTCGATCGCGTACGCCTCGACGGTCCGCTCCGTGCCGTTGAACTGCGGGTTCGTGCCGACGGAGATCGCGGCGGGCATGGCCTCGCCGTTCACCGTCAGCCAGCCCGCGTAGACGCCGTCGGCGGGGATCGCGGTGTGCGGCAGGGTCTCCACGTTCGCCGTCGGGAAGCCGAGCTCGCGGCCGCGCTGCGCGCCGCGCACGACGATGCCCTCGACACGGTGCGGGCGGCCGAGGATCTCGGCGGCCCCCGCCACGTCGCCCTCGGCGATCAGCCGGCGGGTCAGGGTGGAGGAGAACGGCTCGCCGCCGCCCGCCTCACCGCTCACGAAGAGGTCGATGACCTCGACGCTGTAGTCGTACGTGGCACCGAGCTCGGTGAGCAGCGCGACGTTGCCGGCTGCCCGGTGTCCGAAGCGGAAGTTCGGGCCTTCGATGACGAGTTGCGCGTGCAGCTTGTCGACGAGCACCTTCACGATGAACTCGGCGGGCGCCAGCTTCGAGAATTCGGTGGTGAACGGCAGGATCAGCACCGCGTCCACCCCCAGGTCCGCCATCAGTTCGGCACGCCGGTCGTGCGGGGCGAGCAGCGGCGGGTGGCTGCCGGGGCGTACGACCTCGCTGGGGTGCGGGTCGAAGGTGACGACGACGGACGGAACGCCGAGCGCGCGCGCCTGCTCCACGGCCCGGCCGATGATCAGCTGGTGTCCGCGGTGCACCCCGTCGTAGGAACCGATGGTGACGACGCTGCGTCCCCAGCCCTCGGGGATGTCCTCCAAGCCACGCCAGCGCTGCACTGTGACTGCTCCTCGCCCGAACCTGTGTACGTGTGTATGTCCATTACGCAGGTCTAAGACTGCCATGCTCACGTCCCACGGCCTGCATCGGCATCGGCATCCCGGGCTGTGATCTCTCCAGGCCCTCCACCGTCCGCCGGGCGCTGGGCCCCACGACGGCGGCCCACTCCTGGGGGGCGTCGGCCAGCCACCGGGTGACGAGCCCGGCGAATCCGGGCACCTCGCGGGCGAGCTCGACCAGTCCGCGGTCGAAGCGGGCGGCCCCCTCGGGCGTCCGCACCAGAAGCATCCCGGTGCGGTGCACCAGCGCCCTCGTACGGGCCTCGGGGCGTCTGCCGGAACCCGCTGCCGCGGCCCGCAGCAGGGCCTCGAGCACCGCGGCGTCCCTCCCGGTGTCCTGCTCGAAGTCCAGCAGCACTTCCAGCAGCTCGGACCGCAGGGGCCGGGACCCGGGGCTGCCCGGTGCGGCGAGCACCCGGGCCAACGCGGCGCGTACCGGGGCGGGTGCGGGGCGGTCCCGCAGCAGGCCGGTCACCAGGGGCAGCAGCAGCGCGCGGGCGGCCGGGCTGTGCTCAAGCCTGCGCTCCACGTACGCGGCGGCCTGTGCCCCGCGCCCCGGGTGGTTGTCGATGTACTGCCGTACGAGGCCGGGGGCGTGCAGGGCGAGGGCGGGTGTGTCCAGGCCTGCCAGCGCTCCCAGGACCTCGTCGGCCGCGTCCCCGGGCACCGCGAGGCGCGCACGCAGCGCGGCGAGCACCGGCTCCGGATGCTCGGGGAACACCTCGGCCAGCAGGGCCACGGGCAGCCGGGGGTCCCCGGCGGCGAAGACCCGCAGGGCCTGCGGCAGATAGCGGATCCGGGTCTGCGGATCCCTGACGAGCAGGGTGAGCGCGGGAGCGTGCAGGGCCGTGTCGCCCGCGCGGGAGAGCAGGGCGAGCGCGGCACCGCGCAGCAGGGTCCGGTCGGCGTCCGAGGTGGCCAGGGCCGCCGTCAGCGTGGCGTGGACGGCTGCGGCCGCCCGGCGCGCGGGCCGCTCCTCGTCGCGCGCCCAGCGGTCGACGGCCCTGCAGAGCGCGGACGGCTCGTCCTCGGCGAGGGCCGTGAGCAGTTCGGCGGCGCGCGGGTGGGCCGTGTCCACCAGTGATTCGGTCAGGTCGTCGACGGCGAGGTCGCGGCGGGCGTACAGCAGGGCCTGCGCGGCCGCGGCCACGGTGAGCCGGACCGGCCCGCCCGCCTCGGCGGGCAGCGGGCTCTCGTCGGTGAACCAGCGGCAGAGCAGCGCCTGAACCGTCCGCGGGTTCGCGGTGAGCCGCCGGGCCACGGCGTCCAGATACCGCTCGTCCCCGTCGGCGCGCGGGGCACCGTCGGCCGGCAGGAGGCGGCGGAGCAGGTCGATCCGGTCCCCGTCCGGCAGCCGGAGCCTTCGCCAGAACGACGGCCCGAATTCGGCGTAGGGACCGAATCCCGGGGACCGCCGGACGATCCGTCCGGTCAGTACGCGCAGTACCCCGAGGTACGGCCGGGCGTCGGGCACCCTGAGCAGGCTCTCCCCGAGCAGGTGCGCCGCCCACCACACGGCGTCGGCATGCCGGGCGGACGCGCCGCCGCCGGGCTCGGCACCGGCTGTCAGGCGGTCCGTCGCCTCGATCAGATCGGCCATCCGGTGCGCCAGCGCCGCGCTCCCCTGGCGGCGCCCCAGCAGGAGCATCGCCTGGATCACCGGGCCGATGCGATGGCGCGGTACGGGGAGGTTGCGGGGTTCGGCCGCCCCGGACGGCTCAGGGGGCGCGGAGCACTGTGCGTCCGCCCGGGAGGGTGCGGGCACCTCTCCGGTGTGCCAGCGGTGGACCAGGGAGCGCAGTGCGGCGTCCAGGTCCAGGTGGGCACCCTGCACCCAGTCGCCCAGCTCCTCGTGGGCGAAGCGGTAGCCCGCGCCCGCCGGTACGAGGAGACCCTCGGTGAGGACGGCCGAGGCCCACCCCGTGCGCCACGGGAAGATCTCCTCGAACGCCGCCCGGTCCAGCTCCCCCTGCCCCGGCCCGAGGCAGCGCCGGGCCGCTTCGTGGACCTGTCCCGCCACCTTCGCGGCCAGCCTGCGGACCGCGGTGCCCCGGAGCCGTGGTTCGGCCTCCGCCCCGATGCGGACGGCGATCCTGACGCAGGCGAGGTCCAGCCAGGCCGCGAAGACCTCTTCGGTGCCCGGCCTGCCCGGTACGTCGGGCGGCAGCGCGCCCCGTACCTCGGCGAGCAGCCGCAGGGTCAGCGGGTGCCGGTCGTGCCCCGGTGCGATCGCGTCCGGCGGGATGTCGTACCGCTCCCTGGCCCGCTCCGCCTGATCCGCGGTCAGGTCGCCCAGCCGCACGGCGGGCGGCAGCCGGCGGGCGGGCCGCTGCGGGCCGTGCAGGACGTCCGGCGGGTACAGCGCGCCCGCGGTCTCCCAGTGCTCGGGGCGGCACGCGACGACCATCCGCGCCCCGTGGCCGCGCAGCCAGTCCACCGTGCCGCGCGTCCACTCGGCGAGCCGGTGGGCCAGCAGCGGCGGCATCTCCTCGGGACCGTCCACGACGACGAGCAGCGGATTTCCGGACGCCCCGGCGAGGCGGGCCACCCGCTCGGGAGTGGCCGTCGTCATGTCGCCCCGTGCCCCGGCCGCTGAGACGATCCGTCCGGAACGCCGCAGCGCCCGGGTGATCGCGTCCGCGACCGAGGTGTCCTCGGCCAGCAGATCGGCGCCGCGCAGCCAGATGGTCAGGGCGGGAACCTGGCCGCGGGAACGGCGGGCGGCCAGGGCCGCCAGCTCCGTGGTCCGCCCCGTGCCGGGTGCCCCGACGACTCCGAGTACCGGTCCCGTACCGGACTCGAAGGCGGTGAACTCGTCGGTGATGTGCGGGCGTTCGACGGCCTCCGTCCCGCCCGGACGTCCCGCGGAGCCCAGCGAGGTCGCGGTCAGCTGCAGGGCTCCCGCCAGGTTGAGGTCGCACCCGTATCCGGGTACTCCACTCGCGTTGCGCCGCAGCAGTTCCTCCAGCGGTCCGCCGTGGCCGTGGTCCGGGCCGGGGAGGAGCACCGCGAGGCCCGCCGCCTCGTGCTCCGCCCGCAGCGCGGTGGAGAGCACTCCCAGGACGGCGCCGGTGTCCGGGTCGGTGACGGGCCCGCCCACGGCGGCACCGCCCGACCGCAGCGCGTCGCGCCCGTCCGTGCCGAGGGCCAGCTCCATCGCGGCGACCGGCCGGTGGCTGCGTCCGCCCTCGGCGTACGTCGCCGGGGTCGTGCCGAGTACGCGTGCCTCCCGCCAGCCGTGGGCGGCGATCCGCACGTAGGTGCCCGTCCCCACGCGGTCGCGCGCGGCGATGGGGAGCGGTTCGACACCGAGGACTTCGGGTCCGCCGGTGTGCAGCAGCGCGAGGCCGAGGGCGGGCAGAGCGGTGATGTCGCCGGTTCCCGCGGGGCAGGTCCGGCCGTCCGCCCCGTGCAGCACCAGGGGTTCGCCGGAGGCGACGGCCTGATGGCCGGTGACGACCGTGCCGCGGTCGTCCGCGACGAATCCGGTCCCCCGCGGCCGGCCGGCCGGATCGCAGATTCTTACCAGTTTCGACCGGTCCCCGCTGCCCATGGTCCGACGGTAGATCTCGGGTGATCGGGACGCGAAGCGCAGGGGGTGAAAGCGCCCCCCTCACTCCCCTCAGTCACTCCGAGCGCCCGTCCATTGGGGTGAATGCACGGGTTCGGCTGGACAGGGATGGTCCCTGGAGGGGGATCGTGGAGCGGGCACCGGGGGGTCTGCCCGCTCCACGATGGGACCGACCGGTCCTCACGCCCCGTCAGGCGAAGACGGCGAGGCTCTTGGCCTTGCCCTTCTGCTCCTCGACGAGCACCAGGAACGTCCCGTCGGGCCCGAAGACCCCGACCGGGCCCGGCGGATACGCGGGCATGTCGACCCGCACGCCGTTGAGCAGCAGCCTGGCCCGCTTCTCGTCCACGTCCCAGCGGGGGAACGCGGAAGCGGCCGCCTCGGCGACCGGCATGACGACCAGTTCCTCCTGGTGCTGGTCGAGCGTCCTGGCCGCGTCGATCCCATACGGGCCGACGCGGGTGCGCCGCAGCGCCGTCAGGTGCCCGCCGACGCCGAGTCCGGCACCGAGGTCACGCGCCAGGGCCCGGATGTACGTGCCCGAGGAGCAGACGACCGAGACGACCAGGTCGACGACGGGTGTCCCGTCCTCGGCCACCGCCTCGCGCACGTCGTAGACGCGGAAGGACGAGATGGTCACCGGGCGGGCCGGGATCTCGAACTCCTCGCCACCGCGCACCCGTGCGTACGAGCGCTTGCCGTCGATCTTGATGGCGCTGACCTTGGACGGCACCTGCATGATCGCGCCGCTCAGTGCGGCGACACCGGCGTCGATGCCCTCACGGGTCACGCCCGAGGCGTCGGTGGACGAGGTGATCTCGCCCTCCGCGTCATCGGTGACGGTGTCCTGGCCGAGCCGGATCGTACCGAGGTACTCCTTCTCGGTCAGTGCGAGATGGCCGAGGAGCTTGGTGGCCTTCTCGACGCCGAGTACGAGGACGCCGGTCGCCATCGGGTCCAGGGTGCCGGCATGGCCGACCCGCCGGGTCCGGGCGATGCCGCGCATCTTGGCCACGACGTCGTGCGAAGTGAAGCCGGACGGCTTGTCGACGATGACAAGGCCGTCCGGCGTTTTGTTCTGCGTCATGCGGAAGGTGAGCCCTCGCCGTTCTCGCCGGACTCGTCGTCCTCGTCCTCCGGCTTGCGGTACGGGTCCGCCTCGCCGGCGTACGTGGCGCCGGAGGATGCCTCACGGACCTTGGCGTCCGAGGCCCGTGCCCGGTCGAGCAGGTCCTCGATCGCCTTGGCGTTGTCCGGAAGGGCGTCGGCGACGAAGGCAAGGGTCGGGGTGAACTTCGTCCCCGCCGCCGCGCCGACCGCCGAGCGCAGGATTCCCTTGGCGCTCTCCAGCCCGGCCGCCGCGGACGCCCGCTCCTCGTCGTCGCCGTAGACCGTGTAGAAGACCGTGGCCTCCCGCAGGTCGCCGGTGACCCGGGTGTCCGTGATGGTCACGTGCGTGCCCAGACGCGGGTCCTTGATACCGCGCTGCAGTTTCTCGGCGACCACCACCTGGATGAGGTCCGCCAGTTTCTTTGCCCGCGCGTTGTCGGCCACTGGTCCGTCTCCTTCTTGAACGTGCTCAATCGTCTTCGTCGTTGTGCAGCCGCCGTCGTACGGACAGCAGCTCCACTTCCGGCCGGCCCGCGACCATGCGCTCGCACCGGTCCAGTACGTCTGTGAGGTGTCCGGTGTCCCCGGAGACCACGGCAAGGCCGATCTCGGCCCTGCGATGTAGGTCCTGACCGCCCGTCTCCGCGACACTCACCCCGAACTTACGGTGGATCTCGGCGATGATCGGACGGACGATGGAGCGTTTCTCCTTCAGCGACCGTACGTCGCCGAGGAGGAGGTCGAAGGACAGTGTCCCCACATACATGTGTGTCCGGATGTCCCGCCGGTTCGGGTTCGCGCCCCGCCATCGCTTGGCAGGGACACAAGAACCGTACACGGAACGGCCGGGGCCGATCGACGGAAATACGACCCGTCGACCGGCCCCGACCGTGCGGGAGGCCCGGGGGTCTCCCCCCGGGAATCCCTTGCGGATCAGCCTCGCGGCTTCTCGCGCATCTCGTACGTCGCGATGACGTCGTCGATCTTGATGTCGTTGAAGTTTCCGAGGTTGATACCGCCCTCGAAGCCTTCGCGGATCTCGGTGACGTCGTCCTTGAAGCGGCGCAGACCGGAGATGTTGAGGCTCTCCGCGATGACCTTGCCATCGCGCAGCAGGCGCGCCTTGGTGTTGCGCTTGACCTCGCCGGACCGGACCAGCACACCGGCGATGTTGCCCAGCTTGGACGAGCGGAAGATCTCGCGGATCTCCGCCGTACCGAGCTCGACCTCTTCGTACTCCGGCTTGAGCATGCCCTTGAGGGCCGCTTCGATCTCTTCGATCGCCTGGTAGATGACCGAGTAGTACCGGACGTCCACACCTTCGCGGTCGGCCATCTGCGCGGCACGCCCTGCGGCGCGCACGTTGAAGCCGATCACGATGGCGTCGGAGCCGGTCGCCAGGTCGATGTCCGACTCGGTGACCGCACCCACACCGCGGTGCAGGACCCGGATGTCGACCTCTTCACCGACGTCGAGCTGGAGCAGCGAGGACTCGAGAGCCTCCACCGAACCGGACGCGTCGCCCTTGATGATGAGGTTGAGCTCCTGGACCAGACCGGCCTTGAGCGCCTCGTCCAGGTTCTCCAGGGAGAACCGGACACCCTTGCGGGCGAAGTTGGCGTTGCGCTCACGAGCGGCACGCTTCTCGGCGATCTGACGGGCCGTACGGTCCTCGTCGACGACCAGGAAGTTGTCGCCGGCACCCGGGACGTTGGTGAGACCCAGCACGAGGACGGGGGTCGAGGGACCCGCTTCCTCGACGTTCTCGCCCTTGTCGTCGAGCATCGCGCGGACTCGGCCGTACGCGTCGCCGACCACCATCGTGTCGCCGACCCGCAGCGTGCCTCGCTGGACCAGGACGGTCGCAACGGCACCGCGGCCGCGGTCGAGGTGGGACTCGATCGCAATACCCTGCGCGTCCTGCTCCGGGTTGGCCCGCAGGTCGAGCGAGGCGTCGGCGGTGAGGACGACGGCCTCCAGAAGAGCCTCGATGTTGAGGCCCTGCTTGGCGGAGATGTCGACGAACATCGTGTCGCCGCCGTACTCCTCGGCCACCAGACCGAACTCGGTGAGCTGACCGCGCACCTTGGTCGGGTCCGCACCCTCGACGTCGATCTTGTTGACCGCGACCACGATCGGCACGTCGGCCGCCTTGGCGTGGTTCAGCGCCTCGATCGTCTGGGGCATCACACCGTCGTTCGCCGCCACCACGAGGATCGCGATGTCGGTGGACTTCGCACCACGTGCACGCATGGCGGTGAACGCCTCGTGACCCGGGGTGTCGATGAAGGTGATCCGGCGGTCCTCGCCGTTGACCTCGGCGCCGACCTGGTAGGCACCGATGTGCTGCGTGATGCCGCCGGCCTCGCCCGCAACGACGTTCGTCTTGCGGATCGCGTCCAGCAGTCGGGTCTTACCGTGGTCGACGTGACCCATGACGGTCACGACCGGCGGACGGGAGACCAGGGCCTCTTCGCCGCCCTCGTCCTCGCCGAACTCGATGTCGAAGGACTCGAGCAGCTCGCGGTCCTCCTCCTCGGGGCTGACGATCTCCAGGACGAAGTTCATCTCGTCCGCGAGCATCTTCAGCGTCTCGTCGGAGACGGACTGCGTGGCAGTGACCATCTCGCCGAGGTTCATCATCACGCCGACGAGCGACGCCGGGTTGGCGTTGATCTTCTCGGCGAAGTCGGTGAGGGAAGCACCGCGCGACAGCCGGACAGCCTGTCCGTTGCCACGGGGCAGCATGACGCCGCCCACCGACGGGGCCTGCATGGCCTCGTACTCCTGGCGCCTCTGCCTCTTCGACTTACGGCCACGACGCGCGGGACCGCCGGGACGGCCGAACGCACCCTGTGTGCCACCACGGGCACCCGGGCCGCCGGGACGTCCACCGAAGCCGGGACGACCGCCGAAGCCGCCGCCGCCACCGGGACGGCCTGCGCCGCCACCGCCACCGGGACCACCGGGACGACCGGCGAAGCCGCCGCCGCCACCACCGGGACCGGCCGGACGGCCGGCGAAGCCGCCGCCACCGGGACGACCTGCGCCGCCGCCGCCACCGGGACGACCGCCACCGGCACCGGGACCACGGCCGCCGCCGGGGCCACCACCGGGACGCGGGGCCGCGGCGGGACGCTGCGGCATCATGCCGGGGTTCGGACGGTTACCGGCGGGGGCACCGCCGGGACGCGGGGACTGCGGACGGGGCATGCCGCCCGGAGACGGACGGGCACCACCCTGACCCTGCGGGCGCGGTGCGCCACCGGGGCCACCCGCGCCGCCCTGCGGACGGGGAGCGCCGGGGCGCTCCTGACCGCCGCCGGGACGCGGGGCGCCGCCGGGACGGGGCGCGCCGGGGCGCGCCATGCCGGTGGAGCCACCGGAGGTGAACGGGTTGTTGCCCGGACGGGGACCCGCCGGACGCGTGCCGCCGGGGCGGGGTGCGCCCTGGCCTGCGGGACGTGCCGGACGGTCGCCGCCGCGCTCGCCGCCACGCTCGCCACCGCGGCCACCGTCACGCTGACCGCCGGCCGGAGCCGGACGGGCGGGGCGGGGGCCGGGGGTGGCACCCGCGGGACGCGGGGCCTGCGGCTGCTGGGGTGCGGCCGACTGGGCCGGTGCCGGAGCCGAGAACTCGGCGGCGGGCACCGGGGTGACCGGGGCAGCCTTCGGCGCGGGCTTCGGACCCGGACGCGGGCCCGCAGACGGCGCGGAAGGTGCTGCGGGGGTGCTGCTCGCCGGGGTCTCGGCAGCGGCCGGCTTGGGAGCCGGTGCGCCGGGCTTCGGGGCAGCAGGACGTGCCGCAGCGGCCGGGGAGGGCGCTGCGGGCTTCACGGGGGCGGCCTTGCGGGGCGCGCCAGGCTTTGCAGCGGACTTGCCGGCGTTGCCACCGGGACCCTGCAGTGCGTCAGTCAATTTGCGTACAACCGGCGCCTCGATCGTCGAGGACGCCGAACGGACGAATTCACCGAGTTCTTGGAGCTTGGCCATGACGACCTTGCTCTCAACCCCGAACTCCTTGGCGAGTTCGTATACCCGGACCTTAGCCACTTCGCTCCTTTTAGGTCCGGGTTACCGCCGGACCGTCGCTACTTCATGGGCGTACTCATCGCGTACTCATCGAGTGCTCATCGCAATCTCGACCTACTTCCAACTCGCGAGGTACCTGACCGCACGGGGACCCGTGCCGTTCACTTTTCTTACGGTGTCACCCGCTCGACGAACCGCTGCAGTGCCGCGGAATCGAACGGCCCCTTGGCCTTGAAGGCCCGGGGGAATGCCCGGCGGCGGACCGCCAGGTCGAGACAGACAGAGACCGGGTGCACGTACGCACCCCGGCCGGGCAGCGTACCGCGTGGATCAGGGACTACTTCACCCTCGTCCACCACGATGCGCAGCAGCTCGCTCTTGGCCGCTCGCTCCCGGCATCCCACACAGGTTCGTTCGGGGCAAGCGCGGGCGTGCGTCCGGCCAGACACGTTTAAGTCTACCTCCCCGCACCGACCTCACCCCTTTGGGGCAAAAATCGAACGGATGTTGTCGTGATCTCAGCGACAGGACGCCTCGATCTATTCCCTGGGACCGCCCCGGAACCCCGGGCGGAACGGATCAGCCGCGCTCGGACCGCTCCCGGGCGCGCTCGGCGCGCTCACGGTCGGCGACGTCCCGCTCGGCGTCGGTCTCGGTGTCCGGGCGGATGTCGATGCGCCAGCCGGTGAGGCGGGCCGCCAGGCGGGCGTTCTGCCCTTCCTTGCCGATCGCCAGCGACAGCTGGTAGTCGGGCACGGTGACCCGGGCGGAGCGCGCGGCGAGGTCCACGACCTCGACCTGACTCACCCGAGCGGGTGACAGTGCGTTGGCGACCATCTCGGCCGGGTCGTCCGACCAGTCCACGATGTCGATCTTCTCGCCGTGCAGCTCGGCCATGACATTGCGCACACGGCTGCCCATCGGGCCGATGCAGGCGCCCTTGGGGTTGAGCCCGGCCCGGGTGGACCGTACGGCGATCTTGCTGCGGTGACCGGCCTCACGGGCGATGGCCTCGATGACCACCGAACCGTCCGCGATCTCCGGAACCTCCAGCGCGAAGAGCTTCTTCACCAGGTTGGGGTGGGTCCTCGACAGGGTCACGGACGGACCGCGCACACCCTTGGCCACCCGTACGACGTACGTACGCAGCCGGAGACCGTGCTTGTACTCCTCACCCGGCACCTGCTCCTGCACCGGCAGGATCGCTTCCATCTTGCCGATGTCGACGAGGACGTTCTTCGGGTCCTTGCCCTGCTGGACCAGGCCGGTGACGACATCGCCCTCGTGGCCCGCGTACTCGCCGAACGTCTTGTCGTCCTCGGCGTCGCGCAGGCGCTGCAGGATGACCTGCTTGGCGGTGGTCGCCGCGATGCGGCCGAAGCCGGACGGGGTGTCGTCGAACTCCTTGGGCTCCTGGCCCTCTTCGAGGTCGGCCGGGTCCTCCTTGGCCCACACCGTCACGTGACCGCGCTCGTTCAGCTCGACCCGGGCCCGGCGCCGGCTGCCGTCGGTGCGGTGGTACGCGATGAGGAGGGCTGCCTCGATCGCCCCGACGAGCACGTCGAAGGGGATCTCCTTGTCCTGCGCCAAGCCCTTCAAAAGCTTCACATCGATGTCCACGGCTACGCCTCCTCTTCCTTCTTGTCCTTGCGGTTGAATTCGATCTCCACGCGCGCCTTGGCGATCTCGTCGAAGGCGATTCGGCGCGACGTGGGCTTGCGGCCCTTGACGCCCGGCACTTCGAGATCGAGTCCCTCGTCGTCGACTGCGAGGATGCGGGCCACCAGCTCGTCGCCGTCGTTCAGGCCCAGCTTCGCCAGCCTGCCGATGGCGCGTACGTAGTGGCGGTGCTCGGTCAACGGGCGGTCGGCGCCCGGAGAGCTCACTTCGAGGACGTACTCGCCCTCGCCCATCGCGTCGCTCTCGTCGAGCGTCACGGAGATCGCGCGGCTCAGCTCGGCGCACGTGTCGAGCTCGACGCCGTCCTCGGAATCCACGATGACCCGCAGCACCCGGCGGCGGCCTGCCCGGGACACCTCGATCTCCTCGAGGTCCAGCTCCTCGGCGCTGACGAGCGGTTCGATCAGTGCGCGCAGCCTCTCGCTCTGGGTGGTGCTCATCCGGGTGACTCCTCGGCCGCGTGTGCTGTTGTGGGGATCGTCGCGTGTCTGGTCAAAGGGTATCCGGTCCGCAGGGGTGTTGCCGTCCGCCTCCCGCCTGTCCGCGGGTACGCTCGCCTGCAGTGATCACTTCAGGTCAGAATCGGTCACAAACCAGGCCCGAAGGAGACAAGTGCGGCGCACGGGGACGACGCGCAGGAGTGCGCTCACCGCTACCGGAGCGCTCGCACTGGGTGCGGTGCTGACCGGCTGCGGGTCCGACGAGGACTCCGGCGGACAACGGGGGGACGCGAGTGCCGACGCCCGGGCAGCGGCGGCCCGGACGCAGACGGCGCTGCGGGCGGCTGCCGCCCGCACCAGTTCCGCGCTGCTCGCCCGGTACGACGAGGTCGTGACCGCCCACCCGGTGACCGCGGCCGGGCTCGCCCCCCTGCGGTCCGCGGTCCAGGAGCACACATCGGCCCTGGGAGGCCCGCCGAAGGGCACCGCCCAGCCGTCGCCGACGGTTCGAGCCACCGGCGCGAAGGCCGCCCTGCAGGCGCTGGCGGCCGAGGAGCGGCGCGTGGCCGACGCCCACACCAGAACCCTTCTGAAGGCGGGGCCGGAGCTGGCCAGGCTGCTGGCCTCGGTCGCCGCGGCCGGCGCGGCCCACGCGTATCTTCTGACCGAACTGGCCAAGGAGTCCTCGTCATGACCGAAGAGGCCGGGCGGACCGGGGAGTCCGGGCAGACGGAGGACGATGCCGGGCGGATGACCCTGCCGGCAGCACAGGCCGCGCTCGCCGCCGAGCACGCCGCCGTGTACGGGTACGGGGTGCTGGGCGGCCGGCTGGAGGGCCGCCGCCGTACCGACGCCACGGCGGCCCACGACGCCCACCGCGCCCGGCGCGACGCCCTGGTGCGCAGGGTCCGCGACCTGGGCGGTGCTCCGGTGGCGGCCGACGCCGCGTACGCTCTGCCGTTCGCGGTACGGGATCCGGCGGCGGCGGTGCGGCTCGCCGCCCTGTTGGAGGACCGGATCGCGGGCGTCTACTCCGATCTCGTACGCGCCGCCCACGGGCCCCTGCGGCAGGAAGCCGCAGCTGCCCTGAGGGAGGCCGCCGTGCGGTCGGTGCGCTGGCGCGGCACCGGCGTAGCCTTTCCGGGGCTCGTCGAGAAGGCCGCCGCACGCCCGTCGGACGAGACCGCCGAGGCCGGCGCCGCGGCTGTCACGCACTGAGAAAGCTTCGAAAGGGAACTGGGCACGTATGGGTTTCGAACCGCCGCAGCGGCTGGTGCGAGCGCTCGGCGAGACGTACGGGGACGCGGCCGCCGCCGAATGGCTCGCGCGGCTTCCCGCACTCACCGAGGAGGCGCTGTCCTCAGCGGGTCACCAGGTCTCGCTCGAACGGGTCGTGGCCCCGGGCGGCCGCAGCAGCCTCGCCCTCCTCGTGCACCGGCCGGACGGCACGCCCGCCGTGCTGAAGATCGCGCCGCCCGGTGCCGCGCCCTCGCTCGAACGGGCCGCGCTCGCCCATTGGAACGGCTGGGGTGCGGTGCAGCTCCTGTCGCCCGAGGGCGGCACGGCGGCGGGTGACAGCCTCCTGCTGGAGCGGTTGCACCACGAGGTGTCCCTGCGTTCCCTTCCTGAGGCGAAGGCGCTGCTGGAGGCCTCGGGCACGGTACGGCGGCTGTGGATCGACCCGCCGGCCGGGCACCCCTTCGAGACCGTCGCGGAGCGTACCGCCCGGCAGACGGAACCGATGCGGGCGGTCGCGGCGGCGGAACCGGAGCTCGGCGGCCTCGTCTCGGCCGCGCTGGCGGCCCGCGAGGAACTGGTCGCGCACTCCCCCGAACTCCTGCTGCTGCACGGCAACTTCCGGCAGAGCAAGGTGCTGTCCGGTGAGCGTGCCCCGTGGCTGGCGGTGGGCCCCGAGCCGCTGGTGGGCGAGCGCGCCTACGACCTCGCACGGCTCGTGCGCGACCGCGTCGAGGACCTGATCGCCTCGCCCGGCGGCGCGGTGACGGCACGCCGGCGGATCAAGAAGCTCGCGGAGTCGCTGGAGCTGGACCAGGCACGGCTGCACGGCTGGACGCTGTTCCGGGCCGTGGAGTCGGGCACCCGTGCGCTGACGGCGGGGCGTCGGCAGGACGGCGAGCTGACCCTGGAGTTCGCGGGCTGGCTGTAACGACCCCGTACGTACGCGAGAGGCCCCCACCCGGTGGGGGCCTCTCGTGTGTCCGCGGGGTGCGGTGCGGATCAGCCCCGGTCGCTCAGGCGGGCGATCGCCTCGTCGACGGTGAGCTCCTCGCGCTCGCCCGTGCGGCGGTCCTTCAGCTCCAGGACGCCCTCGGCCGAACGACGGCCGGCGACCAGGATCTTCGGGACACCGATGAGCTCCGAGTCGGTGAACTTGACGCCGGGCGAGATCCCCGGGCGGTCGTCGACCAGGACGCGCAGGCCCGCGGCGTTCAGTTTCTCGGAGACCTCGAGGGCCAGTTCGGTCTGGAGCGCCTTGCCCGCGGCGACGACGTGCACGTCGGCCGGGGCGATCTCGCGGGGCCAGCACAGGCCCTTGTCGTCGGCGGTCTGCTCGGCGAGTGCGGCCACCGCGCGGGAGACACCGATGCCGTACGAGCCCATCGTGACGCGGACGGGCTTGCCCTGCTGGCCGAGGACGTCGAGGTTGAAGATGTCGGCGTACTTGCGGCCGAGCTGGAAGATGTGGCCGATCTCGATGGCGCGGTCCACCTGGAGGCCGGTGCCGCACTCGGGGCAGGGGTCGCCCGCCTCGACGACGACGACGTCGAGGTAGTCGTCGACCTCGAAGTCACGGCCCGCGACGACGTTCTTCGCGTGCTTGCCCTCCTTGTTGGCGCCCGTGATCCAGGCCGTGCCGGAGGTGACGCGGGGGTCGGCGATGTAGCGGACCTTCTCCAGGCCCTGCGGGCCGACGTAGCCGCGCACCAGGTCGGGGCGGCCGACGAAGTCCTCGGCGGTGACGAGCTCGACGACGGCGGGGGCGAGGTGCTCGCCGAGCTTGCCGAGGTCGACCTCGCGGTCGCCGGGCACGCCCACGGCGACGATCTCGCCGTCGACCTTGACCAGGAGGTTCTTCAGGGTGGCGGAGGCCGGGACGCCGAGGTGGGCGGCGAGGGTCTCGATGGTCGGGGTGTCGGGGGTGTCCAGCTCCTCGACGGGGGCGACCGCGGAACCGTCGACGGGCGTGGCCTTGAAGGTCACGGCCTCCGTGTTGGCGGCGTAGTCGCAGTTCGGGCAGTCGACGAAGGTGTCCTCGCCGGCCGGGGCGGGCGCCAGGAACTCCTCGGACGCCGAGCCGCCCATGGCTCCGGAGACGGCCGAGACGATGCGGTGGTCGAGGCCGAGGCGCTCGAAGATCCGGATGTACGCGGCGCGGTGGAGCCGGTACGCCTCGGCGAGACCCTCGTCGGTGGTGTCGAAGGAGTACGAGTCCTTCATCTGGAACTCACGGCCGCGCAGCACACCGGCGCGGGGACGGGCCTCGTCGCGGTACTTGGTCTGGATCTGGTAGAGGATCACGGGCAGGTCCTTGTAGGACGAGCACATGTCCTTGACGATCTGGGTGAAGACCTCTTCGTGGGTGGGGCCCAGGAGGTAGTCGGCACCCTTGCGGTCCTTGAGCCGGAACAGCAGGTCGCCGTACTCGTCGTACCGGCCGCTCGCCTCGTACGCCTCCTTGGGGAGGAGCGCGGGCAGCAGGACCTCCTGGCCGCCGATGGCGTCCATCTCCTCGCGGACGACGCGGGTGATGTTCTCCAGGACCTTCTTGCCGAGCGGGAGCCAGGACCAGATTCCGGCGGCGGTGCGACGTACGTATCCGGCCCGGACGAGGAGCTTGTGGTTGAGCGTCTCGGCGTCGGCCGGGTCATCGCGCAGTGTCTTGATCATCAATCGGGACATGCGCTGGACCTGGGCCATGATGAACTCCTGCTCGGAAGGGTGATGAGGCCGAGGTTAGCGGGGCGGTACGCGCGGGCGGAAATCGATTCGCTATCGGCGGCGCAGCGGAAGCGGCGCACCCATCACCGCGTAGGGCTTGGGCGCGCTGGGGAAGAGCACCTGCCTGGCCAGGTCCTGGTAGCCGAGGGCGCGGTAGAGGCCGCGTGCGGGGCTCTCCGTGTCGATCGCCGAGAGGATGGACCGGGGCAGGTCGACGGCGTCCGTGATGGTGGTGATCAGGCTGCGGCCGAGGCCGCGCTGCTGGAACTCCGGATGGACGTGGAGTTCGGTGATCACGAACGAGTCGTCGAGCCATTGCGAGGAGCCCGTGGCGCGCAGGTAGGGCTCCACGACGGTGGACCACCAGTGGGCCCGGTTGTTCGGCAGGCCGTAGACGAATCCGACGAGCCGCCCGGCAGGGGTCGTGGCGCCGAGGGCGCGGGCCTGCGGGTGGTCCAGGTGCCTGAGCACGATGTGGCGGCGTACGTCGATCTCGTCCTGGGAGAGCCCGAAGGCGACGGCCTGCACGGCCAGGGCCTCATCGACACGTGCGGCGAGGTCGAGCGGACCGACCACGATGCCGGGGGCCCCGGAGTCCCGGGGGGATGCGGGGTGCGCTGCTGCCATGCGGGAACCCTACTGGCCGTGCCGCCCGGTCAGAACAGCACGCTCATGAACGCACCGGTCTCACGGAAGCCGACGCGGCTGTACGCCCTGCGTGCCGCGGTGTTGTAGTCGTTCACGTACAGGCTGACGACCGGTGCCACATCGGCCAGCGCGTACCGCAGGACGGCCGCCATGCCCGTCTCGGAGAGACCGCGGCCCCGGAATTCGGGGGCGACCCAGACGCCCTGGATCTGGCAGGCCCGTGAGGTGGCCGCGCCGATCTCCGCCTTGAAGACGACCTTGCCGTCGTCGATGCGGGCGTAGGAGCGGCCGGTGGTGATCAGCTCGGCGACCCGTGCCTGGTAGAGCAGCCCGCCGTCACCGGCCAGCGGCGAGATGCCGACCTCCTCGGTGAACATCGCCACGCACGCCGGCATGAGGACGTCGATGTCCTCCTTGTGGATGCGGCGCACGAGCGGGTCGGGCGCCACCTCGGCGGACGGGCTCTCGGTGACCATGAGGGGCTGGTTGGGCCGGACTTCCCTGGCGGGACCCCAGCTCGGTTCCAGCAGGCGCCACAGCTGGGCGGTGGGCCCGGCGGGGCCGACGATCGAGGAGCAGCGGCGACCGGCCCTGCGGGCGCGGTCGGCGAAGGCCCTGATGGCCTCGGGCGTCGCGCAGATGGGGACCAGGTTGGCCCCGGAGTAGCAGAGCGAGCGCAGTCTGCCGTCGGCGTACCAGCCCCACATCTCGCCGCCGAGACGCCAGGGGTCGAGTCCCGCGACCTGGACGCGCGACGTCACGAACGCGTTGTCGACAGGTTCGCTCTCGAGGATGGCGAGCGCGGCAGGGAGCTCGCCGGGGTCGAGGACCCGGGTAGTGGTCTGCGTCAACACTGGGGGCCTCACCATACTGTCTGCTGATTTCCGCACTGTACCCAACAAGGCTGCGGGGCGCCCCCCGCACGGGAGGGGACGGCCGGATGCGACGGGGACGGGCCGGGGGCGGCGACGGGGCGCGGACGCGGCTGTGCCCCGCAGGGCGGGCCCTGCGGGGCACAGTGAGTGGTGGGGTCAGCCCGCGATGGAGACCTGGGGCTCGCCGGAGGCGATGCCGTCCTTCTCCATCTGCTCCGCGATCTTCAGGGCTTCCTCGATGAGGGTCTCCACGATCTTCGACTCGGGGACGGTCTTGATGACCTCGCCCTTCACGAAGATCTGGCCCTTGCCGTTGCCGGACGCCACACCCAGGTCCGCCTCACGCGCCTCGCCGGGGCCGTTCACCACACAGCCCATCACCGCGACACGCAGCGGAACCTCCATGCCCTCCAGCCCCGCACTGACTTGGTCCGCCAGCTTGTACACATCCACCTGCGCACGCCCGCACGACGGACACGACACGATCTCCAGCCGCCGCTGCTTGAGGTTCAGCGCCTCGAGAATCTGCAGCCCGACCTTGACCTCCTCGACCGGAGGAGCCGACAGAGAAACCCGGATCGTGTCCCCGATCCCCTCCGAGAGCAGCGCGCCGAAGGCCACCGCGGACTTGATCGTGCCCTGGAACGCGGGACCGGCCTCGGTCACACCCAGGTGCAGCGGGTAGTCGGACTGCGCGGCCAGCTGACGGTAGGCGTTCACCATCACGACCGGGTCGTTGTGCTTCACCGAGATCTTGATGTCACCGAACCCGTGCTCCTCGAACAGTGACGCCTCCCACAGCGCCGACTCCACGAGAGCCTCCGGTGTCGCCTTGCCGTACTTCTTCAACAGCCGCGCGTCCAGCGACCCGGCGTTGACACCGATCCGGATCGGCGTGCCGGTGTCACCGGCCGCCTTCGCGATCTCCTTGACCTTGTCGTCGAACTGCTTGATGTTCCCCGGATTCACCCGCACCGCCGCACAACCCGCGTCGATCGCCGCGAACACGTACTTCGGCTGGAAATGAATGTCCGCGATCACCGGGATCTGCGACTTCCGGGCAATCGTCGACAGCGCGTCCGCGTCATCCTGCGTCGGACACGCCACCCGCACGATCTGACAACCCGACGCCGTCAGCTCCGCGATCTGCTGCAACGTCGCACCGATGTCCGACGTACGCGTCGTCGTCATCGACTGCACCGACACCGGTGCGTCCCCACCGACCGCCACCGACCCGACCTGGATCTGACGGCTGACCCGTCGGTCGGCGAGCTTGGTCGGAACGGCCGGCATTCCGAGAGAAATCGCAGTCATGCGCTGAGCATCCCCAAGGTGTGGATCAGTGTGGATCGAGGTCCCGAGAACGGCGGGCTCCAGAGTTCGAGGTTACGGCACCGGAGGAAGACCGGGCGCACCCCGTCCGGCAATACCGCCGAACGGTGAGTGGCCGGACACCACCTGTGTGCCCGGCCGCCACCTCCGGGACGTGGAAGGCGTCAGGTGATCTTGACGGGGTTCACGATGTCGGCGACCAGCACCAGCAGCGTGAAGCAGATGAAGACACCGGCGACGACATAGGCGACCGGCATCAGCTTCGCCACGTCGAAGGGGCCGGGGTCGGGCCGCTTGAAGACACGGGCCACGTTGCGGCGCAGGGATTCCCAGAGCGCGCCGGCGATGTGGCCGCCGTCGAGGGGCAGCAGGGGCAGCATGTTGAAGAGGAACAGGGAGAGGTTGAAGCCGGCCAGCAGGAACAGCATCATCGCGATCTGGTTCTGCGCCGGGACGTCGAGGTTCATCACCTCGCCGCCGATCCTGGCCGCACCGACCACGCCGACCGGCGAGTCGTCGGCGCGCTCTCCGTCGCTGAAGGCCGCGTTCCACAGATCGGGGACCTTGGAAGGCAGGGCGATGATCGAGTCGACGCCGTTCTCGATCATGTCGCCCATGCGGACGACCGAGTCACCGAAGGAGAGCGGCAGGATCTCCGTGTTGGCGGCGAAGCCGAGGTAGCCGGCCTCGACATAGGCCTTGGGGACGACCTGGCCGTCGGCGTCCTTCTTCGCGACGGTGTTCTTCTGCAGCACGGCGTGCAGGGTCTGCTCCCGGCCGTCGCGCTCCACGGTGATGGCGGCCGGCCCGATGGTCTTCCGGATCCGGTCCGAGAGCGTCGCCCAGTCGTCGATCTTCTCGCCATCGAAGGCGACGATCCTGTCGCCCTTCTGCAGCCCGGCGGCCTTGGCGGGCGAGACCGGGTCGGAGGCCTTGCAGGCGTCACGTTCCTCGCTCTGCTCGATCACGCACTGCTGGACGCCCGCGACCTCCGTGGTCTGGGTCTGGAAGCCGAAGGTCATGGCCACACCCATGAAGATCGCGACGGCCAGGACCAGGTTCATGAACGGCCCGGCGAACATCACGATCACGCGCTTCCAGGGCTTGCGCGTGTAGAAGAGCCGGGTCTCGTCGCCCGGCTCGAGCTCCTCGAACGCCGCGGATCTGGCGTCCTCGATCATGCCGCGCCAGGGCGAGGTGGATCGCGCCTCCAGCCGCCCGTCGGGTCCCGGCGGGAACATGCCGATCATCCGGATGTAGCCGCCGGCGGGAATGGCCTTAATGCCGTACTCGGTGTCGCCCTTCTTGCGCGACCAGATCGTCGGGCCGAAGCCGACCATGTACTGCGGCACCCGGATGCCGAAGAGCTTGGCGGTCGACAGGTGACCCAGCTCGTGCCAGGCGATCGAGAACAGCAGACCCACGGCGAAGATGGCGATCCCCAGGACCGTCATCAGGATCGTCGTCATACTCATGCGTGCGCCTCCGCTGTCGCTTTCGCCGAGAGCTCCCTGGCCCGGGAACGGGCCCAGGTCTCCGCCTCGAGGACGTCCGCGACGTCGAGTGAAGTTCCCGTGGCAGGGGTGCCGTGTTCGGCGACCACTGCGGTGACCGTATCCATGATGCCGTTGAAGGGCAGCCGTCCTGCCAGGAATGCGTCCACGCACTCCTCATTGGCTGCGTTGAACACCGCCGGGGCGGTGCCGCCCAGTGTGCCGACGTGGCGGGCGAGCCCGACGGACGGGAACGCGTCGGTGTCCAGCGGGAAGAACTCCCAGCTGGAGGCCCTCGTCCAGTCGAAGGCGGGGGCCGCGTCCGGGATCCGCTCGGGCCAGCCGAGCCCGATGGCGATCGGGCCCCGCATGTCGGGCGGGGTGGCCTGCGCGAGGGTGGAACCGTCGGTGAACTCCACCATCGAGTGAACGTACGACTGGGGGTGGACCACGACCTCGATCCGGTCGAACGGAATGTCGTAGAGGAGATGCGCCTCGATGACTTCCAGGCCCTTGTTGACCAGCGTCGCCGAGTTGACCGTGATGACCGGGCCCATGGCCCAGGTCGGGTGCGCGAGGGCCTGCTCGCGGGTGACACCGGCGAGCTCGCTCCTCGTGCGTCCGCGGAACGGTCCGCCGGAGGCGGTCACGACGAGCTTGCGCACGTCGGCGCGCTTTCCGGCGGCCAGGGCCTGGAACAGCGCGGCGTGCTCGGAGTCGACCGGGATGATCTGGCCGGGAGCCGCGAGGGCCTTCACGAGCGGGCCGCCGACGATCAGCGACTCCTTGTTGGCGAGGGCGAGCGTGCGGCCGGCCTTCAGCGCGGCAAGTGTGGGGGCCAGCCCGATGGAGCCGGTGATCCCGTTCAGCACGGTGTGGCAGTCGCTCGCGGCGAGCTCGGCCGCGGCCCCGGGCCCGGCCAGGATCTCGGGGAGCGGCTCACCCGCCCCGTACGCCGCGCGCAGCGCCTCGCGCAGCGCGGGCACCTTATCCTCGGCGGCGACCGCGACCGTACGCACCCGCAGCTCCCTCGCCTGTTCGGCGAGGAGCTCGACGCGGCCGCCCGCGGCGGACAGCGCCGTGACACGGAAGCGGTCGGGGTTGCGCAGCACCAGGTCGATGGCCTGCGTGCCGATGGACCCGGTCGAGCCGAGGATCACAAGATCCCGGCGGCCGTCCGCGGCGTCGAATACGAGATGCGGATCGGCGAGGGGTACGGGGCTGTCGCTCATGCCCCCCATTGTTGCCGCATCCTCTGTGCGCGCTGACAGGGCATCCCCGTCGGCGCGTGCCTCAGACCCGCCCGGCACGGAATTTCTTCCACTGGGCGGCCATGATGTCCTGCGGCACCCCGCCGATGTCCTTGGTGTCGAGGACCTCCCCCCGGAAGGCGAGGGTGGTGGAGCCGGCCCGTACGACGGTGAGGTACTCGTACAGCTTGGTCCTGTCCTTCACGTCGAGGATGGTGAAGCGGTACGCGCTCGCCTCGTCGGCCTCGTCCGCGAAGGCGGGCAGCCCGGTGGGCTCGACCTTCACGTACCTGGCCCGAGCGATGGCCCGCTCCTCCACCAGGCCCCCGGCACAGGCCCGGCCCGCCTTGCGGAGCGACTGCATGACCTTCGCGGCCTCGCCGTTCCCGTACGAGCGAAGGGTTACGTCGACCATGACGCCGAGCATCTGGTCGGGGACGTCGACCCTGCGCTGCACCTGGGCGGCCGGTTCGTGGTCGCCGACGTCACCGGCGAGGCTGACGAGCGGCTGGCAGACGGCCGGGGTGGCGGTGTACCCGTCGCTGAGGAGCCCGTCCAGGGCGTACTCGTTGGCGGTGTAGGCGCCCGCCTTCTCCCCGTCGGTGAAGGCGACCGCCTCGAGCTGCGCCTTGGTGAGCGCGGCCGGGGCGGAGGACGAGGGGGCGGGGCTCTTCCCGGCCTTGTCGTTGCCGCCGTCGCCGTCACCGCATCCGGTGACGCCGATGAGCGTCACCACCGCGCATCCCGTGGCTGCGGCACTCCGCCATCCGGCCCGCCGGTTCCCCGCCCCGAACATCCTTGCCCCACTCTCCCGTTGACGGTGACGATCAAGTCTCCGACCGCCGCCGAGGCTCGATTGTGCTGCATGCCGGTCGGATTCGCGTATCGATGCCGAACTTCCTCCGCAGCTGCTCCGCGGAGATGCGGCGCGCGGTGGTCGCGCCGATGGTGCCGGTGACGAAGCAGGATGCGGGGTGGCGAAGGAGACGGGCCGGATCGAGCGGGAGGTCGAGGTCCCGCAGGTGCGCGGGCCTTTTCGTCAGCCGGCGCCGCCTGCCGCGAACTCCGCGAACGCCTCGTGGAATTCGGGGAACGTCTTGCGTACGCACCCGGGGTCGTCGTAGCTCATCCCGGGCGCGCGCAGCCCCGCGACCGCGAACGACATCACGATCCGGTGGTCGCCGTGGGTGGCGATCTCCGTGGCTCGGGGGGTGCCGGGGTGGATCTCGATCCAGTCGTGTCCGGTGTGCACGGTGATCCCCATCCGCCGCAGGTTCGTGGCGCAGGCCTCCAGCCGGTCGCACTCCTTCACCCGGGTGTTGGCGACGTCCTCGATCCGCACGGGCGACGAGGCGAACGGCGCGATCGCGGCCAGGGTGGGCATCGTGTCGGAGATGTCGCGCATGTTGACGGTGAGACCGCGCAGGGCGCCGGTGGACCGGACCGTCGTCGCGTCGGCCGTGGTCCGCACCTCGGCGCCCATGCGGCGCAGGACGTCGGTGAAGCGCAGGTCGCCTTGGAGCGCGTCCGTGCCGAGGCCGGGAACGGTGACCTCACGGCCGGTGAGGGCCGCGGCGGCGAAGAAGTAGCTCGCGGTGGAGGCGTCGGGTTCGACGGCGTACGTGGTGGCGCGGTAGCCGCCCGGGGGAACGGTGAACGTGTTCCCCTCCCGGACGACCTCGACGCCGAAGCTGCGCATCATCGAGAGGGTGATCTCGATGTACGGCGCCGAGACGAGCTCCGTGACGTCGATCCGCAGCCCGTCGGCGGTGAGCGGTCCGAGCATGAGCAGGGCGGTGAGGTACTGGGACGACTCCCCCGCGTCCAGGGTCAGTTCACCGCCCTTGACGCCCGATGCCTCGATGCGGAGCGGGTGGTGGCCCTCCGCACCCTCGTGGCGCAGGTCGACGCCGAGGGCGCGCAGGGCCTCGGTGAGCGGGGCGAGGGGGCGCCGTCGCATCTGGGCGGAGGCGTCGAAGCGGTAGGTGCCTGTGGGCGCGGCGGAGACCAGCGTCGGCAGGAAGCGCGCGGTGGTGGCCCCGTCGCGGCAGTGGACCTCGGCCTCGGTGACGGCGGGACCGGAGGGGCGGCCCTCGATGTGCCAGCGGTCCGGCTCGCGCTTCACCCCGTATCCGAGGCGGGTCAGCCCCTCGGTGAAACCTTCGGTGTCGTCCGAGTGCAGGGGCCTCAGGAGCGTGGTGGTGCCGTTCGCGGCGGCGGCCAGGAACAGGGCGCGGGCGGTGACGGACTTGGAGCCGGGGATATTGGTTATGGTCACGGGCACCCATCTTGCCGTGCGGTGGGCGCACCCGCGGGGCGAATCCAGGCAGTGGACGCGCCCCGCGGGGATGATGCCGGTTCAGCGGATGGGGCGGTGGACGTTCTCCCCGGTGGCCGGGCCGGGGGTGGCGTCGGCGATCCAGGGACCGTCGCCGCTGGGATCGATGACGCCCTCCTCCAGCCACGTGTACGTACCGGACAGGACTCCGTCGACCACGCGCCGGTCGATGTCGTCGGTGTTGGACCAGAGCCGGGTGAAGAGTTCCTCCACCCGGATGCGGGACTGCCGGCAGAACACGTCGGCGAGCTGGTACGCCTCGCGGCCGTGGTCGCCGTTGACGCGCAGGTGTTCGGCACGGACGCAGGCGGCGCTCATGGCGAAGAGTTCGGCGCCGATGTCGACGATCCGGCCGAGGAAGCCCTGCTTGGTCTCCATGCGGCCCTGCCAGCGGGACATCGCGTAGAAGGTGGAGCGGGCCAGCTTGCGGGCGGAGCGCTCGACGTACCGGAGGTGGGCGGAGAGGTCCGGGTGCCCGGGAACCTTGAACTCGCTGTACGCGCTGGGGAGCTGCCCCGGCCCGCTGACCAGTTTCGGCAGCCACCGTGCGTAGAACCCCGCCGCGTTGGCGCCCGCCTTCGCCTTGGCCGAGAGGGGCTTGTCGGGGTCGATGATGTCGCCGGCGACCTTGAGGTGGGCGTCGACGGCCTCGCGGGCGATCAGCAGGTGCATGATCTCCGTGGAGCCCTCGAAGATCCGGTTGATCCTCATGTCGCGGAGCATCTGCTCGGCCGGTACGGCGCGTTCGCCGCGGGCCGCGAGCGAGTCGGCGGTCTCGAAGCCGCGCCCGCCGCGGATCTGGACGAGTTCGTCGGAGATCAGCCAGCCCATCTCGGAGCCGTACAGCTTGGCCAGGGCGGCTTCGATCCGGATGTCGTTGCGGTTCTCGTCGGCCATCTGCGAGGAGAGGTCGACGACGGCCTCCAGCGCGAACGTGGTGGCGGCGATGAAGGAGATCTTCGCGCCGACCGCTTCGTGCCGGGCGACCGGCCTGCCCCACTGCTCGCGCACGGCCGTCCATTCGCGGGCGATCTTCAGCGACCACTTCCCGACGCCCACGCACATGGCGGGCAGCGAGAGGCGTCCGGTGTTGAGCGTGGTCAGGGCGATCTTGAGCCCTGCGCCCTCGGGACCGATCCGGTTGGCCGCGGGCACGCGTACGCGGTGGAAGCGGGTCACCCCGTTCTCGATGCCGCGCAGGCCCATGAAGGCGTTGCGGTGCTCGACGGTGACGCCCTCGGAGTCCGCCTCGACGACGAAGGCCGTGATGCCGCCCTTGTGGCCCTCGGACTGCGGGACGCGGGCCATCACGACGAGCAGGTCGGCGACGACGCCGTTGGTCGTCCAGAGCTTCACGCCGTCCAGGACGTAGTCGTCCCCGTCGGGAACGGCCGTGGTCGCGAGCCTCGCCGGGTCGGATCCCACGTCGGGTTCGGTGAGGAGGAACGCCGAGATGTCCGTACTGGCGAGGCGGGGCAGGAAGGCGTCCTTCTGCTCCTGGGTGCCGAACATCTTCAGCGGCTGCGGTACGCCGATGGACTGGTGGGCGGAGAGCAGCGCGCCGAGCGAGGGGCTGGCGGAACCGACGAGGGCGAGCGCCTTGTTGTAGTAGACCTGGGTCAGTCCCAGGCCGCCGTACTTGGGCTCGATCTTCATACCGAGGGCGCCGAGTTCCTTGAGGCCGTTGACGACCTCGTCGGGGATCCTGGCCTCCCTCTCGATGAGTGCCCCGTCGATGCGGGTCTCGCAGAACTCGCGCAGCCGGGCGAGGAATGCCTCGCCGCGCCGTACGTCGTCTGCGGCGGGCATGGGGTGCGGATGGATCAGGTCCAGCCGGAAGCGTCCGAGGAAGAGTTCCTTCGCGAAGCTCGGCTTGCGCCAGTCCTGTTCGCGGGCGGCCTCGGCCACCTGCCGTGCTTCACGCTCGGTGACCTTGGGGGCCTGGGGGATGTCGGATGGGGCGGACATGAGGAGCTCACCTCGCCGCGAGTCGGGTCGATGGTCGGGACGTACACATACCGATCGGTACTACTCGTCCGTATGTACCCGATCCACGCCACCCCCACCACCCCTGGGACCGACTCCCGCAGGGGTACGGAACAGGCCGGAGCCCCCGCACAGCGGGCTCCGGCCTGTTCCTGATTCCCGCGCGGGCTACAGGGCCAGGCCAGTGAGGACCAGCACCCGCTCGTAGGTGTAGTCGTCCATCGCGTAGCGGACGCCCTCGCGGCCGACGCCGGACTGCTTGGCGCCTCCGTACGGCATCTGGTCGGCGCGGTAGGAGGGGACGTCGCCGATGACCACGCCGCCCACCTCCAGGGCGCGGTGGGCGCGGAACGCCGTCTGCAGGTCGTGCGTGAAGACACCTGCCTGCAGGCCGTACTTGGAGGCGTTCACGGCGGCGAAGGCCTCTGCCTCGCCGTCGGTCCGCTGCACGGACAGGACCGGGCCGAAGACCTCTTCGCAGGCAATCTTCGAGGTGCCGGGCAGTTCGGTGAGGACCGTCGGGGCGTAGGTGGCCCCGTCGCGCTTGCCGCCGGTGAGCAGCCGGGCGCCCGCCTCGACGGCCTCGTCGACCCAGGACTCGACGCGGCGGGCGGCGTTCTCGTCGACCAGCGGGCCGACGTCCGTGGCCGCGTCCGAGGGGTCGCCGGTCACGAGGGCCTCGACGGCCGCGACGATCTTCGGGACGAGGCGGTCGTACACCGAGGAGTCGGCGATGACGCGCTGCACCGAGATGCAGGACTGGCCGCCCTGGTAGTTGGAGAAGGTCGCGATACGGGTCGCGGCCCAGTCCAGGTCCTCCTCGGAGGCGTAGTCGGCGAGGACGACGGCCGCGCCGTTGCCGCCGAGTTCCAGGGTGCAGTGTTTGCGCGGCACCGACTCCATGATCGAGTAGCCGACGGGGCCGGAGCCGGTGAAGGAGATCACGGGCAGCCGCTCGTCCTTGACCAGGGCGGGCATCCTGTCGTTCGGCACGGTCAGGACGGACCAGGAACCGGCCGGGAGGTCGGTCTCCGCCAGCAGCTCGCCCAGGATCAGGGACGAGATGGGGGTGGCCGGGGCGGGCTTGAGGATGATCGGCGCGCCGACGGCGATGGCCGGGGCGACCTTGTGGGCGCTCAGGTTGAGCGGGAAGTTGAAGGGCGCGATGCCGAGGACGGGACCGCGCGGGAAGCGCCTGGTCAGTGCGAGGCGGCCGGTCCCGCCGGCGTCCGTGTCCAGCCGCTGGGCGTCGCCGCCGTTGAAGCGGCGGGCCTCCTCGGCGGCGAACCGGAAGACGGAGACGGCACGGCCGACCTCACCGCGGGCCCACTTGATGGGCTTGCCGTTCTCTCCGGAGATCAGCTGGGCGATCTCCTCGGTGCGCTCCGTCAGGCGCCGCACCACATGGTCGAGCGCCGCGGCCCGCACGTGCGCGGGGGTGGCGGCGAACTCGTCACGCACGGCGTGCGCGGCGGCGACGGCCTCCTCGACCTGCGCGTCGGTGGGCACGCTGACCGTGCCGACGAGACGGCCGTCCCAGGGGTTGGTGACGTCGAAGCTGTCCTCGCCGGTGGCCTGGCGGCCGGCCAGCCAGAAGGCGTGGGTGGAAGTCATGGCGGTTCCGGCCCTTCAGGGGTGTGAACGGGAGGTCGCGGGCACCGCGGAGGCACCCTCCTGACCCCACGGTAGGTCGGCCGGGCACGGATGACGTTTGTCCGGCGTGGAGCGGACCGGAGGGGCGATGCGCCGGTTTGTCGGAGCCGGGCGACCGTGGTCCTGCCCGCTACGGGGTCCCCGACGAGGCGGCCGTCGTCTTCAGGGCCAGCCACAGCTCCATCCGGACGTCCGGATCGTCCAGGGAGCGGCCCAGGATCTCCTCCACCCGGCGCATCCGGTACCGCAGCGTGTGGCGGTGGACGCCCAGGTCCGCGGCGGCGGCGTCCCACTGGCCGTGCCGGGAGAGCCATGCCTGCAGCGAGGCGACCAGGTCGCCGCGGCCCTTCGCGTCGTGTTCGTACAGGGGGCGCAGCATCCCGTCGGCGAAGGCCCGTACCGCGTCGTCGGCCAGGAGCGGCAGGACGGAGCCTGCGGCGAGCTCCTCGTGCTCGACCAGGGCCCTGCCTCTGCGACGGGCGACCGAGAGCGCCTGTTCGGCCTGCTTGTACGCGGCGGCGACGGCGATGGGGCCGCTGGGGGCGGACAGTCCGACGACGACGTCGCCCTCCTCCTTCCCCGGTTCGTGTGCCGGGCGCTCGTCCTGCGTGCCGGCGTGCGTGGCGCACGCGGCGACCGCGGCGCCGCCGTCCGCGGCCAGCACCACGATCCGTTCGCCCTCGGGGACCATCAGCAGTGCCTCGCCGGCCCGGGCGGCCGCGGCCTCCATCGTCTCGGCGAGCAGCTCGGTGGCGACGGGTGCGGAGGGGGCCGACGGAGTGAAGGCCTCCGCGATGAGCAGCCGGAAGGGGGCGTCGAGCAGGCCCCCGTACAGGTCGCCGGCGACCGCCCGGGCGTGGTCGGGCTGTCCGGCCAGCAGCATGCGCAGGACCGCAGCGCCGAGGCGCTGCTCCGCGCCCTGGAGCGAGCGGGAGCGGGCCGTGGTGAGCGTCAGCAGGGCGACCGCGGAGTGCACCGCGTAGCGCTCGGCCGTCCCGAGGGCCGCCCCGGTGCCGACGGCCAGCGCACCGCGGGTGCGGCGGCCGGTGCCCAGGGACTGGAGCTCGACCCGGTCGTCGGTGTCCCCGACGACGGCGCTGGCCGGGGCGGGACGGTCCCGGAGGCGCTCCACGTCGGGCGTGAGCCGTGCGGCGCGGCGGGCCGCCCACTCGGGAGCCGCGGCCACGACGGCGCCGGAGGTGTCGTACAGCGCGGCCCAGCCGTCGACGTACGCGGCGAGGCGGGTCAGGAGTTCTCCGGGGCCGTCCCCGGCGAGTGCGGCCCGGGTCAGCTCCCGCTGGGCCTCGAAGCCCGCGGTGACGGCCCTGTACTGGTCGGCGGCGATCGCCGCCGACACGGCCTTGCTGATGGCGATGAACGGGGTGCGGCGGGGTACTTCGAGGAGCGGCAGACCGCTTTCGTCGGCGGCGGCGACCAGGGCGTCGGGGATGTCCTCGTAGGTGACGCCGACGGCGAAGCCGATCCCGGCGACTCCGGCGCCGGCCAGGCGCTGGACGTACCTGCGCATCGCCTCGGGGTCCTCGGCGTCGAGGTTCGTGGCGGTGACGAGGAGGAGCTCGCCGCCGTCCATGTACGGCACGGGGTCGGCGAGCTCGCTGGCATGTGCCCAGCGCACCGGCGTGTCGAGCCGGTCCGCCCCTGCCCGGACCGTGAGCTTGAGCGCGGAGTGCTGGACGAGCGAGGCGAGAGTGGGGGGCATGGGATCGCCGGACCTCTGGGAGTCGATTGCGCCGTCCCGTACAGACGGCCGCAATCGATTCTGCCAGGGCGGCAGGTTCCCCGTAACCGCTTGCCCCGGCCCGCGCTCTCAGCGTCCGAGCTCGACCAGCAGCGGCGGCGCGTGTTCGCCGTCGACTGTCGTCAGGGACAGGACGGCGTGTCCGGCGGGCAGCGAGTAGGCCAGCTCGGACGCCGACCAGCGCTCCCGTTCGACGCGCCTCACCGTCACGGCGTCCCTGGTCACGGCCTTGCCGGTGACCAGTTTGCGCAAACCGTGCAGCGCGCGGGTGAACGGCTGGTCGGCGAAGACCGCGTGCTGGGCGACCTCGCGGGTCTCCACCCACTCCTTGCCCCAGACCTCCGCGAAGCGCTTGCCGTCCCATGTGGTGACCCCGGAGAAGACCATGCAGCAGCCGACCGCGCCGAGCAGCGCGGTGTGCAGTCCTTCGGGTACGTCGTCCACGGTGCGCAGGGTGAGGACGGCGCCCGCGTTGACCGACCGCAGCCGCCGGACGCCCCTGACCGTCTCGGTGGTGACGGTGTGCGTGGCGTCGTCCAGTACCAGGCAGACGAACAGCGAGTGGTCCGTGCGGGCGGCGGCGATCGCGTTGAACTGGGCGAGGACCAGCCGGGCGAGGAGCCGCGAGGCCTCGGCGTGCGCACGCTCCGGCAGATCGATCCTGACCCGCAGGGGGAGGTGCTCCAGGGAGCGCAGCGAGAAGGGGCGGGCGCCGTCGCCGGTGGCGAAGAACGGGGAGAACGCGGGCCGGTCGAGCAGCGCGATCCGGTCGGCGAGCACCGGCGCCGGGTCTCCGGCTCCGCCCTTCTGGCGCGCGCGGGTCTCGAGTTCGCGCAGCATCGAGTGATGGCCGCCGGCCGACAGGGCATCCCGCAGCGTGCCGAACGCCGACAGGTCTCCGTCGAGGAGTTCCCTGAGTGCGGGCACCCCGGGAAAGTGCCCGTGGACGGCCCGGTAGGGGCCGAGCAACTGGGCGAGCACCGTGGCGGCGCGCCTGCTGTCCAGGTTGGTGACATCGCCGACGAGCCCTTCCGCGAGCACTCCCGCGGCCTCGTCGGGGTCGGTCGTGCCGCCGTACAGGTCGAAGTCGTGGACCGAGGCGGGGTCACCGATCCGCACGACGACGTCGTACGCGTCGTCGGGGCCGAGCTGTCCCCCGGCCGGGCCGACCGCGAGTACGGCCGCCCGTCCGGCGAGTGCCTGGAGGGCGAGCGACTCCACGACCGGGCGCACCAGCCGGTCGGACTTCCCGGCCCCGGGCGGTCCGACCGCGAGGAGCGAGGTGCCGAGCAGCGCGGGTTCCAGGGCGACGCCCGAGCCGCGGCGCGCGTAGGGGTTGTGCGGGTCGTCGGCGTAGCTGCCGATACGGACCTGGCCGGTGAGCAGGTCGTGGCGGGCGGCGCGCCGCGGCAGGTCGCGGGCACCGGACGGATGGAGCGCCGCGGCTCCGCCGGTGCGCAGGACGGCTTCGGTCAGTGCGGCGGCCCGGTCGGCGTGTGCCCGGCCCACGGCCCAGGCGTGGCGCAGACGCGCGACGTCGACGTCGTTCATCCGGCCGGTGCGCACCTCGGCGGCGAGTGTCTCGGCTGCGTCGGTCTGCCCTGCCGCGCGCAGTTCCGGCCACTGGTCGGGGGTGGCGGCGTCCGGGGGTGCGGCGGGGGCCGCCGGGACGGGGTCCGGGGCGCCGGAGCGGCCCCTGAAGCACTCGGCGGCCGTCTCGCGCCAGTTCCCGAGGCGGGCGAACGGCCAGAGGACCCCGAGGGTGATCAGGGCGTAGATCACGTTCACCACAGCCTGGCTCTGGTAGATCTCGCCGCCCGCCACCGAGGCGACGAGGACGAGCACCGGCCTGACGACGGGTACGGCGTCCTTCCACACCAGAAGCTGCGCGACCGCCGCGGCGGCGGCCGTCACCAGGGCGAGGAAGGGCTGCCCGCGCCCGGCAACGTGACGGCGGAAGATCTCGGACCAGTTCCCCAGACGCCCGCACCCGTAGACGAGGAGTCCGAAGAGGACGGCCTCGTACACGGTGAGGGCGTCGGCGCCCTCGACCGTCCTGGGTCCGCCGAACGTTCCCGCGTACCACCAGTCGCCCGGGGTGAAGAGCTTCAGGGGGACCAGCCGGTAGGGGATGTAGCCGTTGCGCCACAGGGACCACAGGAGGAGCCCGCACAGCGCCGAGATCAGCACCCCGGCCACCAGCGAGCGGTCGGAGACGCCCTCCGGCTTCTCGGGCGGGCGCGGGGTGTGGCCGTAGCGCCAGACACCCGGTTCCCGTACGGGGCGGGGGGTGCGCAGCCATTCCTCCAGCGGAGGGCCTGCCGCGGGCGCGTGCGCGGGGGGCGGTGGAGCGGACGGCGGTGGTCCCGCCGGGCGGGGCACCCGGTCCGCGCTCGTGCCCCGTTTGCCGTACGTGCCTTCGGTGTCCATGAACCGCTGCCCCCTGACCAGCCACGTCCCGCCTCTGCACCGGTCAATCTAGTGCCAGGACACGGGGAGTTCAGCAACCCGGCCGGATGGCGCGGGCCGGGACGGCACAGCATGCCGGGTAGGCCATCTGTCCGCCGCGGACAAGGACACACCCCCAGTGCTCCCGATCGGAGCATGCCTGCCGCCCGTCCCCGCCCCTAGCCTGCAGAAAGAGAAGCGTCCGAAACACCCCCAGGAGCCCCGCATGTCCGACATCCCGCAGGAGCGCCGCGTCGTCACTGCCATTCCCGGCCCGAAGTCGGTCGAGCTGCAGGCTCGCCGCGTCGCGGCCGTCGCCGCGGGCGTGGGCTCCACGCTGCCGGTGTTCACCGCCAGGGCGGGCGGCGGGATCATCGAGGACGTGGACGGCAACCGGCTGATCGACTTCGGTTCCGGTATCGCCGTGACGTCCGTGGGCGCGTCGGCCGAGGCCGTCGTGCGCCGCGCCACCGCTCAGCTCGCCGACTTCACCCACACCTGTTTCATGGTCACGCCGTACGAGGGGTACGTCGAGGTCTGCGAGCAGCTCGCCGAGCTGACGCCGGGCGACCACGCGAAGAAGTCGGCGCTGTTCAACTCGGGCGCCGAGGCCGTCGAGAACGCCGTGAAGATCGCCCGCGCCTACACCAAGCGCACCGCGGTCGTCGTGTTCGACCACGGCTACCACGGCCGGACGAACCTCACGATGGCGCTGACGGCGAAGAACATGCCGTACAAGCAGGGCTTCGGTCCGTTCGCGCCCGAGGTCTACCGCGTCCCTGTGGCGTACGGCTACCGCTGGCCGACCGGCGCCGAGAACGCCGGTGCCGAGGCGTCCGCGCAGGCCATCGACGAGATCACCAAGCAGATCGGCGCGGACAACGTCGCGGCGATCATCATCGAGCCGGTCCTCGGCGAGGGCGGTTTCATCGAGCCGGCCAAGGGCTTCCTCCCGGCGATCGCGCAGTTCGCGAAGGACAACGGCATCGTCTTCGTCGCGGACGAGATCCAGTCCGGGTTCTGCCGCACCGGCCAGTGGTTCGCCTGTGAGGACGAGGGCATCGTCCCCGACCTGATCACCACGGCCAAGGGCATCGCGGGCGGCCTGCCGCTCTCGGCGGTGACCGGTCGCGCCGAGATCATGGACGCCGCGCACGCCGGCGGCCTCGGTGGCACGTACGGCGGCAACCCGGTGGCCTGCGCGGGTGCGCTCGGTGCCATCGAGACGATGCGCGAGCTGGACCTGAACGGGAAGGCCAAGCGCATCGAGGAGGTCATGAAGGGCCGTCTGGCCGAGCTGCAGTCCAAGCTCCCGAACGGCGACATCATCGGTGACATCCGCGGCCGTGGCGCGATGATCGCGATCGAGCTCGTGAAGTCCGGCACGAAGGACCCCGACGCGGCCGCCGCGGCGGCGCTGGCCAAGGCCTGCCACGCCGAGGGCCTGCTGGTGCTGACCTGTGGCACGTACGGCAACGTCCTGCGCTTCCTGCCGCCGCTCGTCATCGGTGAGGACCTGCTGAACGAGGGCCTGGACATCATCGAGCAGGCATTCGGCACGCTCTGATCCCGTGCGGGCCCGTCTGCCGCGGCGAGGCGATTTCGGCGGGGATGGCCTCGGCCCGCGTGTGGGCCTGTGAAGAAGGTGTGCGGGGGCGATGGCGGGATAACGTTGCCGCTATCGGTCCCCCCTTCCTCTGACGTACGGTTTCCGCAGATGAGAGAAACACCCCGCCCGCAGGGGACTGCGGGCGATGCCGGGCCGGGGCTCCCCCAGTGCCGACCCGGTCGTGCCCTGGCGCACACCACTGGAGCCTCTGGCTCCGGAACTCCTCACCGATCGGATGGCCGCTCGCCCCACACCCCCCGGGGCGCGCGGCAAACCGATCCGACCGGCCACCTCGGAACAATCCCCCCTGTTCCCCGGTGGCCGGTTCTTCTCGTTTCCCGGGTGTCGGCGCTGCTGGTGCTCTTCGCGCTGGTCACCTGGCAGGTCGTGGCCGACGGCCCCCTGCTGGGACCGGACGAACGGGCCGGTCTGGCTCTGGCCGGACGGGGTCCCGCCCGGCTCTCCGACTTCTTCGCCGATCTCGGCAACATGCAGGTGGCCGTGCCGGTACTGGCGTGCGCGGTCGTCTTCGCCTGGTTCCGCCGTGACCGTCGTGCCGCGCTGTGCGCCGTGGCTGTCATGGCGGCGGTGCCTGTGCTGGTCGTTCCCCTCAAGGTGTGGACCGACCGCCAGGGGCCGCTGACGGAGGCGACCGGCTACTACCCCTCGGGCCACACGGCCACGGCTGCGGTGGCGTACGGGGCCGCGGCCCTGCTGCTGGCGCCGTACGTGCGGCGTTCATGGATGATGCTCGTCGCCGCCGTCCTGATGACGGCGGCGACGAGCATCGGTCTGGTGCTGCGCGGCTACCACTGGCCGCTGGACGTGTTCGCCAGCTGGTGCCTGAGCGCGGTGCTGCTGCTGGTGCTGCGGGAGGTCAGCTGCCGAAGTAGGCGTCGAAGTTCTTCTGGAACTCCCAGTTGTTGAAGCGGTCCCAGTTGATGGACCACGTCATCAGTCCGCGCAGCCCGGACCAGGTCCCGTGGGTCTGGTACGAGCCGCAGTCCGTCTTCTTCGTCAGGCAGTTCAGCGCCTTGGTGACCTCGGCGGGCGAGGTGTGACCGTTGCCCGCCTGGGTGGACGCGGGGAGGCCGAAGGCGACCTGCTCGGGGCGCAGGGCCGGGAAGACCCTGGTCTGGTCGCCCGCGACCGGGAAGCCGGTGAGCAGCATGTCGGTCATGGCGATGTGGAAGTCGGCGCCGCCCATCGAGTGGTACTGGTTGTCCAGGCCCATGATGGAGCCCGAGTTGTAGTCCTGGACGTGCAGCAGGGTGAGGTCGTCGCGCAGGGCGTGGATGACCGGGAGGTAGGCGCCGGCGCGCGGGTCCTGGCCGCCCCACGGGCCTGAGCCGTAGTACTGGTAGCCGAGCTGCACGAAGAAGGTCTCGGGGGCCATGGTGAGGACGAAGTCCGCGCCGTACTTGGCCTTGAGGGACTTCACCGCGGAGATCAGGTTGACGATGACCGGGCTCGTCGGGCTGCGGAAGTCGGTGTCTCCGGTGTTCAGCGAGAGGGAGTGGCCCTCGAAGTCGATGTCCAGGCCGTCGAGCCCGTAGGTGTCGATGATCTTGGACACGGAGGAGACGAAGGTGTCACGGGCGGTGGTGGAGGCGAGCTGCACCTGGCCGTTCTGGCCTCCGATGGAGATCAGCACCTTCTTGCCGGCGGCCTGCTTGGCCTTGATCGCGGCCTTGAACTCCGCCTCGGACTCCACCCCGGGGCACTCGGCGGCCGGGCAGAGCGAGAAGCGGATGTCGCCGGAGGTGACGGACGTCGGCTCGCCGAAGGCGAGGTTGATGACGTCCCACGAGTCCGGCACATCGGCCATCCGCGTGTAGCCGGAGCCGTTGGCGAAGCTGGAGTGCAGATAGCCGACGAGGGCGTGGGCGGGGAGGTCCCCGTTCCCGCCTCCCCCGCCGCCGGCGGTGGTGGTGGCGCTCACGGCGGCGGACTTCGCGGACTCTCCCGCGGCGTTGACCGCGGTGACCTGGAAGCTGTACGCGGTCGACGCGGCCAGCCCCGTCACGGTCGCCGAGGTACCGGAGGCGCTGAGCACCTTCGTCCCGCCCCGGTAGACGTTGTAGCCGGTGGCTCCGGCGGAAGCGGTCCAGGACAGCGGAACGGCGGACGCGGTGGCCGTACCGGCCTTGAGTCCGGTGGGCGCGGCGGGCACGACGACGGGTTCGCCGCCGGGGCCGACGAGGGTGAGGTCGTCGGCGTAGTAGGCCGGGGTGCCGTACCAGCCGTGGGTGTAGACGCTGACCGAGGTGGTCGCGGCGCCGGTCCTGAACGTGGTGGTGAGCTTCGTGTACGCCCCGGCGGACGGGGTCCAGGTGGAGACGTCGGTGGTCCCGGTGCCGGAGGCGCCGAGGTACACGTAGCTGCCCTGCACCCACGCGCTCAGCGTGTACGTGGAGTCGGGCTTCACCGTGACGGTCTGGGAGCACTGGGCGTTGTCGCTGCCGGCCGGTGTCGCCTTCAGTGCGGAAGTGCCGCCGTGTACGGGCGTGCTGACGACAGCTCCGCTGCCGCCGGTACAGCTCCAGCCGTCCAGGCCCGCCTCGAAGCCGCCGTTGCGCGCCAGGTCCGCGTCGGCCGCACCGGCGGCCGGCGCCGTGGCGACGAGCCCTCCGGCGGCGAGCAGGGCGGCCGAGAAGGCAGCCAGAAGTCCGGAGAATCGGGCGGGTGGTCCGGTGCGTTCCACAACAGCCTCCGTGCAGGGGGGAATTGAGTGGGGCCGCGCACAACATGGTCCAGACCAATCAAGTTGTCAAGACCTCTGACGGTTCCTCGCCCCTCGTCGTCGACGCTGCCGGGCGCCGCGGCCGGCCCGTCCGGCCGAGCGGATGCCGCTGTTCAGGGGATCCGCGGGCCGCCCGCGCCCTCGTCCCGGGCGGAGCGGGTATCCCCTGACGAAACGAGAGAGGGACACGATGCCGCTCTACCTGTCGAGGTTCAGCTACACGCCGGAAACGTGGGCACGCCTGATCGGCAACCCCGAGGACCGCTCGAAGGCCGCCCGGTCGTACATCGAGTCCGTCGGAGGGAAACTCCACGGCTTCTGGTACGCCTTCGGCACGCACGACGGCCACTGCCTCTGGGAAGCCCCGGACAACGCGTCCATGGCCGCGGTCGCCCTGGCGATCACCGGAGGTGGTGCGCTCGATTCGTTCGAGACGACGGTCCTCCTGAGCGTCGAGGAGACGCTGGACGCCCTGCAGAAGGCCGGGCACGTCGGGTACCGGGCTCCCGGCGCGTAACCGTGCGGGCTCCGGCATGAGGAGCGGCCGCCCCCGCTCAGTCGCGGTCGCCTCCCCCGTAGGCGCTTCGGGCGGCTGCGGCCTCATGCATCGCGAGCTCCAGGACGGTCGCGTCGGTGAGGGTTCCGGACCCGTCCGGCTGGATGAGCCACCGCACCCCGCCGACCGTGCGGCCGGGGTAGGGGATGACGATCCAGGTGCCCTGCCCCGCCCCGCGGATACCGGTTCCGAGCCAGCGCGCGGCCGTTCCCGGCGGCACGAAGAACCCCATGCGGGCGTCGCCGAAATCGGCGAGGACCGGCCCCGGCCGGTCGATGAGCCGGGTGAGCACATCGAGGGTCGGATAGCCCAGCTCCCCCGGCAGAATCAGTACGTCCCAGCGCCTGCCGGCGGGAAGGAGCGCGATCCCCTGCGGATTGCGCTCCCATTCCCGCCGGCAGGCCGCCGGGTCCGGTGCCACCGATGCGAGCCATTCGACCGCTGCGCGTGCCCCCGTGCCGGTCATGAACTGCCTCCTCCGACGTGGGCACCGGCAGGTTTCCGCCGGTGCGTTCACGTAGGGGAGTGCCGTCCGCCCGGATCATGACGCGGGTTCGGCCACCCAACTGCAGTGAGCTGGGTCACTCACGGTCCTGTCGGCTGCCGGGGCCTCAGCTGTCGAAGCCGAGCCCCATCCGGTCCATGGCCCGCAGCCACAGATTCCGGTGCCCGCCGTTGCTGTCCGCGCGGGCGAGCGACCGTTTGGTGAGCTCGATCCCGGCCCAGGCGAACGGCTCCGGCGGGAACGGCAGCGGCTTGGAGCGGACCATTTCGAGAGCCGTGCGCTCCGTTTCCTCGCCGGACAGCAGATCCAGCATCACATCGGCCCCGAAACGCGTGGCCCCGACGCCCAGTCCGGTGTATCCGGCCGCATAGGCGACCCGGCCGCGATGGGCCGTTCCGAAGAATGCCGAGAAACGCGAACAGGTGTCGATCGCACCTCCCCAGGCGTGGCTGAAACGCACACCCGAGAGCTGCGGAAAACACTCGAAGAACTGGCCCGCGAGTTTGAGGAAAGTCTCCGGGCGCTGGTCGAGATCGGAATTCAGCCGACCCCCGTAGGGATAGATCGCGTCGTATCCGCCCCACAGGATTCGGTTGTCGGCCGAGAGCCGGAAATAGTGGAACTGATTCGCGCTGTCCCCCAGCCCCTGCCGGTTCTGCCAGCCGATCGAGGCGAGCTGGTCGGCGGTGAGCGGTTCGGTCATCAGCGCGTAGTCGTACACCGGGACGGTGAACGGGCGCATGCGCTTGACCAGCGACGGAAAGATGTTCGTGCCGAGCGCGACCTTGCGGGCGAAGACCCTGCCGTACGGGGTGCGCACCGCCATGCCGGCTCCCTGCGCGGCGAGGTCGAGGGCCCTGGTGTGCTCGTAGATCCGTACACCCAGGCTGAGGCAGGCCTGCCTCAGCCCCCAGACGAGCTTGGCCGGGTGCAGCATGGCGACCCCTCGCCGGTCCCACAGACCACCCAGGAATGTCGGTGAATCGACATGGGTCCGCACCTGCTCCCGGTCCAGGAACTCCACTCCGGTGAAGCCGAGCTCCTCGGTCCGGCCGTGCCATTGCCGCAGCTCTTCGAGCTGGTGGGGCTGGGTGGCGACATCGATCTCGCCGGTGCGCTCGAAGTCGCAGTCGATGGAGTAGCGGGCGACGGCGGCCTCGATGGCGTCGAGGTTCCGCCCGCCCAGCTCCTCCAGCTTCCCGATCTCGTCGGGCCAGCGCTCCAGTCCGTTGGCCAGGCCGTGCGTCAGCGAGGCCGCGCAGAATCCGCCGTTGCGGCCGGAGGCGGCCCAGCCCGACTCGTATCCCTCGATGAGGACGACATCGCGCCCGGGATCCCTCTCCTTGGCGAGCAGCGCGGTCCACAGTCCGCTGTAACCGCCGCCGACGACGAGGAGATCGCAGTGCTCGTCCGCGGTGAGCGCGGGGAGCGCTTCGGGCTTTCCCGGGTCGTCGAGCCAGTAGGAGAGGGGGGTCGCGTCGGAGAGCGAATGTGCAGCAGTACGCATGGCGTCCGGGGCCATGGTTTCCAACTCCTTCAGGTGTTACTTTCCCGCGTTGCTCTTCCGCCGGTTCGCAATGAGCTGTCCGACGAGTACCACCGCCACGGCGATCACGAACATGGCCGTACCGATGACGTTGATCTGCACAGGTGTACCGCGCTGAGCCGATCCCCAGACGAACATGGGGAAGGTCACCGTGGAGCCCGCGTTGAAATTGGTGATGATGAAATCGTCGAAGGAGAGCGCGAAGGCGAGCAGCGCGCCCGCCGCGATCCCGGGAGCGGCGATCGGGAGGGTCACCCGGACGAACGTCTGCACGGGGCCCGCGTAGAGATCGCGTGCGGCTTCCTCGAGCCTCGGGTCCATCGACATCACACGCGCCTTGACCGCCGTCACCACGAAGCTGAGACAGAACATGATGTGCGCGATCAGCACGGTCCAGAAGCCGAGCTCGGCTCCCATGTTGAGGAAGAGCGTGAGCAGCGAGGCGGCCATGACGACCTCGGGCATCGCCATCGGCAGGAAGATCAGCGAGTTGATCGCGCCGCGCGCCCGGAAGCGGTAGCGGACCAGCGCGAAGGCGATCATCGTGCCGAGCACGGTCGCGCCGACGGTCGCCCAGACGGCGATCCTGAGCGAGAGCCCGAGCGATCCGCACAGGTCGGCGACGCCGCAGGGGTCCTTCCAGGCGTCCAGCGAGAACCGCTGCCAGGCGTAGTTGAAGCGGCCGTTCGGCTTGTTGAAGGAGAACACCATCACGACGATGTTCGGCAGGATCATGTACGCGAGGGTCAGTAGACCCGCGATCACGATCAGGTTCCGGCGAATCCAGCGGAGTACGGGCATCAGACCAGGTCCTCCGTCCCGGACCGGCGGATGTAGAAGGTGACCATGAGCAGGACCACCGCCATGAGGATGAAGGAGAGGGCGGCAGCCGTCGGGTAGTCCAGGACTCTCAGGAACTGGGTCTGGATGACGCTGCCGACCATCTTGGTGTCCGTGGAGCCGAGCAGCTCCGCGTTGACGTAGTCGCCGCTGGCCGGGATGAAGGTCAGCAGGGTTCCGGAGACCACCCCCGGCATGGACAGCGGGAACGTCACCTTGCGGAAGGTGGTGGCGGGGGTGGCGTACAGGTCGCCGGCCGCCTCGTGCAGCCGGCCGTCGATCCGCTCCAGCGAGGTGTAGAGCGGAAGGATCATGAACGGCAGGAAGTTGTACGTCAGACCGCAGACGACGGCCATCGGCGTGGCCAGGACGCGGTTGTTCTCCGTCCAGCCGAGCCAGCTGGTGACGTCCAGGACGTGCAGGCTGTCCATGACGTCGACGACCGCGCCGCCGTCCGCGAGGATCGTCTTCCAGGCCAGCGTCCGGATCAGGAAGCTGGTGAAGAACGGCGCGATGACCAGCACGAGCACCAGGTTGCGCCAGCGTCCCGCCTTGAAGGCGATCAGGTAGGCGAGCGGGTAGCCCAGCAGCAGGCACAGGAACGTGGCGGTGCTGGCGTAGAGCAGGGACCGGATGAACTGCGGGTAGTAGTCGGCGAAGGCGTCCCAGTACGTCCGGAAGTGCCAGGTGACCTGGAAGCCCTTCTCCAGGGATCCGGTCTGTACGGAGGTCGACGCCTGGTAGACCATCGGCAGCGCGAAGAAGACGATCAGCCACAGGATGCCGGGGAGCAGCAGCCAGTACGGGATGAGCCTCTTGCGCGTGGAGGGCTTGCGGATCTTCGGTTCGGTGGGTGGCGCCGGCGGCGCGTCGGTGACGCTCACGCCGCGTCCTCCACGCTCTCCACGCCCGCGTCCATGTCCTGCGCGGCGTCCAGGCCGAAGGTGTGTGCGGGGTTCCAGTGCAGGACGACCTCGGCGCCCGGGACCAGGCCCGCGCGGTGGTCGACGTTCTGCTCGTACACGTGCAGTGCCTTGCCGGCCGGGCTCTCGACGACGTACTGCGTGGAGACACCGATGAAGCTCGAGTCGGCGATCCGTCCGGTGACCCGGTTGCGGCCGTCGGCTATCTCGTCCGCCTCGTCGGCGCGCACCAGGGAGATCTTTTCGGGGCGGATGCCGACGAGCAGCCTGCCGCCGCTCACGGCGGGGGCGGAACACCGTCCGCCGGGCAGCCGGAGCTTCCCGCCGCCGGCCGAGACGACGATGTCCGTGCCCGCGGAGACGATCTCGGCCTCGATGAGGTTGGAGGTCCCGAGGAAGTTCGCCACGAAGGTGGTCTGCGGGTTCTCGTACAGCTCGGCGGGGGTGCCGAGCTGCTCGACCCGGCCGCCGTTCATCACCGCGACGGTGTCGGCCATGGTCATGGCCTCCTCCTGGTCGTGGGTGACGTGGATGAACGTGATGCCGACCTCGGTCTGGATCCGTTTGAGTTCGAGCTGCATCTGGCGGCGCAGTTTGAGGTCGAGCGCGCCCAGCGGCTCGTCGAGCAGCAGCACCTGGGGGTGGTTGATGAGTGCGCGGGCCACGGCCACGCGCTGCTGCTGGCCGCCGGAGAGCTGGTGCGGTTTGCGCCGGGCGAAGTCTCCGAGCTGGACGAGATCCAGCATCTCCCCCACCTGCTTCTTCACGGACTTGATGCCGCGGCGGCGCAGTCCGAAGGCGACGTTCTCGGAGACGTCGAGGTGCGGGAACAGCGCGTAGCTCTGGAAGACGGTGTTGACGGGCCGTTTGTACGGGGGCAGGCCCGTGATGTCCTTGCCGCCGAGCGAGACCGTGCCGGTGGTGGCTTCCTCCAGGCCCGCGATCATCCGCAGGGTGGTGGTCTTGCCGCAGCCGGACGCGCCGAGCAGGGCGAAGAAGGAGCCCTGGGGGACGGTCAGATCGAGTGGCTGTACGGCGGTGAAGGAGCCGAACGTCTTGCTGATCCCGGTGAGACGGACGTCGCCGCCCGCTGTCTGCTGCTGTGTCATGGGTCGCAGTCCCAGTGGTGTCGAGGGAGGTCGGGAGGGGGAACGGGCCGGTCAGGCGCCGATGAGCTTGGCGAACTTCTCCTCGTACGCCGTCTCTTCCTCGGAGCTGAGCGAACGGAAGGAACGCGACTTCGCGGCCATCTCCCTGTCCGGGAGGATCAGCGTGTTCGAGGCCATCGCCGGGTCGATCTTCGCGAGCTCCGCGGCGACCCCGTCGACCGGGCAGACGTAGTTGATGTACGCGGCGAGCTGGGCGGCGACCGGGGGCTCGTAGTAGTAGTCGATGAGCTTCTCGGCGTTGGTCTTGTGCCGGGCCCTGGCCGGGACCAGCAGGTTGTCGCTGGAGGTGATGTATCCGGCGGCGGGTATCGCGAACTTGATGTCGGGGTTGTCGGCCTGCAGCTGGATGATGTCGCCGGCCCAGGCGACACAGGCCGCAAGGTCGCCCTTGCTGAGGTCCGCGGTGTAGTCGTTGCCGGTGAAGCGGCGTATCTGCTTCTTGTCGACGCCCTTCTGGAGCCGGCCTGTCGCGGCGTCGAAGTCGGCGTCGGTGAACGCCCCGGGGTCCTTGCCCATGTCGAGCAGGGTCATGCCGACGGAGTCGCGCATCTCGGAGAGGAAGGCGACCTTGCCCTTGAGCTTCGGGTCGTCGAGAAGCTGGGTGACGGAGTCGACCTTGCGGCCTCCGGTCGCCTTCACGTTGTACGCGATGACGGTGGGGATGCCGGTCCAGGGATAGGAGTAGGCGCGTCCCGGGTCCCAGTCGGGGCTGCGGAACTGGGCGGAGAGGTTGGCGAACGCGTGCGGCAGGTTCGCCGGGTCGAGCTTCTGGGCCCAGCCGAGCCGGATGATGCGCGCGGCCAGCCAGTCGGTGACGACGACGAGGTCGCGCCCGGTGTCCTGGCCCGCGGCCAGCTGCGGCTTGATCTTCCCGAAGAACTCGACGTTGTCGTTGATGTCCTCGGTGTACTTGACTTTGATCCCGGTGCGCTTCGTGAACGCCTGCAGCGTCGGGCGGCTCTTCTCGTCCTCGCTGACGTCCATGTACTCGGTCCAGTTGGAGAAGTTGATCTGCTTCTCACGGGCCGAGTGGTCGTCCGAGGCCGCCGCCGCGTCCCCTTCCCGCTTCGCGGGCGGTATTCCGCACGCGCCGAGCGTCGCCATGCCGCCGAGCGCGAGGGCGCCGGCGCCGGAGGCGCGCAGCAGTGAACGGCGGGTGAGGGCGCCCCTGCCTGTGGTCAGGCTGCGCCTCATTGCGGCCAACTGGGCCGCGGAGAGGCGCTCGGGCTCGTACTGCTCCATACGCGTTGCCCTTCCGGGTGGGTGGGCCGCCGGGCGGCGGCCGTTGCTATCGGTCCCCGAAGACGGTGCGGTGCCAGTCCTTCCTGGCCACCGCGGAGTTGTCGTACATGACGTGTTTGACCTGCGTGTACTCGTCGAAGGAGTACGACGACATGTCCTTGCCGAAGCCGCTGGCCTTGTAGCCGCCGTGCGGCATCTCGCTGATGATCGGGATGTGGTCGTTGATCCACACGCAGCCCGCCCCGATCTCACGGGTGGCGCGGTTCGCCCGGTACAGGTCGCGGGTCCATGCGGAGGCGGCGAGTCCGTACGGGGTGTCGTTGGCGAGGCGGATTCCCTCGTCGTCGGTGTCGAAGGGCAGCACGACCAGGACCGGACCGAAGATCTCCGAGTTCACGATCTCGCTGTCCTGGGCGGCGTCCTTGATCAGTGTCGGCCGGTAGTAGGCGCCGGCCGCGAGGTCTCCCCCGGGGGCCTCGCCGCCGGTGACGACGGTGGCGTACGCCCGGGCGCGCTCCACGAAGGCGGCGACGCGGTCACGCTGTGCGTGGCTGATCAGCGGGCCGAGGTCGGTCGACGGGTCGAAGGGGTCGCCGAGCCGCACGCTCTCCATCAGTTCGGCGACTCCCGCCACGAAGGCGTCGTACAGCGGGCGCTGGACGTACGCGCGGGTGGCGGCGGTGCAGTCCTGGCCGGTGTTGATGAGAGAGCCGGCGACCGCTCCGTTGACCGCGGCGTCGAGGTCGGCGTCGTCGAACACCAGGAAGGGCGCCTTGCCGCCGAGCTCCAGGTGGAGGCGTGTGACGGTGGAGGCCGCGATCTCGGCGACGCGCTTGCCGACGGCCGTGGAGCCGGTGAACGAGGTCATGACGACGTCGGGATGGCCGACGAGGTGCTCACCCGCGACCTTTCCGGCGCCGCAGACGATGTTGATCACTCCGTCCGGGATGCCTGCCTCGGTGGCCGCCTGGGCGAACATCAAGGAGGTCAGCGGGGTGATCTCGGCGGGCTTCAGCACGATGGTGTTGCCCGCCGCGACGGCCGGGAGGATCTTCCAGGCGGCCATCTGGAGCGGGTAGTTCCAGGGAGCGATGGAGCCGACGACCCCGATCGCCTCGCGTCGTACGTAGGAGGTGTGGTCCCCGCTGTACTCGCCGGCCGACTTTCCCTCCAGATTGCGGGCGGCGCCCGCGAAGAAGGAGGTGTTGTCGACAGTGCCGGGCACGTCGAACTCGGTGGAGAGCTTGACGGGCTTGCCGCACTGCAGGGATTCGGCGTACGCGAAGTCGGCGGCCTGCGCGTCGAGTACGGCGGCGAAGCGGTGCAGCAGTCCGGACCGCTCGGCCGGGGTGGTCCCGGACCACGCGGGGAACGCCGCGCGGGCGGCGGCGACGGCCGCGTCGACATCGTCGGTACCGGCGAGCTCGTAGCGGTAGACCGTCCTGCCCGTCGCGGGGTCGACCACCTCCTGGTGGTGGCCCGATGTGCCGGGCAGCAGCGTCCCGCCGATGTACTGCGCACCCTTCGCGAAGCGGTCCTGCACCTGGAAGCCGTTAGCCATGACGTTCTCCTCCGCTGTCCCCGTGATCCGGGGGCGGCGTAGCTTCTTCCCGAATTGAGTGCCGATCCTGACAGAGCAGACCTCTACCAACAAGGGATTCCGTTGTTTCCTTTTGGTTACGCGACGGAATCTGTCGACCATGTGTCGTGTGGGTACGGAAATCCCCATACGGACTGTCAGTGGCGGATGCCAGACTCGGCTGCCATGGGACAGGAACACATGGACGGCCTGCTGGCGCGCGCGGCACGCGGGGAGCGCATGAAGTACCTGCCGTTCTGGGGACACCGGCCCCGCGCGGACGGCCGTCTCGGCGAGAGCTGCCTCAGCCAGTGGTGGCCCGCGCCGTTCACGGTGGATTCGGTGACCTACGCGTCGGCGGAGCACTGGATGATGGCCGGCAAGGCACGGCTCTTCGGCGACGAGGAGGCGGAGCGCCGGGCCGTGGCGGCGAGCAGCCCGGCGGCGGCGAAGAAGGTGGGCCGGCTGGTACGGGGCTTCGACGACGGCGTCTGGGTGCGCGAGCGGTTCGCGCTGGTGGTGGAGGGAAGCGTCCACAAGTTCGGCCAGGACCCGGCACTGCGCGCGTTCCTGCTGGGGACGGGGGACCGTGTGCTGGTCGAGGCGAGCCCCATGGACCGGATCTGGGGCATCGGACTGGCCAAGGACGATGCGAGGACCGCGGACCCGGCGGCGTGGCGGGGGCTGAATCTCCTGGGCTTCGCCCTCATGGAGGCGCGTACGCGGCTGCGCACGACATGAAACGGCCCGTGGCGGGGCCGGGGAGGAGATCCCCGGTCCCGCCACGGGCGGTTCCTGCGGTCAGCGCGCGGCGCCGACGACCAGTGAGGTCGCGTACGGGTCGTCGTAGTCGTAGTCGCTGCTGCCGGACTCCTCGTTGGCGATGGCCCAGATCAGGAATCCGAGGAACACCGCGCTGATGAGAATGGAGATCGAGCCCAGGATGATCCCGGCGAGCGCCATGCCGCCGTTGGTCGCCTCGCCCCGCTTGGCGCGGCCCCGGCCGATGATGCCGAAGATCAGCGCGAGGATCCCGAGGATGATGCCGAGTCCCCACATGCAGAAGCCGACCACCGCGATGATGCCGAGCACCATCGCCGCGATGCCGAGCCCGTTCGCGGGTGCCGGGCCCCAGGCCGGCTGGCCGCCGTAGCCGGGGTATCCCGGGTAGCCGCCGTACGGAGCGGTGGGCGCCGCGGGCGCCGCCGGGTAGCCGTACTGTCCGGCGGGCGGCGGGGCGGGCTGTCCCGGTCCGTTCGGTGCGATCGGCGGCGGCGGTACGTCGGCCGTCGGCGGTCCGAAGCCTCCGCCCGCCCCCGGTATCTGCCCGGTCCCCGGATCGACGCCCGGCATGGACGTGACGGTCTGCTGGTCGTGCACCCCAGGCGGACGGGCGTCGGCCGCCTTGCCCAGCTCCACCCTGCTCTCCGGCGGTGCCCACGGATCGCGCGGCCCGCCCCCGGGCTGCTGTGTGTTGTCTGACATGGGCCTCCCCCATCGTGGTCCCGCCATGCTACGGCCCGCCCCACGGCAGCCGGGCCCCGCCTACGATGATCGACGCAGCCGGTGATTGCCCGGCCGATACACGAGATCCGGGAGAATCCGATGAACGATCTGCACCCCTTCATCGCGGGGCTGCCCAAGGCCGAGCTCCACGTGCACCACGTCGGTTCCGCCTCGCCCCGCATCGTGGCCGAGCTGGCTGCCCACCACCCCGACTCCAAGGTCCCCACGGACCCGGAGGCGCTGTCGGACTTCTTCACCTTCACCGACTTCGGTCACTTCATCGACGTCTACCTCTCCGTGGTGGACCTGATCCGCACCCCCGAGGACGTCCGGCTGCTGACGTTCGAGGTCGCCCGGGACATGGCGCGGCAGAACATCCGGTACGCGGAACTGACCGTGACCCCCTTCAGCTCGACCCGCCGGGGCATCCCGGAGCAGGGCTTCATGGAGGCGATCGAGGACGCGCGGAAGTGCGCCGAGGCCGAGCTCGGGGTCGTCCTCCGCTGGTGCTTCGACATCCCGGGCGAGGCCGGACTCGAGGCCGCCGAGGAGACCACCCGGCTCGCCGTGGACCTGCGGCCCGAGGGGCTCGTCTCCTTCGGTCTCGGTGGGCCCGAGGTCGGGGTGGACCGCCCCCAGTTCAAGCCCTACTTCGACCGCGCGATCGCCGAGGGCCTGCACTCCGTTCCGCACGCCGGGGAGACCACGGGGCCGCAGACCGTCTGGGACGCGCTCACCGCGCTGCGCGCCGAGCGCATCGGCCACGGCACCAGCTCCGTCCAGGACCCGAAGCTGCTGGCCCACCTCGCCGAGCACCGCATCGCCCTGGAGGTCTGCCCGACGTCGAACATCGCGACCCGCGCCGTCGCCGACATCGAACAGCACCCGGTGAAGGAGATGGTCCGGGCAGGGGTTCTCGTCACGATCAACAGCGACGACCCGCCGATGTTCGGTACCGACCTCAACAACGAGTACGCGGTGGCGGCCCGGCTGTTGGATCTGGACGAGCGCGGTGTGGCCGGTCTGGCCAAGAACGCGGTGGAGGCCTCGTACCTGGACCCGGCGGGCAAGCGCACACTGGCCGCCGAGATCGACACGTACACGACGAACTGGCTGGAGGCGCCCGGCCGGTGACCTCCGAGGTCACAATGGACGCATGGCCACCACTGTCACCGCCGTGGGACATCGCGGCGATCCGTACCGTGCCCGCGAGAACACGCTCCCGTCGATCCGCTCGGCCCTCGAACGGGGGGCCGACGCGGTGGAGATCGATGTCCGCGTCACCCGTGACGGGGTGCCCGTCCTCCTCCACGACGCCACGCTGGAGCGTCTGTGGGGTCACGACATCCACCTGGACCGGATCGAACACCGGGAGCTCGTGGAGGTGACCGGCGGCGGGGTCCCCACCCTGCGCGAGGCACTGTCCGCCGTCGGCGCCCACCGGGTCATGGTGGATCTGCCCGGTTCCACGGACGCCTCGGTACGCGCCGTCGTCGGCGTGGTCCGCGAGTGCGGGGCGGGCGAGCGTGTCTACTACTGCGCGGGCCCGGCGGCCATGCTGCGGGTACGCGCCGCGGACCCGTCCGCGGAGATCGCGCTGACCTGGACGTCGCTCGCCCCGCCCCGCCCCGTACTGCTCGACACCGTGAAACCGCACTGGCTGAACTACCGGTTCGGTCTGCTGAGCCCCGAACTGACGGACCGTGTCCACCGGGACGGGCTGCTCGTCTCCGCCTGGACGGCCGACACCAGGCGCACCATGCGCCGACTGGTCGCGTACGGCGTCGACTCGGTCACCACCAACCGGATCGACGTCCTGCGCGCCCAGCTGGCCAACTCCCCGTCCGGGGACGCCTCTTGATCGGTCCGGCATCATGGGTGCCGCGTCATTCGTGATGTCCCCCACCGGCGCCCGAGGAGCAGAAGTGACCGACCCCCGCACGGCATCCGCCCGTGTCCGTTCCGACATCGCCCACAACTCCCGGGTGTGGAACTACTGGCTGGGCGGCCAGGACAACTACCCCGTGGACCGTGTGGTCGGCGACCGGGTGACCGCCATGTATCCGAGCATCGGCGAAGTGGCCCGCGCAGACCGCGCGTTCCTCGGCCGGGTGGTCCACCATCTGGCCGGGGACGTCGGCATCGGCCAGTTCCTGGACATAGGCACCGGCCTGCCGACGGTGAACAACACCCATGAGGTGGCCCAGCACACGGCGCCCGACGCCCGCATCGTCTATGTCGACAACGACCCGACGGTGCTCGCGCACGCACGCTCCCTGCTCACCAGCTCGCCCGAAGGGGCCACCGAGTACCTCGACGCGGACGCCCGCGACACGGAGCGCATCCTGCGCGCCGCGGAACGGACCCTGGATCTGCGGCGCCCGGTCGCGGTGATGATGCTCGGCATCCTCAACTTCGTCCTGGACACGGACGAGGCGCGTTCCGCCGTGACCGGGCTGATGGACGCGCTGCCGTCCGGCAGCCACCTGGTGCTCACCCACCCCACGCTGGAGCTGGGCGGCGAGGGCAACGAGGCCGCGATGAGCTTCTGGAACAAGAACGCCACCCCACCGATCACCGCCCGCAGCCGCTTCGAGTTCGCCTCTTTCCTGGACGGCCTGGACATCCTGGACCCGGGCATCGTGTCGTGCTCGCGCTGGCACGCCGACGCCCGCACCGGGGGACCCGAGGTCGCCCAGTTCGGGGCTGTGGGCCGGAAGCCCTGATGCGGATACCGGGCAGCCGGTGGCTTCAGCGGCGGGCGTGGGCCGTCGACGTCGGCGTCGCCCTTCTGGTGCAGGCCGCCGTCACCATGCCGTTCGTGGTGCCCCGCTCGGCGGACCTGCCGGAGGCCACCTGGCTCTCGTACGGTCTGACGACGCTGACCGTTCTGCCGCTGGTGGCCCGCCGGCGCGCCCCGGTCTCCGTGCTGCTCCTGGTGCTCGCGGCCGGCGCCCTGTACAAGCTCTCCGTCGACGGCCCCGGACAGCCCCTGCCGTACACCGGGCTGGTGGCCTTCTACACCGTGGCCGAGCTGTCCTCGCCGCGGCGGCGGGCGGCGGTGGCGGCGCTGGTCCTGGCAGCGGTGTTCCCGTCGGTGGCGAACAACACCGGGGAGGCCAGGGAGCTGCTGTTCTCGCTGTTCGTGTTCGCGGCGGCGTACGCCTTCGGGCGGTTCACCCACACCCGCAAGGCGTACATCCGGGCGATGGAGGACCGGGCGCGGCAACGGGAGGAGACCCACCGGATCGAGGCGGAGCAGGCCACCGCGCGGGAACGGGCCCGTATCGCCCGGGAGATGCACGACATCCTCTCCCACGCCGTGAGCCTGATGATCGTGCAGGCTGAGGCCGGCCCGGTCGCGGTGCGTACGGCGCCGGAGCGGGCGGAGGCCGCGTTCGACGCCATCTCGGAAACCGGCCGGGACGCGATGATGCAGCTGCGCCGGATGCTGGGCGTGCTGCGGGAGGAAGGTCCCGGACAGCCGCCCCCGCCGCGTTCTCCGCAGCCCGTGCTGGCCGAGCTGCCGGGTCTGCTGGAGCGGGTACGGTCCGGGGGCCCGGCGGTGACCTGCACGACGACGGGGCAGCCGCGGCCGCTTCCCGCGGACACGGAGGCCACTGTCTACCGGATCGTGCAGGAGGCCCTGACGAACGTCGTCAAACACGCCGGGGCACACCACGCGCGGGTCGAACTCGGCTACGCCACGACCGGGCTGACCATCACCGTCACGGACGACGGGCGGGGCCCGGGGACCACGACCGGGCTCGGGCTGGCCGGCATCCGTGAGCGGGCGGCCGCGCACGGCGGCACGGCCCTGGCCGGGGCGGGCCCCGGGGGCGAGGGCTTCCAGGTCCTCGTCACCCTGCCCCTTGTAACCTCCGTCGAGGGGGTGGGGAGTTGACGATCCGTGTGGTGGTGGCCGACGACCAGGAACTGGTGCGCAGCGGCTTCGCGATGATCCTGGACGCGCAGCCCGACATCGAGGTCCTCGCCGAGGCGGGGGACGGCGCACAGGCGTTGGACGCGGTGCGCAGGCTACGGCCGGACGTGGCGCTGCTGGACATCCGTATGCCCGTCATGGACGGTATCGAGTCCTGCCGGGCCATCAGTGCGCAGACCGCCTGCCGCACGGTCATGCTGACGACGTTCGACTCGGACGAGTACGTCTACGAGGCGCTGCACGCGGGCGCGAGCGGGTTTCTGCTCAAGGATGTCCGGCGCGACGACCTGGTGCACGCGGTCAGGGTGGTGGCCGCAGGGGACTCGCTGCTCGCCCCGTCCGTGGCCCGTCGGCTGATCGCCGAGTACACCTCGCGCCCGGCGGTCCGGTCCGCGCCGGAGCCGGAACGGCTGGCGGCGCTCACCGCCCGCGAGCGGGAGACGCTGCTGCATCTGGCGCGAGGCCTGTCCAACGCGGAGATCGCGGCCGCGCTCGTGGTCAGCGAGCACACGGTCAAGACCCACGTGGGCAACGTGCTGTCCAAACTGGGGCTGCGGGACCGCATCCAGGCGGTCATCTGCGCGTACGAGACAGGGCTCGTCGCTCCCTCGCCGGAGGGAGGGGCCGCTCCGTCCTCCCCCGCCCGGGGGAGGAGACCTCCCCCGCAGGACCCCTCGGTCGGGTGATCCGCCGAGGGCCGGGGACGAACAGGATGGATCCGTCGAGCAGTTACGGATTCCACCCCCCGGAGGCACCGATGAACACCCGCACCCGCACGCTTCTCGCCGGAGCCCTCGTCCTGGCCGTCGTGGCGGGCCCGGCCGCGCCCGCCCTGGCGAACGGCCCTGCGCCTGCCCCACCGGCCGGTGCGAGCTCCCCTGAGATCCCCGGGGCGGCGGCACTGCGCGCCGCGATCTCCGGCCTCCCCGCCGAGGACGCCACCGCCGCGCTCGTACGGGTGGGCGGCAGGGACGGCACCTGGCGCGGCAGCTCGGGTGTGCACGATCTGGACTCGAACCGTCCGGCCGATCCGCGGGCACGGTTCCGGGCCGGATCGGTGACCAAGATCTTCACCGCGGCCACGGCCCTGCAGCTGGCGGGCGAGGGGAAGCTGGACCTCGACCGGACGGCCAGGCACTACCTCCCGGACCTGATCCCCGCCGCGTACGGGCAGGTCACCGTCCGGCAGCTGCTCAACCACACCAGCGGGATACCGGCCGCGGGCATGCCCGGAGGGACCATCGAGGAGTGGTACGCGCACCGCTTCGACCTGTACACACCGCGCGGCATGGTCGCCTCGGCCACGGCCGAGGAGCCGGAGTTCGTCCCCGGCCGGAGCCAGCACTACCTCAACATCAACTACACGGTGCTGGGACTCCTGATCGAGCGGGTGACCGGCGACTCCTACGCCCACCAGGTGAGTGAGCGCGTCCTGCGCCCGCTGGGTCTGCACTCCACGTCGTTCCCCGGCACCGACCCGCGTATCCGTGGCCCGCACAACCACGGCTACCAGGTGTTCGCCGCACCCGGCGGTGGGACGGAGCTGCGGGACGTGTCGGTGTGGGGCCCCACCGACGGCTGGGCGGCGGGGGACATCATCTCGACCACCGTGGACCTGGAGCGCTTCATCACCGCACTGTTCCGGGGGCAGGTGGTGCGCGGTCCGCTGCTGGAGGAGATGTTCACGCTTCCCGACCCCTCGGTGCGTACGTACGGAACCGGCAAGCCCGCCCAGTTCGGCGCGGGCCTGAGTGTGATGACGCTGGGCGGGCGTGAGGTGTGGGGGAAGACGGGAGGCCGCCACGGGTACAACTCGCTGGTGGCGGCGACCCGTGATCTGTCCCGCACGCTGGTGTACAGCGTCAACTCGACGGACGCGAAGGGCCAGGACATGAATGCCACGGCGATGGACATAGTCGTGGCCGCCTTCGGCGCCCCGTCCGACGGATGAGCCGAAGGCGGTTGACCGCCGGGCCCGGTCGGCCCTCGGCCGGCCGGGTCAGGCCGGCACCGGGACGGGCACCGGCGCCGCCTGCACCGCTTCCAGTCGCTTGATCATGCGGTGGACGACATACAGCGGGATGACGCCGAAGATCCCGAAGGACATGTCGATGACGGTCCACCAGAAGGGGATGTCCCGGATCGGTCCGCAGATCAGGGCCAGCGGGATGATCCCGGCACAGGCGATCATGCCGAACTCGATGACCCAGATGTTGCGGACCGGATCACGGTAGGGACCGTAGAAGGCGACCGCGATGACCAGGTGGGCGAAGGCCAGCCAGTCGGTGCCGTAGAGCACGAAGGGGTACGTCGCGTCGGCCTCGTCGAGGCCGGTGCGGACCCGGGTGATCCATTCCATCAGGGCCGGGAAGTGCTCGGGGACGGGAGAGGCCGAGGACCTCAGCAGGTCCTCCACCCAGTTCAGTTCGTGCACCAGCGGGAAGGCGGTCAGACCGCTCAGCACCAGGCAGACGATGAAGAGGACCAACCACACGCGTATGCGCCGCAAGAGGGCTCGCTCGCTCATGCCCGCAGCGTACGCCCATCATGAACACGTTCAAAAATGGGGGTGGGGCTCGAAGGCGCGAGGCACCGGTGAACCCTTCGGCGCACCTCGGGCGGCACCTCGCTGCGGCTCGCCGAAGGCTCAGAGGCCGACGATGGAGTTCCACGTCTTCGCGAAGCCGGTGCGCTCCTCGGAGGTGATGTCGCGGGCGATGGCGAGCCGTTCGCGCATCGCGTCGTCGGGGAAGATCAGAGGGTCCTCGGCGAGCGCCGCGGTCTCCTCGTCCTTCGAGGAGGCCAGGATCTCGCGGGCGGCGGGTACCGGGCATACGTAGTTGACCCAGGTGGCCAGTTCGGCGGCGACCTCCGGCTCGTAGTAGTAGTCGACGAGCCTCTCCGCATTGCGCTTGTGGGCGGCCAGGTTGGGGATCATGAGCGACTCCGCCCAGAGCTCGGCACCCTCCTCGGGCACCACGAACGCGATGCCGGGGTTGTCGGCCTGGAGCTGGATGACGTCCCCGGAGTACGCCTGGCAGGCGAGCACGTCGCCGTTGGCCAGGTCCTTGATGTAGTCGTTGCCGGTGAAACGGCGGATGTGCCGGCTCCTCACGCGCTTCTCCACCTGCTCGCACATCCGGTGGAAATCATCGGCGGTCCACCGGGTGATGTCGGCCCCGTCGCCCTGCATGAGCAGGGCGAACGCCTCGTCGAGCCCGGAGAGCAGCGTCACCCTGCCGCGCAGGTCGTCCGCCCAGAGCTCGCTCGTGTGCCGGATCTCCCGCCCGAGCTTCTCGCGGTTGTACGCGATGCCGGTGATCCCGGACTGCCAGGGCACACTCTGCAGGCGCCCCTCGTCGAAGGCGGGTGAACGCAGCTGCGGGTCCAGGTACTTGGCGACATTGGGCTGCTTGGAGCGGTCCATCTCCTGCACCCAGCCGAGCCGTACGAACCGGGCGGCCATCCAGTCGCTGACGACGACGAGGTCCCGGCCCGTCGACTGGTGGTTCATCAGCGCCGGGCTGATCTTCCCGAAGAACTCGTCGTTGTCGTTGATCTCCTCGGTGTACGAGACGGAGATCCCGGTCCGCCGGGAGAACGCGTCGAGCGTGGGCCGCTTCGACTCGTCCTCGTCGTCGGTGTCGATGTAGAGCGGCCAGTTGGCGAAGTGGAGCGAGTGGTCGCGGTCCGAGCTGTCGTGTCCGGAGCGGTCACCGGGCTCCACATAGGCGGCGGGCACTCCGCAGCCGGCCAGGGCGGTACCGGCCGCTCCCGCGCCGAGGGCGCGCAGCAGGGAACGACGGGACATGAGGTGTTCCGGAATCGAGCGCACCCGCGCAGGATGCCCGTCCCCCGCGAGGGCGGGCAATGGACCAACCGTCCAGCGGAGGCGGCCCCTTCCGCACACCATGTCCATGCCGTGCGACGCGGAACCTCCCGCACGATCCGCCGGAAGCGCCCAAAACGGCGAACGGCCCCGGGACGGCGAACGGCCCCGGACCGCAGCCCGGGGCCGTTCGCGCGCGACGTCCGTCAGCCGTCAGCCGGCGCCGGTCAGTCGCCGATCGACGTCATGACGTGCTTGATCCGGGTGTAGTCCTCGAAGCCGTACGCCGAAAGGTCCTTGCCGTAGCCGGACTTCTTGAATCCGCCGTGCGGCATCTCGGCGACGAGGGGGATGTGGGTGTTGATCCACACGCAGCCGAAGTCGAGGTTCTTCGACATCCGCATCGCGCGGGCGTGGTCCTTGGTCCACACCGAGGAGGCCAGCGCGTACTCGACGCCGTTGGCGTACTCGAGCGCCTGGGCCTCGTCCGTGAACGACTGGACGGTGATGACGGGGCCGAAGACCTCGTGCTGGATGATCTCGTCGTCCTGCTTGAGGCCGGAGACGACGGTCGGGGCGTAGAAGTAGCCCTTGTCGCCGACCCGGTGGCCGCCCGCCTCGACCTTGGCGTGTGCGGGGAGGCGCTCGATGAAGCCGCTGACCTGCGCCAGCTGGTTGGCGTTGTTGAGCGGGCCGTACAGCACGTCCTCGTCGTCCGGCAGACCGGTCTTCGTGTCGGCCGCCGCCTTGGCGAGCGCGGTGACGAACTCGTCGTGGATGGACTCGTGGACCATGACGCGGGTCGCGGCCGTACAGTCCTGGCCGGCGTTGAAGTAGCCCGCGACGGAGATGCCCTCGACGGCCTTGGCGATGTCGGTGTCCTCGAAGACCACGACCGGGGCCTTGCCACCGAGCTCCAGGTGGACGCGCTTGACGTCCTTGGCCGCGGACTCGGCCACCTGCATACCGGCGCGTACCGAGCCGGTGATGGACGCCATCGCCGGGGTCCGGTGCTCGACCATCGCGCGGCCGGTCTCACGGTCGCCGCAGATGACGTTGAAGACGCCCTTGGGGAGGATCTGCCCGATGATCTCGGCGATCAGCACGGTCGACGCCGGGGTGGTGTCCGACGGCTTGATGACGACGGTGTTGCCCGCGGCGAGGGCCGGGGCGAACTTCCAGACGGCCATCATCATCGGGTAGTTCCACGGGGCGACCTGCGCGCAGACGCCCACGGGCTCGCGGCGCACGATCGAGGTCAGGCCCTCCATGTACTCTCCGGCCGAACGGCCCTCGAGCAGCCGGGCGGCACCCGCGAAGAAGCGGATCTGGTCCACCATGGGCGGGATCTCTTCGGTACGGGTGAGCTCCAGCGGCTTGCCCGTGTTCTCCGACTCCGCCGCGATGAGGTCCTCGGCCCTCTCCTCGAACGCGTCCGCGATCTTCAGCAGCGCCTTCTGGCGCTCGGCGGGGGTCACGTCGCGCCATGCGGGGAACGCGGCGGCAGCGGCGTCCATGGCGGCATCGACGTCGGCCTGTCCGGAGAGCGGGGAGGTCGCGTAGACCTCCTCCGTCACCGGGTTGACCACGTCGATGGTCCGGCGGTCCGCGGCGTCCCGGAACTCTCCGTTGATGTAGTTGCGCAGACGGCGCACCTCGGTGGTCACAACCACCACTCCTGTCGGCTGTCCGATGGGTGAGACTTCCACCCTAAACGCTGCGGTGACGCTTTCGACATACCCACCCGCCGGGAACTTCGGATTCGGTGATATTCAGGCACCCAGACAACGAATTTCATCGATTCGGGCTTGCCAGACAGACGAGTCGGGGTGCAGAGTGGATGCGTGGCCAGTCGCAGCGCAGACTCCAGGACCGGGAACGGATCGTCACCCGCGGTCGATGCCGTATCCCTCGCAATCATCGAACAGCTCCAGGAGGACGGACGTCGGCCGTACGCCGCGATAGGCAAGGCCGTCGGCCTCTCCGAAGCGGCAGTGCGCCAGCGCGTCCAGAAGCTGCTCGACCAGGGCGTGATGCAGATCGTCGCCGTCACGGACCCGCTGACCGTGGGGTTCCGGCGCCAGGCCATGGTCGGCGTCAACGTCGAGGGTGATGTCGACCCCGTGGCCGAGGCGCTGTCGGCGATGACCGAATGCGAGTACGTGGTGATGACCGCGGGCTCCTTCGACCTGATGGTGGAGATCGTCTGCGAGGACGACGACCACTTGCTGGAGACGATCAACAGACGCATCCGGGCCGTTCCCGGAGTGCGCTCCACCGAGAGCTTCGTCTACCTCAAGCTGAAGAAGCAGACCTACATGTGGGGAACCCGATAGCCGTGAGCAAGGACCTCAGCCGAACCGCGTACGACCACCTGTGGATGCACTTCACCCGCATGTCGGACTACGAGAACGCGCCCGTTCCCACCATCGTGCGTGGCGAGGGCACCCACATCTACGACGACAAGGGCAAGCGCTACCTCGACGGCCTGTCCGGCCTCTTCGTGGTGAACGCCGGACACGGCCGCCACGAGCTCGCCGAGGCCGCGTACAAGCAGGCGCAGGAGCTGGCCTTCTTCCCGGTGTGGTCCTACGCCCATCCGAAGGCCGTCGAGCTCGCCGAGCGCCTCGCCACCCACGCGCCGGGCGACCTCAACAAGGTCTTCTTCACCACAGGCGGCGGCGAGGCGGTCGAGACCGCCTGGAAGCTGGCCAAGCAGTACTTCAAGCTCACGGGCAAGCCGACCAAGTACAAGGTCATCTCGCGTGCGGTCGCCTATCACGGCACTCCGCAGGGCGCCCTGTCCATCACCGGTCTGCCGGCCCTCAAGGCCCCCTTCGAGCCGCTGGTCCCCGGCGCGCACAAGGTCCCGAACACCAACATCTACCGCGCCCCGCTCTTCGGCGACGACCCGGAGGCCTTCGGCCGCTGGGCCGCCGACCAGATCGAGCAGGAGATCCTCTTCGAGGGTGCGGACACCGTCGCGGCCGTCTTCCTGGAGCCCGTACAGAACGCCGGCGGCTGCTTCCCGCCCCCGCCCGGCTACTTCCAGCGGGTCCGCGAGATCTGCGACCGGCACGACGTGCTGCTCGTCTCCGACGAGGTCATCTGCGCCTTCGGCCGGCTCGGCACGATGTTCGCCTGCGACAAGTTCGACTACGTACCGGACATGATCACCTGCGCCAAGGGCATGACGTCGGGCTACTCCCCCATCGGCGCCTGCATCATCTCCGACCGGCTGGCCGAGCCGTTCTACCAGGGTGGCAACACCTTCCTGCACGGCTACACCTTCGGTGGCCACCCGGTCTCCGCAGCGGTCGGTCTCGCCAACCTCGACATCTTCGAGCGCGAGGGTCTCAACCAGCACGTCCTGGACAACGAGAACGCCTTCCTCACCACGCTGCAGAAGCTGCACGACCTGCCGATCGTCGGCGACGTCCGAGGCAACGGCTTCTTCTACGGCATCGAGCTGGTGAAGGACAAGGCCACCAAGGAGACCTTCACCGACGAGGAGACCGAGCGCGTCCTGTACGGCTTCCTCTCCAAGGCGCTGTACGAGAACGGCCTGTACTGCCGGGCCGACGACCGCGGGGACCCGGTCGTCCAGCTCGCTCCGCCGCTGATCTCCGACCAGTCGACGTTCGACGAGATCGAGGGCATCCTGCGGGGCGTCCTGACGGAGGCCTGGACGAAGCTCTGACCGATGCCCCGGCCGCCGGGCGCACCGCTTCCGGCAGTCATTTCATACGGTCCACACGGCCCGGATGCACCCGTTCGAGTGAGAAGGGGTGCATCCGGGCCGTGTGCTGTCCCGACACCCCGCTCCGACTACCTAGCGTGCCGAGTGACCGATCGGCCCTGTCTTCGTTCCCCCGTACGGGGGAACGGGAAATCTGATCTGAACCGAGGTGTACGCCATGGTGGCCCCGCCGGACAACGACGTGATCTGGGCACGTTCCCTGCAGCACTCCCACAACGGATCACCGGGGCTCGGCGGTGTCTCCCTCGGCGTCCGTGACGGTGAGGTCCTCGCCGTCACGGGCCCCCGGGGCAGCGGCAAGACGACGCTGCTGCACTGCCTCTCCGGCCAGTTGGTGCCCCAGCAGGGCGAAGTCTGGTTCAACAGCGTCCCCATCCACACCATGGGCCCGCGGCTGCGCGAGCAGCTCCGCCGCGACCGCTTCGGCTGGATCGCCGCCGAGCCCCAGCTCGTGCCGGAGCTGACCACCTGGGAGAACGCCGCTCTTCCGCTGCTGCTGCGGGGTGTCTCGCACCGGGCGGCGAAGAAGGCCGCGACGGAGTGGCTCGAGCGCCTCGACATCGGGATGCTCGCCAAGAAGCGCCCGCACTCCCTGCTCCAGGCGCAGCGTCAGCGGATCTCCGTGGCCCGTGCCCTGACCGCGTCACCGTCCGTGATCTTCGCGGACGAGCCGACCGCGACCCTCCACCGTCCGGAGCGCGCGCAGCTGCTGCGCACCCTGACCACGGCGGCGCGGTCCCACGGCATCACCGTCGTGATCGCCACCCATGATGCCGAGGTCGCCGCCCTCGCCGACCGCGCGGTCTCCCTGCTGGACGGCCGTCGTGTCACCACCGTCGCCCTGCCCGCCGTATCGGATACGGAAGGCCGCTCGGCGTGCTCGCTCTCCGTCTGACCCGTGGTTCCCATCCCCTGGTCCTGACGCGGCGGCTGCTCGTCGCGGCCGCGTCGGCCGGTGTCGGCTTCCTGCTCCTGTGCACCCTCGGGTACGCCTCCGCGCACCCGGCGCACGCCTCGACCTCCGTGCTGAGGCTGCTGTGGTGTGCTGTTCCGCTGGCCGCGACGGTGCAGTTCGCTGTCGCGGTGGCGCGTACCGATCCGAGTACACGCCCACGCCCGGGGCTCTTCGCCGTGGGGTTCGGGCCGGTCCGGCTGAGCGTGCTCGCCGCCGTGTCCACCGCGGTGTCCACCACGCTGGGTTCGATGGTCGCCCTGCTCTTCTTCCTCCATCTGCGGGGCGATCTGACCGGGCTGCCGTTCGACGGCGGTGCCGCCGAACTCCTCGGCGCCGAGGCCCCGTTGCCGCTGGCGGCCGCGCTGATGCTGCTGACCCTCGTGCCGCTGGCCTCGGCGGCGGCGAGCGGGCTCGCGCTGCGGTCCCGGCCCGTCGCACCGTCCGAGGCCCAGGAGGCGGAGGAGCTTCTCACCCCCGTACCGGCGCCGACGGGGCTCCCGTGGGGAGTCGCGCTGACGGCGGCCGGCCTCGCTGTCGAGGCGTACGCGAACCGCGGTTCGGCGGGCAGTCCCTTCCCGCTGCCGGGGAAGCTGGACTCCACTCCGGCGAGCGTGCTGGTGGGCTGGACCCTCACGGCGATCGGCCTGGCCATGGCCGGTCCCGGTCTGACCCATCTCTGCGGGCGGCTGCTCCAGGCGGTGCGCCCCGGGGCCGTACGCCTGCTGGCGGGAAGGGTCCTGATGGACGAGGCGCGCCGGATCGGCCGTCCGCTCGGGATCGTCTGCGCGGTGCTGTCCGGGGTGATCGCGGGCTCGGTGCTGTACGACGGCGGACCGCGGCCCTTCGGCCCGCTCACCGCGCTCGGCGCGCTACTCGTCCTGGGCTGTACGACGGCGACGCTGCTGACCTCCGCGCTGGAGGCCAAACAGTCCCGGACCCGTACGGCCGAGACCCTGCTGCGGCTCGGTGCCCCGGCTTCCTCTCTCCGCGCCGCCGCCGCGCTGCGGGCACTGGTGCTGCTGGCTGTCTTCGCCCCTCTGACCTGGGTGATCGCGGAGCTGGCGGCCCTTCCTCTGACGGGGTGAGACCCGGCGCCGGGGCTGTCCGTAGCATGGCGGCGTGGAGAATCCGGACGAGAACACGTACGCACCCGGCGTCGAGATCGAGACGCTCACCGCATTCGACGTGGCGGTCGCCGCCGGAACCCTGGCCGGCCATCGTGTCCAGTCCGTCGACCTGACCGGCCGGGGCGAGGCGCTCCTCGCGACCGAGACCCGGGGCGCGGTCTTCCTCGGCTGCCGCATGGATCCCCGTGCCGAGGCGAAGATACGGGCGGACGGGGCGTTCGTCTTCCCGCCAGTGCCCGGACTGCCCTTCGACCCGTACCGCGGACTGCTCTACACCCCCGACGCCCTCTACGAGGGCTTGGCGGAGGGCGGTTACGGCTCGACGCCTGACGCGCGGGCGTACGACTGGTTCCAGCTGACCAAGTCGAACGGCGATGTCTTCGCCTCGATGCTGCGGGCGCTCCACGACGACGCGGTCTCCGACGCTCTGGACGAACACCTGGTCGGGGCCCGGGTGGTGGGCGTGATGGGCGGCCACGCGATGGCCCGCGGTTCCGAGGCGTACCGTGGCGCCGCCACTCTCGGCAGGGAGCTGGCCCGCAGCGGTCTGACCGTGGCGACGGGCGGCGGTCCGGGTGCCATGGAGGCGGCCAACCTCGGCGCGTACGCCGCCCCGCACTCCGACGCGATGCTGCTCAAGGCCTGCGAACTCCTCGCCTCTTCGCCGTCGTTCAGCGCGTCGGTCACCGAATGGGCGACGGCGGCCTTCGCCGTGCGGAGCCGATGGCCCGACGGTGGATCCTCGGTCGCGATCCCGACCTGGTTCTACGGCCACGAGCCGCCGAACGCCTTCGCCGACCACGTCGCCAAGTACTTCGCGAACGCCGTGCGCGAGGACGGGCTGCTGGCCCGCTCGAACGCCGGTGTGATCTTTCTGCCCGGCGCCGCCGGGACCGTGCAGGAGATCTTCGACAACGCGACGCCGAACTACTACGAGTCGCGTTCCGCGCCCACGCCGATGGTGCTGGTGAACCGCGCGCACTGGACGGAGAAGCTGCCCGCCTGGCCGCTGCTGAGCGCACTGGCGGCGGACCGGGCGATGGAGTCCCGTATCGCGCTCGTCGACACGGTGGAGGAGGCAGCCGGGGCCCTCGCCCGGCTGACGGGCTGACCGGCCGGCGCCCGGGGTTCCGTTGTCTCAGCGGGCGGCGAGGTGGGCGTCCAGGGTGTCGAAGAAGGCGTCCCAGCCGTCCTCGGCCGCCGCGTACTGCTCGGGCGTGAGGTTGCCGCCGCGCTGCTGGAAGACCATCTCGGTGGACTTCCTGCTCAGCTCGGTGAAGGTGACCGTGACCCTCTCACCCTCGACGTCCGCGGGCGCGCTCCTGTCCTTCAGCGTGAAGGCGAGCCGCTCGGGGGCGGACACCTCACGGTAGACGCCGTGGAACGGCATCTCCGCGCCGGGCACGATGATGACGAGGCTCCACTCACCGCCCGGCGTGACGTCCATCGACAACCGGTCCAGCGGTACGTCCGCGTCGCCCCCGTACCAGGCGGCGAAGTCCTCGGGGACCGTCCAGGCGGCGAAGACCCGGTCCCGCGGTGCCTCGACGACGCGGGTGATGTCGATGCCCTCGCGCGCTGATCCAGTCATGATCCCTGCCCTTCCCGACGGTTCCGTGTCCAGGGGACCAGGCTCCGGGGGGCTCCGCCAGCCGGACGGGTCAGACCTCGTGGGCCGGGGACAGGACCACCGTCTCCGCCGCGTCGAACGTCACGCCCACCCTGGCCCCCTCCTCGGGGGTGTCCCGCAGCCCGCACTCGGCCTCCAGGACGGGCCCGTCGGCGGGGTGCAGGGTCACGGCGACATGGTGACCCCGGAACGTGCGCGCGCCCACCGTGCAGGTCAGCCCCTCCTGCGCACCGCCGATCCGTACCCCGGCCGGCCGGACCAGCAGCTCACGCGCTCCCTGGGGAGAGTCACCGGGCACCGGCACCCTGCCCCAGGGCGTGTCGGCGGCCGTGCCGGTCACCGTCGCGTCCACCACGTTGTCGAAGCCGAGGAACCGGGCGACGAACGCGGACGCCGGGCGCTGCCAGACCTCCAGAGGGGTCCCCTCCTGGGCGATCCGGCCGTCCCGCATGACCACCACCCGGTCCGCGAGGGCGAAGGCTTCGCCCTGGTCGTGGGTGACGGCGAGGACCGTCGTACCGAGCCGTCCGAAGAGGGTGCGGAGCTCCACGACGAGCCGTTCGCGCAGACTCCGGTCCAGCTGCCCGAGCGGCTCGTCCAGCATCAGCAGTTTCGGGCGGGGTGCCAGCGCGCGGGCGAGGGCGACACGCTGCTGCTCGCCGCCCGACAGGGCGGCGACGGCCCGCCGTCCGGCGCCGGGCAGGCCTACGAGGTCGAGGAGCTTCTCGGCCCTGCGGTCCCGCTCGGCCCGGGAGACCCCGTGCATCCGCAGCCCGAACGCCACGTTCGCGCCGACGTCCCGGTGCGGGAACAGCTGGTGGTCCTGGAACATCAGCCCGAGCCCGCGCCGGTGCACCGGCACGGCGGCCTGGTCGGCGCCGTCCAGGAGCACCCGTCCGCCGTCCAGTTGCTGCAGCCCCGCGACGACCCGCAGGAGCGTCGACTTCCCGCTGCCGCTGGGCCCGAGGACACAGACGATCTCGTGCTCGGCGACCTCCAGGTCCACGGCGTCCAGCGCGGTCCGCTTCCCGAAGCGGACCGTGGCCGAATCCAGTGCCAACATCTCTAGAACTCCCCCGATCGGTCGGTGCGGATACGTTCGAGCAGGAGCAGCGACACCGCGCAGACGAGCATCAGGATCGTGCTGAGTGCCATCGCCTGCCCGTAGTTGAGCTCCCCGGACCGCCCCAGCAGCCGGGCCACCGCCACCGGCAGGGTGGGGTTGTCGGGGCGTGCGATGAACACGGTCGCGCCGAACTCGCCGAGCGATACGGCGAACGCGAAGCCCGCCGCCACCAGCACCGCCCGCCGCACCAGCGGCAGATCGACCTCGCGCCAGGCCCGCGGCGGCGAGGCCCCGAGCACCGCCGCGGCCTCCCGCAGCCGGTCGTCGACCGCGCGCAGGACGGGCAGCATGGTCCGTACGACGAAGGGGACGCCCACCAGCGCCTGGGCGAGCGGTACGAGGATCCAGGACGTACGCAGGTCCAGGGGCGGCTCGTCGAGCGTGATCAGGAAGCCGAAGCCGACGGTGACGGCGGACACCCCGAGAGGCAGCATCAGCAGCGCGTCGAAGCCGCGCACCAGTGGCCCTGCCCGCCTCGTCAGCGCCGCCGCGGCGAGACCGCCGATCACGAGGGCGATGAGGGTCGCGACCAGCGCGTACTGCAGCGAGTTCCAGATGGCCTCCAGCGGCGGGACCAGGAACGTGGAGCCGCTCGCCTCGGCGGACTGCAACGCGCGGTAGAAGCCGAAGCCGTAGCCGCCGGACGTGTCCAGGGAGCGTTCCACCAGCACACCGAGGGGCACGACGATGAGCAGGGCGACGGTCAGCAGTACGCCGCCGAACAGGGCCCACTGCCCGGCCCCGCGCGGCCGGCGGGAGGTCTGTGCCGGGTCGACGAGCTTCAGTGCGGTCTCCCTGCGCCGTACGGTCCACGCGTGTACGGCGAGGATCCCGCCGACCGCGGCGAACTGCACCAGGGTCAGCACGGCGGCCGTCGGCAGATCGAGCAGCTGGGCGGTCTGCCGGTAGATCTCCACCTCCAGGGTGGAGTAGGCGGGACCGCCGAGGATCTGGACGACTCCGAAGGAGGTGAACGTGAAGAGGAAGACCATCAGGGCGGCGGCGGCCACGGCAGGAGCCAGCGCGGGCAGGGTCACCCGCCGCCAGGCCGCGAGGCGTCCGGCGCCGAGCACCCGCGCGGCCTCCTCCTGACGGGGGTCGAGCTGCGACCACAGGCCGCCGACGGTCCGTACGACGACCGCGTAGTTGAAGAAGATATGGGCGAGGAGAATCGCCCACACCGTGGTGTCGAGCCGGACGCCCCACAGCTCGTCGAGGAATCCGCCGCGTCCCAGCAGCGCCAGGAACGCCGTACCGACGACGACGGTCGGCAGGACGAACGGCACGGTCACGACGGCTCGCAGCAGTTGCTTGCCGGGGAAGTCGAACCGGGCGAAGACATAGGCACCCGGCAGCGCGATCACCAGGGTGAGCGCGGTCGACGCGAGGGCCTGCCAGGTGGTGAACCACAGGACGTCGAGGATGTCCGGACGGCTCAGCACCTCGCCGATCCGGCCGAACTGCCAGTCGCCGTCCGTCTTGAGCCCCCGGCCGACGATCGCGACGACGGGGTAGGCGAAGAACAGCGCGAAGAACGCGACGGGCAGGGCCATCAGGCCGAGCCGCGCCGCGTTCCCCCTCGCCGAGGGACGCTTGACTACTTCACGACGAGCGAGGACCACGACTGGACCCACTGCTCACGGTTCTTGGCGATCTTCTCCGGGTCCACCGTCGCCGGCTTGTCGACGGTCGCACCGAACTTCGTGAAGAGCTCCGGCAGCTCCGCGTCCTTCGCGACCGGGTTCACGAACATGTTGAGCGGCATGTCCTCCTGGAACTGCTTGCTGATCAGGAAGTCCAGCAGTGCCTTGCCGCCCGCCTCGTTCTTCGCACCGTCCAGCAGGCCGGCGAACTCGATCTGGCGGAAGCAGGTTGCGGTGGCGACCCCGGTCGGTGCCTCGGTGGGCTGCGGCTCCGCGTAGAGCACCTCGACGGGCGGGCTGGAGGCGTACGAGACGACGAGCGGCCGGTCCGCCTTGGTCTTCTTGCCGCCGGCCGAGCCGGAGAACTCCTCGTTGTACGCCTGCTCCCAGCCGTCGACGACCTTGACGCCGTTGCTCTTCAGCTTCTTCCAGTAGTCCTGGTAGCCGTCCTCGCCGTACGTGGCGACGGTGCCGAGGAGGAAGCCGAGGCCGGGCGAGGAGGTCGCGGCGTTCTCGGTGACGAGGAGGTTCTTGTACGCGGGCTTCAGCAGGTCGTCGAACGACTGCGGCGGCGCGAGCTTCTTGTCGGCGAAGTACTTCTTGTCGTAGTTGACGCAGATGTCGCCGGTGTCGACGGGCGTGACCCGGTGCTTGTCCGCGTCGAGCTGGGTGTCGGCCGCGACGCGGTCGAGCCCCTTCGCCTCGTACGGGGTGAACAGTCCGTTGTCCAGGGCGCGTGAGAGCAGCGTGTTGTCGACGCCGAAGAACACATCGCCGCGGGGGGATCCCTTGGTCAGGATCTCCTGGTTGAGCGCGGCACCGGCGTCACCGCTCTTCAGTACCTTGACCGTGTAGCCGGTCTCCTTCGTGAACGCCTTGAGGACCGCGTCCGAGGCGTTGAAGGAGTCGTGGCTGACGAGGGTCACGGTCTTGGAGGCCTTCGCGTTCCCGGCACCCGAGGCGTCGTCGTCGGATCCGCCGCAGCCCGCGAGCACGGTCACGCCGAGCGCGGCGGCCATCGCCGTCGCGGCGTACTTCGTGGTGGTGTTCATTGATTCCTCCTGGAAGTGACCAGGAAGAGACGCGGCCCCACCCGCTCGGCGAGCGGGCAGGGCGCAACAGCTTGAGTAAGGTCCGAACTTCCTACCCGGAATGACCCGGGCGAGGTTCAGAGGGTCTGCGGCTCGGTGCCGCACTCTCAGCGCTGTGGCGCTCCCCTGTCGGAATATGAAGTTGATTTCCGGGTCAGGCTACACCGGCCGGATCAGGCCGTTCCGGCCGGATGGCGCCCTACCCGGAACCACGTCAGCGCTCGGAGGCCGCCAGCTGTCCGCAGGCCCCGTCGATCTCCTGACCACGGGTGTCACGGACCGTGACGGGCACACCATGAGCGGCGATCGCGTCGACGAACGCCTTCTCGTCCTCGGGCCGCGAGGCGGTCCACTTGGAACCGGGCGTCGGGTTCAGCGGGATGAGGTTGACGTGCACGCGCTTGCCCTTGAGCAGCCGGCCGAGCCGGTCGCCCCGCCATGCCTGGTCGTTGATGTCGCGGATCAGCGCGTACTCGATGGAGATGCGGCGGCCGGACTTCTCGGCGTACTCCCACGCCGCGTCCAGCACCTCCCGGACGTTCCAGCGCGTGTTCACGGGAACGAGGGTGTCGCGCAGCTCGTCGTCCGGGGCGTGGAGCGAGACGGCGAGACGGCATTTGAAGCCCTCGTCGGCGAAGCGCAGCATGGCCGGCACCAGGCCCACCGTGGACACGGTGATCCCACGCTGCGAGAGCCCGAGACCGTCCGGCTCGGGGTCGGTCAGCCGCCGGATCGCCCCGACGACGCGCTTGTAGTTGGCCAGGGGCTCGCCCATACCCATGAAAACGATGTTGGAGAGCCGGGCGGGCCCGCCCGGAACCTCACCGTCACGCAGCGCCCGCATCCCGTCCACGATCTGGTGCACGATCTCGGCCGTGGAGAGATTGCGGTCGAGGCCTGCCTGCCCGGTCGCGCAGAACGGGCAGTTCATCCCGCACCCGGCCTGCGAGGAGATGCACATCGTCACCCGCTCCGGATACCGCATGAGGACGGACTCGACGAGCGTCCCGTCGTGCAGCTTCCAGAGCGTCTTGCGGGTGGTGTCGTCGTCGCAGCTGATGTGGCGCACCACGGACATCAGGTCGGGGAACAGCGCCTCGGCGAGCTTCTCCCGCGAACCGGCCGGGATGTTGTTCCACTGGACCGGGTCGTGCGCGTACCGCGCGAAGTAGTGCTGCGACAGCTGCTTGGCGCGGAAGGGCTTCTCGCCGGTCGCGGCGACTGCTTCCTTGCGCTCGTCGGGGGTGAGGTCGGCGAGGTGCCGCGGCGGCTGCTTGGCTCCGCGGGGCGCGACAAACTGGAGTTCTCCGGGCTTAGGCATGGTTCTTCCAGTGTCGCAGACACGCCGTGGTACCCGAGGTCGTCGTGGGCCCGGGTGGGTGGGGTGCGACGGCGTCCGGTCGCTGTCGGCCGACGTCGGCGCCCGTGTGACGGCCCACGGACCGCCCCGGCCTCGCGCACGACCGTGACCGATCGCACCCGGGAACGGCTGTACGCAGTCGGACCTCACCCCGCATATCGAACGTATGCGCGAATTCTTCCCGCCCGTTCCGACTGGAGGGATGCCGGCCCCGAACCCCCGGCCGGATCGTTGAGGCGGAAGTGGATCTCACTCGCCCGTGGCGCGGGTCTCAGCGGTAGTCTGCCGCCAGCCATCCGTCCTGACCGGGGGGTTCCTTGTCCGCACCGACTATCTGTGCCGGGGGTTGAGATGCTCGAGGGACTCGGGATCGGACCCGTCGAGGAGCAGGTGTACGTGGCGCTCGTCGCCCGGGCCGCGACCGACGCCGGGGAACTGGCCGATCGCTCAGGCATGCCGGAACCGGAGGTCGAGCACGCCCTCGCCGAGTTGGAGCTCATGGGCCTGGTGACGACCCACCCGGGCCAGCGGCGTGGCCTGCGGGCCGCACCGCCGGACATCAGCCTGAATCTGATGGCGCTGCAGCGCATGGACGGCGTACGCAAGGCACAGCTCGCCATCGCCCAGCTGACCCAGAGCTACCGGGGCGACGCCCCGTCCGCCGACACCACCGAGACGATCGAGGTCATCGAGGGCGGAGCCGCCATCGCGGAGCGCTACGCCCAGGTCCAGCGGGCAGCCCGCAAGGAGATCCGGAGCATGACCGCGGGGCCCGTGGTGGCCGTCCCCCCGGCCGCCAACACCGGCCAGCAGGACGCCCTGCGGGCGGGCGTGCGGTACCGGGTCGTCTACGAGAGGTCCTCACTGGACCTGGAGAACCCGGACACTCCGCTGCTCCTCGATGAATGGGCCGAGCTGGGCGAGGAAATGCGGGTGTCGGTCGACATCCCGCTCAAGTTGGTCATCGTCGACGACGGACTCGCTCTCGTCATACCCCGGGAAGCCCCGTCGAGCGACCCCACGGCCCTGGTCGTACGCACCCGTACCGTGCTGGACGGTCTCAGTTGGATCTTCACCAGGGTCTGGGAGTCCGCCCTCCCCGTACCCGCCGCGCTGGCTGCGGGCAGCGAAGGACCGTTGACCACCGACGACAGGCATCTGCTCTCCCTGCTGCTGGCCGGGTACACCGACCAGGCGATCGCCTCCCAGCAGGACGTGAGCCTGCGCACCGTCCAGCGGCGGGTCCGGCGACTGCTGGCCCTCGCCGGGGCGCAGAGCCGGCTTCAGCTCGGCTGGCAGGCCGCGCGCCGCAACTGGATCTGACACACCGTCGAAACCGGCACGAAAACTCCCCGGCCCGTGGGGGCGGGGATCGCTGCGGCATGCTCGTGGCGCGTTTGTGCCAAGACATCAAACCGCCATGTCCAGGGGCTGATAGGCGAGTTCATCGGGTGGCACGGTGTCGCTGTCCGACACGTTCCCGAGCCCGAAGGACGCTGATGTTCCGCCCCAGAACCCGCACTCCGCACATGCCCGTGCGAACCGCAGCCGCGATAGCCGCCGTCCTGGCCACCGGCTGCATGTCCCTGGCCTCCGTACCGGCCAGCGCGGACTCCGCGCTCCCGCAGTCCACCGCCGCCGCCGTCGACAAGCTCGGCAGCCACGACCGGGCGCTGATCGCGAAGTACACCAAGCAGTCCCGGGCCCGCAGCATCCCCGCCGGGGCCGACCGGGCCGTCCCCGGCTTCGTCACTCTGATGCTTGCCGTCAAGGACGGCCGGACCGCGGAAGCCGAGCAGGCACTGACCGGCCTCGGCGCCGAAGTCACCAGGACCGATCCCGAGATCGGCTACATCAAGGCCAACGTGCCGTTCGCCGAGGTCGAGAAGGTCGCCGCACTCGAGGACGTCCTGCGGGTGGATGCCGACGAGCTCCTCGAACTGGAGGACACCCGGGTCGATTCCGGCAGAAGCGGTGCGGCCGCCCACTCGGCCCGCCTCCCGGCAGCCCCGTCCGCGAAGACCCGGGACGACAACCCCTACATGCCGACCGCCGAGACCGGCTCGGTGGACTTCAAGGACGACCACCGCACCTATGACGGCCGGGGCGTAACCATCGGCATCATGGACACCGGCATCGACCCGACCCACCCTGCGCTGGCCAGGACGACGACCGGTGAGCGCAAGCTGGTCGACACGGTCGTCGGCAGCAACCCCACCAACTTCATCGACCTGCTCTTCGACCGCACCTGGTCGCTGCTCACCACGAGCAACGCGGTCACCGGGCCGACCGTCGTCAAACAGAACATCACCTGGACGCTCCCGGCCGGCGAGGGCCTGTCCCTGTCCACCCGGCTGCTCAACGCGACCAGCTTCGCCGACCCCACCCTCGCCGGCAGTTACCTGGGCACGGTGTACCGCGCCACGGACGGTGCCCTCTTCGTGGACACCGACCTGGACCACGTCTTCTCCGAGGACGAGCTGATCCGGCCCTACAAGGCCGACCACCAGATCGGCTACCTCGGCACCGACAACCCTGACACCGCGCGCAACGAACGGCAGCCGTTCACCGTCGACTTCAAGAAGTTCTCCGCGGCGTTGTCCGGCATCAACATCAACGCGCTCGACGTGGCGCACGGTACCCACGTCGCCGGTATCACCGCCGCGAACGGGATGTTCGGCGGCGCCATGGACGGCCAGGCCCCCGGCGCCAAGCTGGTCTCCATGCGGGCGTGCACCTCGGCCGGCTGCTCCAGCGCCGCCCTCACCGACGGCATGATCGACCTCGCCACCGACCACGGCGTCGACGTCATCAACATGTCCATCGGTTCCAGCCCGGCCCTCAACGACGGTCAGAGCGCCATGTCCCTGCTCTACAACCGCCTGATCGACGAGACCGGCGTCCAGATGTTCATATCCGCCGGCAACTCCGGCGCCGGCACCAACACCCTCGGCGACCCGACCGCCGCCGACAAGGTGGTCAGCGTCGGCGCCTCGGTCTCCGGTGAGACGTGGTGGGCCAACTACGGCTCCAAGGCGGCCTTCAAGGACGGCATCTTCCCGTTCTCCTCGCGCGGCCCGCGTGAGGACGGCGGCATGAAGCCCGACATCACCGCACCGGGCGCGGCCGTCTCCCCCACCCCGGACTGGATCGCCAGCGCCTCAGTCGCCGAGACGGGCTACACCCTGCCGCCCGGCTACTCCATGATGAACGGCACCTCGATGGCCTCCCCGCAGGCCGCAGGCGCCGCGGCGCTGCTGCTGTCCGCCGCCGAGCAGAGACGCGTCAGCGCGACCCCTGCCGAGCTGCGCAGGGCCATCTATTCCTCGGCCGACTACGACCGCAGCGTGGATGCCATCGCCCAGGGCAACGGCCGGTTCGACGTCGAGAAGGCGTGGAGCCTGCTGTCCAAGGGCGTCTCCACCAGCGAGGACATCAGCGTCTCCGCGCCGGTCTGCACCGTGCTCTCCGACAAGCTGATCACCCCCCACGCGGGCACCGGCCTGTTCAACAGCTGCGCCCCCGGCAGCGGCGGCCAGGGAGTCGGCGAGGCCCGTACCTACGACGTCACCCTGACCCGCACCGGCGGCAAGGACAGCGCCCAGTCCTACGACCTCGACCTCACGGGCAATGACGGCACCTTCTCCGCGCCCAAGCGCGTCACTCTCGAGAAGGACGTCCCGACGGTGGTCAAGGTGACCGCAGAGCCCGAGCGCCAGGGCACCCACAGCGCCGTCCTGACCATCGACAACCACCGCACGCGCGGCGTCGAGCAGTCCATGCTCCTGACCGTCGAGGCAGCCACCCCGCTGACCGCGGACACCACGTGGGCGGCCGACGGCACCGCGAACCGCAACGAGACCGTCCACTACACCGTGGCCGTTCCGGCCGGCACCAAGAGCCTGACGGTGAACCTCTCGGGCCTCACCGACGGCAGCCAGACCCGGTGGTGGGCCTTCACCCCCGAGGGCGTCAGCGGCGAGAAGTCCGGCGGCGGCTCGATCTACTGCTACGCCAACTACCTCGACGGCAACGGCTGCGACCCGACCACCCGCACCTACACCAACCCGAAGCCGGGTGTGTGGGAGTTCGTGGTCGAGGCTCGCCGCACAACCCCCCGGCTGAGCAACCCCTTCCACCTGGAGTCGTCCATCACCCAGTGACCGCGTGACATCCACCGGACCGGCCGAGGGCCCCCGCCCTCGGCCGGTCCTTTGCGCTCGGACCGACGAATGAGGGCCCGCCGCCCAGTGGGCAACGGACCCTCACTCATGGAACCGCAGGTCGCCGGTACGCGAGCGCGATGACTCAGCCGGATCCTACGAACAGCACCAGCAGCAGCCAGACCACCGGCGCGGTGGGCAGCAGCGAGTCGAGCCGGTCCATGATGCCGCCGTGGCCCGGAAGCAGCGTGCCCATGTCCTTGATCCCGAGGTCCCGCTTGATCATGGACTCGCCCAGGTCGCCGAGGGTGGCGCTGGCGGCGACCGCCAGGCCCAGCAGCAGTCCCTGCCACCACCTGCCGTCGTCGATCAGGAACTCCATGCACAGCGCACCCGCGACCATCGCGAAACCGATCGCGCCGAACAGGCCCTCGCGGGTCTTCCCGGGACTGATGCGCGGTGCGAGCTTGTGCGTGCCGAAGCGCCAGCCGACGGCGTACGCACCGGTGTCGGCGACCACGGTGAGCAGCAGGAAGGTCAGCACACGCCACGGACCGTCGTCCGCGGTGAGCATCATCGCGACGAACGTCGCCAGGAACGGCACGTAGAAGACGGCGAAGACACCGGCCGTGACGTCCTTGAGGTATCCCTCCGGCGACTCGGTCATCCGCCAGACGAGCACCGCGAGCGCGGTGAGCGCCATGGCGACCCAGGCGCCCTCCGCGTCCCGCACGTAGCCGGCGACGACCATGGCTGCGCCGCCGACGGCGAGCGGCACGAGGGGGGCGTTGATCCCCTTGCGCTCCTTGAGGCGCGAGGTGAGCTCCCAGAGCCCGACCACCACCGCCAGCACGACCACACCGACGAAGACGGCCTTCACGATGAAGAGCGAACCGGCGACGACCACGCCGAGACCGAGGCCGACCCCTATCGCGGCGCGCAGATCACGACCTGCACGCTTCTTCTGCGGTGGGGGCGACGGCAACGCGGTGGACATGGGCTCCTGCTGCTTCTCGTCACGGAACAGGGGACCGCTGACCTGCGCGGCTTCCCTGTCCCGGTTGTCGCGGTCGTCTGCGTCTCTACCTGCGTCGGGAACGTCCGGCACGATGGGCATGGGCCGAGTCTGCTGGGCGCCGTGCACATCGTGGGCAGGACCCGCCGGAGCGGCCCCCATCTCGGGCGCACCCCAGTAGCCGGCTCCCTGCGGGGCGCCCCAGGAAGAGTCGTTCATCAGACTTCGAGCAGCTCGGCTTCCTTGTGCTTGAGCAGCTCGTCCACCTGTGCGACGTACTTCGCGGTGGTGTCGTCGAGCTCCTTCTCCGCGCGGCGGACCTCGTCCTCGCCGGACTCCTTGTCCTTGACGAGCTTGTCGAGCGACTCCTTGGCCTTGCGGCGGATGGAGCGGATCGAGATCTTGGAGTCCTCGGCCTTGGTCTTGGCGACCTTGATGTACTCCTTGCGACGGTCCTGCGTGAGCTCGGGGAACGTCACGCGGATGATGTTGCCGTCGTTGCTCGGGTTGACGCCGAGGTCGGAGTCACGGATCGCCTGCTCGATGTTGCGCAGCGCGGTCTTGTCGAACGGAGTCACCACGGCCATGCGCGGCTCGGGGACCGAGAACGAGGCCAGCTGGTTGATCGGGGTCAGCGCGCCGTAGTAGTCGGCGACGATCTTGTTGAACATCGCCGGGTGCGCACGGCCGGTACGGATCGCGGCAAAGTCTTCTTTGGCGACCACGACGGCCTTCTCCATCTTCTCCTCGGCCTCGAGGAGGATTTCTTCGATCACCACGTGCTCCTGCGTGTCTTGAGTGGGCCCGGCATCGTCGGGCCCTGCGGATCCTGCGTCGCGTCCTCACCTGCACGGTGTCCGACCGGCAGGCCGTTGTCCATCCTTTGGGCCGTCAGGCCCGGGTGCTCTCGTCACTCACGAGCGTGCCGATCTTCTCACCCTTGACCGCGCGGGCGATATTGCCCTCCGCGGTCAGCTCGAAGACGAGGATCGGGAGCTGATTGTCACGGCAGAGCGTGATGGCGGTGGCGTCGGCGACCTTGAGGTCACGGGCGAGCACCTCGCTGTATTCCAGCGCGTCGAACTTCACCGCACCGGGGTTGTTCTTGGGGTCGGAGTCGTAGACCCCGTCCACCCCGTTCTTCCCCATCAGCAGCGCCTCCGCCTCGATCTCGAGGGCGCGCTGGGCGGCGGTGGTGTCGGTGGAGAAGTACGGCATGCCCATGCCCGCGCCGAAGATGACGACGCGCCCCTTCTCCAGGTGCCGTACGGCACGGAGCGGGATGTACGGCTCCGCGACCTGACCCATGGTGATGGCGGTCTGGACGCGTGAGTCGATGCCTTCCTTCTCCAGGAAGTCCTGCAGTGCCAGGCAGTTCATGACCGTGCCGAGCATGCCCATGTAGTCGGACCGTGCCCGGTCCATGCCGCGCTGCTGGAGCTCGGCGCCACGGAAGAAGTTGCCACCGCCGATGACGACCGCGATCTCCGCGCCGTCCCGTACGACCGCGGCGATCTCGCGGGCGATGGTGTGCACGACATCGGGGTCGACGCCGAGACCCCCGCCACCGGCGAACGCCTCGCCGGACAGCTTCAGCATGAAGCGACCGGAAATCTTGCCGTCGTCGCCCTTGTGGTCACCCTGGGAGGCGTCTGCGCCCTTGTTCATGGAGATTCTCCTCGTGCACATACGAAGAAGGCCATTGCCGGTGGGTCTGGTGTCCCTCAGCGGCAATGGCCTCCTCGTCAGTTCTGCGGTCGTCCGGCATGAGTGCGGCCAGCGACTGCACCAGACCCTATCGGGGTCCGCCGTTGTTCGCGGACGGACTCAGATGCCGACCTTGATGCGCGCGAAGCGCTTCAGGCTGACACCGGCCTCGTCCAGGACCTTCTGGACGGACTTCTTGGCGTCCTTGGCGAACGCCTGCTCCAGGACGACGACGTCCTTGAAGAAGCCGTTGACGCGACCCTCGACGATCTTCGGGAGGGCGGCCTCGGGCTTGCCCTCCTCACGCGAGGTGGCCTCGGCGACACGGCGCTCGTTCTCGACCGTCTCGGCGGGGACCTCGTCGCGGTTGAGGTACTTCGGGGCGAAGGCAGTGATGTGCTGCGCGACGTCCTTGGCCACCTCGGCGTTGGGCTTGTCCAGCTCGACGAGCACGCCGACCTGCGGCGGGAGGTCGGGCATCGTGCGGTGCATGTACGCAGCCACGTAACCGCCGGTGAACTGCGCGAAGCGGTCCAGGACGATCTTCTCGCCGAGGTTGGCGTTGGCCTCGTCCACGTACGCCTGGACCGTCTTGCCGGGCTCGATCTCCGAGGCGAGGAGCGCCTGGATGTCGGCCGGGGAGGTCGCGGCGACGTGCGCGGCGAGCGTGTTGGCGACGGCCTGGAACTTCTCGCCCTTGGCGACGAAGTCCGTCTCGCACTTCAGCTCGAGCAGGACGCCGGACGTCTTGTCCTCGGAGATGAGGGAGACGACGGCGCCGTTCTCGGCAGAACGGCCCTCGCGCTTGGCGACGCCCTTCTGGCCCTTGATGCGGAGCGCCTCGACGGCGCCGTCGACGTTGCCGTCGGCCTCGTCGAGCGCCTTCTTGCAGTCCATCATGCCGGCGCCGGTGAGCTCGCGGAGCTTCTTGACGTCAGCGGCGGTGTAGTTCGCCATGAGTCTGTTTCTCTCTCGAAGTCTGAAAGATCTACGGGTGAACGGCGGGGGCGGTGCCAGTGGCACCGGCCCCCGCCGTCATTCAGCCGTGACTGACGGGTGTCAGGCCTGCTCGTCCGTGGCCGGAGCCTCGGCGGCGGGGGCGTCCGCGGCCGGAGCCTCGGCAGCCGGGGTCTCGGCCTCCTCGGCAGCGGCGACGGCCGGCTCGGCGTCGGCGGCCTTCTCGGTCTCGGCGGAGGACTGAACCTCGGCGTCGTCCTTCTTCTCGCCCTCGAGCAGGTCTCGCTCCCACTCGGCGAGCGGCTCGCCGGCGGCCTTCTCGCCCGGCTTCGAGTCACCGGTCGCGGCACCGGAACGGGCGATGAGGCCCTCGGCGACGGCGTCGGCGATCACGCGGGTGAGCAGGGTGACGGAGCGGATCGCGTCGTCGTTGCCCGGAATCTTGTAGTCGACCTCGTCGGGGTCGCAGTTGGTGTCGAGGATCGCGACGACCGGGATGTGGAGCTTGCGCGCCTCACCGACGGCGATGTGCTCCTTCTTGGTGTCGACGATCCAGACGGCGCTCGGCACCTTCTGCATCTCGCGGATACCACCGAGGGTCTTCTCCAGCTTGGCCTTCTCGCGGGAGAGGACCAGGAGCTCCTTCTTGGTGAGGCCGGAGGCGGCCACGTCCTCGAAGTCGATGAGCTCGAGCTCCTTCAGACGCTGAAGGCGCTTGTAGACGGTGGAGAAGTTGGTGAGCATGCCACCGAGCCAACGCTGGTTGACGTACGGCATGCCGACGCGCGTCGCCTGCTCGGCGATGGCCTCCTGCGCCTGCTTCTTCGTACCCACGAACATGATGGAGCCGCCGTGGGCGACGGTCTCCTTGACGAACTCGTAGGCGCGGTCGATGTACGACAGCGACTGGAGCAGGTCGATGATGTAGATGCCGTTGCGCTCGGTGAAGATGAAGCGCTTCATCTTCGGGTTCCAGCGACGGGTCTGGTGACCGAAGTGGACGCCGCTTTCCAGCAGCTCCCGCATCGTGACGACGGCCATGGCCGTACTCCTTGAGGTGCTCGGTTATCGCGACCGCAGGTTTGCTGTCGCGCCTGACGCCCCGACGCGCCGTGCCACGAGGGACCGAGGAGCGCGGACACCTCCGAAGAAAGGGAGGTGGCGGGGCGTGCGAAGTCGACCCGGTGACCCGGATCGCCAAAAGAAGTGTACGGGACCCGTCGAGTGCCGGGTGACGGCGATGTCCACAACCGGTCGGCTGTCCACAGATCCGCTCCATGATCCCCGCGGAACCGCCCGCCGGGAGATCGTTCCGTCATGTACCGCACTTCCGAAACAAGCGTACGGCGGTTCCGCGCCGCGCTGCTGGTGGCCGTGCTGAGCGCTCTGCTCACCGTGCTGCCGGCACGGTCCGGCGCCCGGGCGGCACCGGGGCCCGCGCCGGAGGGCGACCGTGCCTGGCCGCTCGCGGGCAGACCGCTGGTGGTACGCGGATGGGAGCCGCCCGCCGGTCCGTACGCCCGGGGCCACCGGGGCGTCGACCTCGCCGCGCCGCCGGGCACCCCGGTGATGGCCGCCGCACCGGGGCGGGTCTCGTTCGCGGGGCCCGTGGCGGGCCGCGGGGTGGTCTCGGTCGAGGTGGCCGGAAGCGGTGAGCCGCCGCTTCGCATCACGTACGAGCCCGTACGTGCGCAGGTCTCGAAGGGCGACGAGCTCGTGGCGGGGCAGGTGGTGGGGGTGACCGGGCAGGGGCCGTCCCACTGCGCGGCCGGCTGCCTGCACTGGGGGCTGCGGCGGGGGGACGCCTATCTGGATCCGCTGTCGCTGCTCCCCCCGTCACTGCTGCGCCGCGGGCCCTCCCGCCTGCTGCCCGTCTTCGGCGTACCCCTGCCGGGGACGGAACCTGCGCCTCGGACCGAAAGCTCCGCCGCGTTCAGGGCGCAGCCGTCCGGATACGGCACGGGCGGGTACGGGCCGGGCGGGTTCGCACAGGTCGTGGTGGTGCTGCTGCTCGCGACGGGAGCTGTAGCCGTCCACCGAAGCCGCAGGGGGCGCCGGCGGCGGTTCAGCCGCGTACGCCGCGCAGGACCATCGCCACGGCCGTGTCCGCGACCACGCCGGGCTCCTCCGCCGCGCCCAGCTCGATCCGGCGCACCGCAGCGTCCACCGAGCCCTGCAGCAGCATCGCGGCCAGCCGCGGCTGGGCATGGCCCAGGTCGCCGAGTGCCTCGACGATCATGGCGATCAGTCCGCCGTGCGCGGCCCTGATCTTCTCGCGCGCACCCGCGTCCAGCTCACTCGCGGAGATTGCGACGACCGCGCGGTGCCGCCGGTCGCCCACCAGATCGAGCTGTCGGCGCACATAGGCCTCGATCTTCTCCTCGGGCGTCCCGGCCCGGTCCATCGCGTTCTCGACCTCGGCGGCCCAGACGGGGAAGTCGACGGCGCAGAGCTCCTCGACAACGGCCGCACGGGAGCGGAAGTACTCGTAGACGGAGGACCTGGCAAGGCCGGTGCGCTCGGCGAGGGCGGGGAAGGTCAGCGCTTCCGTACCGCCCTCGGACAGCAAGGAGCGTGCGGCGTCCAGGAGGGCGCCGCGCTGCATGGTCCGGTGCTCGGCCACGGAGGCCGCTCGAATCCTGGGCACGCCTCCACTCTACGGCGGCATCTGTTCGAAAGGGGGTGCCCGGATGCGATCGGGTGGCCGAAGCCGCCACGGCTCAGCGGCCGGCGTCCGCCAGTTTGGCCCGGAGCTGCAGCACGGACTTGGTGTGGATCTGGCTGACCCGGCTCTCGGTGACTCCGAGGACGTTCCCGATCTCGGCGAGGGTGAGGCCCTCGTAGTAGTAGAGGGTGACCACGGTCTTCTCGCGTTCGGGGAGGGTGTTGATCGCGCGGGCGAGCAGCCGTCTGAGTTCGCGGTCCTCGGCGACCTCGACCGGGTTGTCGGCTGCGGTGTCCTCCAGGGTGTCCATCAGGCTCAGCCGGTCACCCCCCTCACCGCCGACGTGCAGGAGTTCCTCCAGAGCCACCACGTTGGCGAGTGACAACTGGCTGAAAACAGCGTGGAGTTCCTCCAGCGCGATGCCCATCTCCGCGGCGACCTCGGCCTCGGAGGGGGTTCGCCGCAGCTGCGCCTCCAACGTGGCGTAGGCACGCTCCACGTTGCGCGCCTTCTGCCGCACCGATCTCGGGATCCAGTCGAGCGCCCGGAGCTCGTCGATCATCGCGCCGCGGATCCGGGTGATCGCGTACGTCTCGAACTTGATGGCCCGTTCGATGTCGAACTTCTCGATGGCGTCGATCAGCCCGAAGACCCCGGAGGAGACGAAGTCCGCCTGTTCCACGTTGGACGGCAGCCCCACACTGACCCGGCCGGCGACGTACTTCACCAGGGGCGAGTAGTGCAGGATCAGCTGCTCCCGGAGACGCCCGTCGCCAGTGGTCTTGTATGAACGCCACAACTCCTCGAGCGAGGAAGGGGCGGGAGGGCGCACAGTGCCACGCGCAGCCGGTGGTGCTGCCGCGCGGTCAGACCCGGAGGTGTGCTGGGGCATGTGGTGCCTTGAGCCGTTCTGCTGTGAAGTGCTGGGGACGTGTCTCTGGGGCGGATTCCTTGTGAGCGTAGCGTGACTGAGGTGTTGCGGTGCGCGCAGGACAACGGATCCGTGCTGTGCAATTCCGTTCCGGATCCCGCGCCGTCGGACATGACCGAAGACCGGGAACGTCACCGCGCGCACCGGCCCCGGCGGCCCGAACAGGCGCTGCCGAAGTCATCGGCATCACCTTTTCACCCGTTTGCTGCTGGTCAAGTATCGCCTCGCCGCGCACCCCCATTGCGTGTCCGTACCACCGTCAACCGCCATCCGTCGGCCTCGCGTTCGACGAACCCCAGTGAGTGCAGTTCGTACAACCGCCCGAGTGCCTCATCGGTACTGGTCCCGGCGGTGCGGGCGACGTCGCGGCCCTCCATCGCTCCCCTGCGGGGCAGCGCGTCCAGGACCCGGGCGCTGACGGGGTCCAGGAGGTCCCTCGGCAGCACCGGGCCTCGCCTGGCCGGGGCCAGATCTCCGATCTCGCCCACCAGTTCGGCGATTTCGGCGGCGTCGGTGACCAGGACGCCCTCACCGCGCAGGAGTTCGTGGACCCCCGCCGACAGGCCACTGGTGGCCGGGCCCGGGACCCCCATCGTGTAGCGGCCGAGCCGCTGTGCGTTCCTGGCGGTGACCAGCGAGCCGCTGCGGTACTCGGCCTCCACCACGACGGTTCCCCTCGTCAGGGCGGCGATCACCCGGTTCCTGAGGATGAACCTGCTGCGCGTGGGGTGCTCGGAGGGCGGCAACTCCCCAATGACGAGCCCTTGTTCGACCATGCGTCCGATCAACTCCGCGTGACCCCGCGGATAGGCGACATCCACCCCGCAGGCCAGCACCGCCATGGTCGCCCCGCCCGCGGCCAGGGCGCCGCGGTGAGCCGCTCCGTCCACCCCGAAGGCGGCCCCCGAGACGACCACCCAACCCCGTTCGGCCAGCCCCGCTCCGATGCTCGCCGCCATGTGCGCCCCGTACGGTGTGCAGGCCCGGGCTCCGACCACGGCGACCGAGCGCAGCGCCCAAAGGCGCAGGTCGGGCAGCCCTCGGACCCAGAGGCCGATGGGCCGCGCGTCCGACAGGTCGTCGAGCTGGCTCGGCCACTCCGGGTCGCCGGGACAGACGAACCGTCCCCCGACCCCGGCCACGTCCGACAGGTCCCGCTCGGGATCGGCGGTCGACGCCCGTAAGCGGTAGCCGCTCAGCCGTGTCGCGGTCATCCCCTTCAGCGTCTCCGCCGAGCCGTCGGCGACGGTGAGGCGTCTCATCAGCTCCACGGGACCCACCTCGCGGAGCCAGCGGCCCGCCCGCTCGTCCCCCGGCTCGAAGATGCGGGTCAGCGCGGCCCGCGCCGGCCGCTCCCGGCCGGTGCGGGCCGACAGGCCGTTCACGAGGCACCGGCCCGCACGGGTACGCCCCGGTGGATGCCCGTCCGCAGCTCCAGGGCCGTCGCGATGTCGGAGGCGTCAGGACGGTCGGCGGCCCTCAGGTCCGCCACCGTCCACGCGACCCGGAGCACACGGTCCAGGCCTCGGGCGGTGAGGTTGCCGCGTTCCATGTCGCGCTCCGCGGCCATCAGCGCACCGGGCGCCGCGAGCAGCCTGGTCCGCAGCTCATGACCGGGGACTTCGCTGTTGGTGGTCCAGGGCGTGCCGGCCAGCCGGTCCGCGGCCCGCGCCCTCGCCTCCCGCACCCGGGCGGCGACCTCGGCCGAGGTCTCGCCCCGGCCTCCACGCCCCATCAGATCCGCCCGGCCCACCGGCTCGACCTCCACCCGCAGGTCCACCCGGTCCAGCAGCGGCCCGGAGAGCCGCGCCTGGTAGCGGCGGACCACGGAGGGCGGGCATTCGCAGCCCGCGCCCGTCAGGGTGTGCCGGCCGCACGGGCAGGGGTTCGCGGCCAGGACCATCAGGAACCTGGCGGGCAGCCGCACCACTCCGGCCGCACGTGCGACCACCACGTGTCCGGATTCCAGGGGCTGACGCAGCGCGTCCAGCGCCCGGCCGGAGAATTCCGGAGCCTCGTCCAGAAAGAGAACACCTCTGTGCGCCAGGGAGACCGCTCCGGGCCTCGGCAGCCCGTTGCCCCCGCCGACGAGCGACTGCATCGTCGCCGAGTGGTGCGGTGCGCAGTACGGCGCTCCGGTGACCAGTGGTTCACCCGGTGGGAGGATGCCCGCCACCGAGTGCACAGCCGTCACTTCGAGGGATTCCTGGCGGGTCAGCGGCGGCAGGATCGCCGTGAGGCGTTCGGCCAGCATCGTCTTGCCGGCACCCGGCGGTCCGGAGAGCAGAAGGTGGTGTCCGCCTGCCGCGGCGACCTCCAGGGCCTTGCGCGCTCTGGGCTGCCCGGCGACGTCCGCCAGGTCGGGACGGTGCCCCGCCCCCTGCGTGCCGAGCGGCGCGAGGCCCGTGCCGATGCCGGCACCCGGCATCATCAGTCCGGCGAGCATCGCGTCGGGGCGGCCCCGGTCGGCGGCCGGCTCGTCGGGCACGGCCTCGTCGCCGAGGATGGCGATCAGCTGCCGCAGGCTCCGCACTCCGAGGACCGAGACGCCGGGTACCAGCGCGGCTTCCCCCGCTGTCTGTTCTGGAACCACGACCTGCCGGTATCCCGCCTCGGCCGCCGCGAGGACGGCGGGGAGCACCCCGCGCACCGGTCGCACCCGGCCGTCGAGGCCGAGCTCCCCGATCATCACCACATCGGCGATGGCCGCGGGGTCGATCCGCTCCGCGGCGCCGAGCACCGCGCACGCGACGGCGAGGTCGAAGCCGGACCCGCCCTTGGGAACGGACGCGGGGGACAGCCCCACCGTGAGCTTCTTCTGCGGCCACTCGGCCCCGGAATTGACGACCGCGGCCCTGACCCGGTCCCGGCTCTCCACCAGGCTCTTGTCCGGAAGTCCGACCAGGGTGAATGCCGCCACGCCCGGTTCCAGATCGGCCTGGACCTCCACCACCACGCCCTCGACGCCCACCAGCGCCACCGAACACGCCCGCGCGAACCCCATCAGGCCACGCCCCTGACATGCTCGGCGACCGGGGCTCCGCGCCGGGGAAGGATCACACCGACCAGGTCGATCCGGGCCCCGCCCCGGGGCGGTCCGCCGTGCCGCTCGAGCCAGACCTCGGCGAGTCGGCGCAGCCGGTCCGCCTTGGCCGGTGTGACGGCCTCCATCGGATGCTCGAAGCATCCCGCCCTGCGGGTCTTCACTTCGCAGAAGACCACCGCGTCGCCGTCCCTGGCGACGATGTCGATCTCTCCTGCGCGACAGCGCCAGTTGCGCTCCAGTACGGCCATACCGGCGTCGGCCAGCAGCCGCGCCGCCAGGTCCTCGCCGTACCGCCCGAGTGCCCCCCGTGCGTTCATGTCGGCACCACCTCCGGCACCGACTCTGACGCGCCCCGTCCGATCTATTGGATCTTGGTGGACAACTCACTCATTGTGAATATTCCGGCCACCCGGACGAGTGAACCCGCGCCCTTGACCAGCACCCGGAGCGGTTGCCGATCATCCGCCCGGGAGTTCGAGATCGCTCTTGTTGAGCTCCTCGATGTTCACGTCCTTGAACGTCAGCACGCGGACCTGCTTGACGAACCTGGCGGGCCGGTACATGTCCCAGACCCACGCGTCCGCCATGGAAACCTCGAAAAAAACCTCGCCCTGGACCGAGTGCACCTGCATCTCGTAGTCGTTGGTGAGGTAGAAGCGCCGTTCGGTCTCGATCACATATTTGAACAGACCGACGACATCGCGGTACTCCCGGTAGAGCTTCAGCTCCATCTCGGTCTCGTACTTCTCGAGGTCCTCGGCGCTCATGGCATGTTCCCCTTCAGCCGTGCGTCCCCCTATTGTGCGTCAGCCTCACGCACCCCTGGACGATTAGACGATTTCGGGGGCGAGAACCAGCGGATCGCGCGGGGGACCCTCGTCGAGCAGCGTGCGCAGCAGCTCGCCGAGCCTGGTCGGATACACCGTCTCACGCGCCGCCAGAAGTTCGGCGGAGGTCCACCACCTGAGCCCGGCAACGCTGCGGAGCTCCAGCTCGGTGAGCCCCTTCTGGTCCGTGGCGGTCTGCGCCGTTCGAGCCAGGAAGTACCACTCGTCCTGGTCCCAGCGCCGCCCGTCGAACGGGAAGGAGCAGATCCGCTTCCAGAGCACCGGGCCCAGCGCGACGTCCGTGATCCCGGTCTCCTCGGCGAGCTCGCGCAGCGCGGCCTCCGCCCTAGTCTCGCCGCCCTCCAGGCCGCCGCCGGGAGTGAACCACCAACTCGTCCCCGGGTCGTCGGGCTCGAATCCGTGCAGCAGGAGGATCCGGTCGTCCGGGTCCAGGAGCACGACCCGGGCGACCTTGCGCTTCTCAGCGGGCACCGGTGGTGGCCCCTGCCCGCTTGTTCCGGCGTGCGGACCGTCCCGCGACGGCACCGAGGGCGGCCCCGCCCACGATGAGTGCCACGCCCGCCACGACGGCCCCGATCTGCAGTCGCAGCGGACCGCTGGACGACACACCGCCCGGCAGATCCGCGAAGGCCTCGGGGCGGTCGATCATGCCGTTCATGGGCCACGCGACGGCGTCCACCCGCGCCTGCACGGCGCTGCGCGGCACCGAGCCCTGCCCCGGGTCCTTGAGGTGAACCCTGGAGTCCAGCGAACCGGTGCGCTCGTCACCGAGGAGGAACAGCTGCCCCTCGGGGACCTCGGCCGTGAATTCCTCCACGGAAGCGGGCGCCTCGCCGTCGGCCTCGACCAGCAACGGGCCACCGTTCGCCTGGAGATACGGTTCCTCGACGGGCTTGCCGTTGATGGTCAGCCGGCCGTTCTTGTCGCAGCAGGCGATCTTGTCCCCGCCGACACCCACGACCCGTTTCACCATCGGCACATCGCCCCACGCCGCGTCCGTGAAGACGACGACGTCACCGCGCCGTACGTCGGCACCGTCTATCCGCTCCGCGAGCACCCGGTCCCCGGCGTTCACCGTCGGGGTCATCGACGCCGTCGGCACCGTGTACGGCTGGTACACCACCGCTCCCCAGGCGAATCCGCCGAGGAAGAGCACACAGCCGACGGCCACGGCCAGGTTCGACAACACGTTGCCGAGCCGGCCGCGGCCGTCATCCGTACGTCCCATTCCGCTCATCCCAGCGCTCCCCCATCGGAGATCGACAATCGCTGATCCGAGTCGGCACCCTACCCGGCGGTACGCCCGCTGGTCAGCCTCCGGCGACGCCAGAACACGAGGGGCAGCGCTCCGGCTACACCGAGTGCTGCCGGAGCGGCGGCAGCCGCCTTGTTCAGCCCGGGCTGGTCGAACGTGCTCGGGATCGGCAGGGTCGCCCACCGGTTGACCGGCCAGGCGACGACGATGGCCCGTCCGACCACCTCGTCCGTGGACACGGTGCCCTGTCCGGGCAGCTCCTGGTGGTAACGGGAGTCCAGCGAGTTCTGACGGTGGTCGCCCATCACCCAGATCCGGCCCTCGGGGACATGGATCGGGCCGAAGGGCTCGTCATCGCACGCACTGTTGCCCGCGAAGATGAACGACTTGTCGTCCAGCGCCTTGCCGTTGACCGTCACGGGGCCGTTCTTCTTGCACTCCACCGTGTCGCCGCCGATGGCGATGACCCGCTTGATCAGGTCCTTCTCCTCGGCGGACGGCATGAGCCCGATGAAGCTCAGGAACTTCTGCACCGCGTTCGGTTCCGGAGTCGCGGTGTCCTCGAGCCAGCCGCCCGGGTCGTGGAACACCACGACCTCGCCGCGCTCCGGCTCGGAGCCGAACCACGGCGTCAGCTTGTCGACGAGCACCCGGTCGCCCCGCTGCAGCGTGTTCTGCATGGAGTCCGAGGGGATCGAGAACGCCTGTACCAGGAACGTCTTGATCAGCAGCGCGAGGATGAGCGCGATACCGATGAGGAGCGGCAGTTCCTTCCAGAAGGAACGCGGCTTCTTCTGCGCCGTACTGCCGCCGCCCGGTGAGTCGTCCCCCGGGGAGTCGTCGGCCGGGAAGCCGTCCCCCGGGGGGACGCCGTCACCCTCCGCCCGGCCCGCCGAGTCCGCCGGGATCCCGCCGTTCGAAGGCCGGTCCTCGGGTTCGCCGTGTCCGGATCGTGCGCCGACCGCCAAATCCCCCACATCCACTCCTCACTCCGTGCCACCGCCCACGCCCGAATCGGCGCAGGCCCACCACTCCCATAACGAGCGGGAGTTCCGCAGGGGTCGGGAGCAGGACCATGTCGTTGCGATCCTGGGAGGACACACTATTCGACGGGCCCGTGGCCTCCGTCGCCCCGGCACGCGCATCGGGCACCGAGGCGAACGTCCCGGGTTCCTCGAGCTTGCGCCAGTGAGCGAACGGCCAGGCGATCACGACCGCCCGTCCCACGACCTCGTCCTCCGAAACCGTGCCCCTGTCCGGTTCGTCGAGGTGGAAGCGGGAGTCCGCGGAGTTCGACCGGTGGTCGCCCATCACGAAGATGCGGCCCTGCGGAACCTTTACCTCGAATTTGAGAGTCGAGGGCACATTGTCCGGATGCAGGTACGGCTCGTTGAGCGGCACGCCGTTGACGGTGACCTTGCCGTCCGTGCCGCAGCACTTCACGGTGTCGCCCCCGACGGCCACCACTCGCTTGATCAGATCCTGCTCGTCGTCCGAGGGCAGGAGTCCGATGAAGGTCAGCAGTTCCTTGACCTGCTTGACGCCGACCGGCGGCTCCTCCTTGGCGACGTTCTCCTGCTGCAGCCAGCCCCCCGGATCCCGGAAGACGACGACGTCGCCACGCTGCGGCTCGGAGCCGAACCACGGTGTCAGCTTGTCGACCAGCACCCGGTCGCCGATCTTGATGGTCTGCTCCATCGACCCGGACGGAATCACGAAGGCCTGCACCAGAAAGGTCTTGAGCACCAGCGCGATCAGCAGCGCCACCATGACGAGGAGCGGTATCTCCTTGATCGCGGACCGTCGCCTGCGCCGTTTGACCTTGCGGGCCAGCCTGCGGCGCTCCGCCCTCGTCGGCAGGGAGCGGGCCGAGGTCGGCCTGGTCCCGGTGGGCAGCGGAATGTGCGCTTCCGTCTCGCCGCGCCTGCGCCCCCGGTTACCCATGGATCGCGCCCGGCGGCCGTATGCCGGTGAAGGCATCGGTCCCGCCCAGGGGGCCGAGTCTGCCGAGCGGCCAGCCGAGCCAGTCGACGCGTCCGACGACCCGGTCCACAGGCACCATGCCGCCGCCGGGCTGCCCCAGGTGGTCACGGGAGTCCCGTGAGTTGCTGCGGTGGTCGCCCATGACCCACAGCGTGCCGTCGGGCACCACGATGTCGAAGGCCACTTCGGACGGGTTGTCACCCGGGTACAGATACTCCTCGTGCACCGACCGGCCGTTCACTTCGAGCCTCCCCCGCTTGTCGCAGCAGACCACGCGATCGCCCCCCACGCCCACCACCCGCTTCACGAAGTCGGTCTCGGCGGGCTCGGCCAGCCCCAGGGACGCGGCCGCCCCGCGCAGGAGCGCGGTGACGGGGTTCTCCGCGGGCGTCTCCTGTACGAAGGAGCCGGTGCCGTCGAAGACCACCACGTCGCCGCGCTGCGGCTCGGAGCCGAAACGGTACGCCAGTTTGTTGACGAGCACCCGGTCCCCCACCCGCAGCGTGGGCTCCATCGAGCCGCTGGGGATGAGGAAGGGCTGCAGCACGAAGGCGCTGAACAGCAGGAGAGCGACCGTGCAGAGCAGCCCCAGGAAGGCGGCTCGCCCCCAGGACAAGGTGTCCGGCCGGTCCGGGACATGCGTGAAGCGCGACCCCTCCTCCAGCCCTTCTTCAGGGGTGGAGGAGCGATCGCGCTCCGTGTGCTGGGCTTCCGTGTCCATCGGGGCCGAATCCTATCCGGCCACGCTGTGGACGCCGGCGCCGAATCAGCGGTCGCGCTTCTCCTTGATCTTCGCGGCCTTGCCGCGCAGCTCACGGAGGAAGTACAGCTTGGCGCGGCGGACGTCACCACGGGTGACGAGCTCGATCTTCTCGAAGATCGGGCTGTGCACCGGGAAGGTGCGCTCGACGCCGACGCTGAAGGAGACCTTGCGGACCGTGAAGGTCTCGCTGACGCCCGAGCCCTGGCGGCGGATGACGACGCCCTTGAACTGCTGGATACGGGAGCGGTTGCCCTCGATCACTCGCACGTGGACGTTGACGGTGTCACCCGGGCGGAAGGCCGGGAGGTCGGTACGCAGCGAGGCGGCATTGACGCCATCGAGCAGGGAAGTCATGTTGTCTGCTTTCTTCGCCGATGCCACAGGTCATCGACGGGAGAGTGGGAAAGTTCGGATGCTGATCACATCGGGCGGGCGTCTTTCCCCCTGTGGCAGGGGCGCACGCCGGACGTACAGCGGGCCTATTCTTCCACGGCCTCGGGCCTGCGCCAAAATCGGCCGCCGGGCTCCGGGGCCCAGCCCAGGATCGAGAGGATCTCGCGGTCCTTCTTGTCGAAGCCGGTTGCCTCGCAACGCTCGATCAGGTCGGGCCTGTTGAGGGCGGTACGACGGAACGCCTCGTCCCTGCGCCACCGCGCGATCCTGCCGTGGTGGCCGCTGAGCAGCACGTCCGGGATGCCGCGCCCGCGCCACTCGGGCGGCTTCGTGTAGACGGGCCCCTCGAGCAGATCGGCCATGGCTCCGGGTGCGAAGGAGTCGTCACGGTGCGATTCGGCGTTGCCGAGTACTCCCGGCAGGAGCCGCGCAACGGCCTCCGTGATCACCAGGACGGCCGCTTCCCCGCCGGCCAGGACGTAGTCCCCGATGGACACCTCCACGACCGGCATGCGGGTGGCGTACTCGTCCATCACCCGGCGGTCGATGCCCTCGTACCTGGCGGGCGTGAAGATCAGCCACGGCCGCTCCGAGAGCTCGACGGCGAGCTCCTGGGTGAAGGGCCGCCCGCTGGGTGTGGGCACCACGAGCACCGGGGAGTGCGCCCCAGCCTCGTAGCCGGCGGCCAGTGCGTCGTCCAGGGCCTCGCCCCAGGGCCCGGTCTTCATGACCATGCCGGGGCCGCCGCCGTACGGGGTGTCGTCCACCGTGTTGTGCCGGTCGTACGTCCAGTCCCGCAGGTCGTGGACGTGCACGTCGAGGCGCCCCCGGGAGCGCGCCTTGCCGACGAGGGAGACGTTCAGCGGTTCCAGGTACTCGGGAAAGATCGTGACGACGTCGAGCCGCATCACGCGTCGCCCTTTCCGGGCTCACCGGAGGCCTCGCCGGCCTCCTCGTCGCGCGAGGAGGCGACCACGGCCTCGCTCTCGTCGATCAGGCCGGGCGGCGGCGTGATGACGGCCCGCTGCTCCTCCAGGTCGATCTCGCTGACGATCTCCTCGACGAACGGGATCATCACCTCGCTGCCGTCGGGGCGCTCCACGATGAAGAGGTCCTGGGAGGGCAGGTGAGTGATCTCGGTGATCCGGCCGATCACGGTTCCGTCGGCGAGGACCACGTCGAGGTCCATCAGCTGGTGGTCGTAGAACTCCTCCGGGTCCTCGGGAAGCTCTTCCGGGTCCACCTCGGCGATCAGCAGCGTGTTGCGGAGTGCCTCGGCGGCCGTACGGTCGCGTACGCCCTCGAAGCGCAGCAGCAGCCTGCCGCTGTGCACCCGGCCGGTCTCGATCGTCAGGGGGCCCGTAGCCGCTGGTTCCGTGGCGAGGACGGCCCCGGGGCCGAGCCGCAGTTCGGGCTCGTCCGTCCGCACCTCGACGGTGACCTCGCCCTTGATGCCATGGGCGCGGCCGATCCGCGCAACTACCAACTGCACGCTACTTCTCCCGGTGATGGTGTAGGGACGACAAAGGCCGGGGACGGCTCGAAAGCCCTCCCCGGCCCCGGCCGGTGTTCAACTCTTTCAGCGAACCTGATCCACATCGACGAGGTCGACGCGGATACCACGGCCGCCGATTGCACCCACGACGGTACGCAGGGCGCGTGCGGTGCGGCCGTTGCGGCCGATCACCTTGCCGAGGTCATCGGGATGGACCCGGACCTCGAGCACACGTCCACGGCGCAGATCGCGCGAGGCGACCTGCACATCGTCGGGGTTGTCGACGATGCCCTTCACGAGGTGCTCAAGAGCCTCCTCGAGCATGCTCAGGCCTCGGTCGACTCGGTGGACGCGGCAGCGTCGGCCGCCTCGTCCGCCTTCTTGTCCGACTTCTTGGCCTTCTGGGTGATGGCCTCACCCTTGGCCTCGTCGCCGTCCGAGGTAAGGGCCTCGAACAGGGCGCGCTTGTCAGCCTTGGGCTCCGGCTGCAGCAGCGGCGCGGGGGCGGGAAGGCCCTTGTGGGCCTGCCAGTCACCGGTGAGCTTCAGGATCGCGAGGACCGGCTCGGTCGGCTGGGCGCCGACGGACAGCCAGTACTGCGCGCGCTCTGCGTTGACCTCGATGCGCGACGGGTTCTGCACCGGGTGGTACAGGCCGATCTCCTCGATGGCCCGGCCGTCACGGCGGGTACGGGAGTCGGCGACGATGATGCGGTAGTGAGGCGAACGGATCTTGCCCATGCGCTTCAGCTTGATCTTGACTGCCACGGAAGTGGTGTCTCCTGGTCTCTGACGTGGTTGGGCACAACAAGATGCCACGTGGGGTTGCGGTACTCGGGTGCCCGATGGACGCGTCAGCCGGAGGAAGAGAGGGGTCCTATGCGACTGTCGAGTACAGCTAGCCATTGTGCCACACCACGTCGCCTCACCCCACCGCGGCCACTGCTTCCGGGATGCGGAACGGCTTTCCGCAGCCGCCGCAGACGATCGGGGCCTGTGCGAGGACCGAGGGGACCACGCGCACGTTGCGGCCGCAGTCGCAGACGGCCTTGACCCGCACGCCCCCTCCGGAGGAGCCGTGCCGGGCCGCGGGGCCGCGGAAGGAGCGCTTGGTGTCGGCGGCGGTGGCCACGGTGTGCGCCTTGAGGGCGCGCTGGAGCCGTTCCGTCGTCGGACGGTATCTGCGTTTGGCCTCGGGATTGAGTGTCACCAGCGAGAATCCGCTGCTGGCATGGGGTTCCTCGGAATGATCCAGACCCAGCTCCTCGGCGATCGCGAGGAACCGTCGGTTGTGGTACCGGCCGGCACGGGAGGTGTCCCGGACACCTCTCGCGGCGGCGATGCCATGGACTGCCTCATGGAGCAGTCGTTCGAAGGAGAGCTCGGCGCCACAGGCGGACGAGGACTCTCCGATCAGGGACTCTGGCGCGGCAAGATCGGGCAGCTCGGGGTGGTACCGCTGAATGTCGGCCCACGCCTGTGCCAGCTCTGCGGCAAGTACAGGTGGTGTCGTGCTCACGTCGTGATAACGAGCCTGAGTGCCCCGGTGTTCCTATTCCGGGGCATCCCAAATAATTTGCACGTACCAGTCAGTTGCCGTCGATGCGTCCGGACGAGGGCGGGTGCGCAGATCTGCGGAGAAGGCTCACAGCTCGCACCAAGGGGGTACGTAGCGTGCCGTACGCCCCGGCGCGTATGCGGGGTAGCCCCACGGGCGACATTACCCGGCCCCGCGGGACGGCCCCGAACCCCCCGCCCGTCCGGGCGAAGAGCCTTCGACGTGCTCCGTCCGGCGTGTCGGGTAAGACTGGGACGAGAGCGAGCAGCGGGCGTGCTGGTCCCCGGCGCCCCCGGCCACGATGCGGAGGCCGGGGGCGCACGACCGGAGCACGCAAGCAATGCCATCCCACCCCGTCCGACCTCTGGACGGGACCGCGGATGCGGAGTTCTCTGGCATACGGGGGCTGCGGGCGCACCTACGACATCGGGGGCCGCCCACTAGGGCACGACCGACCTCTCGGCGGATTGGGGCGCATTCCATGACACCAACGCTCGTCCGGCACCACCGGTACGCGGATTCGTCCGCCGCCGTGGATGGCGGCACCCGCGCCCGTGACTGGGCGGAGATCCAGGAGCGCATGCTGGCGCCGCTCTACGAGGCGGTGTACGAGCGGCTCGAAGTCGGGGCCGGTACCAGGATGCTCTCCATCGGCTGCGGTTCCGGGCTCGCCCTCCTCATCGCGGCATCGCGCGGGGCGCACGTCACCGGGGTCGACACCGACCGTGAACGGCTCGCGCTGGCCCGCGAGCGTCTCGCGTCCGGCCAGGAGGCAGGGCCCGCACGGCCGGACGCACCGCCGCGGGCACGGCTGGTCGCCGGCGCCCCGTCGGCGGCCGCACCGGCCGGTGAACCGGCGTACAACCTGCTCACGGCGTTCGATCCGATCGGCTGCGCGGCCGGCGACTCCGAAGGGCTCTCGCCCGCGCTCGCCGCCGCCGTGCCACTGGCCGCGCGGGGGGCCACGGTGGTCCTGACCGGCTGGGGACCGCCCGAGCGGTGTGCCACGGCTCCGGTGCTCCGGGTGGCGGCCCGGCTCGCCGAGTCGGCGCGCACACCGCGCCCCGGCGGCTGGCGTCCCGCACTGCGGGACGACCTCGAGGACGTTGCGGCGCGGGCGGGGCTGAAACCGGACGGATCGGGCCGGGTCTCCTGCCCGTTCGGGTACGCGGACCTGGACAGCGCGGTGCGCGGACTGCTGTCGACCGGCCTCTTCGACACGGCGATACGGGCCACGGACCGTTCCCAGGTGGAGAAGGAGGTCGCGGAGGCACTGCATCCGCACCGGCGGCCCGACGGGACGGTATGGATGCCGAACGTCTTCCGCTATCTGGTGTGCGTGGTCTAGCACCCGGGGAGAGACATGAGGAAGGGGCGCCCCGCCGAGCGGGGCGCCCCTTCCTCATGTCTTCCGGCCGGTCAGCCCATGAACTTCTTGAACTCGTCCGGCAGCTCGAAGTTCTTGTCCTCCTGGGCGGGCAGACCGAACGCGCCGCCCTGCGCCGCCGCCTCACGGCGGGCCGCCTCGGCCTGCTCCTCGGCCTTGCGCTTCATCGGGTTGCCGCTCTTGCGCTTGCCCTTGGCCTGCTTGACCTGCTTCTTCTGACGGCCCGCGCCGCCACCCGAGCCGGGCATCCCGGGCATGCCCGGCATGCCGCCGCCCTGGGCCATCTTCGACATCATCTTGCGGGCCTCGAAGAACCGCTCCACCAGGCTCTTCACCGCGGAGACCTCGACGCCGGAGCCCTTGGCGATACGGGCCCGGCGCGACCCGTTGATGACGGTCGGTTCCCGGCGCTCGTGCGGCGTCATCGACTTGATGATCGCGGCCGTGCGGTCCACGTCCCGCTCGTCGATGTTGGCGATCTGGTCCTTGATCTGCCCCATGCCGGGCAGCATCCCGAGCAGCTTGGAGATGGAGCCCATCTTCCTGACCTGCTCCATCTGCGCCAGGAAGTCGTCGAGCGTGAAGTCCTTGCCCTTGCTCGACGCCAGCTTGGAGGCCATTTGAGCGGCCTCTTCCTGGCTGAAGGTCTTCTCCGCCTGCTCGATCAGGGTGAGCAGGTCACCCATGTCGAGGATGCGGGACGCCATGCGGTCGGGGTGGAAGGCGTCGAAGTCCTCGAGCTTCTCACCGTTCGACGCGAACATGACCTGCTTGCCCGTGACATGGGCGATCGACAGGGCGGCGCCACCACGGGCGTCACCGTCGAGCTTGGACAGGACCACGCCGTCGAAGCCGACTCCGTCGCGGAAGGCCTCGGCGGTGTTGACCGCGTCCTGGCCGATCATCGCGTCGACGACGAAGAGGATCTCGTCGGGGCTGACGGCGTCGCGGATGTCCGCGGCCTGCTGCATCAGTTCCTGGTCGATACCGAGGCGGCCCGCGGTGTCGACCACGACCACGTCGTACTGCTTGGCGCGGGCGTGCTCGATCGAGTCCTTGGCGACCTGGACCGGGTCCCCCACCCCGTTGCCCGGCTCCGGCGCGTACACCGCGACACCGGCGCGGTCGGCGACGACGCTGAGCTGGTTGACGGCGTTCGGACGCTGGAGGTCACAGGCGACCAGCAGCGGCGAGTGGCCCTGGCTCTTGAGCCAGAGACCGAGCTTTCCGGCGAGGGTCGTCTTACCGGCACCCTGCAGACCCGCGAGCATGATCACGGTGGGAGGGTTCTTGGCGAACCGGAGCCGCCGGGTCTCGCCGCCGAGGATCCCTACGAGTTCCTCGTTGACGATCTTGACGACCTGCTGGGCCGGGTTCAGCGCCTGGGAGACCTCGACGCCGCGCGCCCGCTCCTTGACGTTGGCGATGAACGCACGGACGACGGGCAGGGCGACATCGGCCTCGAGCAGTGCGATACGGATCTCGCGAGCCGTGGCGTCGATGTCCGCCTCGGACAAGCGGCCCTTGCCCCTGAGGTTTTTGAAAGTCGCGCTAAGGCGGTCGGAGAGAGTATCGAACACGGCGCTCGTCGGTCCTCAGGGTCGGGGGTGGTGGCAGGTCAATCGCCCTCCAGGGTATCCGGACCCCGTGGAACGCAAAGCCCCCGGCCGTTTCTCGTGACGAACGGCTCGGCGGCGGGGTTCAGCGCAGTGCCTTCTCCACCTCCCTGGCGACTGCCGCCGCCCGTTCCCGGGGCAGCGGCTCACCGTCGGTGTCCGTGACGTAGAAGGCGTCCACCGCGTTGGCGCCGAGCGTCGAGACATGGGCGCTGCGCACCCGTACCGCGCTCTGCTCCAGGGCCCAGCCGATCCGGTGCAGGAGTCCCGGGGCGTCCTGGGCGCGCACCTCGATCACCGTGGCGAGCCGTGAGCCGGCCGCCGCCACGGTCACCCTGGGCGGCGGCGCCTTCACGCCGCGGCGCCTCGGGTAGGCGGCCTCGCGCTCGGCGAGGCGGGTGCGGATGTCCAGCGACCCGTCCAGGGCCCGTACGAGATCGGCGCGGAGCCGGGTGGCCTGCGGGAGGGATCCGTACTCGGCCGCCACCCGCCAGCTGAGCACCAGCAGACCGGCTGTCTCGCCGAGCTCGGTGGGGAGCTCGACGGCGCGCAGATCGGCGGCGCGGACGGTGAGGCGGTGCAGGGCGAGTACCCCGGCCGCGGCCGGCAGCACGCCGGGCCGGTCGGGCAGGGCGATGAGGAGCTCGACGCCGACGGGTCCGGGTTCGCCGTCCTCCGAGACGGGCTCGGGCTGGGTGCGCAGGGACAGGACGGCTTCGCCGGTGCGCAGGGCCTCGATGGCGAGGCGTTCCTGTTCGGCGCTGGGCGCGAGGGGTTCCTGCTCGGGCGGCTCCTCCCCGGCCAGGAGCGCGGCGACGCGCTTGACGAGGTCCGTGACGAGGGAGGCCCGCCAGGAGCTCCACGCGGCGGGACCGGTGGCCAGCGCGTCGGCCTCGGTCAGCGCGTGCAGCAGTTCCAGGGTGGAGGCGCTGCCGACGGCGGTGGCGACGGAGCGGACGGTCGCCGGATCGTCGAGGTCGCGCCGGGTGGCGGTCTCGATGAGCAGGAGGTGGTGGCGTACGAGGGTGGCGAGGACACCCACGTCCTGCTTGTCGAAGCCGATGCGGGCGGCCATGTCGCGGGCGATGACCTCGCCCGCGACGGAGTGGTCCCCGGGCCAGCCCTTGCCGATGTCGTGCAGGAGGGCCGCGACCAGGAGGAGGTCGGGGCGGCCCACGCGGCGGGTGAGGGAGGAGGCGCGGACGGCCGTCTCGACGAGGTGGCGGTCGACGGTCCAGGTGTGGACGGGGTTGCGCTGCGGACGGCAGTGGACCCGTTCCCAGTCGGGCAGCAGCCGGGTGATGATGCCCTCCGCCTCCAGGGCCTCCCAGACGCCGACGGTGGACTCGCCCGCGCCCAGCAGGGTGACGAGTTCCTCGCGGGCCTGTGCGGGCCACGGCACGGGCATCGGCTGGGCCGCGGTCCGCAGGTGGCGTACGAGGTGGCGGGAGAGCGGCAGCCCGGACTCGGCCGCCGCCGCTGCGGCCCGGAGGGTGAGGACGGGGTCCTTCTCGGGGCGTGCGGTGCGTGCGAGGACGACTTCGCCGTCCGCCTCGACGACGCCCTCGGCGAGCGGGGTGCGTTCCGGGGCGGCCTTGGTGCCGCCGCCGAGGATCGCCCGAAGCCGGGGGCGTGTGGAGCGGGCGCGCAGGACGCGGTTGACCTCGCGCCAGGTGACGTCGGTGGCGTACGAGACGGTGCGGGCGGCCTCGTACACCTGGCGCAGCAGGGCGTCGGAGTCGAGGAGGCCGAGGGCGCCGGCCACCTGGTCCTGTTCCTGCAGGGCGAGGCGGTCGGTGGCGCGGCCGGTGGTGAGGTGGAGGGCGTCGCGTGCGTCGAGGAGGGTGCGACGGGCTTCGGCGAGGCCTTCGCGTGGGGCGTCGGCGACCCAGGAGGCGGCGACGGCGCGCAGGGCGGTGGCGTCACGGAGACCGCCGCGGGCTTCCTTCAGGTCGGGTTCGAGCAGGAACTGGAGCTCGCCCATGCGTTCGGCCCGCTCCCGGCAGAGTTCGTCGAGGGCGGGGAGGCGCTTGGGGGCCTGGTTCCGCCAGTCGGCGAGGACGGCGGTGCGCAGTCCGGCGACGAGCCCGAGGTCTCCGGCGACGGGGCGCGCGTCGAGCAGCCCGAGCTGGACCTTGAGGTCCTCGCCGGCGGTCTTGAGTGCTTCGCCGGGGGTGCGTACGGAGTGGTCGAGGGCCAGGCCGAGGTCCCACACGGGGTACCAGACGTGGTCGGCGAGGGCGGCGACGGCTCCGGCGTCGGCGCTGCCGTCGTGCAGGAGGAGGAGGTCGAGGTCGCTGCGCGGGGAGAGTTCGCCGCGGCCGTACCCGCCGACGGCGACGAGGGCCGCGCCGCGGACGCCCGCCGCCTCGACGGCCGCGGTGAACAGCGCGGTCAGCCACTCGTCGGTGATCCGGGCCAGGGCGGCACGGCGCGGCGGCCCGGACTGCGTCTTCTCCTGGAGAAGACGCAGCCGGGCCGCCGCGTAGCCGCTGGGTCCCGAGTCCTCGGATTCGGTGGTCACTTCGGTGCTCGTCACCCAGCTGCCTTTCCGTTCGGGAAAACCGTCGGTCAGAGTGCGTCCGGGCCGCGCTCACCGGTCCGTACGCGGATCGCGGTCTCGACGGGGACGCTCCAGACCTTGCCGTCACCGATCTTGCCCGTCCGGGCGGCCTTGACGACCACGTCGATGAGCTGTTCGGCGTCCTCGTCCTCGACGAGCACCTCGATGCGGATCTTGGGTACGAGGTCGACGGTGTACTCGGCGCCCCGGTAGACCTCGGTGTGTCCGCGCTGCCGCCCGTAACCGCTGGCCTCCGTGACCGTGAGGCCCTGGACGCCGAAGGCCTGGAGGGCCTCCTTGATCTCGTCCAGCCTGTGTGGCTTCACGACTGCGGTGATGAGCTTCATGCGTCCACCTTCTTGTTCGTCGGGGCTGCCGTGGCGCCGGGCGCCGGAGGTGTGGTGCGCGTGGCCGCGCCGCCGCCGGCGCCGCTGAAGTCGTACGCCGTCTCGGCGTGCTCGACCTGGTCGATGCCGGAGATCTCGTCGTCCTCGGAGACGCGCATACCGATCGTCTTGTCCAGGAGGAAGGCGAGGATCGCGGAGACGACCAGAGAGTACGCGAGGACCGCGAACACTCCGACGGCCTGCTTGCCGAGCTGGTCGAGGCCGCCGCCGTAGAAGAGGCCCTTGACGTCGGACTGCACACCGCCGGTGGCGAAGAAGCCGACGAGGAGGGAGCCGATGACACCGCCGACGAGGTGGACGCCGACGACGTCCAGGGAGTCGTCGTAGCCGAACTTGTACTTCAGGCCGACGGCCATGGCGCACAGGACACCGGCGATGACGCCGATCGCGATGGCGCCGAGCGGGCTGACGGCGCCGCCCGCCGGGGTGATGGCGACGAGGCCGGCCACGGCGCCGGACGCCGCACCCAGGGTGGTGAAGGAGCCGTGGCGGATCTTCTCGTAGGCGAGCCAGCCCAGGACTGCCGCACCGGTGGCGACCTGGGTGTTGACGAACATGACCGCGCCGACACCGTCGTCGTTGCCGAGCCACGAGCCGGCGTTGAAGCCGAACCAGCCGAACCACAGGAGCGCGGCACCGAGCATGACGAGCGGCAGGCTGTGCGGCCGCATCGGGTCCTTCTTGAAGCCGACCCGCTTGCCGATGACCAGGATCACGCCGAGGGCTGCGGCACCCGCGTTGATGTGGACGGCCGTACCACCGGCGAAGTCGATGACGCCCAGCTCGAAGAGCCAGCCGCCGGCGCCCCAGACCCAGTGCGCGACCGGGAAGTAGACGACGGTGACCCACAGCGCGACGAACAGGGCCCAGGAGGTGAACTTGACCCGGTCGGCGAGAGCACCGCTGATGAGGGCCGGGGTGAGCACGGCGAACATCAGCTGGAAGACGGCGAAGACGTAGGTCGGGATGGTGTAGCCGTCCCAGAGCTCCGTGACGCCGATCCCGCTGAGGCCGACGAAGTCCGAGCTCCAGCCGATGACGGAGCCGACGTCGGCGCCGAAGGCAAGGCTGAATCCGTAGAGCACCCACAGGATCGTGACGATCCCGAGGCTGATGAAGCTCATCATCAGCATGTTCAGGGTGCTCTTGACGCGGACCATGCCTCCGTAGAAGAAGGCCAGGCCCGGGGTCATCAGCATCACCATCGCGGAGCAGATGAGCATGAACCCGGTATTGGCGGCAGACAGCGTCGGGGCGTCTGCGGCAAGCGTCGTGATGCCTGGGGGCATCGGCGTCTCCTCGTCGTCGGTGCGGCCACGTGCGGGGGTGCGGGACCACTGTGGAAAAGGTGCGGGCCGGTTATGCGCCATGAGATTCGCGCAGCGCGGTTTCCACGAATGCCGCACGATGTTTCGCCTCAGTGACGAAGGGGCTTCGCGTGTTACGTCCGAATGAACCGGGAGTGGCGAACCCGTTGTGCTGCCTACCATGCTGCCTGCGCCGCATACGGTGCGGTTCGGACGGCTCAGGACGTGAACCGGCCACGGCAGCCACCCGCTGACCTGGCAATGGGGGAGCCGAGTCGGGATGTACGGGATGGCTGTCGTGGCCGGTGGTCGGTGTGGCGGTCAGACCGCTTCCGCGGTCTCCGGAAGCTGCTCGGTGAGCAGGTCGGTGAGCCGGGCGACCTCGGCAATGTCGCCGAAGTCCCTGGCAGCGGTGTCGACGGTCTTGCGGAGCCGGGTGTTCACACGCTCGGACCTGACCTTCTTGGCGATCTTCAGGGCCTGGGTGGCCAGCACCGTCGACTCCTCGGGCTCGCGCTTGAGCAGATGCACGGTGGCCATGCCGATCAGATTGAGCGCGAAGGACCTCTGGTGCTCGTCGTCCTCGCCGAAGAGCTCGACGGCGCGCGCCATGACGGGCTCCGCGAGCGAGGCGTACGTGGGGCTGCGGCCTGCGACATAGGCGAGGTCACGGTAGGAGTGGGCGTTCTCGCCGTGCAGTTCGGCGTCGGAGAAGAAGCGGATCCAGTCGGGCTCGGGCTCGCCGTCGAGTCCGGCGTCGGCGAAGGTGTCCTCGGCCATCCGGACCGCCCGCTTGCACTTGCTGGGCTGGCCCATGTTGGCGTACGCACGGGCCTCCATCGCATACAGCATGGCCTGGGTGCGCCCGGTGGCGCAGTCACGGCTGCCGTACTGGGCGAGGTGGATGAGTTCGAGTGCGTCGTCGGGCCGCCCGAGGTGGATCATCTGACGGCTCATGCTGGACAGGATGTACGAACCCAGCGGCTTGTCCCCCGCCTCCTTGGAGGCGTGCAGGGCGAGGACGAAGTACTTCTGCGCGGTGGGCTGGAGGCCGACGTCGTAGCTCATCCAGCCGGCCAGTTCGGCCAGTTCGGCGGCGCAGCGGAAGAGGCGCTTCGCGGTCGCCTCGGGCTGGGATTCCTGTAACAGGTCGGTGACCTCGTGGAGTTGGCCCACGACGGCCTTGCGGCGCAGTCCGCCACCGCACTGCGCGTCCCACTGGCGGAACATCGCGGTGGTGGACTCCAGCAGGTCCAGCTCTGGTCCCGAGAGCCGCGAGGGGCGTTGGCCGGGGACGGACTGTTCCGGCACCGGGGGCCCGGAGGGGGTCGCGGGCACCAGCCAGCGCTGCATCGGTTCGATGAGGGTGGGGCCGGCGGCCAGGGCGAGGGAGGAGCCGAGGAAGCCGCGCCGCGCCAGCATCAGGTCGCTGCGGGAGAACTCACTGAGCAGCGCGACGGTCTGCGGGCCCGCCCAGGGCAGGTCGACCCCGGCCACCGACGGGGACTGGTGGGCGGCGCGCAGACCCAGGTCCTCGACGGCGACGACGGTGCCGAAGCGCTCGGAGAAGAGCTCGGAGAGGATGCGCGGGATGGGTTCACGCGGCTGTTCGCCGTCGAGCCAGCGCCGGACCCGGGAGGTGTCGGTGCTGATGTGGTGGGCGCCCAGCTGGCGCGCACGTCGGTTCACCTGGCGTGCGAGCTCGCCCTTCGACCAGCCGCTGCGCACGAACCATGATCCCAATTGCCCGTTGGGGCGCTTCCCGGCATTCGCCTCGCCTGCGCCGCTGCCACTCACTGGAACGCCCCCATCCCGCTGAAACCTGTCGCGCGAACCTCTATCAGAATGCCGTGCATCGGTGCTGCCCGTACGGACGTTGCGCACCATCGAACAGAGAGTCGGGTTGCCCGGGGCATACCCGTGAGCGCACATGCAATTGCATGGTTCGAGTACCGACGGTAATCCTACGATCACTGCTCACGCGAGGGTGACCGCGGAAACGCCACCATTCGCCACCCCTTCGGATGAACGCGCCCGGCGCTGACCGCGATTCACTTGACAGGCCGCGATCAGGGACGAGCGGAGTGAAGCATTCAGGGGCGCGTGAACCGTATCGCGCAACCCCCCGATGTCACCCCCGCGCGTCATATGACCGTCGGCAGCGCCGGAGGACGCTCGCGTGCTCCGGGTCGTAACCACCGGTGACTCGGACCCGTTGGAGGGGGCATGGGCTTCACGATCGGCGGCATCCGTGAGATGCGATCCGGCTCGCGGCGCCGCGGCCGTGCGGCCGAGGGCACCGCGGTGGCCGAGTACACAGGAATCTGGGGCTGGGCGGTGGCTCCGGGAGCACGGGCGAGCGACGGCGCCTGCTCGTGCGGCGACGACGTGTGCGCGGCCCCCGGGGCGCACCCCCTGGACTTCGCCCAGGAGGTGCCGGCGGGCGCCACCTTCACGATCGCCGCGAACGCCTGGGCCGAGGTGCCCGGCGCCTCGATGCTGCTCCCCGTGGGCCGCAGCTTCGACGTGCTCGACGTCGCCGAGGCCGCCGGCCGGCGGGCCCTGGTACGCATGGAGCGGATGGGACTGCCGCTGGGCCCGGTGACGGTGACCCCCACCGGGCGGACGCAGTTCTTCGTCGCCCCCGGCGCCGCGGCCGGACTGCCGGGGCTCCTGTACCGGATGGGCTGGGACGACGCGGATCTCGACCTGCGTGCGCTGGGCCCGGGTTCGTACATCACGGCTCCGCCGTCCGACCTCGGGGGTCTGGGGCCGGTCCGGTGGCTGCGTCCCCCGCAGCCGGACACGGCTGTCGCTCCCCCGCAGGCACGACTGCTGCTGGGCACGCTGGCCTACATATGCCATCGCTGGTGACGCCCGAAGGGCGGTGAACCCCTCTCGGGTTCACCGCCCTTCCGGCGTGCGCGGGGGTACGGGAGTCAGTCGCCGATCAGTGCGTCGACGAAGGCGTCCGGCTCGAACGGAGCCAGGTCGTCCGGCCCCTCACCGAGGCCGATGAGCTTCACCGGGACGCCCAGCTCACGCTGGACCGCGATGACGATGCCGCCCTTGGCGGTGCCGTCCAGCTTGGTGAGGACGATGCCGGTGATGTCGACGACCTCGGCGAACACCCGTGCCTGCACCAGGCCGTTCTGGCCCGTCGTGGCATCGAGGACGAGGAGGATCTCGTCGAGCGGCCCGTGCTTCTCGACGACGCGCTTGACCTTGCCGAGCTCGTCCATGAGGCCGGTCTTGGTGTGCAGTCGGCCGGCGGTGTCGATGAGCACGACGTCCGCGCCCTCGGCGATGCCCTCCTTCACCGCGTCGAAGGCGATCGACGCGGGGTCGCCGCCCTCGGGTCCGCGGACCGTGCGGGCGCCGACGCGCTCGCCCCAGGTCTGGAGCTGATCCGCGGCGGCGGCGCGGAAGGTGTCGGCCGCACCGAGCACGACACTGCGGCCGTCGGCGACGAGCACCCGGGCGAGCTTGCCCGTGGTGGTCGTCTTGCCGGTGCCGTTGACTCCGACGACCATCACGACGCCGGGCGTCTCGGCGCCGCCCTCCGTCTTCACGGCACGGTCGAAGTCGGTACCGAGAAGGGTGATGAGCTCCTCGCGCAGCAGCGTGCGCAGGCCTTCCGGCGTACGGGTGCCGAGGATGCGGACCCTCTCACGGAGCCGCTCCACCAGTTCCTGGGTGGGCGCGACGCCGACGTCGGCGGTCAGGAGGGTGTCCTCGATCTCCTCCCAGGTGTCCTCGTCGAGGTTGTCGCGGGACAGGAGTGTGAGCAGCCCCTTGCCCAGGGAGTTCTGCGAGCGGGCGAGCCTGGCACGGAGGCGTACCAGACGGCCCTCGGTGGGCTCGGGGACTTCGAGCGGGGGGATCTCCGGCTCGATGACCACCGGGGCTTCCCCGGCGGGAGCCTCGGTTCCGGGGGGACCGACCTCCTCGATGGTGCGCCGCGCTTCGTCGCGCGGCGCCTCGGCCTCGTCGCCGATGTGAGGTTCGGCGGGAGGTGTGATGGTCGGCGTGCTCGACGGCGCCGAGGGCGGCAGCTGCTTCTTCTTGCGGCTGCTGACCACGAGCCCGCTGATCAGGCCGACCGCGACCAGGGCGATGACTACAGCAAGGATGACGATTTCCATAACCAGTCCAGTATCGGCCACCGCTGTGGTCCGGGCGCGGTTCCGGAGGACCGCCCGGACGGACCCCGGGTCGTTATGCACCTTTTGGTGGTAAAGGTACGCTCCTGTCCGTGGAGAACCGCGGTCTCGATCCCGTCCCCGACGCCGAACGCACCGGCCGGGTCGGCGCCCTCTTCCCCACCTGGGTGACGGCGAACATGACGGTGCTGCTGCTGACGGTGGGCGCCGGTCTCACCGTCTTCAACGGGTTGAACTTCTGGCAGGTACTCGCCGTCGCGGTCACGGCCCCGCTGCTCTCCTTCGGGCTCGTCGGCCTGGTGTCGATCGCCGGGAAGCGGGGCGGCTCGCCCGGCATGGCGCTGTCGCGGGCGGTTTTCGGCCAGCGCGGCAACCTGTTCCCCGGCGCCCTGCTGTGGGTGGCCCGCTGGGGCTGGGAGACGGTCAACGCGGTCACCGGCTCCTACGCCATGCTGGCGGTGCTCGACCTGCTGTTCGACGTCCGGAGCACCAACAGCCTGGTCGTGGTGACCCTCACGGCCTTCGTGGCGTGCAGCTTCCTCGTCTCGGGGCTCGGCATCCGGGCCCTGCGAGGGTGCTGCGCCGTGTCGTCGTACCTCTTCGGCGGCGCCAGTCTCCTCGTACTGGTCCATGTGATCGGCTCGACACCGTGGCGGGCCGTCCTGGACCGGCCCGCGGGCCCGGCGGCGATGATGATCGCGGGGATCGGGACCCTGGTCGCCGGAGGCATCAGCTGGGTCCCGTCCGCCCCGGACTTCGCCCGCTACCTGCCACGTTCGGCCTCCGCCCGGATGATGGTCGGCGCGACCGCGGGAGGGGCACTGATCATCGTCCTGCCGATGGTGATGATGGGCGCGGTCATGGCGGTGGGCGCGCCGGGGCTGGCCGTCGCGGAGGATCCGGTGGCCTTCATCGGACCGCTCCTGCCGGGCTGGATCTCGGCGCCCTATCTCCTGATCGCCGTCTTCGGCATGGTGATGATCAACGCCATGTCGATGTACTCCGCCGGCTTCACCGCCCAGACACTCGGGTTCGCGATACCCCGCGCCTGGGCCGTGGGCGTGAACGCCGTCATCAGCCTGCTGCTCGGCGGGCTGATGATGATGGTGGCGACGAGTTTCATCGACACGTTCATCTCCTTCCTGGCCCTGCTCGCCGTGACGTTCTCCGCCTGGATCGGCGTGTTCGGCGCGGATCTGCTCCGGGGGCGTACGTACGACGCGGCGGCCCTGATGGACACGACGTCCCGCAGCGCCTACTGGTACTCGGCCGGCTTCTGCTGGCAGGCCATGACCGCGTGGGCGGCGGCCCTCGCCGTGGGGCTCCTGTTCACGAGGGTCGAGTGGTTCGCGGGCCCTCTCGCCACCACCTGGATCGGCCGCAACGGCCTGGGCTGGGCGGCGACGATCCTGGCCGCGGCGGGGGTGTACGCGCTGCTGCCGCGTCCGGCCGTCCGCCGGGACGACGGCGGCCTCGCCGGCTTCTGACGGCCGGTCCGTCGCACGATCCCGGCCCGCGACAGCACGCTGCCCCGGTCGGGCGAGTGGCCGGACCGGGGCAGCGTTCTGTTCCGAGGAGAGGGGCAGCGGGGATTAGCCCATCTCCTCCAGCGCCTTGCCCTTGGTCTCCTTCACGAACTTGAGCACGAAGGGGATCGAGAGCACGGCGAAGCAGGTGTAGATGATGTAGGTGCCCGACAGGTTCCAGTCGGCCAGGCTCGGGAAGCTCGCGGTGATCGCCCAGTTGGCGATCCACTGCGCGGACGCGGCGACTCCGAGCGCGGCGGCGCGGATGCGGTTCGGGAACATCTCACCGAGGAAGACCCAGACCACGACACCCCACGACAGTGCGAAGAAGAGCACGAAGACATGGGCCGCGATGAGTGCGACGGTGCCCTGGGTGTCAGGAAGCTTGCCGTCGACCAGGTCGGCGGAGAAGGCCCAGGCCTCGACACCCAGCGCGATGGCCATACCGGCCGAGCCGACGAGCGCGAGCGGCCTGCGGCCGACCCGGTCCACGAGGACCATCGCGATCACGGTGCCGATGATGTTGATGATCGACGTGGTGAACGAGTAGAAGAACGAGCTGGTCGGGTCGATGCCGACCGACTGCCACAGCGTCGACGAGTAGTAGAACGCCACGTTGATGCCGACGAGCTGCTGGAAGACGGACAGTCCGATACCGACCCAGACGATCGGCAGGAAGCCGAAGCGGCTCCCGAGCAGGTCGCTGAACTTGGACTTGTGCTCGCGGTGCATGGCCGTCTCGATCTCGAGCACGCGGGCGTCGAGATCGACGTTCTTCCCCTCGACCTCTTCGAGGATCTTGCGGGCCCGGTCCTTCTTGCCGATGGAGATCAGGAAGCGCGGCGACTCGGGGATCGCGAAGGACAGCAGCCCGTAGAGGATTGCGGGCACGACCATGACGCCGAGCATCCACTGCCAGGCCTCGAAGCCGCCGATCTCACCGCGCTGGTCGCCGTCGGCGATCTGCAGGATGCCGTAGTTGACCAGCTGCGAGATGGCGATGCCGATGACGATGGCGGCCTGCTGGAAGGAGCCGAGCCGGCCGCGGTAGGCGGGCGGCGAGACCTCGGCGATGTAGGCCGGGCCGATGACCGAGGCCATACCGATCGCGAAGCCGCCGATGATCCGCCACATGGCGAGGTCCCACAGCGCGAAGGGGAGCGCGGAGCCGATGGCGCTGATGGTGAACAGCACGGCGGCGATCTGCATGCAGCGGATGCGGCCGATCCGGTCCGCGATACGTCCCGCGGTCGCGGCGCCGATCGCACAGCCGATCAGCGCGATGGCGATGACCTGCGCCAGCGTCCCCGAGCCGATGTCGTAGCGGTCACGGATGGCTTCCACCGCACCGTTGATCACGGAGCTGTCGTAGCCGAAGAGGAAGCCGCCCATCGCCGCGGCTGCGGTAATGAAGATGACATGGCCGAGATGCTCCGGGTGGGCCTCCCGGGCTCCGGACTCCGGTCCGTGCTCTGTGCTGGTCACATGAACTCCTGATGCCTGGCCGCAACGTCAGGCGTGGGGGGTGAGCCCTCCCAGTGGCGCACAACTTCCCGCCAGACACCACTTGAAGGTAAAAACAACATTGCCGAGGTTATGTGTTCAAGTTTCGAAGTCAAGACGGGAGTCAGGGCCGGTGGGTTCTGACATCTACCCACTAGCACCCAAAAGGTGCGTTGAAGTGTTGAAGATTAGGTAAAGACGGCGTGCGCGTGTGTGCCCACGGTCCGCCCTGCCCCGCAGGCCCTCAGCGGAGCCGCTGGCTGATCACCTTGGAGACTCCGTCGCCCTGCATCGAGACGCCGTACAGCGCGTCGGCGACCTCCATCGTCCGCTTCTGATGCGTGATCACGATGAGCTGTGAGCTCTCCTGGAGCTCCTCCATGATCCGGATCAGACGCTGCAGATTGGTGTCGTCGAGCGCCGCCTCGACCTCGTCCATCACATAGAACGGGCTCGGCCTGGCCTTGAAGATGGAGACCAGCAGGGCAACGGCCGTAAGGGATCTCTCGCCGCCCGACAACAGCGACAGCCGCTTGACCTTCTTGCCCGGCGGCCTGGCCTCGACATCGAGTCCGGTCGTCAGCATGTTGTCCGGGTCGGTGAGGATGAGCCGGCCCTCGCCGCCGGGGAAGAGCCGGGAGAAGACACCCTCGAACTCACGTGCGGTGTCCCGGAACGCCTCGGTGAACACCTGCTCGACCCGCTCGTCGACCTCCTTGATCACCTGCATCAGATCGGCGCGGGTCTTCTTCAGGTCCTCGAGCTGCTCGGAGAGGAACTTGTGCCGTTCCTCCAGTGCGGAGAACTCCTCAAGGGCGAGCGGATTCACCTTCCCGAGTTGCTGATACGCCCGTTCGGCCGCCTTCAGCCTCTTCTCCTGCTCCGCCCTGACGAACGGCTTCGGCTGGTTGCGGGGGTGCTCCGGATCCTCCGGAAGCTCCTCGCCCTCCGCCGCGGGGGACGGTGGCACGAGCTGGTCGGGGCCGTACTCGGCGGCCAGGCCGGCCGGCTCCACGCCGAACTCCTCCAGCGCCTTCGTCTCCAGCTGTTCTATCCGCAGCCGCTTCTCCGCCCCGAGCACCTCGCCGCGGTGCACCGAGTCGGTCAGCCGGTCGAGCTCGCCCTTGAGGTCACGGCCCCGGTTGCGTTCGGCGGCCAGTTCACGCTCGCGCCCCGCCTTCGCGGCCTCGGCCGAAACCCGCTCCTCCTCGGCCCGTACGACGGACACCTCGACGTGCGCGAGCAGCTGACGGGCTCCGGAGGCCACCGCGGAGGCCACCGCCGCCTCGTGGAGCATCCGGGCGCGGCGCCGCTCCGCGCGGGTCCGGGCCTCGCGCTCGGCGCGCGCTCCGCGGTCGAGGGCCTCGGCGCGCCCGGCGAGTCCCTTGACCCGTTCCTCATGGGTACGGACCTGGAGCCGCGCCTCCATCTCGGTCTGGCGCGCGTTCGCGCCGTCGGCGGCGAGCCGGTCCCGTACGGAAGTGTCGGGCTCCTCCTCCACCGGGGTCTCCTCGGCGACGAGCAGCCGCTCGCTCAGCTCTTCCGCCTCCTCGGTGGCACGCTCCAGGGCCTCCTGTGCCCGCGCCGCGGACGCGGTGGTGCGCTCGGCCTCCCCGGCCGCGCCACGGGCCTGTCCGGCCAGGCGGCCGAGCTGCTGGGCCACCCCTGACTTCTCCCGTTCCGCGGCACGGCGCCGTTCCCCGAGCTCCTCCACACGGGCGGCGCCCTCGCCGCGCAGGGTGCCGGCGCGGTGCTGCGCCGCGGCGAGCTCCTCGCACCGTACGGCCAGCTCGGCCAGCTCTGCCGCGGCCTCGTCGACCGATGCCTGTACTTCCAGAAGGCTGGGCGCCCCGGCGGAACCTCCGTGCGCGAAGTGCGCTCCCAGCACATCGCCCTCGCCGGTCACCGCGGTCAGCCCCGGGTGGGCGGCGACCAGGTCCTCGGCGTCCTCCAGCGTCCCGACGACGACCATGTCGCGCACCAGCCGCCGTACGGCCACCATCAGTTCGGCGGGCCCCTGCACGAGCTGGGCGACGGACGGTGCGGGTGCGACCTCCGCCCGGTCGGCGGACGCGACGGCCGCGTCCGGAACGATCGCGGACGCCAGGGCCGACGCCGGATCGGCCGGCCCCGGAACGGTCCACCCCGTCCGCTCGGCCTGCCCGGTGGCCGGGTACCCGGGTGCACCGGGCTGCCCGCCCTGTCCGGGTACGAGCCCCGCACCGTGCTCCGTGCCGCCGCCGGCCGCGCCGGACGCCTGGCCGGGCAGGTGTCCCGCGGCGGCTCCCGCCCCTCCGAGCAGGAGCGCCGCGCGGCCCGCGTCCTGCTTGCGCAGCAGGCGGATCGCGTCCGCCGCCGTCGCCGGGTCCGTCACCGCGACGGCATCGGCCGCCGCCCCCAGAGCCGCCGCCACCGCGACCTCGTACCCCGGAGCCACCGTGAGGAGTTCCGCGGCCGGGCCGAGCAGTCCCGCCAGCCGGTCCCCCGCGCCGAGCAGCACGCCCGTGCCGTCCTTGCGGCGCAGTCCCAGCGAGAGCGCCTCGTGACGGGCGGCGAGCGCGGCACGCTTGCGCTCCGCGGAGGTGGCGGCCTCCCGGGCCGCGCCGAGTGCGGACTCGGCCCCGGCCAGTTCCCGCTTGGCGGCCTCGTGCGCTTCCGCCAGTTCCGCGTCGCCCGCGTCCAGACCGTCGACTTCGCTCTTGAGCTGTTCGTACTCCTCCTGTGCGGCGACCGCCCGCTCGCGTGCCTCGTCCCGGGTCGCGGTGAGCCTGTCGATCTCCGCCTGCGCCGAACCGGCGCGGCTGCGGGCAGCGTTGACCTGGCCGTTCAGCCGGGCGAGGCCTTCGCGCCGGTCGGCGATGGCGCGGGCGGCGTCCCGGAGCCTGCGCTCCTCGGCGGCCAACTCGCGTTCCAGCTCGGCCCGGTGCGCGGTGGTGTCCTCCAGTGCGTGCTGTGCCGCCTCCAGCGCGGCCTCCAGCTCCGCCTCCTGCTCGCGGATCCGGGCGGCCTCGCGCTCCATGTCCTCGGGGTCCCGGCCGCGCCGCTCCTCCTCCGGTGCGGCGGACGCGCTCTTCACGCGCGCGTCGGCGAGCGAGATCGTGCCCCGTACGCGTTCGGCCAGCTGCGAGAGTTCGTACCAGGTCTGCTGGGCCCGCTGCAGCCTCGGCGCCAGCCGCCGTACCTCGTCCTCGAGGTCGGCCTCGCGGGCGAGCGCCGCCTTGAGCTCGGCCTCGGCCTTCTCCCTGCGCAGCTTGAGCGCCGCCTCGTCGGCGATCTCACCGCGCAGCGCGTCGTGCAGCCCGACCAGGTCGTCGGCGAGGAGGCGCAGCCGCGCGTCACGCAGGTCGGCCTGGATGACGGCGGCACGGCGGGCGACGGCGGCCTGGCGGCCCAGCGGTTTGAGCTGGCGCCGCAGTTCGTCGGTCAGGTCCTGGACCCGGGCCAGGTTGGCCCCCATCGCCTCCAGCTTCCGCAGCGCCTTCTCCTTGCGCTTGCGGTGCTTGAGCACGCCGGCCGCCTCCTCGATGAAGGCGCGGCGCCCCATCGGATCGGCGTGCAGTACGGAGTCCAGCCGCCCCTGCCCGACGATGACGTGCATCTCGCGGCCGATACCGGAGTCCGAGAGGAGTTCCTGGATGTCGAGCAGCCGGCAGGTGTCGCCATTGATCTGGTATTCGCTGCCGCCGTTGCGGAACATGATCCGGGTGATCGTCACCTCGGCGTACTCAATGGGCAGCGCGCCATCGGAATTGTCGATGGTCAGGGACACTTCCGCGCGGCCGAGCGGTGGTCTGCCGGTGGTGCCGGCAAAGATCACGTCTTCCATCTTGCCGCCGCGCAGGCTTTTGGCGCCCTGCTCGCCCATGACCCAGGAGAGCGCGTCCACCACATTGGATTTGCCTGACCCATTGGGGCCGACGACGCAGGTGATCCCCGGTTCGAACCGCAGGGTCGTGGCGGAAGCGAATGATTTGAAACCACGCAGGGTCAAGGCCTTGAGGTGCACGCCGCCGGACTCTACCTTTCACTCTCGGTTTCGCTGATGAAGGTGCAGGGCACATCAGACGGTAAGCGAAGAGCGGTAGATCAGGGACGGGCCGGGGGGCAAAGAAAGAAGGGACGCCGAGGCGTCCCTTGTAAATCGTGTGCAGTCCTGCGTGACGGATCGCGAGCGGACCGGATCACAAGCAATCCATGGTGTTCCCGGACGACGATCCGTGACGAAGACATTCCAGTGGTGATCCCGTACGGCTGCCACGTGCAGCCCGACCGGCCCCGACGGGGCCATCGGTCAGGTCAGCGCGGGCTCCGCCTGGGGTACGTCGATGTCGATGCTGTCGAGCAGCGACTCTTGGTGCTGGGCGGCGGCGTTGAGCGCGTCGTTCTCGTCCTGGATCCGTACGAGCTCGGATTCCAGGTCCTGGACGCGCTGCTGGAGCCGTCGCATCTCGGCGAGGAGTCGCGGATCGGAACCGCCGACGTAACCGAGAAGCGCCTTTGCCATGATGGATGGTCCTCCACACTGAGTGACCGACCGATGCGGTGTGGGTCGTGAGGGAATCGCACCCGCGGTGCTCGGCAGTGCTCTGTCTTCACTGTGGTTCTGCTGCCAAACAGCTCTGCCAAACAGCTAAGGTGCGCGGGGTTTTCAGCGTCTCACCAAAAAGTTTGACGGTCAACACGATCACACCCCGTTGAGGCGGGTGTCCCGGGGGTGCGCGGCCGGACGATCATGCGGCGCGACTCTCCTGCGGGGTCCCGAGGGGCGTGGAGATCTTCGTCAATGCCGCAGCCTGGCATGACATGACGTTCTTGGCAACCATGCTCCGCCGACGGGTCCTTTCGCAGGTCATTTCGGGTGCGGGGCCCTCGACGGCCGGCTCGGTCACCCCTCGCCGCACCCCGGATACGGAGCGGATCCGCGCGGCCTTTCGTCGCCCCGGTCAGCGGATTGCGAATCCGTCATATCCACCGCGCGGCGTGTCCCAGATCTCAGTGACGCCGTCCACGCGGCCGGGTGTGTCGTCGGAGCCGAGCCAGTCAAGCAGACGGTGGCAATTCTCACGTGCCCCTTCCGCGACAACCTGCACTCTGCCGTCGTCGAGATTGAGGGCAAAGCCGGTGAGGCCTCCGATCTCCAAAGCATTTGCCCTGGTGAACCAGCGGAACCCTACTTGCTGTACTCGGCCGCGTACCCAGACGACGAGTCGTGCATCTTCGCTCATGCCCGAACGCTAACCGGCCAATTGCTCAACGAGCACGTCGCCCCTTTACGCCATGGCGTACAGTCCCCTCGCAATAGCCTCACCCGAACGGGTGAGATCGACAGTGAACACGGTGACGTCGCAGAGACGCCCGGAGCACGAGGAAGGCACAGCGCATGGGACGCCATCGACGCTCGGGCGCAGCCCCCGCCGCTGACCAGCACCCCGCAGGCGGGACAAGCGGACAGCACGGCAACCGCCGCAGGAAGCGGGCCGGAACGCCTCTGCGCACCGGACTTCTCGGCGTGTCCGCGGCCGTGGCCGTCGGCGCGGTCGCTGTCGCGTCGGGTCTGCTGCCCGGCGGTGACACCTACAGCGTGAGCGGCGGCCCCGCCGCCGAACAGGTCCGCGCGGGCGGTGCCCCGGACCTGCTGACGCAGGGCGGTTCCTCCGCCACGCCGACCGATCGCACATCGGAGTCCGCGTCCGCGCAGGCCGGACGGGGCAGCGTGCGCCCCGCGGCACCGTCGAAGTCCGACTCGGCCACTCCGACGAAGAAGCCGTCCGCCACCGCCTCGAAGCCGGCGGCCAGGAAGGCCGACAAGCCGACGAAGAAGCCGGAGCGCACGAAGGCGCCGGCCACGGAGTCGAAGAAGCCTTCCAGCCCGGCCACCAAGGCCCCGGCCGCCCCGAAGAAGCCGTCCGCCACTCCGAGCCGCTCGACCGCGGCCCCGACGGCCGACACCTCCGCGCAGGCCGAGGTTCTCGCCCTGGTGAATCAGGAGCGCGCCAAGGTCGGCTGCCGCCCGGTCACCGCGAGCGCCTCGCTGAACGCGCTCGCCCAGAGCTTCAGCGAGGACATGGCAGCCCGCGGCTTCTTCGGCCACACGGACCCCGACGGAGCGACCCCCTGGGACCGCGCCGACAAGGCGGGCGTGACGGGCCTCGGCGGCGAGAACATCGCCCGCGGCCAGGCCGACGCGCAGGCCGTGATGGAAGCCTGGATGAACAGCGACGGCCACCGCGCGAACATTCTCAACTGCGACTACACGACGCTCGGCGTGGGTGTGCAGCTCGGTTCCGGCGGCCCCTGGTGGACGCAGGACTTCGGCTTCTGACCGGCTCCCGGCCGCCTTCCGGCCTCCTCGCGACGGCATGACGTGTGTGCAGCGCTCACCAGAAGTGAGCGCTGCACACGCGTAAGCTGGCTCGCATGGGCGGGACGGACATCGGCGGGACAGAGGCGGACTCCACGCGCGACGGCAGCGGAGTGCCGTTCAACGTGTTCTCCCGGAACTGCCCCTCGCGCGGGACGCTGGAGCACGTCACGGGCCGCTGGGGCAGTCTGACGCTCGGCGCGCTGTACGGGGGCAGTCTCCGCTTCAACGAGCTGCGCCGTCGGATCGACGGGGTCAGCGAGAAGATGCTCTCCCAGACACTGCACGCGCTGGAGCGCGACGGCCTGGTGCACAGGGAGGCCCGGCCCACCAACCCGCCGCGGGTCGACTACGAGCTGACAGCTCTGGGCCGTGAGGTCACCGGACAGTTGCTGGGACTCATCCACCTCGTACAGGGCCGGATGCCCGAGGTGCTCGACGCGCGCGGGCGCTACGACGGGGCGCGCGGCGCCTGAGCGCCCCCTCAGCCGGTACGCGGCGGAACGGCCGGAGCCCCCTCAGCCCGTACGCGGCGGACGCTGGCAGCGTGGGCAGAAATAGCTGGAGCGGTTCATCCAGGGGCGACGGCGCATCGGCGTCCCGCAGCGGCGGCACGGCTCGTCCTCGCGTCCGTACGCGTCGAGCGACCGGTCGAAGTAGCCGGACTCGCCGTTCACGTTGACGTAGAGGCTGTCGAAGCTGGTGCCGCCCTGATCGAGCGCCTCGTGCATCACCGCCCGGACATGGCCCAGCAGCTCCGCCGACTTCGGCCGGGTCAGGGTCGCGGTGGGCCGCTCGTAGTGCAGCCGGCTGCGCCAGAGCGCCTCGTCCGCGTAGATGTTGCCGACCCCGCTGATCAGGGACTGGTCGAGCAGGGCTCGCTTGACCGTCGTACGGCGCAGCCGCAGCGCCGTGTGGAACGCGGCGTCGTCGAAGGCCGGGTCGAGGGGATCGCGCGCGATGTGCGCGATGACGTCGGGCAGCCCGTCAGGGGTGTTCTCGTGGAGCGAGAGCCCTCCGAAGGTCCGCTGGTCGACGAAGCGCAGCTCGGTGCCGAGATCGTCGTCGAAGCGGATCCTGATCCGCAGATGCTTCTCGTCGGGGGCCTCCCCGGGCTGCACCAGCAGCTGACCGCTCATGCCGAGGTGGCCGAGCAGCGAGGAGGACACCTCCTCCAGAGGCACCCAGAGGTACTTGCCGCGGCGCATCGCCGTGCCGAAGCGCCGACCCGTCAGCCGGGCGGCGAAGTCCTGCCCGCCCGCGAGGTGCCTGCGGACCGCACGCGGGTGCAGGACCTCGACCTCGTCGACGGTCCGCCCGGTGACCCAGCGCTCCAGACCGCGCCGTACGACTTCGACCTCGGGCAGTTCGGGCACGGCTCTCCTTCGAAGACATGACAGCGGACGACATGGCGGTGGACGGCGAAGACGGCGGAGGACAGCGAAAACCCCCCGGTGCGCCAGGCACCGAGGGGCTGTCGGATGGTTCAGGCCGGAGTGGCGTCCGTGTTCGGCGACGGGTCGGCAGGGGTGTCGGCGACTCCTGCGTCGGCAGCGGCCTTCTCTGCCGCCTCCCGTGCTTCTGCGGCGGCGCTGATTTCACGCCAGGCGGATTCTGCCGCCTGCTGCTCCGCTTCCTTCTTGCTACGGCCGGTGCCGGTGCCGTACGAGACACCACCGACGCGAGCAGCAGCAGTGAAGGTCTTCTCGTGATCGGGGCCGGTCTCCGTGACGAGGTACTCGGGGACTCCGAGGCTCTCGCTCGCGGTGAGCTCCTGGAGACTGGTCTTCCAGTCCAGGCCGGCTCCGAGGTTGGAGGACCTGTCGATCAGCGGGTCGAAGAGCCGGTGAACCAGCTCCGAGGCCACGCCGAGGCCCTGGTCGAGATAGACGGCGCCGATCACCGCTTCAAGGGTGTCGGCGAGGATGGAAGCCTTGTCCCGGCCACCCGTGCCCTCTTCACCGCGGCCGAGCCGGATGAAGGAGCCGAGTTCGAGGCCGCGGCCCACTTCCGCAAGTGCACGCGAGTTGACCACCGCGGCCCGCAACTTGGCCAGCTGGCCTTCGGGCAGGTCGGGGTGGGTGCGGTACAGCGTGTCCGTGACCACCAGGCCGAGCACCGAATCCCCGAGGAATTCGAGCCGCTCGTTGGTGGGCAGACCGCCGTTCTCGTACGCGTACGAACGGTGGGTCAGCGCACGCACCAGAAGGGCGGACTCGAGGTGGTACCCGAGCCGCCCTTCCAGAAGCGTGTGGGACGAGGCTGTGTTGACGTTGTCTGCCTGCTTCTTGGCGCTGGACAACTCAGACATCGGGCCTCTCACCAGCCGCTCAGACCTCGAGGACCTGGCGCTTGTTGTAGGTGCCGCAGCTCGGGCACGCAATGTGCTGGAGCTTCGGCTCCTGGCAACGCTCGCACGAAACCAGGGTGGGGACCGCAGCCTTCCACTGCGACCGGCGGTGGCGCGTGTTGCTGCGCGACATCTTCCGCTTCGGAACAGCCACGGCTACTTCTCCTGCTTCTCGTCGACGCCAGGTTCGGCGCCGCCCATGTTGTCCTTCTCGCCGTCCTGAACGGTCTCGGCGAGTCCTTGCAGTGCCGCCCAACGTGCGTCGACGGCATCGTGGTGGTGGCCGGGATTCTCGTCCAGCCTGATTCCGCATTCGGAACACAGACCGGCACAGGTCTCCTTGCACACCGGCTGCATCGGCAGTGCGAGCACTACCGCGTCACGCAGCACAGACTCGAGGTCGAACAAGCCGTCCTCGAGGAAGAACCTGTCCTCGTCGTCCTCGGCGTCGTCGACCGGGTCCGCGGTCCTGCTGCGGTTCCGGTCATCGGCGTCAGGGTACGAGAACATCTCCTGGAAGTCCGCTGCGACCTCAAGGCGCACCGGCTCCAGACACCTTACGCACTCCCCCTCGGCCGTTGCACGGGCGGTGCCTGTGACGAGCACCCCTTCCATGACCGATTCGAGGCGGAGGTCCAGCACCACGGGTGCCTTCTCCGGCACACCGATGACCCCGTCGATACCGAGATCCTTCGGCGCTTCCACCGAGCGGGTCAGCCGCTTCAGGGCACCGGGACGCCGACCCAGCTCGCGCGTATCGAACACGAGGGGGTTGCGGTGGTCGAGGTGACCGTTCAGGGCTTTTCCCGCTTTCGAAATCATGTGCAATGTGCAGCTTCCGGAGGGGCCGCCCAGATCCGTGGAGGAAGAGGGCAGCCGGGATCGCGGAATACGCGCGACCGAAGAGCCAGGATACTGGACGTACCGCCCAGCTCCCAATCCGGTCCGGACGGCCGCCGCCCCGCTCCGGTCAGCGCCCCTGTTCGTACCGGCGCAGCTGCTCCAGGTCGATCATGCTGGTGTCGAAGAGGCTGGTCTCGTCGAGCGCGCTCTCACCCTGCGGCAGAGGGGCTTGGGCCTGCTGGGGCCATCCGTAGTCCTGCTGGGGCTGCTCCTGGAGCCCGCCCTGGTCGTAGCCCTGCTGCTGGTAGGCGGCGTACGGGTCCGGCTGCTGGTAGCTGTAGCCGTCCTGCTGGACCTGCTGGTCCTGGTAGGCGTACGTCTGTGCGTACTGCGGCTCGGGCTGCGCCTGCACGGGGAACCCGGCCTGGGAGGGGTCCTGGTAGTCCGCCACCCCGCCGTCCCGGTAGTCCCGCACCGCGCCGTCCTGGTAGTCCGCCACCGGCGCGTAGCCCGGCTGCGCGGGCTCCGCGTACAGGGGCTGCCCGGGTGCGTGCTGCGGCTCGGGGGTGGAGATCTCGGCCAGTCCCGCCCAGTGGTCCTCGTCGCTGGTGCGCTGGTGGCCGCCCGCGGCGTCCTGGGCCGCCATGTGCGCCCCGAGGTCGTCGGTGGCGACCCGGCCGTGCAGTTTCTGCCGGCCGCGGCCGACGGCTTCCAGGGTCTTGGCGAGCACGGCCTCGAAGGCACCGAGCTTGGTGTCGACGTAGTCGTCGGCGCGCCGCCTGAGCGTCTCGGGGTCCGCGCTGCGTTCGGGCGCCTCGGTGTAGTCCGGGTCCTCGTAGCCCTGCTCGTCCAGCCCTTCGCTGCGGCCCAGGAGCTTCTCCCGGCCGCGGTCGACGGACCCGATGGTCTTGGTGAGGACGACCTCGAAGTTGGCGAGCTTGCTGTCGACGTACTCGTCGGCCTCGCCGCGGACCTCGTCGGCCTCCCTGCGGGCCTCGGACAGGATCCGGTCGGCCTCCGCCTGGGACCGCCGGGCGATCTCGGTGTCGGAGACCAGCGAGCCCCGCTGGGCGTGGGCGGACTCGATGATCCGCTCGGCCTCCTGCCTGGCCTGCTCCACGAGCTGCTCGCGGCCGCCGATGAGCTCCTCGGCGTGTGCCAGCGAGCCGGGCAGCGCCTCGCGCACCTCTTCGAGCATCGCGAGCAGCTCGGCGCGGTTGATCACACAGGACGCCGACATGGGCATGGCGCGGGCGTTCCCGACCGTTTCGACGATCTCGTCGAGCTTCTTCTGCACGTCCACCGTGTGCTCGCCACTCTCTGCTGCTGTTGGAGACGGACGGGACGACTGTAAGGCCAGTCGCCTGCCGTCCGACACCTGGTGACGGACGGTCAGCACATCACTTCTGGCCGAGACGCTCCACGAGGGCCTCGTGGACGGACGGCGGCAGCAGGTGCGAGACGTCGCCGCCCCAGGTCGCCACCTCCTTGACCAGGGAGGACGACAGGAAACTGTAGGTGGGATTGGTCGGCACGAAGAGTGTCTCGACCCCCGAGAGCCCGTTGTTCATCTGGGCCATCTGCAGCTCGTAGTCGAAGTCGCTGACGGCCCGCAGGCCCTTCACGATCGCCGGGATGTCGCGCTGCTTGCAGAAGTCGACCAGCAGGCCGTGGAAGGACTCGACCTCGACGTTGCCGAAGTCCGCGGTGACCTCGCGGATCATCTCGATCCGCTCCTCGACCGTGAACAGGCCGGTCTTGGACTGGTTGATCATCACCGCGACGTGCACGACGTCGTACAGCTTCGAGGCTCGGCCAATGATGTCGAGATGTCCGTTGGTGATGGGGTCGAACGACCCCGGACAGACGGCGCGGCGCAACGTGGTTCCCTCGCTCTCCGATGCGGTCATCGTGCGTCTTCGCACGTAGAGGCGGCGCGACCGTACCAAAGCGTTCCCTCGCCGTAGCGACGGGCCCGCAGTGGCTCGAATCCTGTCGGCCAGCTGAATTCTCCGCCTCGGGTGCTGCGTTCCACCGTGACGAGAGCATCGTCGCTGAGCCACCCCTGAGCACGGAGTGTGAGCAGTATCTCGCCAAGATCGCCATCGGTGACGGCGTACGGCGGGTCGAGGAACACCACGTCGTAGGGGTCCGCGGGCGCCGCTCCTGTCACGATCTGCTCGGCTTTGCCCGCCCGGACTTCGGCGCCCGGCAAGCCGAGGGTGCGGACGTTGTCACGGACGGTGCGTACGGCTTTGGCGTCGGCCTCCACGAGCAGCGCGTGGACCGCACCGCGGGAGAGCGCCTCGAGGCCGACGGCGCCTGAGCCCGCGTAGAGATCGGCGACACGGATGCCGTCGAGGGTGCCCAGGAGCGCTTCCCAGGTGGAGAACAGGCCCTCGCGCGCACGGTCGGACGTGGGGCGGGTGCCGGTGCCGGGCGGGACGGCCAGGCGGCGTCCGCCGGCCGAGCCGGCGATCACGCGGGTCATGGGTGTCTGGTCCTCGGGTAGCGGGCAGCACGCAGGACGGGACGCGTGCCGTGCTCCCCACGATATGGCGTCGGTGCCGATCCGGCCCTGGTCACCCCTTGTCGAGGTACTCCTCCCTGTCCTTGTCCAGGAGTGCGTCCAGCGCGATGCGCAGTTCGGGGAGCCGCTCCAGCGCGGGGTCGTCGGCGACGACGCGGACGGCCTCCTCGCGGGCCGCCGCGATGACCTCCTCGTCGTCGATGACGCTGAGCACCCGCAGGGAGGAGCGGACGCCGGACTGGGCCTGGCCGAGGACATCGCCCTCGCGGCGCTGTTCGAGGTCGATCCGGGAGAGCTCGAAGCCGTCGAGGGTGGCGGCGACGGCGGAGAGCCTGGCCCGGGCGGGACCGGCCTCATGGGCCTCACTGACCAGCAGGCAGAGGCCGGGGGCGGAGCCACGCCCGACACGGCCTCTCAGCTGGTGCAGCTGGGAGACCCCGAAGCGGTCGGCGTCCATGATCACCATCGCGGTGGCGTTCGGGACGTTCACCCCGACCTCGATGACGGTGGTGGCGACCAGGACGTCGACCTGGCCGGCGGCGAACCGGCGCATCACGTCGTCCTTGTCGTCGGGGTGCATCCTGCCGTGCAGCACCTCGGTCCTGAGGCCGGTGAGCGCGCCCTTGCGAAGCTGTTCGGCGATCTCCAGCACGGCGAGCGGCGGGCGCTTCTCGGCGTCGTCCGGCGGAGGCGGCTTGCTGCCCTTGCCGGTGTCGTCCTCGGAAGCGGCCTGCTTCTTCCCCTTCTTCTTCTCCGCGGCCTCGTCCGCGTCGTCCCCGATGCGGGGGCACACCACGTACGCCTGGTGGCCGTTCTCCACTTCCTCGCGGACGCGTTCCCAGGCGCGGCTGAGGAAGTGCGGTTTGTCCTTGGCGGGGACGACGTGGCTGGCGATGGGTGAGCGGCCCGCCGGGAGCTGGTCCAGGACGGAGGTCTCCAGGTCCCCGAAGACGGTCATGGCGACGGTGCGGGGAATGGGTGTGGCGGTCATGACCAGCAGGTGCGGCGGCTGTTTTCCCTTGGAGCGCAGCGCGTCACGCTGTTCCACGCCGAAGCGGTGCTGTTCGTCGACGACGACCAGACCGAGGTCGTGGAACTGCACCTTGTCCTCGATCAGCGCATGGGTGCCGATCACGATCCCGGCCTCGCCGGTGACCAGGTCGAGCAGGGCCTGGCGGCGGGCCGGGACGCCCATGGAGCCGGTGAGCAGGACCACTTTGGTGCCCCGGTCGGAGCCGCCGAGCATGCCGCCCTCCGCGAGCTCGCCCATCATCTCGGTGATGGACCGGTGGTGCTGCTGGGCGAGCACCTCGGTGGGTGCGAGCATCGCGGCCTGACCGCCCGCGTCGACGACGGTGAGCATGGCGCGAAGGGCGACCATCGTTTTCCCCGAGCCGACCTCTCCCTGCAGCAGCCGGTGCATCGGGTGTTCCGTCGCCAGGTCGCCGAAGATCTCTCCGGTGACCTTCTGCTGGCCTTCGGTGAGTGTGAAGGGCAGCTTGGCGTCGAAGGCGTCGAGCAGTCCGTCGGGGACGGATCGGCGGGCAACCGCCGGGAGTTGGGTGTCCGCGTAGCGGCGGCGGGCGAGCGCGACCTGGAGGACGAAGGCCTCGTCCCACTTCAGCCGCTCCCGCGCGGCCGCGACGTCCGCCTTGGTCTGCGGGCGGTGGATCTTGAGCAGTGCCTCCGGCAGGGGGACGAATCCACGTCCGTCCCGGAGCGTCCCGGGCAGCGGGTCGACGGCCTCCTGGGCGCTCGGCAGAACGGTGTCGACGGCCTTGGCGATCCGCCAGGAGTCGAGCTGCTTGCAGGCGGGGTAGATCGGCAGCAGTTGCCCGGCGAAGGCGTCGACGGCGTCGGTTGCCTCTTCCTCGTCGTGGGCGTCGAGGAGTTGGTACGTGGGGTGGGCGAGCTGCATCTTCCGGTTGAAGACGGAGACCTTGCCGGCGAACATCGCGCGGCGGCCGGGGAGCAGCTCCTTGTGCGGTTTGTGGACGCCGTGTCCGAAGAAGACGAGCTGGAGTCTGCCGCTGCCGTCGGTGAGGGTGACTTCGAGGCGCTTGCCGCGGCCGTTGTTGAACATCATGACCCGCGCGTCGGCGACCTGCGCGACGACCGTCACGTGCTCGTCCAGCGGGAGCTCGGTGAGCGCCGTGAGGCGGCCCCGCTCCTCGTAGCGCCGGGGGTAGTGGTGCAGCAGGTCGCCGACCGTGTGCAGGTCGAGGTGTTCGGCCATCACCTTCGCGGTGGCTCCGCCGAGCAGCTTCTTGAGGGGTTCATCGAACGCGGACACGCGATCCATTGCACACCACGGCACCGACAAATGTCGCCGGGCGCCCCACCCGGGGCCGTTACTCGACGCCGATCAGCAGGGGTGCCGCCTGGTGGCCGCCCCGGTAGATCACCGTGTCCACGGCCAGGTAGCCCTCGCGGACGTGCTCCTGGAGGGCTTCGGCCAGGGCGTCGGGGACGTCCTCGCCCAGGACCAGGGTGACGAGTTCGCCGCCCGCCGACAGCATGCGGTCCAGGACGGTCCGGGCAGTGCCGGCGACGTCCTCGCCGATGACGGCGACGTCCCCGTCGATCAGGCCGAGGATGTCGCCCGCCTGGCAGATGCCTGCCATGGTCCACGACTGGCGTTCGGCGACGGCGAGTTCGGCGTACCGGGTGGCGCCGGCCGCCGCGGTCATCGCCACGACGTCCTCGTCGAAGCTGCGGTCCGGTTCGTGGACGGCGAGCGCGGCGATGCCCTGGACGGCGGCGCGGGTGGGGATCAGGGCGACGCGGACGCCCTCGGCCCTGGCCTGTTCGGCGGCCGCCGCCGCGGTGTGGCGCAGTTGGGCGTCGTTGGGCAGCAGGACCACCTCGCGGGCGTGGGCCCGGCGGATCGCGTCGACCAGTTCGCCGCTGGCCGGCGGCTCGCCGGGCCGCGCCAGCACCGTGGTCGCCCCGGCCTCCGCGCACAGGCCGGACAGCCCGTCGCCGGGGACCACGACGACGACGCCGCGCTGGGCGGGTTCGAGGTGGGCGCGGACCCGGTCGGCTGCGAAGTGCGTGATCCGGATCCGGTACGGCCGGCCGGCCTCGACGCCCGCCTCCACGGCGGCTCCGGCGTCGTCGACATGGACATGGACGTTCCAGAGGCCGTCGCCGCCGACCACGACGAGGGAGTCGCCCAGCGCGTCCAGTCGGCTCCGCAGCCGGTCGACGGCTTCGTCGCGGGCCTCCAGGAGGTAGATCACCTCGAAGGCGGGACCGCTGTCCGGTCCTTCCTGGGCGCAGTCGCCGGTCAGGGGAGGGACGTCGGGGGCCACCTTCGGCGTGCGTGCCGGTGTCTGCCCGCCGACCGCTTCGAGCAGTGCCCCGAGCACGGTCACGAGGCCTTGTCCGCCCGCGTCCACGACGCCTGCCCTGCCGAGTACGGCGAGCTGCCCGGGGGTCGCGGCCAGTGCCGTGCGCGCGCCTTCGTAGGCGGCGTCCAGCACGGCGGTGAGGTCTGCGGTGGCCGCGGTGGCCGCGGCGGCTTCGGCGGCCGCGTCGGCGACGGTCAGCACCGTGCCCTCCACGGGGTGGGCGACGGCCCGGCGGGCGGCCGTGGCGGCCTCGGTCAGGGCGGTACGCAGGTGATCCGCGTCACCCGCCTCGGCGAGCACGCCCGCCATGCCGCGCAGCAGCTGGGCCAGGATCGTGCCGGAGTTCCCGCGGGCGCCGATGAGCGCGCCGTGTGCCATGGCCCGTACGGCGTCGGCGGTGGCGGGCACGGTGGATCCGGTCTCATGGGCCGCGAAGACCGCTTCGACGGCTGCCGCCGCGGATTCCACGGTCAGGTAGAGGTTGGTGCCGGTGTCCCCGTCGGCGACGGGGTAGACGTTGATGGAGTCGATCGCCTCGCGCTCGCGGCCCAGGGCTTCCAGCGCCAGTGAGCACCAGGTGCGCACCGCGACGGCGTCCAGAGCGTCGGGGGACTGCGACACCGTGTGGTCCTCCTTGAGGCGGCCGAGGGGGGCGGACTGCACCGCAGAGTAGCCCTCGCCCGGAGCACCGGGCCGGGACAGGGGCGGACGGACGGACCTGCGGTCCGTGGTAGTTTCGTATCTCCGAGGCAGCCGTTGTATGCTGCTTCGGTTGCCCGGCGAGAGTCGGGCCATTCCTCCGGTACCGCCACTTCAGTCAAATGAATCCGGCGCGCCGGAATTCACTGTAAGTGCATCTGAAGTCTTTGGAGTGACCCGTGGCTGCCAACTGCGACGTTTGCGGCAAGGGGCCGAGCTTCGGCAACAGCATTTCGCACTCGCACCGCCGTACGTCCCGTCGCTGGAATCCCAACATCCAGCGCGTGCGTGCCGTGGTCGGTCGGACGCCGAAGCGGCTCAACGTCTGCACCTCGTGCATCAAGGCCGGCAAGGTCGCGCGCTGACGTCTCGTCGTAGCGCAGCCTTCCGGTTGCCCAAAAAGCCGGTCCACCTCGGTGGACCGGCTTTTTGCTGTGCTCTTCCCCGCGCTCAGCGGGCGCGGGTCCGCCAGCCGTGGTCGACGGGGCCTATCCCGCCGCCCAGCGCGAAGCCCGCTTCGATGGCGCCGGTGACGTAAGCCTTCGCGCCCCGTACGGCTGTCGGCACGTCCTGGCCCCTGGCGAGTCCGCACGCGATCGCCGAGGCCAGGGTGCAGCCCGTGCCGTGAGTGTGCCGGTTGTCGTGCCTCGGCGCGCGCAGCCAGTGTTCCTCGCTGCCGTCCGTCAGCAGGTCCACGGCCTCGCCGGGCAGGTGTCCGCCCTTGATGACCACCCAGCGCGGCCCGTAGGAGAGCACCTCGGCGGCGGCCAGCCGCATTCCCCGCTCGTCGGTGACCGTGATCCCGGTGAGCTGGGTCACCTCGTCGAGGTTCGGGGTGGCCACCGTCGCGGTCGGCAGGAGTTTCGTCCGTACGGAATCGAGGGCTTCGGCGGCCAGCAGCGCGTCCCCGTGCTTGGAGACCCCGACGGGGTCGACGACGACGGGTGCGTCCGTCCCCGCCAGGAGGCCCGCGACAGCGTCGACGAGCGCGGCCGAGGACAGCATGCCGGTCTTCACCGCCTGGACGCCGATGTCGTCGACGACACTGCGGTACTGGGCGCGTACGGCGTCCACGGGAAGGTCCCAGGCCCCCTGGACGCCCAGCGAGTTCTGGGCGGTCACAGCGGTCAGGACACTCATTCCGTGCGTCCCGAGGGCCAGCATCGTCTTGAGGTCGGCCTGGATGCCCGCACCGCCGCCGGAGTCGGATCCGGCGACGGTGAGCACTCTGGGCGGAACAGCGGTCGGTATAGCCATGCCCGGGAATCTACTGGGCGTCCTCGATGGAGCCGAAGTGGTCCCAGCCGCCCTTGCTCGTCCAGGGCGCCCCGTCGACCGTGACCTGGGGCAGCGCGGAGGGGTTGAGTACCTCGCCGATCACCTTCCAGCGGGCGGGGAGCTTCACGTCCTGGGGGAACGTCGCCACGATCGCGTGGTCCTCTCCCCCGGTGAGAACCCACTGCAGCGGGTCGACGCCGACGGCCTGTCCGATGTCGGACATCTGCGAGGGGATGTCGATCAGTCCGGATCGCAGATCGATCCTGACCTTGCTGGCCTCCGCGATGTGTCCGAGGTCGGCGACGAGTCCGTCGCTGACGTCGGTCATGGCGGTGGCGCCGAGTCCGGCCGCCGCGGGGCCCGCGTGGTAGGGCGGTTCGGGCCTCCGGTGGGCCTCGACGAAGGCGCGCGGCGAGCGGAAGCCGCGGGAGAGCACGGCGAACCCGGCGGCAGACCAGCCGAGCCAGCCGGTGACGGCGACGACGTCGCCGGGCCTGGCACCGGACCGGGTGACGGGTTCGTGGTTGCGCAGATCACCGAGCGCGGTGATCGCGACGGTGATGGTGTCGCCGCCGACGACATCGCCCCCGACCACGGCGGCGCCGGCGACCTGGCATTCGTCACGCAGCCCGTCCATCAGTTCGGCGGCCCAGGTGACCGGGAGGTCGGCGGGTACGACGAGGCCGAGGAGCAGCGCCGTGGGCACGGCGCCCATGGCCGCGATGTCGGCGAGGTTCTGTGCGGCGGCCTTGCGGCCGACGTCGTACGCGGTCGACCAGTCGCGGCGGAAGTGCCGCCCTTCCAACAGGATGTCCGTACTGGCCACGACCCTGCGGTCGGGAGCGGCCACGACCGCGGCGTCGTCGCCGGGTCCCAGCCGTACCGCCGGAGTGGTGGTGAGCCGGGAAGTGAGCTCTCTGATGAGCCCGAACTCCCCCAACTCGCCCACGGTTCCCTTCACCGAGTCTCACCTCTCATTTATCGCACCGGACACCTGTCCGGGCTGCTTCAGCGGCCGGAGGTCCGGACCGTGAACGGGCCGTCGACGGGAGCCGGTGGCCCCGGGACGTACGGGCATCACTGTCCCCCTTCTGCACCGGTGGGCTTGCGGTCGCGCGCCCTTGCTGCTGTCGGTACCGTCAAGAGATACGTCAACTTCTGTGCTGCGTACGCCACGCTGTGGACGTCAACCGGCCCGCAGGTCTCCCCGCGGCCCGCGGCAACGCGATAACGTGGCGTCCCTTTCCCCCACATGATCCTCGTGGCCGCCCTGGAGGTTCCGTGGTACAGGCGTACATCCTTATCCAGACCGAGGTGGGCAAGGCGTCGATCGTCGCCGAGACCATCGCAAAGCTCCCGGGAGTGATCCAGGCAGAGGACGTCACAGGCCCCTACGACGTGATCGTGCGCGCGCAGGCCGACACGGTCGACGCCCTCGGCCGCATGGTGGTCGCCAAGGTGCAGCAGGTGGACGGCATCACACGAACGCTGACCTGCCCGGTCGTCCACCTCTGACCCCCTACTACGCTGGTCCGGTGACGCACACCCGCCGCCGGTCCCCCCGATCCGCACTTCTCGCCGCGCCCGCCGCCGTCCTGCTCGTCCTGGCCGCGGTGGGCTGCTCCTCCGGCGACGCCCGCCTCTCGGTCACGGTTCCCACGCCGTCGCCGGAGGCCGCAGCGTACTGCGGGGCGTTGCACAAGGAGCTGCCGAAGACCATTACCGGTCTCGAGCGGAGTGATCCCGGACCGGATTCCGAGCTGACCGCCGCCTGGGGGGACGGGGCGATCGTACTGCGCTGCGGAGTCCCCCGGCCCGCGAAAATGGACGATGTCCAGTCCGAGGCGATCGACGCGGACGGCGTCAACTGGCTGCTGGAGCAGCGGGATGACGCCGGTCCGCGGTTCACGACCACCTACCGCAAGGCGTATGTCGAGGTGACACTCGGGGCGGAGTACGCCCACGACGCCACCCCCCTGTCGGCGTTCGCCGCACCGGTCAGGGCCACGGTGCCCGACAGTCTCTAGCCCTCGGGGTCAGCGCAGTCCGGTGGAGCGGTTCAGCGCGGACTGGATGAGCCGGTCCACCAGCTCCCGGTAGTCCACACCGCTCTCCTGCCACATGCGCGGGTACATGGAGATCGGGGTGAAGCCCGGCATGGTGTTGATCTCGTTGATGACGAACGTGCCGTCCTCGGTGAGGAAGAAGTCGGCGCGCACCAGGCCCTCGCAGGAGGCGGCCTCGAAGGCTTCGACGGCGAGCCGCTGGACCTCGGCGGTCTGCTCCTCGGTGAGCGGGGCGGGCACCAGGCCGGCCGCCGAGTCGATGTACTTGGCCTCGAAGTCGTAGAAGTCGTGCGAGGTGACCGGCGGGATCTCTGCGGGGACGCTGGCGCGGGGCCCGTCCTCGAACTCCAGCACGCCGCACTCGATCTCACGGCCGCGCAGCAGGGACTCCACGAGGAACTTGGGGTCGTGCCTGCGGGCTTCCTCGATGGCCTCGTCGAGGCCGGCGGCGTCGTCGACCTTGGTGATGCCCATGGAGGAGCCACCGCGGGCGGGCTTCACGAAGAGCGGCCAGCCGTGTTCGGCGGCGAACTCCATGATGCGCTTGCGGGCGCCGGCGCGGTCGGACTCCCATTCCCGGGGGCGGACGACCTCGTACGGGCCGACCGGCAGCCCGAAGGAGGTGAACACCCGCTTCATGTACTCCTTGTCCTGGCCGACGGCCGAGGCGAGGACACCCGCGCCGACGTACGGCACACCGGAGAGCTCGAGGAGCCCCTGGAGCGTGCCGTCCTCGCCGTACGGGCCGTGGAGCATGGGGAAGACGACGTCGACCTCGCCGAGGGCCGTGGGCACCGCACCGGGTTCGCTGAGGACCACCTCACGGCTGCCCGGGTCGACGGAGAGCGCGACGACTCCCTGTGCGGACTCGGTCAGCTGGTCCACCTCGGGCACCTTGCGGTCCGTGATGGCCATACGGGCCGGGTCGTCGGCTGTGAGGGCCCAACGTCCGTCCCGGGTGATGCCGATCGGCAGGACGTCGTACTTCGTCCGGTCGATGGCGCTCATGATGGCACCGGCCGTGACGACCGAGATGCCGTGTTCGGAGCTCCGGCCGCCGAACACGACGGCCACGCGCGGCTTGCGGCCCTGCTCGGAGCTCTGCTCGGAGCTCAGGGGGCTCTCAGGGCTCTGGGGGAGGTTCTGGCTGCTCATATCGCGATGAGCGTACCTGCTGGTAGGACTCGAGTCAGCGCCGCTCGGGCTTGGCGCTGCGCGACATCAGTTCCTTGACCGCGACCACCGGCGGCTTGCCCTCGTGGACGATGCTGACGACCGTCTCGGTGATGGGCATGTCGACACCGTGCCTGCGTGCCAGATCGAGCACCGACTCACAGGACTTGACGCCTTCGGCCGTCTGGCTGGTGGCGGCGACGGTCTCCTGGAGCGTCATCCCCCGGCCGAGGTTGGTGCCGAAGGTGTGGTTGCGCGACAGCGGGGACGAGCACGTGGCCACCAGGTCGCCGAGGCCCGCGAGTCCGGAGAAGGTCAGCGGGTCGGCGCCCATGGCGAGGCCGAGGCGGGTGGTCTCGGCGAGGCCGCGGGTGATCAGCGAGCCCTTGGTGTTGTCGCCGAGGCCCATGCCGTCGGCGATGCCCACGGCGAGACCGATGACGTTCTTGACGGCGCCGCCGAGTTCGCAGCCGACGACGTCGGTGTTGGTGTACGGCCGGAAGTACGGGGTGTGGCAGGCGGTCTGGAGGCGCTGGGCCACGGATTCGTCCGAGCAGGCGACGACGGCGGCCGCGGGGCGGCGTTCGGCGATCTCCTTGGCGAGGTTGGGTCCCGTGACGACGGCGATACGGTTCGCGGCGACTCCGGCGACGTCCTGGATGACCTCGCTCATCCGCTTGGCGGTGCCGAGTTCGACCCCCTTCATCAGCGAGACGAGCACCGTGTCCGCTTCCAGGTACGGGACCCAGTCGGCGAGGTTGGCGCGCAGCGTCTGCGAGGGCACGGCCAGGACCGCGAAGTCGGCGCCGCGCAGTGCCTCGGCGGCGTCGGTGGTGGCCCGGACCGAGGCGGGGAGCTCAATTCCCGGCAGATAGCCCGGGTTGGTACGGGTCGTGTTGATGGCGTCGGCGACTTCGGCGCGGCGGCCCCAGAGGGTGACCTCGCAGCCGGCGTCCGCCAGGACCATGGCGAAGGCCGTACCCCATGAGCCGGTTCCGAAGACGGCTGCCTTTGCGGGGTGCGTCACGTGGGTCCCTTTCCCTCTGCCTTGCGCCGCTGTTCAGCACGGGCCTTGCGGTGATCGTAGAGCTCGACGGGGGCCTTCTCGCCGCGTACTTCCTCCAGCTGTGCGGTGACCGCGGCCATGATGACCTCGGTGGCACTGCGCAGCACCTCGGGCGTCGGCTCGAGTCCGTAGAAGCGGGAGAGGTCCACCGGCGGTCCTGCCTGGACCGTGAGGGTCTTGCGGGGGAACAGCTGGAGCTTGTTGTCCTTGGCGTAGGGCGGCATCGCGAGGTTGGCGCCCCACTGGGCGACGGGGATGACGGGGGCCTTGGTCATCAGCGCGACGCGGGCGGCTCCGGTCTTGCCGGCCATCGGCCACATGTCGGGGTCCCGGGTGAGGGTGCCCTCCGGGTAGAAGGCGACGCATTCGCCCCGCTCGATGGCGTCGACGGCGGCGCGGAAAGCATCCAGCGCGTCGGTCGTCTCACGGTATACGGGGATCTGTCCGGTGCCACGGAGCATCATTCCGACAAAGGGGGTCCTGAACAGTCCCGCTTTTGCGAGGAGCCGCGGTACCCGGCCGGTGTTGTACTGGAAGTGACCGTACGAAAGCGGGTCCAGATACGAGTTGTGATTGACCGCTGTGATGAATCCGCCATCGGCCGGAATGTGTTCCATTCCCCGCCAGTCGCGCTTGAACAGAACCACCAGGGGCGGTTTTGCGATGACCGCCGCCAGGCGGTACCAGAAGCCGATTCTACGGCGGGACACTCGGACGCCTTCCTCTAGGAACTGACCTGCTGCCTGGCTCGTGGCGGTGACGTCTCGCCCCCAGGCCGCTTCTGTGTGGAGAACACCGTACGCCTCGCCTGCGGGGGCGGACCTCCGGGTTGTCGTACCGGCAGGCGAGAATAAGTCCTGATGCGCACGGAGGGGGAGATCGCCACGAACACCGACCCGACCGAGTCCTGGTCCCTGGTCGTCCCGCTGAAACCCCTCGCGCGCGCCAAGAGCCGGTTGGGGCGGGCGGCGGGTGAGGAACTCCGCCCCCGGTTCGCCCTGGCGTTCGCCCAGGACACGGTGTACGCCGCGCTGTGCTGCCGGGCCGTACGGGATGTGGTGGTCGTCACGGACGACCGGACCGCGGGGGCGGCGCTGGCGGCCCTCGGGGCCCGCGTCGTGGCCGACGCACCGGCGGCCGGGCTGAACGCCGCGCTGGAGTACGGAGCGCGGTCCGTGCTCGCTCGGCGTCCCGGCGCGGCGGTGGCCGCTCTCAACGCGGATCTGCCCGCACTGCGCCCGGAGGAATTGGCGCGGGTGCTCGAATTCTCGGCGGCATTTCCGCGCGCATTTGTCACCGATTCGCAGGGAATCGGGACCACATTTCTCTCGGCGGCACCGGGGGTGGAATTGCGGCCGGCCTTCGGCGGACCGTCCGCGGCACGGCACCTGGCGTCGGGCGCCGAGGAGATCTCGCTGCCCGGCCTCGACTCCGTGCGCAGGGACGTGGACACGGGCGAGGATCTGGAGGTGGCCATGGCCCTCGGAGTGGGGCCGTACACCGCTCGGCTGCGCACCTCGGTGGCGCCGGCCGTGGACCGATAGGCTGCCGTTCATGCAGGCGACCTCGTTCACGTACGACTCCGAGACCCGCACGGGCAGCGTGCTTCTCGACGACGGCACCCCGGTGGACTTCGATGCCGCCGCCTTCGACGCGGGCAGCCTGCGGCTGCTGCGTCCGGGCCAGCGGGTACGGCTCGAGACCGAGGGCGAGGGGGCTTCCCTCCGGATCACCCTGGTGACCCTGCAGACGCTGTGAACGGCTCCTGACAGCCCGCGGGCCGGGCTCCCCGGAGGGAGCCCGGCCCGGCGCGTATGAGAAGCGAGCGTTGCCCGGTCTCACTTCTTGCGTGCGGTGACCTTCTTGGCTGTGGTCTTGCGCGCCGTGGTCTTCTTCGCGGGCGCCTTCTTCGCCGTGGTCTTCTTGGCGGGTGCGGTCTTGGCGGCCACGGTCTTCTTCGTGGCCGTCGCCTTCTTGGCCGGGGCCGTCTTCTTCGCGGCCGCGGTGGTCTTCTTGGCCGTGGCGGTGGTCTTCTTCGCCGTGGTCTTCTTCGCGGCCGCGGTGGTCTTCTTCGCCGCGGCGGCGGTGGTCTTGCGCGCGGTGGCCTTCTTGGCGGTGGCCTTCTTGGCCGCGGCCTTCGTGGTCGTACGGGTGGAAGCACCGCCCGAGAGGCTGCCCTTGGGAGCCTTCTTCACGGCCACTTCGCCGCCCTTGGGGAGCTTCTTCGAGCCGCTCACCAGGTCCTTGAACCCTTGTCCCGCACGGAATCGCGGCACGGACGTCTTCTTGACCCGTACGCGCTCGCCCGTCTGCGGGTTGCGGGCGTACCGGGCGGGGCGGTCGACCTTCTCGAACGAGCCGAAGCCGGTGACCGAGACACGATCCCCTGCGACAACCGCACGGACGATCGCGTCGAGTACCACATCGACCGCGTCCGCGGCCTGCTGGCGGCCGCCGACCTTGTCGGCAATCGCTTCTACGAGCTGCGCCTTGTTCACGTCTTCCCCTTCGGAGACATCGCCGGAACGAAACTGTTCAGGCTTTTTCGCACGTTAGGCAGATATATACCGCAAATCAAACACGAAACGGGCTAATCACCCTAGTGCCGCAACGAAGTCGGCTGCTGCGCTGTTCCGCAGAGTCAGTCACCTTCGGGGAATCGGCCCTCATCGAGGTCCTTCATCAACCGGTCCAGACGCCTTGCCGCGTCCGGGAGATCGTGCTTAGCCGCGGCCGTGACGACCAGCAGCTTCCGGGACAGCGCCATCCTTACGCCCTCCGGGACTTGCAGTGAGCGCACCCTTGCGTGCGCTTCCTTCAATCGGTCGGCGACTTCGCCATAGAGCTCGAGTTGGCTGTCGCGTCCCATGCACCGATTGTGCCATCTGGGGCGAGTTGTCGCCCGAGGGGGTCTCAACAAGCGACTGCGCCCCCTGCCGGAAGGCAGGGGGCGCAGTTCGGGAAAAGCGCTGCTCAGGCGTCAATTGTGCGCGGCTTATGGGACGGCCTGGCCGCCTCGTAAGTCGCAATGTCCGCTTCGTTCTGAAGGGTGAGGCTGATGTCGTCGAGCCCGTTCAACAGTCGCCAGCGGGCGTTCTCGTCGAGCTCGAAGTCGGCGGTGATTCCCTCGGCGAGAACCTGTCGCTTCTCCAGGTCGACGGTGATCTCGGCCGTCGGATCGGCTTCCGCCAGGTCCCACAGCGCGTCGACGACCTTCTGGTCGAGGACGACGGTCAACAGACCGTTCTTCAGCGAGTTGCCGCGGAAGATGTCGGCGAACCGGGAGGAGATGACCGCCTTGAAGCCGAAGTTCTGCAGGGCCCAGACCGCGTGCTCGCGGGACGAGCCGGTGCCGAAGTCGGGGCCGGCCACCAGTACGGAGGCGCCGGCACGCTCGGGCCGGTTGAGAACGAAGTTCTCGTCCTTGCGCCAGGCCTCGAAGAGCCCGTCCTCGAAGCCGTCGCGGGTGACCTTCTTCAGCCAGTGCGCGGGGATGATCTGGTCGGTGTCGACGTTGCTGCGGCGCAGCGGGACGGCCCGGCCTGTGTGTGCGGTGAATGCTTCCATGGTTATCGGACTCCGGCGGGCGTACGGGCGTCGGACAGGTCTGCGGGCGAGGCCAGATGGCCCAGTACGGCGGTCGCTGCGGCGACCTGCGGGGAGACCAGGTGCGTGCGGCCGCCCTTGCCCTGCCTGCCCTCGAAGTTGCGGTTCGAGGTGGAGGCGGAGCGCTCGCCGGGGGCCAGCTGGTCGGGGTTCATGCCGAGGCACATCGAGCAGCCCGCGTGCCGCCATTCGGCGCCGGCGGCCGTGAAGACCTTGTCCAGGCCCTCCTCGACGGCCTGCAGGGCGACCCGGACCGAGCCCGGGACGACCAGCATCCGTACGCCGTCGGCGACTTTGCGGCCGTCCATGATCGAGGCCACGTTGCGCAGGTCCTCGATCCGGCCGTTGGTGCAGGAACCTACGAAGACGGTGTCGACGCTGATCTCGCGGAGCGGCTGGCCGGCGGTCAACCCCATGTACTCCAGGGCCTTTTCGGCGGCGTTGCGCTCCGAGGCGTCCTCGTACGAAGCAGGGTCGGGGACGTTGGCCGACAGGGGCGCGCCCTGGCCGGGGTTGGTGCCCCAGGTGACGAACGGCGCGAGCTCCGCGGCCTCGATGACGACCTCGGCGTCGAAGACGGCGTCGTCGTCGGAGCGCAGGGTCTCCCAGTACGCCACCGCCGCGTCCCAGTCCGCGCCCTGGGGCGCGTGGTCGCGGCCCTGCAGGTAGTCGAAGGTGGTCCGGTCCGGGGCGATCATGCCCGCGCGGGCGCCGGCCTCGATCGACATGTTGCAGATGGTCATCCGGGCCTCCATCGAGAGCTTCTCGATGGCGGAACCGCGGTATTCGAGGATGTAGCCCTGGCCGCCGCCGGTGCCGATCCGGGCGATGATCGCCAGGATCAGGTCCTTGGCGGTGACACTGTCGGGCAGTTCGCCCTCGACGGTGATCGCCATGGTCTTCGGGCGGGCCAGCGGCAGCGTCTGGGTGGCCAGGACGTGCTCGACCTGGCTGGTGCCGATACCGAAGGCCAGCGCACCGAACGCGCCGTGGGTGGAGGTGTGGGAGTCGCCGCAGACCACGGTGGTACCGGGCTGGGTCAGGCCCAGCTGCGGACCGACCACGTGCACGACACCCTGCTCGACGTCGCCGAGCGAGTGCAGCCGGACGCCGAAGTCCGCGCAGTTCTTGCGCAGGGTCTCCAGCTGGACGCGGGAGACCGGGTCGGCGATCGGCTTGTCGATGTCGAGGGTCGGGGTGTTGTGGTCCTCGGTGGCGATGGTGAGGTCGAGGCGCCGTACCGGGCGTCCGGCCTGACGCAGGCCGTCGAACGCCTGCGGGCTGGTCACCTCGTGCAGCAGGTGCAGATCGATGAAGAGAAGGTCGGGCTCGCCCTCCGCGCGCCGGACGACGTGGTCGTCCCAGACCTTTTCCGCGAGTGTCCTACCCATCGCTTTCCCTCCGGCCGGCGTCTTCGCCGGCCCAACTAGAGATTCGGTGCGCCTCCGTCCGGACCCCCGAGCGGGGCGGTGGCTGCGGGCCGTTGTACGGCCGCACGTACAGGTTCGCAACTTCCGGAGAAAATTGAACTTGCGTTTCACAGAGTGAGACGCGAGTATCGTCGTATGGACAACTCTAGCGGCGTCGGCGTTCTCGACAAGGCAGCTCTGGTATTGAGCGCCCTGGAGTCCGGTCCGGCCACCCTCGCCGGACTGGTCGCGGCGACAGGGCTTGCAAGGCCCACGGCTCATCGACTGGCCGTGGCACTGGAACACCACCGGATGGTGGCGAGGGACATGCAGGGCCGTTTCATTCTCGGCCCCCGGCTCGCGGAACTCGCGGCCGCGGCGGGTGAGGACCGGCTCCTGGCGACGGCAGGACCCGTTCTCACGCATCTGCGCGACATCACCGGCGAGAGCGCGCAGCTCTACCGCCGGCAGGGCGACATGAGGATCTGCGTGGCGGCGGCGGAGCGTCTGTCCGGACTGCGGGACACCGTGCCGGTCGGCTCCACGCTCACCATGAAGGCGGGTTCCTCCGCCCAGATCCTGATGGCCTGGGAGGAGCCGGAGCGCCTGCACCGCGGCCTGCAGGGGGCCCGCTTCACGGCGACGGCCCTCTCCGGCGTACGGCGCCGCGGCTGGGCCCAGTCGATCGGCGAGCGCGAGCCGGGCGTGGCCTCGGTCTCCGCACCGGTCCGCGGTCCGTCGAACCGGGTGGTCGCAGCGGTCTCCGTCTCCGGCCCGATCGAGCGGCTGACCCGCCACCCCGGGCGGATGCACGCCCAGGCGGTCATCGACTCGGCCGCGCGGCTGAGCGAGGCCCTGCGCCGCACCGGCTGAACCGGTACAACGCACCACCCTTTCCCCGAAGGCCGCTCCAGCGCCGTGGCGGCCCCCTTCTTCATCCTGCTTCTTCCTTCCGGTGCTCACTCCCCGGACGCACGCCACACGAATCGCACCCGGGAGCCGGGTGAACTCTTCCCCGCACGACGCTCCTTGGGCGGCTGCACGGGCACTCCCATATCCGCCTCGACCACCCCTGCCGGGCCGGCCACCTCGCCCAACAGGCCGTGCGACACACGAGAAAGGCCCTTCACCGAGGTGAAGGGCCTTTCCCTGTCGAGCTGTTGTACCCCCGACCGGATTCGAACCGGCGCTACTGCCGTGAGAGGGCAGCGTGCTAGGCCGCTACACAACGGGGGCTTGTTACTTCGGTCTTGCGC
>NZ_JBHYTT010000015.1:170636-184940 GCF_042749285.1 Streptomyces sp. NPDC059499
CCATAGCCCATGGTGTTGCAAGTACCCCCGACCGGATTCGAACCGGCGCTACTGCCGTGAGAGGGCAGCGTGCTAGGCCGCTACACAACGGGGGCCCTAGCGATCCTGCATCAAGAACGTGGGTGCGACCCAGATGTTCTCGCGGGAAGGATCTGTACCCCCGACCGGATTCGAACCGGCGCTACTGCCGTGAGAGGGCAGCGTGCTAGGCCGCTACACAACGGGGGCTTGTTACTTCGGTCTTGCGCTGGGCTACCAGGACTCGAACCTAGAATGACGGTACCAGAAACCGTAGTGTTGCCAATTACACCATAGCCCACTGAAACGCAACCCCTTGGGGGTTTCATTTCTGTCTGCGCTTCCCGGCCGGATCTTTCGGTCCGCTCGGGCGGCGCAGGAAGAACATTACCTGAAGGTGTCCGGCGCTCCAAAACGGGTATTGCCTGCCAGCAGACCGGGGAGCTCCTCCAGCCCGGTGATCCGGACGAGTTCCGGGCGCCCGCCGCGCCCTCGCCGGTCCAGCCACACCCCGGTGAGACCCGCGGCCACGGCTCCGGCGGCGTCGATGTCGGGCTCGTCGCCGACGTAGACCACCTCGTGCGGGTCGAGCTCCAGCGCCTCGCAGGCCGAGAGGAAGGCCCTGGCGTCCGGCTTGTAGACGCCGAGCTCCCTCGCGCACAGCAGGACCTCGAAGCGGTCACGCACCCCGAGGGCCCGCAGTTTGCGCTCCTGGTGCTCGACGGACGAGTTCGACAGGATCGCGTGCCGGTGTGTGACGGCCAGCGCGTCGAGCACCGGCACCGTGTCGGGGAAGAGTTCCCAGGAGCTTTCGTAGTGCCCGACGTACCGGGTGAACCACGCGTCGGCGTCCTCGTCGCTCAGCTCGGCGTCCAGGAACTCCCGGACCCGGTCCCGGCAGTGCGCGTACCAGTCGGACTCCCCGGCGGCCACCCGCGCCCAGTGGACGGAGGCGATGCGCATCCAGCGGTCGTGGTGGTCCTCGTCACTGTCGGCCAGTCCCTCCGCGCGCAGATGCCGCAGCAGACCGTTACGGTCCGAACCCGCGTAGTCGAAGATCGTGTCGTCCACGTCCCAGAGGACCGCGCGAATCGCCATGCCCACCAGCGTATGCGCCCGTGCGGCGCGCATGGTGGGCTTTTGCGGTCCCATGTCCGGACAGCTGCCGCACGGGGCGCCGTGAACGCCAAAGGCCGGGCTCCCGTGGGAACCCGGCCTCCGGACCGCGTACGACGGTTACGCGGCCAGCTTGGCCAGCGCGGCGTCGATGCGGGCGATCGTCTTCTCGCGGCCCAGGATCTCCAGGGACTCGAAGAGCGGCAGACCGACCGTGCGGCCGGTGACGGCGACACGGACCGGGGCCTGGGCCTTGCCGAGCTTCAGGCCGTGCTTCTCGCCGGCGGTGAGGACGGCCGTCTTGAGCGCCTCGGCGTTCCAGTCGGCGGCGGTCAGCTCGGCGCGGGCCGTGACGAGCAGGGCGTCGGAACCCTCCTTCATGGCCTTCGTCCAGGACGCCTCGTCATGGACGGGCTCGTCCAGGAAGAGGAAGTCGACGTTGGCCGTGATGTCCGAGAGGACCGTCACACGGGTCTGCGCGTGCGGGGCGATCTCGGCGAACTGCCCCGCGTCGAAGGCCTCGGGCGCCCAGGGGGCGAACGGGGCCTTCAGCCACGGGCCGCAGGCCTCGGTGAAGGCCTTCACGTCGAGCATCCGCAGGTGCTCGGCGTTGATGTGCTCGGCCTTCTTCAGGTCGAAGCGCGCCGGGTTGGCGTTGACGTCGGCGATGTCGAACGCGGCCACCAGCTCGTCACGGCCGAAGATGTCGCGGTCCTCGGCGATCGACCAGCCGAGCAGCGAGAGGTAGTTCAGCAGCCCCTCGGGCAGGAAGCCGCGCTCGCGGTAGAGGTTGAGCGAGGCCTGCGGGTCGCGCTTGGAGAGCTTCTTGTTGCCCTCTCCCATGACGTAGGGGAGGTGGCCGAAGGCGGGGGTGTCCTTGGCGATGCCCAGCTCGATGAGCGCCCTGTAGAGGGCGATCTGGCGCGGGGTGGAGGAGAGCAGGTCCTCACCGCGCAGGACGTGGGTGATCTCCATCAGCGCGTCGTCGACGGGGTTGACCAGCGTGTACAGGGGAGCGCCGTTGGCACGGACGATGCCGTAGTCGGGGACGTTCTCCGGCTGGACGGTGATGTCACCGCGGACGAGGTCGGTGAAGGTGATCGCCTCGTCGGGCATCCGGAAGCGGACGATGGAGGTCCGGCCCTCGGCCTCGTACGCCGCGGTCTGCTCGGCGGTCAGCGCGCGGCAGTGGCCGTCGTAACCCGACGGCTTGCCGGCGGCGCGGGCGGCGTCGCGGCGGGTGTCGAGCTCCTCGGTGGTGCAGTAGCAGTGGTACGCGTGACCGGCGGCGAGGAGCTTCTCGGCGACGTCCTTGTAGAGGTCCATGCGCTGCGACTGGCGGTACGGGGCGTGCGGGCCGCCGATCTCGGGGCCCTCGTCCCAGTCCATGCCGAGCCAGCGCATCGAGTCGAGCAGCTGCTCGTAGGACTCCTCGGAGTCGCGGGCCGCGTCGGTGTCCTCGATACGGAAGACCAGGGTGCCCTGGTGGTGCCGGGCGAAGGCCCAGTTGAAGAGGGCCGTCCGGACCAGGCCCACATGGGGGTTACCGGTCGGGGAGGGACAGAAACGTACGCGGACGGGTGCGTTAACCACGCTTGATCACCTTGTTGGTGAGAGTGCCGATGCCTTCGATGGTGACGGCGACTTCGTCGCCGACGTGCAGGGGTCCGACCCCTGCGGGGGTTCCGGTGAGGATCACGTCGCCCGGGAGCAGCGTCATGGCTTCCGTGATGTGGACGATCAGGTCCTCGATCGAGCGGATCATGTCGCTCGTGCGGCCCAGCTGGCGCTGCTCGCCGTTGACCGTCGCCTGGACGGTCAGGTCGCGGGGGTCGAGGTCGGTCTCCACCCAGGGGCCCAGCGGGCAGGACGTGTCGAAGCCCTTGGCCCGGCCCCACTGCTTCTCGCGCTTCTGGGCGTCACGGGCCGTGACGTCGTTGGCGCAGGTGTAGCCGAAGATGACGTCCTTGACACGCTCACGCGGAACTTCGCGGCACATCCGGCCGATGACCACGGCCAGCTCGGCCTCGTGGTGCAGTTCGTCGGAGAAGGAGGGGTACTCGATGGCGTCACCGGAGCCGATCACCGAGGTGGTGGGCTTGAAGAAGACGACGGGGACATCCGGGACCTCGTTGCCGAGCTCGGCGGCGTGTTCCGCGTAGTTGCGGCCGATGGCCACGACCTTGTTGGGGAGCACGGGGGGCAGCAGCCGGACCTTGCTCAGCGGAACCTTGGTCCCGGAGAGCTCGAAGTCGGTGTACGGGATGCCCCTGATGATGTCGAGGACGAGGCTGTCGGGGCTGTCGCCCTCGACCGCGCCGAAGGCGACATTGCCGTCGATGGAGAACCTGGCGATGCGCACGGGATGCTGTCGCCCCTCACTTGCTGGCTGGCTGAAGACTGACGCTCCAGGCTAGCGCGGTGAGAGGGGACAGCCGCGCGCATCAGCCGGCGGCCGTGGCGGGTGCTTCCATGAGGATGGTGCGGCGGGGGTTGGCCGTCTGGGTGGGCAGGTCGACGGCGTGCTCCGGCTGCTCCGGCGTGTGCAGCGCCACGGCGTCCTCGAGGTGCGCCAGCGTGGTGCGCCGGGGGTTGGCAATGTTGCGGAACAGCATCGTCGTCTTCATCTGCCGTGTGGACCCTTGTCGCTGGGGCGCCGCCCGGAGGGGCGCCGGTTGTCGGATTCGCTATCCCTGTAAAGCGTCAGGCTAAACATCCGATTCCCTGTGGGTGCGGGGAAGAGACGTCGATCATCATGTGAGTTTGCTCACGAAGTTGCCGACAATTTACCCATTGCGGACAGCCGACCACGGGAAGCAAAGCGGGCATTACGGCACTGAATCTGCCATTCCGCTCCCGATCATGTCGACTGGGACACCACCGACCCCCGGGGGGTGCACCCCCAATCATCCGATTTGCCCCTGAACACTCTCCACGGTTTGTTACCCAGCGGTCACAGGGTGTCACGCAGGTCACAGCCCGGTACGTGGGCCTTGTTGGAGATCCTCCACTGTGCTGGAATTCCACGCACCGCCGCGGGTTTCAGGCCCGGCGCGCAGGGGCGCAACGCAGCGCCGAGTGGCGGCGGGAGGGGGAAGTACGCCGGTCACTCACGACCACCATGGGGCGCGTCCAGCGCCCCACGACGCCGACACCGTCCCGCCCGAACACGTGGTGGGACGCCTGGTCCAGAGGTTGCGACGCTAGTGCAGGGACGTTTCAAGAGGGATGGCAGCGCTCCGGCGGAACAGGAGCCGCGCGGCGGGACCGACCGCGGTTCCTCGCCCCAGCACGCCCAGAACCCCGGGCCGGCCGTAGCCGGCGGCAGTGGTGACCGCGCGCAGCGCTCGGATACGACGAGCAGCAGCGGCGCGGATCCGGCCACGCCTCTCCAACCCGCTGGGCCGATCGGCACCGGCTCACGCATAGCCCTGCGCAACTGGCGCATCAGCACCCGTCTGGTCTCGCTCCTCGCCCTTCCCGTGGTCGCCGCGACCACGCTGGGCGGACTGCGGATCAACGAGTCCATGAACGACATGGAACAGCTGGAGCACATGCAGCTGCTGACCCAGATGACCAAGCAGGCGACCGCGCTCGCCAAGGCGCTCCAGAACGAGCGCGACGCGTCCGCCGGACCCCTGGCGAACGGCGCGAAGCCCACAGACTTCAACATCACCACGCCTCGGAAGCGGACCGACCGGGCCAAGGACGCGTTCTTCGACGCAACCGACGACATCGGCGACACGCAGAGCGACGAGGCGTTGGAGGGCATCCGCTCCAGCGTCAACCAGATCGCCACCCAGCTCGGCGAGCTCAGCAGCATCCGTAAGGACGCGTACGCCAAGGGCACCCCGAGCCTCAGCACGGTCGACCAGTACAGCCAGCTGATCACCGCGCTGCTGGGTCTCTCGCAGGACATGGCGCAGGCGACCAACAGCCCCGACATGATCAAGCGGACCCGTGCCCTGGCGGCCTTCTCCTCCGCCAAGGAGTACGCCTCCGTCCAGCGCGCGATCATCGCCGCGGCACTGCCGGGCGGCGACAGCACCGTCACGCACCTCAACGACAACGACAAGATTTTCGGCCGCAACGCCAACCGCAAAGAGACGCTGGCCCTCCAGACGTTCGACACGACCTACACGGCCACCGGCAGCGACGCCGCCGAGCTGACGGACTCGCTCAAGAACGGCAACCCCGAGATCGCCGCCGCGGACATGTACGCGAAGCAGGTCCTCGACAGCCCGCTCGGGCTGGAGGGCCGCAAGTCCCGCACGTACATGGACTGGTTCGACCAGAGCTCCAACAAGATCTCTGCCATGAACACCATCGAGGAGACCCTCCTCGGTGAGATGGAGGGCAAGGCCCGCGAGCTGCGCGAGGCCTCCCAGCGCGACGCCATCCTCAACGGTGCGGTCATCCTCCTCGTCCTCGGTGTCTCCCTGGTCGGCGCCTTCGTCGTGGCGCGGTCCATGATCCGCTCGCTGCGGCGGCTGCAGGACACCGCGACCCGGGTCGCCCAGGACCGGCTGCCCGAGCTCGTCAAGCAGCTCTCCGAGACCGACCCGCAGGACGTCGACACCTCGGTCGAGTCGGTCGGTGTGCACTCCCGGGACGAGATCGGCAAGGTGGCCGCGGCCTTCGACGACGTGCACCGCGAGGCGGTCCGACTGGCCGCCGAGCAGGCGCTGCTGCGAGGCAACGTCAACGCGATGTTCACCAACCTCTCGCGCCGAAGCCAGGGCCTCATCCAGCGTCAGCTCTCGCTCATCTCCGAACTGGAGTCGCGCGAGGCCGACCCGGACCAGCTGTCCTCCCTCTTCAAGCTCGACCACCTCGCGACCCGTATGCGCCGTAACGGCGAAAACCTGCTCGTCCTCGCGGGCGAGGAGCCGGGCCGCCGCTGGACCCGTCCGGTGCCGCTGGTCGACGTGCTCCGCGCCGCCGCGTCCGAGGTGGAGCAGTACGAGCGCATCGAACTGGCCGCGGTGCCCGCCACCGAAGTGGCCGGCCGCGTCGTCAACGACCTCGTGCACCTCCTCGCCGAGCTGCTGGAGAACGCGACGTCGTTCTCCTCGCCGCAGACGAAGGTCCGGGTCACCGGTCACGCGCTGCCCGACGGGCGTGTGCTCGTCGAGATCCACGACACGGGTATCGGCCTCTCCCCCGAGGACCTCGCGGCGATCAACGAGCGGCTCGCATCGCCGCCCACCGTGGACGTCTCGGTGTCCCGCCGCATGGGTCTGTTCGTGGTCGGCCGGCTGTCCCTGCGTCACGGCATCCGTATCCAGCTGCGTCCCTCCGACTCCGGCGGTACGACCGCGCTGGTCATGCTGCCCATGGAGGTCGCGCACGGCGGCAAGCAGCCGCCGTCCAAGCAGGGTCAGGCCCCGCAGGGCGGTTCTCCCGGTGGCCTCCTGGCCGGCGGCTCCGGTGCGGGCGCGGGTCAGCGTCCCGGACTCGCGGGTTCCCCGTCCACTCCTCCCGGCAAGGGCCTGGGTTCCGGTCCGCAGCGCGGACAGGTCGGCACGGGCTCCGGCCCGCGGGCCGCGCTGCCCGCGCGTGACGGCGGCCCGCAGGGCCCCGGCCGTCCGAACCAGGCCCAGGGCGGCGGCGCCTTCGGCGGCGGCGCAAGGACGGGCGCGCGCGGTCAGCAGGAGGCTCCCGGCCGTACGGACTCGGGCCAGCCCAACCTGTTCGGTCACACGGGTCCGGCCCAGCCCGGTCCGCAGGGCCGCCAGAGCGGTCCGCCCGCCCGGCAGACCCCGCAGCCGCAGCAGGCACGCAACGAGCAGGCCGGCTTCCAGCAGCCCGGCGGCCCCGGCCGTCAGCTGCCGCCGTCCGGCGGTCCCCGGGCCGAGCTGCCCGGTGGCAACCCGCAGCCGCAGCATCCGCAGAGCGCGAGCTGGGGCACCGAGGAGCAGGGTGCTCCCCGGCGTACTTCGCCGGACACGCCGCGCGGTCACGAGGAGCCGGACTCCGGCCGGTTCGCCCGCCCGGGCAGCTCCGCTCCCCAGCAGCCGTTCAACGCGCCGAACCAGCGTCCGCCGATGAACGACCGCCAAGGCCCCGGTGCCACGGCCGAGTTCGCCCGCCCGGACTTCTCGGCGCCGCAGGCGCCGGACCCGGCGAGCACCGCGCAGTTCGCCCGTCCCGACTTCAACGCCCCGGTGCCGCAGGACCAGGGCTACGGCGCCCAGGCCCCGCAGCACCAGCAGATGCCCGCACCGCGCCGGCAGGACAACGCCGACTTCGGTGCACCGCGTCCGCCGGTCCAGCCCGCGGGTGGGCCGCCTCGCCGTCCGGCGCTGCCGCAGCAGCCCGAGGCGCTGCCGCCCGCCGGTCCGGGTGACGGGCGTACGCCGCTGTACGACACGCTGGAGACGAACTGGTTCCACGGCCCGGGGCAGGGCGGCGCTCAGCCGCCCGCAGCCGAGCCGCAGGCACCGTCGGCTCCGGAGCCCGTCGGCACCCCGGCTCCGCCCATGCCCCGGCGTGGTGCGGCCGATGCCGGCGTCACCAGTTCCTGGCGCGCCTCGCCCAACGACGAGCTCGTGCGTCAGGCGGAGCGTGTCAAGAAGCCCGCCGCGGGCGGGATCACCACCTCCGGGCTGCCGCGCCGGGTTCCGCGTGCCAATTTGGTACCGGGCACCGCTCAGCAGCAGAATCATCAGTCCGGACCTCAGGTTTCGCGTGCGCCGGATGACGTACGCGGCCGTCTGACCAATCTCCGCCGGGGCATCCAGCAGGGACGACAGGCCAACAACGGCCCGTCTACCGGCAGTTTCCAACTCGGCCCCACTCACCAGCAGGAGCGTTAGTTGAGCCCCATGAGTCAGGCCGCGCAGAATCTGAACTGGCTGATCACCAACTTTGTGGACAACACCCCTGGGGTGTCCCACACGGTGGTGGTCTCCGCGGATGGCCTGCTGCTGGCAATGTCCGAAGGTTTCCCGCGCGACCGCGCCGATCAGCTGGCGGCAGTGGCCTCCGGTCTGACGTCGCTGACCGCGGGTGCCTCCCGGATCTTCGAAGGCGGCGCCGTGAGCCAGACCGTTGTGGAGATGGAGCGAGGGTTCCTCTTCCTCATGTCCGTCTCGGACGGTTCGTCTCTGGCCGTTCTCGCCCACCCGGACGCCGACATCGGCCTGGTCGGGTACGAGATGGCACTCCTCGTCGACCGCGCGGGGTCGGTACTCACCCCTGACCTCCGCGCCGAACTACAAGGCAGTCTGCTCCACTAGGCGGCCATGCGGCAGACCCCTGACACGATCCCCCCAGGTACTACTCGAAACCCTCACCCGTCCGGCCGTCAAAGACCCCCCACCGGCCCTTCCCGACGGCAAGGCGACACCCTGCTGTCACGCCCGGAGGATTCATGACCCCGCCACCCGCCTCACCTGATCCGTACGGCGCACTGCACCACGCGTCGTACGACGGTGAAGGCGACCAGCCGCTGGTCCGTCCGTACGCAATGACCGGCGGCCGGACCCGGCCGCGCTACCAGCTCGCGATAGAGGCGCTGGTCAGCACAACAGCAGACCCCGCTCACCTCGGGACTCTGCTCCCCGAGCACCAGCGGATCTGCCACCTCTGCCGTGAGGTCAAGTCGGTGGCCGAGGTTTCGGCCCTGCTGTCCATGCCGCTGGGTGTGGCCAGGATCCTGGTGGCGGACCTGGCGGAAGCCGGCATGGTGGCAATCCACCAGCCGGGCAATGGAGAGGCCGGCGGCGCGCCGGATGTGACACTGCTCGAAAGGGTGCTCAGTGGACTTCGCAAGCTCTAGCGGCGGGACGACCCGCGCAACCACCTCGGCGAAAATCGTGGTGGCAGGGGGCTTCGGCGTGGGTAAGACCACGTTTGTCGGTGCCGTTTCGGAGATCAACCCGCTGCGCACCGAAGCCGTGATGACGTCCGCCTCCGCGGGCATCGACGACCTGACCCACACCGGAGACAAGACCACCACCACGGTGGCCATGGACTTCGGCCGCATCACCCTGGACCAGGACCTGATCCTGTACCTGTTCGGCACCCCCGGACAGGACCGCTTCTGGTTCATGTGGGACGACCTGGTCCGCGGCGCCATCGGCGCCGTCGTCCTCGTCGACACCCGCCGACTCGCCGACTGCTTCCCCGCAGTCGACTACTTCGAGAACAGCGGCCTCCCCTTCGTCATCGCCCTCAACGGCTTCGACGGACACCAGCCCTACACCCCCGAGGAGGTGCGCGAGGCCCTGCAGATCGGGCCCGACGCACCGATCATCACGACGGACGCCCGTCACCGTGCAGATGCGAAGAGCGGTCTGATCACGCTGGTGGAGCACGCGTTGATGGCACGGCTCAAGTAGCGCGAAGTCGGTATTGATCTACGGAAGTTGCTGTAGTCGAGCGGGGGCGGCCTGTGTCCTTTGACACGATCCGCCCCCGTGTTCATAACATTTCGACAGAGAATTGCACCGGCATCGATACCCGACGCATCCGAGCAGTACCACTGTGCTCACATGAGCCCCGCCTTTTGACGGGGCTCGTTCTTTATGCCCGTTTTATCTGACGCCTGCAGCACTCGGAATCAGGCATTCCGACTGTTTGGAACGCGGCCGCTCCGCGTGCTGCAATGCGTCGAACTACCGAGTAATACGGCCCTGAACGAATAATCCGGCACAACGTAGGTGCCGACGCCGAGAGGTTGTTGGTCGAGTGAGGCGAAGCAACGAGGGCTCCGCGGCGCAGCCGGAGCGGGGCAATTTCACCCCGCCGCCGCGCGCTGCGGTGTCGCCTGCGGAGATATCCGAGGCGGAACCGGCAGGTGGCAGCACCAGTCGGCTGTCGCCGCGCAACTGGCGGGTGCCCACCCGGCTGAACGCGATTCTCCTGATCCCCGCACTGGTCGGCCTGGTCATGGGCGGCTTCCAGGTGAAGGGGTCCGTCGACAGGTGGAACGAGGCCCAGGACGCCGAGAAGACGGCGCAGGTCGTCCGCGCAGCCGCGGAGTACGGTCAGGCGCTGCTCAACGAGCGTGACCTCACCGCCCAGCCGTTGCTGTCCAACGAGCGCACGGCCCCCGAGGTCGAGGACGCCCGCGCCATCACGGACGAAGCGGCCACGAAGTTCGACGCCGCCGTGCAGGGCATGCCGGACAAGGAGGGGCTGGACCGCCGCCTCAAGCTGTTCAAGGTGGAGGAGCCGCTCCTCCCCGAGCTGCGCAAGGCCGCCTACGCCGAGGCGATGGACCCGGTGAAGACCGAAGAGGGCTACACCAAGGTCCAGCACTCGCTGATGGAGTTCTCCAACGAGCTCGGCCTGGGCAGCAGCAACATCACCACCTACGGCCGGACCGTGTACGCGATCGAGCTGGCCAAGGCCGCCGAGTCGCTTCAGCGCTCCATCGGTATGCACCTGCTGGTTCGCCCCAGCCAGAAGGACGCCACCTTCGACGCCCAGGTCAAGGCGTTCGGCTCGTACAACTACCTGGAGCAGATCGCCCTCGGCGAGTTCGTCTCCGGTGGTACCGAGGCCGACGTGGCGCGGCTCAAGGAAGTCATGGCCGGCAAGGCCGCCGAGGGCGCCAAGCAGCTCAAGGCCGCCAAGGAGCAGGCCGCGGCCACCGGTCAGCCCTTCGTTGCGCCGCCGAGCGTCGACGGTTCGGTCTTCGACGGCATGGCCCAGCAGATCGGCCAGGGCCAGCGCCCCGAGGACCTCCGGAAGAAGGGGATCACCCCCGAGACCTGGATGGCCGCCGCCACCGCCAAGTTCGACGGCTACACCACCGTCGAGGACGAGCTCGTCGACAAGGCGGTCACCGAGGCCGCGGACATCTCGTCCAGCGCCCGGAACGACGCCATCGTCAACGCCGCGATCGTGATCATCTCGCTGCTGGCCGCCTTCATCATCGCGGGCCTCATGGCCCGCCAGATGAGCCGTGCGATGCGCCAGCTGCGTACCGCCGCGTTCGGCATCGCCGAGCAGCGCCTGCCGATGCTCGTCGACCAGCTGTCGCGGACCGAGCCCGGCCGGGTGGACACCCGGGTGCAGCCGATCCCGATCAACACCCAGGACGAGATCGGTGAGGTCGCCCGAGCCTTCGACCAGGTGCACCGCGAGGCGGTCCGGCTCGCAGCCGAGCAGGCCATGCTGCGGGGCAACGTCAACGCGATCTTCACGAACCTGTCGCGCCGCAACCAGTCGCTCATCGAGGGCCAGCTGACCCTCATCACCGACCTGGAGAACAACGAGGCCGACCCGGACCAGCTGGAGAGCCTCTTCAAGCTGGACCACCTGGCGACCCGTATGCGCCGCAACGGCGAGAACCTCCTCGTTCTCGCCGGCGAGGAGCCCGGCCGCCGCTGGAACCAGCCGGTTCCGCTGGTCGACGTCCTGCGGGCCGCCTCCTCCGAGGTGGAGTCCTACGAGCGCATCGAGCTCACCGGTGTTCCGGAGAGCGAGATCCACGGCCAGGCCGTGACCGACCTCGTGCACCTGCTGGCCGAGCTGCTGGAGAACGCCACCACGTTCTCCTCGCCGCAGACCAAGGTGCGCGTCACCGCGACCCGGCTGCCCGACGGCCGTGTCATGGTCGAGATCCACGACAAGGGAATCGGCCTCACCGCCGAGGACTTCGCCGACATCAACCACAAGCTGGCCAACCCGCCGACCGTGGACGCCGCGGTGTCCCAGCGCATGGGTCTGTTCGTGGTCGGCCGACTGGCCGACCGGCACGGCGTCCGCGTCCAGCTCCGCCCCTCGGGCGAGCAGGCGGGCACCACGTCGCTGGTCATGCTTCCGGACGCGATCACCCATGGTGGCGGTGGCGAGTCGGCGCCGCAGGGCGACTTCACCGTCTCCTCCATCATTCCCGAGCAGCAGCAGCCCCAGCCGTTCGAGCTGCCCGCGCACCACGCTCCGATGCGTACGGCGGCGGAGCTCGGCTTCGACGACTCGCGCTACGAGACCCCGGCGGCGGACTCCCCGCAGCTGGACCCGGTCGGCCGCTCGCTGATGCGTGAGGAGCGCCGGGCCGCGCTGGAGGCGCAGACCGGACCCGAGCATTCGATGTTCCAGGACAACAGCGCGGGACAGCAGGGCTACGCCCAGGAGCAGTACGGCCAGGAGCAGTACGCGCCCGAGCAGTACGCCCCGGAACAGCAGGGCTACGCTCAGCCCGGGTACGAAGGCGGCTACGAGCAGTACGGCGCCGAGGGCGGCTACCAGCAGCCCCAGCAGGGCTATGCGGAAGCTTCGTACGCCGCGCCCGCGCCCCAGCAGGAGCAGTACGCCGACCAGTTCGCCCCTCAGTCCGACCAGCCCCAGCAGGGTGATTGGGCGGATCAGGGCGGATACCAGGGCGGGTACGAGCCGCTCGCCCAGCCCGAAGCGGAATCTCTTCCGAGCGCCCCCGCCGAGCCGCAGGAGCGCGTAGGCTTCGACCGTCCGGGGCCCACCCCGAACAACGGTCACGACCTGACTACCGCGGGTCTCCCGCGCCGGGGTGCGGGCCAGCAGCACTGGCAGCCCACCGGCCGTGGAAACGATCAGCCTGCGGCGGCGGAACAGCAGCAGCGTCCGCCGAAGCAGGAGAAGCCCCAACCGCCGCAGCCGGCACCGGCGAGCGGGAAGGGCCCCGACGACTGGCGCTCGGCCAACGACGAGCGCTGGGAGCGGGCCGAGAAGCTCAAGGATCCGAAGGCGGGCGGCATCACCCCGTCCGGGCTCCCCCGGCGCGTGCCCAAGGCCAATCTGGTCGAGGGAACGGCCGAACAGACCCAGCAGGGCGGCCCACAGGTCTCCCGCGCCCCCGAGGACATACGTGGCAGGCTGAGCAATCTGCGACGTGGTGTTCAGCGGGGACGTACCGCGGGGCCGGACACAAGTAACACCTACAACCAGGAGCGTTAGTGTGAGCCCGATGAGCCAGGCGGCGCAGAATCTGAACTGGTTGATCACCAACTTCGTGGACAACACCCCTGGGGTGTCGCACACGGTGGTGGTCTCCGCCGACGGACTCCTGCTGGCGATGTCCGAAGGTTTCCCGCGCGACCGCGCCGATCAGCTGGCGGCAGTCGCCTCCGGTCTGACGTCGCTGACCGCGGGTGCCTCCCGGATCTTCGAGGGCGGCGCCGTCAATCAGACCGTTGTGGAGATGGAGCGGGGATTCCTCTTCATCATGTCCATCTCTGACGGATCTTCACTCGCCGTCCTCGCCCACCCGGACGCCGATATCGGCCTGGTTGGGTACGAAATGGCACTTCTTGTAGACCGTGCAGGAAGTGTTCTCACCCCGGATCTTCGCGCCGAGCTCCAGGGAAGTCTTCTTAACTGACAAACAGACAGTGCGTTTCTCGTCACCGCGCCATAAGGTGCGGTGGCGCGGCACCACTGGGATGGCGACCGGCAGTCGGAGGAGGAAACGTGGCAGCACCCACAGGCGGACACCCGTACGAGGGTGGTCGGCGGGTTCCGGGTGAGCAGGGTGACAACCGCTTCAACCACCCCTCCACGCCCGGCAGACAGGGTTCGCAAGAGCCTTACCAGCCTTACCAGCCCTACCAGCAGCCCCAGCAGTCGCCGCAGGGCGCGCAGGGGGGCGGCTGGCCGCAGCAACAGCCCCAGCAACCGGGATCCGGGTGGCCGCAGCAGCAGCCGCCGCAGCGCTACGACGCACCGCCGTCGCGCATCCAGCCGGTCCAGCGGCAGGCGCCCGAGCCTTCGAAGCCCGCGGCGCACAACCCGCTGGTCCGGCCGTACGCCATGACCGGTGGCCGGACCCGGCCGCGGTACCAGCTCGCCATCGAGGCACTGGTCAGCACCACGGCCGATCCGTCGAGGCTCCAAGGGCAGCTGCCCGAGCACCAGCGGATCTGCCGGCTCTGCATCGAGATCAAGTCGGTCGCCGAGGTTTCGGCCCTTCTCTCGATCCCCCTCGGCGTTGCCCGGATCCTCGTCGCCGACCTGGCCGAGGCCGGACTCGTCGCTATCCATCAGCCCGGCGGCGACGAGGCCGCCGGCGGCCAACCAGCCGTGACACTGCTCGAAAGGGTGCTCAGTGGACTTCGCAAGCTCTAGCGGCGGAGCAGCCCGCTCCACCACCTCGGCGAAAATCGTGGTGGCAGGGGGCTTCGGCGTGGGTAAGACCACGTTTGTCGGTGCCGTTTCGGAGATCAACCCGCTGCGCACCGA